>NZ_KQ968975.1:0-215 GCF_001578715.1 Lactococcus sp. DD01 | reverse complement strand
CCTTTTTCGAGTCTTTTTTATCCCAAAATGACCCTACCTAAACACAATATCCAATAAACGGATCAATATCTTTTCTGAATCTATAATAAATAGACTTAGCTTTTTTCATTGGAATATCAATTCCTTGATTTTCTAATTCCATCATTACTCGATACCATGGAAAGCCACCATATCCGCAGTGCTTTAACTTGATTATCTCTTTTTCAGTATCAATC
>NZ_KQ968974.1:0-217 GCF_001578715.1 Lactococcus sp. DD01 | reverse complement strand
AGAATCAACAACTGATTCAATGAGTAATTCAGAATCAACAAGTGATTCAGAATCAACAAGTAACTCAGAGTCTGCATCAGAATCAACAACTGATTCAATGAGTAATTCAGAATCAACAAGTGATTCAGAATCAACAAGTAACTCAGAGTCTGCATCAGAATCAACAACTGATTCAATGAGTAATTCAGAATCAACAAGTGATTCAGAATCAACAAGT
>NZ_KQ968973.1:0-221 GCF_001578715.1 Lactococcus sp. DD01 | reverse complement strand
GGTTCATTATTGCCAACGTCACGAAAAATTGCTATTATGCGGTTTAAAGCGGATTAGAGTAAATTAGAGCAGATTAGAGTAATTTTAAGACCCCTCAAGTACTTGGTATTAGTGGAGTCCTTTTAGGGCGACCCTCATTTTTGATGGTCGCAAATTCCTTATTATAAAAATGTGTCCTAAAACATAATAAGACTATTTAACAAAACAGCCATTTTGTCAAT
>NZ_KQ968972.1:0-232 GCF_001578715.1 Lactococcus sp. DD01 | reverse complement strand
TTTTTATACTTAATTTTTAGAGAAAGGAGAATATGGGATTCGAACCCATGCACCAATTTCTTGATCTAACGATTTAGCAAACCGTCCTCTTCAGCCTCTTGAGTAATTCTCCATAAAAAAAACAAACATAGTATTATGTCTGTAAACTTTGGAAAGGAGGATGTGGGATTCGAACCCACGCACGGTTTTATCCGCCTGACGGTTTTCAAGACCGTTCCCTTCAGCCGAACTT
>NZ_KQ968971.1:0-235 GCF_001578715.1 Lactococcus sp. DD01 | reverse complement strand
TCGCCAAACTTTCGGACGGCTTTTTTTTGTACTATTTTTTACGGTCTTTTTGTTGAAAGACCCACTGTTGCATGTCAATATCAAGTAATCTGCACATATACCGCGCATTCGTGATATCAATACCTAAGAATTCAATGATCTTATGTAGCTCCTCTTCATGCATAAAGATACTTCGAGAGAGGCGATATAAAGCTACTGCCAACTCGTCACGCTTTTCGTCTGTGAGTTCAAGTAG
>NZ_KQ968970.1:0-239 GCF_001578715.1 Lactococcus sp. DD01 | reverse complement strand
GCAGTATTTGCCGAAGCCGTAACCCTTGATTAACCTTACGTACATAATTATAACACCACAAATTATATATGTCAAGGATTATAACACCACAAATTAAAAGTTTTTTCAAAAAGTTCACTCTTATTCAATTTTCAAAGGTCGATACAGCTATCAATTTGCTGTAATATCTGTTATAATTAGAGATAAGAAGTGTGTGTCATACGTTCATTTCTCTAATTAGGTTTAAAGCTGTCTTTCTG
>NZ_KQ968969.1:0-239 GCF_001578715.1 Lactococcus sp. DD01 | reverse complement strand
TCAGTATTTGCCGAAGCCGTAACCCTTGATTAACCTTACGTACATAATTATAACACCACAAATTATATATGTCAAGGATTATGACACCACAAATTAAAAGTTTTTTCAAAAAGTTCACTCTTATTCAATTTTCAAAGGTCGATACAGCTATCAATTTGCTGTAATATCTGATATAATTAGAGATAAGAAGTGCGTGTTGTGCGTTCATTTCTCTAATTAGGTTTAAAGCTGTCTTCTGG
>NZ_KQ968968.1:0-252 GCF_001578715.1 Lactococcus sp. DD01 | reverse complement strand
TCCAGACAAAGATAAATATCAACCAGGAGTGGGCAGTATCGAAGTACCAAAAGACACACCAATCACTGAGGATGATGTGAAAGATAAGGTTGCTATCCCAGCAGGCTCAGGGGGTACAATTACCAATGTAGGTACCATTCCAGATACAAGCACAGCTGGAGATAAGGGTACTGTTCAAGTTACAGTAACTTATCCAGATGGTACCACAGATGTTGTCGAAGTTCCTGTAAATGTAACGGATGTGCCAACAAC
>NZ_KQ968967.1:0-268 GCF_001578715.1 Lactococcus sp. DD01 | reverse complement strand
GTTCGTGGTATTTTGTGTTATAAAATCACTCTGCTATAATAAAGTTATCCAAAGATGATACACCTTTGTTTGAATTGACATTCCCGAAAGATTAGCTCTTTGAGGATGTCAAACAGCAAGGTGTTTTTTGTGCGTTAGATTTGATTTTTTTTTTGAAATCTTTGATACACTTATCCTATTCAGATATGAAAAACGGTGAATTATTTATTCACTTTTACAAGTAAAAAATATGTGAAAGTGTTTTCGAAAACTATATCTGATTGTTCCT
>NZ_KQ968966.1:0-284 GCF_001578715.1 Lactococcus sp. DD01 | reverse complement strand
ATACCTGCTAAGCCCAGATTAATTGAAGATTTTTCTCCTGTTTTCGGCAAGGACGTATTACCTTGAGCCCCTGACGTATTACTTGAGCCCCCTGTTGCAGGACTTACTAATCCTGGATCAGTCAAGGAATCTGACGTATTGTCTGAATATGAATGCGATTCGGATTCAGATATACTTACTGATTCGGACACACTTTCTGATTCGCTCTCTGAGTTACTCAACGATTCTGACTCACTGGTTGAGAGTGATGGGTACTCTGAATCGGATGTTGATTCTGAGCTACT
>NZ_KQ968965.1:0-331 GCF_001578715.1 Lactococcus sp. DD01 | reverse complement strand
GGATAGATGATCCTTCAAGACTCGTCAATTTTGAAACAGCACTTTGAGCGACCATAATGTCTGAACTTATGCGTGAGACACCCATTTATATATTTCTCCTTTTTCGATAAAAACCTTATCGTACATTTTTTAATATAATTTTACTTTTAAAGGTACTAATAGTCAAAGGATAAAGGAAAAATTTTATAGTATAACTAGGCACTACTTACAAAAAACAACACTTTTTTACCACTACTTTTAGAACAATCTCAAAGACTAAAAATAATACCACAATACTTTTTCACTATTCTGTGATAAACTCGCCTATTTTTATAAATACGATAACCACGCG
>NZ_KQ968964.1:0-346 GCF_001578715.1 Lactococcus sp. DD01 | reverse complement strand
AAATGGTCATGCTAAAATGTAGGTTGAAAATAAAAAGTGATAAGCTTTTCCTTATGAGAAAAGATATCTTAGAAAGCCTCAGTTTACATTTTATGAATGACACAAAATCTAATTTTGCAGATCTTACACGTCGCTATAATTGAACTATCGTATGGTTAAACGCGTTACTATGAGCTTGGGCAGGTTCAGACACTAGGGGAAGCCTTAGGGTTAAGGTGTCATGTCTCGCTCATCTAAAATTACAAATCTAAAATTAATGAAAAGATTGAACTGGGCTATTCAGCTTGTTCCGTCTTCGATTTCATCCAAAAGCAAGGATACGAATGTTTCGATGTGACGGTCAAAC
>NZ_KQ968963.1:0-379 GCF_001578715.1 Lactococcus sp. DD01 | reverse complement strand
CTAACTTTAACCAATATTCCACTCTCACCTTTGGTTGGGAACGTGACAATCTAGAGGAACCTTGGTACTTGCCGACCTTTAATCATGACAGTATAGATTTGACGACAGCTGCTGCCGGTGATGCGCAAGACTACCTTGAAAGAGGTGCCACTCATCCCGGCAATGGCACAGATAATTTCTGGCAAGCCAATGTCTCCTACACTAATGGACAAAATGACATCGTCTGGCCAGGTTCTACAGAGGGCACACGCACAACTTCCCAGAACCTCCGCCAAGAGCGCAATCCTATTACCCTGCAAGAATGGAGAGCACTCCGAACAGAGGCAGAGAATGATGAAGTAGGAAGAAATAAGCAAATCGGGAACTTCTGGGTCATGGA
>NZ_KQ968962.1:0-394 GCF_001578715.1 Lactococcus sp. DD01 | reverse complement strand
CTGTTGTTTTGCTGCCATAATTAACCCCACTCATTCATATTATCAGAGATGTATTTCTCTGTCAAGGGTTATTTTAACATATTTTACTTTAAATTTAAAGCTTTGGAGCACTGTGAGGGAATCGAACCCACGACATTCGTTTTGCAGACGAAGCTGTTACCACTCCAGCAACAGTGCTTGGTCGAGGCAGCAGGATTCGAACCCGCGTAAAGGAGTTTAGAAGACTCCTGCCTATCCGCTAGACTATGCCCCGTTAATTCTGGTGCAGGTGACGAGACTCGAACTCGTAATCATTTAAGCGGGAGATTTTAAGTCTCCTGTGTATCTCCATTTCCACCACACCTGCAATCATCGTTCCTGAAATAAGATACATCAAAATCTTTTCCAAGAGCAG
>NZ_KQ968961.1:0-395 GCF_001578715.1 Lactococcus sp. DD01 | reverse complement strand
CGCATTTTGGAAAGTCTGTAAACTCTCTTGGAAAAGACTTCCTGTCGCACTTGAGAACTCCTCTAAAATACGTTTTTTAGCTTCCAGCTCTTTGATTTCATCTTCATAGTGGTTGGCAACACTTTGAAGACGTTGCCCCTCATAGATAAAGTCCTCCATGGCTTTTTTAGCTATGGAATTCGCAAGTTGATTGTTGAACAGGTTCATTTGAAAATCAACCGTCGCTTTTTGTTGTTTCTTGATTTCTAAATGTTCCACAATATCGTCCATATCATAGACTGGGTCTGGAAATGTATTGAAGTTGCTCCGTTCATAATCAAAGGTACGTAACTCGTCTTTAATAGCTGTTGTTGCTTCCTTAAGTTTAGAAAGGGTCGGTTTTACAATTTCTTGAA
>NZ_KQ968960.1:0-406 GCF_001578715.1 Lactococcus sp. DD01 | reverse complement strand
TTATTCATTTATTTGCTCCAATTCTATAAACTGAGCGAAAAAGGGTACAAAAAAACTCCATTTCTCGCGCCTTAAAAAATGCGTGTTGAAAAAGAGTTCACTTCTTGATATAATTTATCTATCGAGTGAAACTCTCGGTGCGAAGTGATTATCGGTTGACCGTCCAAAGTTAAGCCGTTAATCACTTTTTTATTTTAATTCATCTTTTAATTTGTTTACGCCATGACGTACCGCCTCAGCTTTACTTACGTTTTTCTCTTGGGAATAATCCTTAATTAGTTTTGCCTGCTCAGCATTAAAACTTACAGACATTCTTGTTTCTTTAGGATCGTTGGTAGGTCTTCCTACACGTCTTTTCTGTTCCTCAGTCAAACTATGCACCTTTCTTACTATATTTGTAAGTCAA
>NZ_KQ968959.1:0-524 GCF_001578715.1 Lactococcus sp. DD01 | reverse complement strand
ATGAATGGAGCTAAAGCACTCAAAACAGGGAGTTTCGATTCACAAGGTAATTTCAGTATGTCCTCAAGCTCTGATTTATCCTGGTATAAAAAAATAACCGGCAAAGATATTAACCGTGACTTACTCCATGAGCCAAGCCACCTCACCGCAAGCGACATTGAAGAACAAGAAGTGGCCAATATGAATGTGGAAACGAAGAATGAACTCATACAAATAGCATTAGCCACAGGTCTGACTTTAGCACAGGTTATTGCTTTGTATGGCAAAGTCTCAAAAGATATAGCAATTCAAGGCGGAAAAGGAGCGCAAAACCTTTGGAAGAATATTTCTGGCGCATTTTCTTATATTGATTTCAAACAGAAAACGGACTGGAACACCTTTGGGAATAGAATGGCAAATGGTGCTGGAGTTTATTTCAAAAAAGATAACAAAAATCAATTTACTTATGTTCTAGATGGTTCAAAAGTTACAGAAATCATTACAAATGGTGCGGTTGCTGGATATGGGACTGTTGGGCCAAATAT
>NZ_KQ968958.1:0-541 GCF_001578715.1 Lactococcus sp. DD01 | reverse complement strand
AGGTTCCGTAGTGTAGCGGTTATCACGTCGCCCTGTCACGGCGAAGATCGCGGGTTCGATTCCCGTCGGAACCGTTTCAAGTAGATAGACTTGAAAGGTAATAAAAGAAATAGACTCGTTAGCTCAGTTGGTAGAGCATTTGACTTTTAATCAAAGGGTCGCTGGTTCGAGCCCAGCACGGGTCATACTTTAACAATAGGTTGAGGTATAAAGCGTAAAAGAACTTGTCAAGCGGATGTGGTGAAATTGGCAGACACGCTAGATTTAGGTTCTAGTGCTTTAGGGCGTGGGGGTTCAAGTCCCTTCATCCGCATTTCTTTTATAGCCGACTTAGCTCAGTTGGTAGAGCATCTGATTTGTAATCAGAGGGTCGCGTGTTCGAATCATGTAGTCGGCATTCCTTTAACTGTTGGACCTAGTGTAGTGCAGCTAGAGGAATTTAGAAAGTTTTTCTTTCTTTAAGCGTTGCGAACGTAGTTCAGGGGTAGAACACAACCTTGCCATGGTTGGGGTCGCGAGTTCGAATCTCGTCGTTCGCTTT
>NZ_KQ968957.1:0-586 GCF_001578715.1 Lactococcus sp. DD01 | reverse complement strand
TGCAGCGATCGCAAGAAATATTTCAAAATCATAGTGGAACTTTATTCCTAAAAATTTTATATATACTGGATCATTGTCATTGTTTTTATTCATCTGTAACCTTCACCAAACTTTTAATCTTATGAATTTCACGTACTAAAGAATCATAATTTTCATCATTTATCTTTTCTGTGTGCCTTGTGAGCGTGTATTCTTTACCAATCATCCCTCAACCTCCACAAGCTCAATACCTAGTTCCTTACCTGCGAGATAAGCACAGATTGTTGCGTAATTTTTTTGCAAAAGTAATTCATATGGAAGCACCATATCTTCATAGCATTTATTGAAAGTGTATAGCTTATCATCTGCATATTTTAGCTCTTCATCTAGCATCTCCGCAATCTTCTTCGGTATGCTGAGTTTGGGCTGGATCATTCTTTTTTCAAATTTAGAAAATAGCTCCTCTGCTGCTACTCTACTTGGTGCTGTAACTGTCACAACTTCTTTACAATTAATGTTAAAGCATTCACTTCGATAAACTCGATTTTCTCTATAAGTCATTTCTGCTGTTCTAGAGCAAATCGGGCATTTAATAACTCTACTCATC
>NZ_KQ968956.1:0-618 GCF_001578715.1 Lactococcus sp. DD01 | reverse complement strand
CTCACTCTTCTATGTAACGCATAGTTCTATCAAAATAAAAAGAGGGGGGGATAACTAGCGAAGGGCTTTGCGTCTGTATTCTGGAGGTAAGAATTGGCGAATCTCATCCGCATTATAACCTACTAAAAATTTGTCGCCTTCTAATATAATAGGGGTTTGTAAAAGACTAGGGTGTTCTAGTAAAGTGGTTATTCCGTCATTGAAGCTCATTTCTTTTAAAGAAGTGATTTGCTTCATTGCCTTAGAGTTCGCTTTGTTGGACCGTTTTACAATTTCTTTGAGACCTTTGTCACTTAGGGACAAGGTTTTGATTAGTTCTGTTTTAGTTATTTTATTTATTTTTAGCTTCTCTACATCAATGTTGTATTTTTCAAACCATGCAAGAGCTTGTTTGCTAGAATTACAACTGTTTCTATAATAAACCTTAATCATTCGGAATCCTTTGGTGTTAAATGTTACTTCTATTATAAAATATTAAGCTAATTATTTGTAGTTTTATACTTTATTATAGTATAATAGAACGTTTATGTGCGTTAAATTGAGTATTGAATGATTTAAGTTCCCTGTCTTCATGAAAGAGCATTGTAGGGCGAGAAGATACAGAAAATTGTTCCTATA
>NZ_KQ968955.1:0-650 GCF_001578715.1 Lactococcus sp. DD01 | reverse complement strand
TCCAAAAATGTGGAAACTTTTTTATTTGTGTTCAAAAGCGAAGCTACTAGCATATTTTTCTAGCATAACAAGTGTTGAACCTATCCACAAATTGAGACTTTTTTGTTATACTAGTGACATGACATATGATAAAAAGCGCCGCAAGGCGACTTCTAAAATCCGAAGTTTCTTTCGCATTATTTTGCAGCTTTTGATTTTTCTCTTTGTTGCAGCTAACCTCTTGAATTTTAGAGTGATACAAACCAATGATAATCGTAATGACACTGAGCTTGCCAACCAAGTTGAAACAATTACAGAATATAACTTCATTCGTACTATAGCACCATATGCGCAAGAATCACAAGAAAAGTATAATGTTCTCGCTTCTCTGACTTTAGCTCAGGCTGCTTTGGAAAGTAACTTTGGTCAAAGCGGACTTGCCGCAAAATATTACAATCTTTTTGGTATCAAAGCTTACGGAAATGTCCCCACAGTAACTTTAGAAACCAAAGAATTTGAAAATGATAAATGGGTGACTGTAAAAGCGCAATTTCGCGTTTACGATGGTTGGAAAGAATCTGTCGAAGGACATGCCTATCTCTTTACTAAGGGCACTACATGGAACCCTAAGCAGTATGCAAGCGTTTTAGCTGCGAAAAACTATAAAGAAG
>NZ_KQ968954.1:0-670 GCF_001578715.1 Lactococcus sp. DD01 | reverse complement strand
ACCTCTTCTCAGGTAACTTAGGGGCGATTATTACCATTGTTTTTGCCTTAGTTATGAACTGGGCAAGTCCATTTACAGCCCTGCAATTGCTCTTCATCAACTTGGTAAATGACTCTGTACCAGCGATTGCCTTGGGTATGGAAAAAGCAGAACCCAATGTCATGAAGAAAAAACCACGTCCTTCTGACGAAGGTATCTTCGAAGGCGGTTTGATGGCAAGTGTTGCGGTTCGTGGTGTATTGATTGGTATTGCAGCGATTATTTCTCAATATATCGGGATGCAAGTTTCAGATGAGTTGGGTGTAGCTATGGCCTTCACAACTCTAATCTTGGCACGTAGCTTACAAACTTTCACAGCACGTTCAAATTCACAAACAATCCTTTCATTGGGCCTCTTCTCTAACAAATATGTTTTAGGTGCGGTAGTATTCTGCCTTGGACTTTACAGCTTGACAACTTTACCTTTCACACGTGAATTCTTCAGCATTCCGGCAAACTTCAGTATGCACTACTGGTTACTTGCTGCTGGTCTTGCTTTAGGTGCTGTCTTGATGATGGAAATCATCAAAGCACTTCGCGTACTTGTTAGTCAGAAAAAAGCAAAAGCAACAGTAAACAAAGTAGGTTAATTATCCTTTAAGAAAATTTAAAAAACGCTCCCAGCTGTTGA
>NZ_KQ968953.1:0-764 GCF_001578715.1 Lactococcus sp. DD01 | reverse complement strand
AAAGGAACCTGCAGAAATCAAAAGAATACCAAAAATAAGTAATGAACGAATACTAATACTGTCAGAAAGGGATGCATAGACGACTGCTCCCATCCCTATAACTAATCCGGCCAAGGTCACTTGCCAAGCTACTGTACTCGCAGAAACATGGAAATATTCAACCAGTTTAGGGGAAATTATTTTAAAAGAATTATCAATGACCAAAGAAAAAATCATCAATAAAAGGATGACAGGAACAGCTTTGCCCACCTGTACTTCTTGTGTTGTATTTTGCTGACTTGTAGAGAGTTGTGCTTCCACAGTTAGTCCTCCGATATGATATATTTAAGCGCTTCATGAAAACGCTATCTTTAAAGAATATAATTATTATATCTTAAACATTTCTGAAAATGTATTCGCTTCCTCATGAAATATCTTAAAAAACTTTACAAAAAAAGACAAGTTACTAACTTGTCTTCTTTTATCTGATTGTACCTTTTGCGCGATAGATAGTAAACATATCCACCATAATACGACAAATGACTTCTAAAGGTAAAATACTTCCAGCATCTCCATAGAGTTCTTCTTTCTCTAATTTACTTTGATAAGCAAGTAGATAGTAGTCACTCATTTGGGCCAATTGGCTTCGGTAGTTACTTGTCAGAACTATTACTTTTGCACCCTTCTTCTTTGCTTTTTTAGCTGCAGAAACAATGATTTTCTCCTCACCTGTTGAAGAAACGATAAGCATCATATCTTCTGAAGTCAGTTTTTCAGCATACATT
>NZ_KQ968952.1:0-766 GCF_001578715.1 Lactococcus sp. DD01 | reverse complement strand
TCCGCCTAGGTGGGCTGTTTGTACAGATATTTACTTTTATATAAATCAGTGTGCGTTATAATTGAAGTCCAGAGAGGCTTTTGGTATCCTAGGTGTGTACGATTACTCTTAATAGTACGTTATCTTTCATAAACCTCACTGTAATAGTGGGGGTTTTAATATCTAAATTGACTTATAATAGTTTTTTTGATGTGCTTAACTCTTTCGAAGATTGCCTGTTGCATACAATTTATTATAAAACAGCTCCTCATTTAGTGTTTCTGTTCGAGCGTACGTTTTACTTCACTATAAGTAGTGTGCGTCATAATTGACCGGAGATAAAAAGATTTGGTATACTTGTCAAAGTTAGTAAGTAATGGCGTACAAGAGAATTTCGATAATGTGGATTGTATATCTCTCTTGTTCTTCCTTGGAGGATTACCCAAGTTCGGCTGAAGGGAACGGTCTTGAAAACCGTCAGGCGTGTAAAAACGTGCGTGGGTTCGAATCCCACATCCTCCTTTGCATGTTTATCAGACGAAATTGTTTTGTCGTTTTTATGGAGAATTACTCAAGAGGCTGAAGAGGACGGTTTGCTAAATCGTTAGACTGAGAAATCGGTGCATGGGTTCGAATCCCATATTCTCCTTTTTTCTAAACTCACTGTAACAAGTGAGTTTTTTTATAAATTAAGAATAAAAAAAGCACTGATAGATCAATAATGAGTACTTGTGAACGTTCGGTTTACTCTTAAAGCAAGAGAATCACGATGGGGGATTAAACATTT
>NZ_KQ968951.1:0-1105 GCF_001578715.1 Lactococcus sp. DD01 | reverse complement strand
CTTAGTAAATTAGGGTTTCTTTTTTATTCAATATCATATTTTGTAAATGAGCTAACCCCCAATAAATCGTTCTCAAGATGTAGTGTTCTATAGGATTGCTTATACTAAAATAACATGTGTCATTATTAAAAATAAAGAATTATAAGAGAAATTTATGAAAAACATTGTAGCTATCGCCGTATTAATTGCACTTGAAATTGTTGTTATTGCACTTCTAAAAGTATTAGGAATCGTCGATTCTCATAGTACACTGGCAGTAATTATCGTTATTATTTTTTCATTTGTTGAGCGTTTTGTTTACGTCAAAAAATTTAAAAATTAAATGTGTATTTCAATGATGATGTATCTGTGGTTGATTGAAGCATTTATGATAAAATAGAACTATGACCTACTATGAAAATTACATGACTGGACACATCGTACTTCCTCATGCTATGCTGGAGCATTTCGCTCAAGTGTTTCCTTCGGCAGAGGATTTTTTGGTTTGGCTCTATTTATATGAAAATCGTGATATAGCACCAAGTGAAATTGCAACTAAAATAGGAAAAAAACTTGCCGATGTGAATCGTAGTATTGACAACCTTCAAGAGTTTGGCTCTTTAAAAGTCACTTTACTCGGAATTGCTGGAGATATGGAAACCATTTTTGATGTCACACCAGCTTTAAAAAAGTTAGACCAACTGGATGGTTTAGCTAAAGAAGAGCATGCAGAAACAACTGCACCAACACAGCAAAATAAGAGCCAGCTACAAGAATTGGTCAATATTTTCGAAGCGGAAATGGGCATGATTACTCCAATGCAAAGCGAAGAGCTTCGTATTCTCTTGTTTGAAGATAAGTACGACTTTGAGCTCATTAAACTTGCTCTACGTGAAGCAGTGGTGAACCGCAAGGTTTCGCTCAACTATATCAAAGCCATTTTACGCAACTGGCGTAATGACGGCTTGATGAGTATTCAAGCGGTGGAACAGCGCAAGGAAGAACGTAACGAAGCAACGCAAAACCATAAAAATACTGATTTCTATATCCCGATGGATGGGCCCTGGAACGGAAAATAATATGCTGAGTAAGAAACGATTTTTAGAAGCTTTAGATATCATTGTCG
>NZ_KQ968950.1:0-1419 GCF_001578715.1 Lactococcus sp. DD01 | reverse complement strand
ATTTTTAATTATTCGAGAATATATCCAAGATGCTGTAATTTTTATGATTAAATTTGAATGCTTTGCTTGATTGTTCGGTTTTTCTACGTTATAATTAAACCAACAAAAAGAAAAGGGTGATTAATATGAAAAGAAACGAACGTTTAGTGGACTTTACTAATTTTTTATTGAACAGACCCAATAGAATGTTGAATCTGAATGAAATTAGTAAACGCTATGAAGTAGCCAAATCCTCGATTTCTGAAGATCTTGTTTTTATTAAGCGTGTCTTTGAAGATCAAAATATTGGAATTGTCGAAACTTTTCCTGGAAGTTTAGGAGGCGTACGTTTCACACCCTATATATCTGATGAAGTTTCTCGGGATCGTGCGTTGGAACTTGCGGACCTTTTGCGTGAAGAAAACCGTATTTTACCCGGAGGTTATATATATCTTTCTGATATTTTAGGTCACCCTGCTAATCTAAAAAAAATTGGTCAAATTATTGCTCATGAGTATTGTGATAAACAAATTGATGTCGTGATGACAATTGCGACAAAAGGGATTCCGATTGCACAGTCTGTAGCGGAAATTTTAGATGTTCCTTTTGTTATTGTTCGACGTGATCCTAAAGTTACAGAAGGGGCAACTTTGAACGTGAATTATATGTCAGGTTCAAGCAGCCGTGTTGAAAATATGACACTTTCTAAGCGGAGTTTATCGATTGGCCAAAGTGTATTGATTGTAGACGACTTTATGAAGGGAGCTGGAACGATTAATGGCATGAAGAGTCTTGTTCACGAATTTGATTGTTTCTTATCTGGTGTGGCTGTCTTTCTGGAAGGACCTTTCAAGGGAGAACGTTTGGTAGATGATTATAAATCAATCCTCAAGGTGGACCAGATAGATGTTGCCCAGCGGACGATTGAAGTAGAGCTAGGTAATATATTTGAAGAGAAATAAAGCAAACAAGCAAGGTGTTATTGATTTAAGCTTTGATATCGTATTGTTACTAAAGTCACTATTTGCCTTAGGCGAAGTTCTTGGTGGTATTTTTCTTTTCTTTATTACACCTGAGCGCATGTCTGGTATTGTGGGCTGGTTTACTCGAGGAGAATTAAAAGAAGATCCAAGCGACTTTATAGCTCATCTATTATTAAATTTGGGGCAGCATTTTACTGTTAGTACACAATACCTTGCTGCTGTTTATCTTCTAGTACATGGTTTAATCAAGCTTGTAACTTTGGTGCTTTTATGGAAAAAGATTCTTTGGGCGTATCCATTATCGATTTTGGTTTTTTTAGGCTTTATTGTTTACCAACTGGCGGAGTATTTGCAACATCATTCTAATTTTATGCTTTTTGTCTCAGTTTTTGATGTTTTGCTGATTCTCCTTACCTACCTAGAATATAAAAATATGAAAAAAACTTTGTCTATCTAG
>NZ_KQ968949.1:0-1606 GCF_001578715.1 Lactococcus sp. DD01 | reverse complement strand
GGCTGCTGAAAAACGATAAGATTTCATGATCTTATCGTTTTTCTATATAATAAAGATATGCTCAAACGTCAAGAAGAATTACTCCTAAGTCCTTATCTGGCTCTCTTTGATATTCTTGTCCCCAAAGACCATGAATTGCGCCAGTTAAAAGAACTGGATGATTTTCAATTCATCTATGAGGAGTTGAAAGATAAATACGACTCTAGTCAAGGTCGAAAAGCCATTTCTCCCATTCAAATGTTCAAATGGTTACTTTTAAAACAAATGTATAACCTGTCTGACCGCGATTTGGTCAAACGGGCTTTTTCAGATATGGCATTCAAATTTTTCTTGGATATTGCGCCAGAAGCTCCTGTCATTGATAGCTCTACATTGACAAAATTCCGCCGTCTTCGTTTAGAAGACAAGAATTTTCTTGACCTCTTGGTAGGGAAATCCGTTGAGATTGCCTTACGTGAGAAAGTGGTAAAAAGCAGAACGATTATCGTGGATGCCACGCATACAAAATCTCGCTTCAATCAAAAATCCCCTGTAGAAATGCTTCGTGAAACCTCTAAAAAACTTCGTCGTGAAGTCTATCAAGTCAAACCCGATATGAAAAATAAATTTCCTAAAAAACCTACGGGGTCTGATTTAGAGGAAGAAAAAGCCTATACAAAACAGCTCCTTGAAGTCATAGACACAGCGCCCGTTTTCTCTATTGGTAAAATTAATGAGCGTCGTAATTTATTGGAAGAGAAGCTGGACGATGTCAATTTTGCAAGTCAAGAGTGTTTTGATGAGGATGCGAAGACGGGACATAAAACAGCGAACACTTCATTTTTAGGCTACAAATCACATATTGCCATGACCGAAGACCGTATCATTACCGCAGTCACAATCACCAGTGGTGAAAAAGCAGATGGGAAATATTTAACAGAACTGGTGGAGAAAACAATTGAAAATGGGATTGAAGTAGACGGTGCAACTGGAGATATGGCTTACGCCTCTAAAGCTAATCTAGAATATTTTGAGGAAAGGAAACTTCCGCTTTATGCCAAATTGAATCCCATTATTTCTCAAGGACAAGTGAGAAATGAATTTGAATACAACAAAGATGCAGGCTTATTTCAATGCCCTGCAGGACACTTAGCCACGCGGAAGGCACGCGGGGGAAAGAAGAATTCCCAATCTAACCAAGTGACGACTTATTATTTTGATATTGAGAAATGTAAAGTTTGTCCACTACAAGAAGGTTGTTATAGATTTGGTGCAAAGAGTAAGACTTATAGTGTATCTCTTTTATCTGACAGGCACCAAGCTCAAAAAGATTTTCAGGAAACGACTGCTTTTAAGTCCAAAATGAAAGAGCGCTATAAGATTGAAGCTAAGAATGCGGAACTTAAAAATCGACATGGCTATGATGTCGCCCAATCCAAGGGCTTTTTCGGTATGGACATTCAAGGTGCCACGAGCATATTCATGGTGAATTTGAAGCGAATAATCACTTTAAAGAAGGAAAATAAGGAGTAAGAAGTGCAAAAAGCAATCAAAAATCATCAAGAAATCAAATTCTTGATGATTTTTTTCTGCTTATTTTAGGAGAGGGATACTTTTTCAGCAGCCT
>NZ_KQ968948.1:0-5201 GCF_001578715.1 Lactococcus sp. DD01 | reverse complement strand
CTTGGCATTTACCCTATCTCGCAGGGGGCAACCCCCAACTACTTCCGGCGTAATAGGACTTAACTTCTGTGTTCGACATGGGAACAGGTGTATCTCCTATGCAATGAATACCAAATCATGGTCTGAATGTATTGAACACTCAAAACTAAATAACAATCTCTTGATAAATAAGTAAAGCTGAACTCATATGTTCTATTACTTGGTAAAGTCCTCGAGCTATTAGTACTGGTCCGCTCCATCCCTCGCAGGACTTCCACTTCCAGCCTATCAACCTGATCATCTCTCAGGGCTCTTAATTCATAAAGAATGGGAAATCTCATCTTGAGGTGGGCTTCGCACTTAGATGCTTTCAGCGCTTATCCCTTCCCTACATAGCTACCCAGCGGTGCTCCTGGCGGAACAACTGGTACACCAGCGGTAAGTCCACCCCGGTCCTCTCGTACTAAGGGCAGATCCTCTCAAATTTCCTACGCCCGCGACGGATAGGGACCGAACTGTCTCACGACGTTCTGAACCCAGCTCGCGTGCCGCTTTAATGGGCGAACAGCCCAACCCTTGGGACCGACTACAGCCCCAGGATGCGACGAGCCGACATCGAGGTGCCAAACCTCCCCGTCGATGTGAACTCTTGGGGGAGATAAGCCTGTTATCCCCAGGGTAGCTTTTATCCGTTGAGCGATGGCCCTTCCATGCGGTACCACCGGATCACTAAGCCCTAGTTTCCTACCTGCTCGAGTTGTAGCTCTCGCAGTCAAGCTCCCTTATACCTTTACACTCTACACATGATTTCCAACCATGTTGAGGGAACCTTTGGGCGCCTCCGTTACTCTTTAGGAGGCGACCGCCCCAGTCAAACTGCCCGACAGACACTGTCTCCCACGCCGATTATGCGTGTGGGTTAGAGCAACCATGAAGCAAGGGTAGTATCCCAACAGCGACTCACTTGAAACTAGCGTCCCAAGGTCAAAGTCTCCTACCTATCCTGTACATGCTTCACAGGTACTCAATATCAATCTGCAGTAAAGCTCCATGGGGTCTTTCCGTCCTGTCGCGGGTAACCTGCATCTTCACAGGTACTAAAATTTCACCGAGTCTCTCGTTGAGACAGTATCCAAATCATTACGCCTTTCGTGCGGGTCGGAACTTACCCGACAAGGAATTTCGCTACCTTAGGACCGTTATAGTTACGGCCGCCGTTTACTGGGGCTTCAATTCAGAGCTTCGCCTAAGCTAACCCCTCCTCTTAACCTTCCAGCACCGGGCAGGCGTCACCCCCTATACATCACCTTGCGGTTTAGCAGAGAGCTGTGTTTTTGATAAACAGTTGCTTGGATCTTTTCACTGCGGCTGTATTTCTACAGCACCCCTTCTCCCGAAGTTACGGGGTCATTTTGCCGAGTTCCTTAACGAGAGTTCTCTCGATCACCTGAGGCTACTCGCCTCGACTACCTGTGTCGGTTTGCGGTACGGGTAGTATTGAATTAAACGCTAGAAGATTTTCTTGGCAGTGTGACATCAAGGGCTTCGCAACCGTAGTTGCTTCCCCATCACAGCTCAATGTTAAAGGAAAATGCATTTGACACATTCCACACCTCACTGCTTAGACCAGAATCCATTAACTGGCTCCCTTTAGCCTACTGCGTCCCTCCATCACTAACAATACTAGTACAGGAATATCAACCTGTTGTCCATCGACTACGCCTTTCGGCCTCGCCTTAGGTCCCGACTAACCCAGGGCGGACGAGCCTTCCCCTGGAAACCTTAGTCTTACGGTGGATAAGATTCTCACTTATCTTGCGCTACTCATACCGGCATTCTCACTTGTAATCGCTCCAGCACCCCTCACGGTATACCTTCATCGCTGATTACAACGCTCTCCTACCATTTAATTAATATTAAATCCACAGCTTCGGTAATATGTTTAGCCCCGGTACATTTTCGGCGCAGGGTCACTCGACTAGTGAGCTATTACGCACTCTTTGAATGATAGCTGCTTCTGAGCTAACATCCTAGTTGTCTGTGCAACCCCACATCCTTTTCCACTTAACATATATTTTGGGACCTTAGCTGGTGGTCTGGGCTGTTTCCCTTTCGACTACGGATCTTAGCACTCGCAGTCTGACTGCCGCACATGTGTATTAGCATTCGGAGTTTATCTGAAATTGGTAACCCGAGATGGGCCCCTCATCCAAACAGTGCTCTACCTCCAATACACTTAAATTGCGACGCTAGCCCTAAAGCTATTTCGGAGAGAACCAGCTATCTCCCAGTTCGTTTGGAATTTCTCCGCTATCCACAAGTCATCCAAACACTTTTCAACGTGTCCTGGTTCGGTCCTCCAGTGCGTCTTACCGCACCTTCAACCTGCTCATGGATAGGTCACTAGGTTTCGGGTCTACATCATGATACTAAAGCGCCCTATTCAGACTCGCTTTCGCTACGGCTCCGCCTCTTCAGCTTAACCTCGCATCATAACGTAACTCGCCGGTTCATTCTACAAAAGGCACGCTCTCACCCATTGACGGGCTCGAACTTCTTGTAGGCACACGGTTTCAGGTGCTATTTCACTCCCCTCCCGGGGTTCTTTTCACCTTTCCCTCACGGTACTGGTTCACTATCGGTCATTAAGGAGTATTTAGGCTTGGGAGATGGTCCTCCCGGATTCAAACTGGATTTCGCGTGTCCAGCCCTACTCAGGATACTGCTAGGTATAAAGTCTATTTCAAATACGAGGCTATTACTCTCTTTGGCTTACCTTCCCAGGTAATTCTTCTATAGACTTTAAGTCCACGTTGCAGTCCTACAACCCCAAGAAGCAAGCTTCTTGGTTTGGCCTGTTTCCCGTTCGCTCGCCGCTACTTAGGAAATCGTTTTTACTTTCTCTTCCTGCAGGTACTTAGATGTTTCAGTTCTCTGCGTTACCTTCTCGTAAGCTATGTATTCACTTACGGATACTATGCATAACATAGTGGGTTTCCCCATTCGGAGACCTAGGGATCAATGCGTACTTACTGCTCCCCCTAGAATATCGTCGTTAGTCACGTCCTTCTTCGGCTCTTAATGCCAAGGCATCCACCGTGCGCCCTTATTAACTTTGCCATTAAAACAAGTATAAGTTTTTTCGAACTATTTAAAATAATTCGCAGCTTTACAGAAATGTTTTACCATTTCTCGGTTTATTTATCGTTATAAGATATTGTTATTTAGTTTTCAATGATCAATTCCTATTTTAACGTCTTCGTTGACAAGATACTTCCGTATCTTATGGAGCCTAGCGGGATCGAACCGCTGACCTCCTGCGTGCAAAGCAGGCGCTCTCCCAGCTGAGCTAAGGCCCCTTCTCTCAACGCAATCTTCTCTATCTTGCATCAAAAGACTGCTTGTTTGGTCTTTATAGACCCCTCAAAACTGAATAAAGTAGAACAACATCTTTTTTTATATTCCTTAGAAAGGAGGTGATCCAGCCGCACCTTCCGATACGGCTACCTTGTTACGACTTCACCCCAGTCATCGGTCTTACCTTAGGAAGCGCCCTCCTTGCGGTTAGGCAACCTACTTTGGGTACTCCCAACTTCCGTGGTGTGACGGGCGGTGTGTACAAGGCCCGGGAACGTATTCACCGCGGCGTGCTGATCCGCGATTACTAGCGATTCCGACTTCATGCAGGCGAGTTGCAGCCTGCAATCCGAACTGAGAATGGTTTTAAGAGATTAGCGCACCCTCGCGGGTTGGCGACTCGTTGTACCATCCATTGTAGCACGTGTGTAGCCCAGGTCATAAGGGGCATGATGATTTGACGTCATCCCCACCTTCCTCCGGTTTATCACCGGCAGTCTCACTAGAGTGCCCAACTTAATGATGGCAACTAGTAATAAGGGTTGCGCTCGTTGCGGGACTTAACCCAACATCTCACGACACGAGCTGACGACAACCATGCACCACCTGTATCCCGTGTCCCGAAGGAACTCCTTATCTCTAAGGATAGCACGAGTATGTCAAGACCTGGTAAGGTTCTTCGCGTTGCTTCGAATTAAACCACATGCTCCACCGCTTGTGCGGGCCCCCGTCAATTCCTTTGAGTTTCAACCTTGCGGTCGTACTCCCCAGGCGGAGTGCTTAATGCGTTAGCTGCGCTACAGAGAACTTATAGCTCCCTACAGCTAGCACTCATCGTTTACGGCGTGGACTACCAGGGTATCTAATCCTGTTTGCTCCCCACGCTTTCGAGCCTCAGTGTCAGTTACAGGCCAGAGAGCCGCTTTCGCCTCCGGTGTTCCTCCATATATCTACGCATTTCACCGCTACACATGGAATTCCACTCTCCTCTCCTGCACTCAAGTCTCCCAGTTTCCAATGCACACAATGGTTGAGCCACTGCCTTTTACATCAGACTTAAGAAACCACCTGCGCTCGCTTTACGCCCAATAAATCCGGACAACGCTTGGGACCTACGTATTACCGCGGCTGCTGGCACGTAGTTAGCCGTCCCTTTCTGGTTAGATACCGTCACTTAAGTAATTTTCCACTCTACTTAACGTTCTTCTCTAACAACAGAGTTTTACGATCCGAAAACCTTCTTCACTCACGCGGCGTTGCTCGGTCAGGGTTGCCCCCATTGCCGAAGATTCCCTACTGCTGCCTCCCGTAGGAGTCTGGGCCGTGTCTCAGTCCCAGTGTGGCCGATCACCCTCTCAGGTCGGCTATGTATCATCGCCTTGGTAGTCCTTTACACTACCAACTAGCTAATACAACGCGGGATCATCAAGTAGTGAAGCAATTGCTTCTTTCAAATAAGAATCATGCGATTCTCATTGTTATGCGGTATTAGCGTTCGTTTCCAAACGTTGTCCCCCGCTACTCGGCAGATTTCCCACGCGTTACTCACCCGTTCGCCGCTCTTCATAAAAATAGCAAGCTATCTTTAATCATCGCTCGACTTGCATGTATTAGGCACGCCGCCAGCGTTCGTCCTGAGCCAGGATCAAACTCTCATTTAAATTTAGTCCATCAAATGAACTGGCTGTTGTTTTGTCTTTCATTATTGAATTGACAGTTGGTATACAAGAAGTTAACTTCTCGCATATAGTCATTCTACTTTATTCAGTTTTCAAAGGTCTATCGCTCTCGTAAGAGATACGCTCTCTCGCGACAACTATTATATTCTATCAAACTCACTTTGTTCTGTCAAGAATAAACTGTGC
>NZ_KQ968947.1:14023-19274 GCF_001578715.1 Lactococcus sp. DD01 | reverse complement strand
ATTCTATAATATTGGACTCAGTAATCGTGAAAAGTTTTGCTTGATTTTAAGCCAGAGGGATTGTTGAGCAATTTCTTCATCTGTAAGTAGACTTGAATCTCTCAAATCTGCCTCAAAAGTCTTTCTCATCTCCTCTGCTACTCCTTCATCATAGCAAAAAGCACTTATCTCAAAATTTAATTCATAACTGCGTATATCTTGATTAGTTGTACCAAAAACACCTAATTTTCCATCCATTACAAGAGTTTTAGAATGTATAAAGCCATTTGTATAATTGTATATTTTTACGCCTTGTTTATGCAGATAATTTGCGTAATACTGCGTTGCTCGAAAAATAAACGGATGATCAGGCATATCGGGAATCATTATCCTTACATCAACACCAGAATTCGCCGCTGCAATAAGTGCCGTTATCATAGAGTCATCAGGTATCAAATAAGGCGATTGAAGCCAAATATAGTCTTCTGCATCCATAATCATTTTAATAAAACCTGTTCTTAAGGTTTTATTATCATTTTCTGGACCGTTAGCCACAATCTGGATATCAATGTTTCCCTCTTCTTCTGGTACCACAAAATATGTATCTTTTCGTTCAAGTTTCTCTCGAGGGTCTTTAACTGAAACATTCCAATCTCGAATAAACGTTTCTTGAAGACCGAAAGCTGCTGTACCAACAATTCTGCCATGTGTATCACGCCAGAAACCAAACTTTTTACTATTGTAAATATATTGATCACCAACATTAAACCCACCAGTCCAGCCAATTTGACCATCTATCACTACGATTTTACGGTGTAAATGATAGTTAAGCCGCGTTTTCATTAGTGCATTACGCGAAGTGATAAAGGCTGTAACTTTCCCGCCGGCTTCCTCTAATGGTTTAAAGAAATCTTTTTTCGTTTTTCCTCCCCATGGGTCGTAAACCACCCTTACTTCAACACCTTCTTTAGCTTTCGTAATCAAATGATCCCGAAAAGCAGTTCCAATTTTGTCATTAAAAAATGCATAGTATTCAACATGAATATTGTCTTTGGCATTTTTTATATCTTCAAACAAAGCTGAAAATTTATCTTCACCATTTAGATAAAATTGTACATTATTCCCACGACAAAGCGGTGTTCGCTCCATATTATTAAAATATCTTTTAAGTAATTTTTCGTAGGGGGTCATATCTTTGGGCCCAAATTTTTCATTGTTTTCATGAACTCTTTGGCCAAGAATGGACAGGTTGTATTTGTTTTCTTCTTCAAAACGACGTGTTGTTGTTCGATCAAGTCCTCGTCCTAGGAAAAGATAGCCAAGAAATCCAATACCTGGTAAAAAAACTAAGAACATAAACCAAGCCAAAATACTGGCAATAGACCTCGGTTTACGAAAAATCGTCACAAGGGCAAGCACCGTGTTAATCGTTATCAGTGTTCCAATAAAACTATAAATTGTCGCAAGTGACATAAAATATTTCTCCCTAAAATAATCCTCTATAAAATAATATTGTTCATCCAATTATACCAAAATTGATTGAATATTGAACGTGTGCTAGACATTAATGTACTATTGTGTAAAAAAACGCTTGAACTTTCCACCTCTACAGAGAATATACTATATATATTTAGTCCAATATAAGTTATTCATTTTTTATAAAAATTACTGTTTTTCTTATTAAAATAGCGATATAATGTAAGGTAGGTTTTAAATGACAAGGAGGAATTTTTATGCAAATTACTTTCTTAACACAAATTGATTGGTTGATTCGTTTAATATTAGCAGGAATTTGTGGCTATGCTATTGGTTATGAAAGAAATAGCCGTTATAAAAATGCTGGCACACGTACTCATTTAATTGTTGCTTTGAGTGCTGCCTTGATGATTATCGTCTCAAAATACGGCTTTATGGACATCATTAGCACTCATGGGATCAATCTTGATCCTTCCAGAATTGCTGCTCAAATTGTAAGCGGAATTGGTTTTTTAGGAGCAGGACTGATCTTTGTTCACAATCAATCCGTTCGAGGCTTAACCACCGCTGCTGGCATTTGGGCAACTTCTGGTATTGGTATGGCTATTGGTTCTGGATTATATTTTATAGGTATTGGAGCTACTTTACTCATTTTACTTTTTCAAATTATTTTACATCAAAATTATCGCTGGATAAAAACAGCTACAAGCAATCATCTTATCGTTCAATTAGAAGATATTGAAGGTCTTCGCCTGTTGCAAAAACAAATGAAAAATGAACATATCAAAATTCTGAGTATAAAAGTTGAAAAAAAATCAAATAATTGTTTGAAAACTGATCTATATCTGAGCTTACCCAAAACTTATGAACTTGCATCACTGGTAACTCTTTTAGAGTCAAACGAAAAGATTAAATCAATTGAATACTAATCTTAAAAATAGAGCCCCTTCCTAGGGGTACTTTTACTTTTCGAAATCTTACTCCGCTCTTAGTATTCGTATTTAAGACGGTCTTTATGATAAATATTGCTTAAATGGAGCTGCTACAATAAATACCAAAAAGACACCAGTAAAATTCTGGTGTCTTTTTGATATTTATATGAGGCAGATTGAATGTTACACCAATCTCCACCAAATAATTGTTCGAAACGTTGATATATCTGAAACAGATTAACGTTTTGAGAATTGTGAAGCTTTACGGGCTTTCTTAAGACCAGCTTTTTTACGTTCAACCATACGAGCATCACGTGTAAGCAAGCCAGCGCGTTTCAAAGCACCACGGAAGTCTGGATCCACTTCAAGCAATGCACGAGCGATACCGTGACGGATAGCTCCTGATTGACCTGATACACCACCACCGTTTACGTTTACGAGTGTGTCGTAGCTACCTTCAGTTTGTGTAGCTGCAAATGGTTGGTTGATAACAAGGCGAAGTGCTGCTTGTGGGATGTAGTCTTCTACATCACGTTTGTTAATTACGATTTTACCTGTGCCGGGTACGAGACGTACACGAGCAACTGAATTTTTACGGCGTCCTGTGCCAGCATATTGTACTTGTGCCATTTAGTGCGTTCCCTCCTTAGATAAGACCTGAAATATCAAGAACTTCAGGTTTTTGTGCTGCGTGTGTGTGTTCACCTCCAACAAACACTTTAAGTTTCATGCCTTGAGCACGTCCAAGAGTGTTGTGTGGAAGCATACCTTTAACTGATTTTTCAATCAAACGTACAGCGTTTTTCTCACGGAGTTCACCAGCAGTGATTGATTTCAATCCACCTGGGTGAAGGCTGTGACGGTAGTAAACTTTATCAGTTGCTTTTTTACCAGTAAGTTTTACTTTATCAGCATTGATAACGATAACGAAATCACCTGTATCTGTGTGAGGAGTGAAAGTTGGTTTGTTTTTACCGCGAAGCACGCTAGCAACTACAGCTGACAAACGACCAAGAGGTACATCAGTTGCGTCAACCACGTACCATTTACGGTCAACGTTTGAAGCGTTAGCCATGAATGTTGTTTTCATCATTTGGGTTAAGTTTCCTTTACTTAGAATTTGTTTACGGCAGGTGTAAGAGTCCTGCAAATATTTTTGGGTTTCCGGGGCCACAAAAATGGGGTAAACAATACCGTTTATCATAATACCACATATGTCAAGTCTTGTCAAGATTCATTTTTAATTTTTTTGCTTTTATGTTAAACTATTACCATGAATGTAGTTCTTACTTTAGACTCCAAAATGTTAGATAGACTTATTCTTAAGTTCGACAAATATAAGAAGGCATCAAAAAACCAATATATTGCTTTTTATGCAAAGCTACCTAAAGCTACTATTTCTGTATATACGTCAGGAAAAGTTGTCTTTCAAGGAGAGGATGCTGAACGTATCGCTCAACAATTTGGGCATACTGCTTCATCACGTCCACAGCAACAAGAGAACATAATCGGTACCGATGAAGTCGGCAATGGTTCTTATTTTGGTCCCTTAGTCGTTGTGGCAAGTTTTGTCAATACTGAAGATGTACTTTTATTAAAGAAGCTCGGTGTCGCCGATTCTAAAAAAGTTACCGATGAAAAAATCTATCAAATTGCTCCTCAATTAATGGAGAATATCACACATGTGCCTTTGATTGTTGAACCCACAAAATATAACCAAGTCATTGATTCAGGTTACAATGCTGTAAGTATCAAAGTAGCCTTGCATAACCAAGCTATTTATCTCCTCGAAAAACGTGTTTCAGAAAGTATTGAATATATAATTGTTGATGCCTTTACGACTGAAAAAAATTACCAAAAATATTTATTAGCCGAGCAAAATAAAGTGAACGGTAAAGTTACCCTTTTACCTAAGGCTGAAGACCAATTCTTAGCCGTTGCTTGCAGCTCTATTATTGCCCGCTACCTCTTTCTAGAAAATCTCAAAGCTCTTTCTCTAGAAGCAGGGTATAAGTTACCAAGCGGCGCCGGAGCAGCTTCTGACCAAGTAGCTGCAAAGCTAATACGTCAAAACGGTCCTGAGTCCTTGAAAAGATATGCAAAATTACATTTTGCTAACACTAAGAAAGCAATAAACATAGCTCAAATATAGAAAGTTAAATATGGAAAATACCACACAAAACAAACAACCCAATGCCTTCACACGATTCGTTAAAGAATGGGGCATCTTTCTCGCAATTATCACTATCGCAATCCTCTCACGTATCTTTATCTGGTCACTTGTCGTTGTTGATGGTCATTCAATGGATCCAAACTTAGCTGATAAACAACGCCTGGTTCTTATTAAAACTGCAAGCATTAACCGCTTTGATATCGTAGTTGCTAAAGAAACAGAAACAGTAAATGGGCAAACCGAAACAAAAGACGTTGTAAAGCGTGTGGTTGGTATGCCGGGTGATGAGATTAAATTTGATAAAGATCAACTTTACATCAATGGAAAGAAAACTGATGAGCCCTACTTGGCAGACTTTAAAAAACAGCTTTCTAATAATGAACTCGAAAAGACTTATCAAAATTACGCTTTGACTTCTGAACTCTCTGAAGCCAATCGCGCTTACTTTGTTCAACTTGCGCAACAAGCTCAAGCCTTTACCACGGATGCAACAGGCAATCCAACCTTTACGATTAAAGTACCTGAGGGAGAGTATCTTCTCTTAGGGGATAACCGTATTGTGTCGAGAGACAGTCGAGCAGTAGGAACCTTTAAACGTTCTGATATTGTTGGTCGAACCATGTTCCGTGTGTGGCCAATTAATAAAATTTCTACCCTTAACTAATAAAAAACTTTGTCTAGATAGACAAAG
>NZ_KQ968947.1:0-12616 GCF_001578715.1 Lactococcus sp. DD01 | reverse complement strand
TCACCTTAAAGATATTGCTTTTTTATTAGTTGAAATAATCAAAGATTATTCAGCATCGCCACCGCGACCATTTTTCTTGATAATTTCTTCTTGTACTGATTTAGGTACATCTTCGTAGTGGTCAAATGTCATCATGAATGTACCACGACCTTGTGAAGATGAACGAAGAGTAGTTGCATAACCAAACATTTCAGCAAGTGGTACAAATGCATTAACGATTTGTGATTTACCATGTGCTTCCATGCTGTTTACACGTCCACGACGAGCTGTAACGTGACCCATAACATCTCCGAGGTTTTCTTCAGGAACTGTGATGACAACCTTCATCATTGGTTCAAGGATTGCAGGTTGTGCAGTCTTAGCAGCTTCTTTCATAGCGAGTGAAGCCGCAACCTTGAAGGCAGTTTCTGATGAATCGACATCGTGATATGAACCATCATAAAGTTTAGCTTTAATATCAACCATTGGGTAACCAGCAAGGACACCGTTAGCCATAGTTTCTACCAAACCTTTTTCAACGGCTGGTACGAATTCACGTGGAACCACACCACCGACGATAGCATTTTCAAACTCGAAACCAGCACCTTCTTCGTTCGGTGTGAATTCGATCCATACGTCACCGTATTGACCTTTACCACCTGATTGACGTTTGAAGAATCCACGTGCTTGAGTAGGTGCACGGAATGTTTCACGGTATGATACTTGAGGCGCACCAACGTTAGCTTCAACTTTGAATTCACGTTTCATACGGTCAACAAGGACATCAAGGTGAAGCTCACCCATACCAGAGATAACTGTTTCACCAGTTTCAACGTTTGTTTCAACGCGGAATGTTGGATCTTCTTCAGCCAATTTAGTAAGGGCAACACCCATTTTATCTTGGTCAGCTTTTGATTTAGGTTCAACAGAAAGTTGGATAACTGGTTCTGGAACTTCGATAGACTCAAGGATGATACGTGCTTTTTCGTCAGTCAATGAGTCACCAGTTGTAGTGTTTTTCAAACCAACAGCAGCGGCGATATCACCAGCATAAACTGTTTGGATTTCTTGACGAGTATTCGCGTGCATTTGGAGGATACGTCCGATACGTTCACGTTTACCTTTAGAAGTATTCAAGACGTATGAACCAGCATCCAATGTACCTGAGTAAACACGGAAGAATGAAAGACGTCCAACGAATGGGTCAGTCATGATCTTGAAGGCAAGAGCCGCAAATGGAGCATCATCAGATGCTGGGCGTTCGTCTTCTTCGTCTGTATCTGGGTTAACACCTTTGATTGCAGGGATGTCCAATGGGCTTGGGAGGTAATCAATAACCGCATCAAGCATCATTTGAACACCTTTGTTCTTGAAGGCAGAACCTGCAAGCATTGGGTAGAATTCAACGTTGATTGTTGCTTTACGAATAGCAGCTTTCAACTCTGCTTCAGTGATTTCTTCACCTGCAAAGTATTTTTCCATCAAGTCTTCGTCTGTTTCAGCGATAGCTTCGATGAGTTTTGTACGCCATTCTTCAGCTTGTTCCATGTATTCTGCTGGGATTTCTTCGTCACGGATATCTGTACCAAGGTCGTTAGTATAGATTTCAGCACGCATAGTTACCAAGTCAATGATACCCACGAAGTCTTCTTCAGCTCCGATTGGGATTTGAATTGGATGAGCGTTAGCGCCCAAACGATCGTGCAATGTAGAAAGTGAATAGAAGAAGTCAGCACCGATTTTATCCATTTTATTAGCAAAAACGATACGTGGAACTCCATAGTCAGTTGCTTGACGCCAAACTGTTTCAGTTTGTGGTTCAACACCTGATTGAGCATCAAGTACAGTTACTGCACCGTCAAGAACACGGAGTGAACGTTGTACTTCGATTGTGAAGTCCACGTGACCTGGTGTATCAATAATGTTTACACGGTTGCCTTTCCATTGGGCAGTTGTCGCAGCAGAAGTGATAGTGATACCACGTTCTTGTTCTTGCTCCATCCAGTCCATTTGTGATGCACCTTCGTGAGTTTCACCGATTTTGTGAATTTTACCAGTATAGTAAAGGACACGTTCAGTGGTAGTTGTTTTACCGGCATCGACGTGAGCCATGATACCGATATTACGAGTATTTTCAAGTGAAAATTCGCGAGCCATAGTTTTCTCCTAATTAATTTTTAGTTTTACACCCCATTATATCATAATAATAAAGGTTTTTATAGTTCTATTTTTATCTTTCAACTATTTTTAAATAAAATTTAAGCTTTTTTCAAAAAGACTTACTTCTTCTTCATGAAAAATTTTTATCAAAAAAAGAAAAAGGAGACTATTCCCCTTTTTCAACAATCTCAATCCATCTTTCGACAGATTCTAAATGATTAAGGTACAGGAAAAGACGCTCATAGAGTTGTTGAGAGGCTTCCTCGTGCTGTGCACTTAGTGCTTCTCCTATTTCCTTTACAGTTGTTTTACCATCGATCATGCTAAAAACAAGTGTACCATATTCATCCAAAGACATGTACGTACGTTGAGGTATTTTCGCCCCCATCTTACGCATAAGATTTTGTGTCCAATGTTTTTGATCTTTATAAATCCGAATCCGACCTTCGTGCCATTCAAATAACACTTTATCTTTTTTCCGGAAAATCATATTCAGATTTTCATCTGAAATATCATCTTTTTTCTTTTTATTACTCATCTGACTTCTCGGCAGCCGGAGCTTTCTTGATTGACATCAATGGTGCTACAATCGCAATGATTAAGATGACCATGAGTACCCAAGCCATGGCGTTAGAACCTACAAATCCCGTAGGTGTTCCTGGAGTTACGACTCCTGAAACTTGAAGGATAATACCCAACAAACCAATAATTGATGCACCAGCAACTAAACCTGACGATAAAGAGACACCTGATGACATACGTTCTTCTTGAACAGCTTCTGTATCTTTTTTACCAAGAACTTCCACCAAAATACGAACTAAAGCACCAATAAGAATAATTGACGTTGTTGAAATTGGAAGGTAGAAACCAATTGCAAATGTCATAACTGGAACTTTAATCATGTAAAGGATAATACCAAACACGATACCAGCAATAATCATATGCCATGGAAGTTCTCCACCGATGATACCATCAGTCAAAGTTGCCATCAAGTTTGCTTGTGGTAAGGCGAACTGAGCTGCATCACCCGTTAAAGCTAATTGATCACGAAGTAATACGATAACACCTGTTACTACTACAACACCAAGAACAGCAGCAACAAGGAAGAAACGACGTACTTCATATTTATTACCACCAGTGATGAAAGTAACTTTTTGAGCTTGTGTATAACCACCAGCTACTGAAATCGCTACAACGATGAAGGTACCGAAGAGTAAGAGTGATTTAAGGTCTGCACTTGATGTCCAACCCATTGTCAAGAAAACAAGAGTCAGGATAACAAGTGAGGCAATTGTCATACCAGATACTGGCAAGTTAGATGTACCGATTGTACCTGTCAAGCGTCCTGCAACGATGATGAATAACATTGAAAGAACGATTGAAAGAATACCAGCAAGGAAAGTCATGGCGATATTCCCACCAGAGATAATGAAGCCAACAACAAATGTTGCAACAATACCAATAAGGATAGCAAAGATACCAAGTGAATCACGTTCTCCAGCTTCGGCATTTTTACGTCCATCGAGTGTTGCTTTAACAGAGTTGATGATTGTTGGGATAAGACGGATTGCCCCAATCATACCACCTGAAATCATCATCCCCGCACCAATGTATTTAACATATGATCCAGAGATTGCGGCAAAATTCATAGCTTGGATTGGAGTAGATGGGTCATTCCAAACATGATGACCGTTTCCAGCCATTTCTGAGAAGTAACCAATCAATGGAGCGATACCAAAGTTAGCAAGGATTGAACCTGCAAACATCATTACCGCAACCTCAAGCCCAACAATAAAGCCGATAGCAGCAAGCATTGGATTTACTTCAATTTCAAGTTTCCATTTGTAGAAAGTTTCGTTTGTATAGCTTACAACGTTGTTCACAACACCAAAAACTGCTGAAGTGAATGCAGTAATAAGACCACCAACACCAAAACCGATACCCATGTATTTAAGTGAGTTACCACCTGTTGAAGAAGCAACAATCGTTTCCGAAATTGCCATCGCTTCTGGATAAACAAGTGTGCCATGTTCTTCAACTAAGAGATAGTCTTGAACAAATGACAAAATACCAAGAGATACAAGAACCGCAGAAACACCAACAATTACACCTTCAAAGAAAGAGACTTGTTGTCCGATAAGGATAACTGCTGGTAAGACAAAGATAAGACCTGAGGCAATTGACTCACCACCAGTTGCCATTGACTGGAGGATATTCTTCATCAGGAAGTTATTTTTACGGATAAAAATTGACAAGAGTCCTGAACCAAGAATAGCCCCTGGGATACCTGCAGCTACTGTTAAACCAGCACGCATTCCTGAATAGGCAGTAGATGCTGCAAAAAGAATGGCCAAAATAATACCAATAACAATTACAACTGGGTTGCCAGCACTCTTTTTGCGTCCATCTTCATAAGGGAGGTAATCTTTCCCTGCGACACCGCCATAGGCGGTTTTAGACAATTTTTTCATATTGTGTAATATACTCCTTAAGTTTGAAAGTGTTTTCACCTTATTTTACTACAAATTCATCAAATCTGCAAGGTGTTTAAGTGTTTTTTGTAGCTTTTTTCTCATATTTTTGTTATGTAAATGTGTATATTTTTTTATTTTCTTATCTTTGAAAATAAAAAAACTTGACCATAAAGTCAAGCTTTTTCTAGAAAAACGACCAAGGCCATCTTCTTACCAACGGAAGTGAGCGAACGCACGGTTTGCTTCTGCCATTTTGTGTGTGTCTTCACGTTTCTTAACTGCAGCACCTGTGTTGTTTGCAGCATCAAGAATTTCTTTTGCAAGACGGTCTTGCATAGTGTGTTCACCACGGTTACGAGCGATTGTTACCAACCAACGGAGTCCGAGAGTTGTACGACGTTCTGGACGAACTTCAACTGGGACTTGATAGTTAGAACCACCAACACGACGAGCGCGAACTTCAAGAACAGGCATGATATTTTCCATAGCTGTTTCGAAAACTTCAAGTGGGTTGTTTCCAGTAGCTTCTTCAATTTGTTTGAAAGCTCCGTAAACGATATTTGTAGAAACGCCACGTTTACCATCAAGCATAACGCGGTTGATAAGACGTGTTACTACTACTGAGTTGTACATTGGATCTGCCAAAACTTCACGTTTTGGGGCACGATTTTTACGCATTCTTCTTATCTCCTTTCAATTACGCTTTTGGTTTTTTTGTACCGTATTTAGAACGGCTTTGTTTACGATCTGTTACACCAGCTGTATCGAGTGCACCACGAACGATGTGGTAACGTACCCCTGGCAAGTCTTTTACACGACCACCACGAAGAAGTACAACGCTGTGTTCTTGCAAGTTGTGACCGATACCTGGGATGTATGCTGTAACCTCGATAAGGTTAGACAAACGTACACGAGCGAATTTACGGAGCGCTGAGTTAGGTTTTTTCGGAGTCATTGTTCCAACACGAGTTGCAACACCACGTTTTTGTGGGCTTGCTACTTTAGTTTGGAGTTTTTTACGACTGTTATAGCCGATGTTCAATGCAGGTGAGTTAGATTTTTCCACTTTAGAGTGACGACCTTTACGCACCAATTGGTTAATAGTAGGCATTTTTCTGTCTGCTTATCCCTTTTATTTACGGAGAACCGCAAAGCGAAATAAAACGAATAAACAATCCTTTCTGTTTTTTTATAAAGTTGGAATGTCAGTATATGGTCGCTTAATCCAAGTTCTGACAAGAAGTTTGGCAACTTATACAAGTTCTCCTTATTAGGACCAAATATAAAAAGTACCGTTTAATATCATATCAAAATTTCAACACTCTGTCAACTTTATTTTGCATATTATTAGAGAAAAGTATTTCTTTACAAATTTTTTTGCATTTTCTATACTGACACGCGCGCTTAATTGCCTCATATCTGGGTTAATGAATAAATGATGTAGCAGGATAACCGAAAAATAAAATAGCGATAATTAGGGCAACAAATAAAAAATCTAAAAAAATTACGAGAACAATAGTCAGTATGCGCCCTATCTTATTATAGGGATTAATACTGAGGCCATAACCGAATACTTTTGGCACCCAAAGGGGAGAACCCATTATTCCTTTATAATGCTGATAAGCAAGTTTATTAAAGCTTACAGTCACATGTAAAAGGAGAATGCAGAGGAGGAAGATAATTATTGTAATACCATTTAGTAAAGTTACGTTGTTCTGAGATAAAGGAATGAGTAATAATGATAAGAGGAGGATAAGGCTGATCAATATAATCAATAGTATTGAGTACTTCTTTTTCGCTTTCTTCGTATTGATTAACTCATAATCTTTCTTGACTTTCTTCATAAACTGCGGGTCTCCTTTAATAATATCAAGTGAAAAATCATAATAATTACTTAGTTCTATCAGCATCGGAACATCTGGAAAGTTTTTCCCGTTCTCCCAGTTGGAAAGGGATTGTCTTGAGATATAGAGCGTATCAGCAACTTTTTGTTGCGTTTCTTCTTTTTTCTTCCGTTCCTCTACTAAAATAGTGGCTAAATTCATCTTTACTCCTTTCATGCCCCATCATGATATATTAAAAAGAATCGAATGTCTAGCAAATATTTCTTGCATGCCTATCTAAGAGGGTAAAAAGAGCTATTGTAAATGAAGTTTACCGATACTGTAAACTTCATTTACTTCTGTAAAATAATAAATATTTGCATAGATTTTCCTAAAAGAGAAGAAATGTTTTACGTGAAACCATTGATTTGCTGTTAAAGCATCTATTAGTGTGAGTTTAACACATATTATTTTTGAAATACATTAGACCTTATTTCGCTGGTATGATAAAATAGAAACATGAAAAAAATCGTAATCACTTTCCTCTCCTTACTGCTTTTATTCTCTCCTTTGGCTACTATAAATGCTCAAGCTGAGGATTTTTCTGTGGCAGCAAAATCTTCTATCGCCGTAGATGCAAGCAGTGGTAAAATCCTTTATAGCCAAAATGCAACGGATTCAAGCACGCGCATCGCCTCAATCACTAAACTTTTAACGGCCTACTTGGTTTATAAGAGTGTCGATGAGAAAAAAATTGCTTGGGATACAAAAGTACCTATTTCTGACTATGCTTATAATTTAACAATGAACAGCAACGCAAGTAATATCCCACTTGCTGAGGGAACTGAAGTCACGGTTAAAGATTTACTTAATGCCTTGCTTTTACCCTCAGCTAACTCCGCTGCTATAGCCTTGGCAGAAAAAATTGCTGGTTCGGAACCGAAATTTGTTGATATGATGATGGCTCAATTGAAAGAATGGGGCATTACAGATGCTAAGCTTTATACTTCTTCTGGCCTCCCAAACAGCGAGCTCGGTGAAAATATTTATCCAGGATCTACTGAAAATGATGCCAATACAATGAGTGCTCAAGATGTTGCCATCATGTGTACACATCTCCTCAAAGATTATCCCGAAATATTGAAAATCACCGAAAAAACAGAACTTCCATTTGATAAGGGAGGGCAATCTGAAACTACTTTAGCAAATACTAATCAAATGTTGCCTGGGTTTACAACAACACGTGCCGGTGTAGATGGCCTTAAAACTGGTTCAACTTCATTTTATGTCGACTGCTTTGCTGCTACAACAGTTCAAAATGGGTTCCGTATTATTACGGTTATTTTAGAAGCTAAAGACCCTTCTGTAGATAATTCAACACCTTTTACACTCACTAATGATCTTATGAACCAAGTTTATGCTTCTTGGACAAATGCAGATATTATTAGTAAGGATGAGCAACTCAGCGATTTCTCTAGACTTCCTGTACGAGACGGAAAGAAAAACAGTATTGATCTTATAGCTAAAGATAACTTCTCCGCTGTAGTCCCCTTAAAAAATGGTACAGCCGACATAAATGCAATTGAAATTACCTTTGATCGCGATCCTAAAACAAATATCGAGGCTCCCATCAAAAAAGGAGAAGAGTTAGTTCAGGCTACAGCTACACAAAAAGATAAGCTCGGCTATCTCCCAGGTTTTTCAGGTTATCATTTTCCTCTTACAGCTAAGACAGATGTGGAACGTGCAAATGTCTTTGTCGTGATGTGGAATAAATTCGTCCGTTTTGTAAACGAAAAACTCTAATAAAAAACTTTCTTGTACAAGAAAGTTTTTTATTTTATAGAATTTTCTAGTTTAGAATGACGATAACTGTAAACAAAGTAGAAACCAGCTGCAAACATAAGTAAAATTAGAAGAAAAAGCCATATTTGGGTATGATAGTGGACGATTAAAAAGCCATTGACAATAATTGATAAGATAGGAATCAAAGGTACTAGTGGAGTTTTAAACTCATGAGGTTGTGGCAACCCTTGTTCCTTACGAAGCTTTAACAAACCAAGAGCTAATACAATCAGATATAACAATGTAGATAAGCTCAAAAACTGACTGAGATAAGACATAGGAACAAAGCCAGCTATCAACATTGAAGTACCTCCAATAACGAGTGTAGCATTAATTGGTGTTTGGTGCTTAGCTGAAATTTTACTGAGCTTTGGAGGTAAAAGCCCATCACGACTCATAGAGTAAAGTAAGCGTGATAAGGCATAGGACATGGTGAGAGCAACACTGAGCAAAGTAATCACCGCTATAATAGAAATATAAGTCGCTGCCCACTCAACTCCAAGATAAGCAAGAGCAAATGCAATAGAGTTTGTGACATTTAGCTTATAATAAGGCACTGTTCCTGTAAGCACCAATGTCACAATAATATAAAAGACTACAGCAACAAAAAGTGAACTAATTACGCCATAAGGAATATTTCGACGGGGATTTTCAGCCTCATCTACCGCTGTCGACACTGTTTCGTAACCAATAAAGGCAATAAAGAGCATCGAAGCACCTGGTAAGATACCCGATTGACCACCGATTAAGGAACCCAAGCCAAAAGGTGCAAAGTTAGACCAATTTGCAGGTTCCAGATAAAAAAGACCAACAATAGCAAAAACAATTAATGCTGAAAATTTTAAAACAACGAGAGTATTATTCAAATGTGACACTGTTCGGGTGTTTAAGAAAATCATCACCGTTATGGCAGCCACTACCAACATTGGAATTAAATCAATAGAAAAACCTGAAGTATGGCCAAATGAGCCTTCAAATCTGGAAGGAAGTTGCAAATGCAGCAAGCCTTTGAAATAACCACTCCATGACTTTGCAACGATTGCAATTGTTGTAAAAAATTCAATTGCCAAAAGCCAGCCTACGATCCAAGCAGGAAATTCTCCAAAAACAGCATAAATGTAGCCATAAGGCCCACCTCGGCTTGGTACACGTGAAGCAAACTCAGCAAAGATTAGAGCTGACAACCCTACAGCAATCCCTGCAATAATAATGGATATAATAAGCGAAGGCCCAGCAATCAGGGCTACACCAACACCAGTAAAAGTAAAAATACCTGCTCCCACCATTGATCCTAGACCTAATAAAGTTAAGTCCATCGAATTAAGAGTACGTTTCATTTCACTTTTTTCTTGAACTACTCTTTTACGAAAAATGTTCATATCACTCCTCTATCATCATATTTTTACATTTCTTCAGCACATCAATTATTGATACCTTTTGCTTTGACAATAGCAAGTAAGATTGCTCCAATAATAAACAATACTGTACCTATAGTAATGTAGGCTAACTCCTTTTTTGTTTTTTTCTCGCCTAAAAAGAGAATACCTCCAATTGTTGAAATGATTACTCCTAATTGGGAGAAGGAAAAAGCAATAGCATTCCCTGCCAGTGAAGCTGCGAGTAACATAAAAACATTACCCACGCCCCACATTAGTCCAACAGAAATATTTTTAAAAACAACTGCTTCCATTTTTATATCACCACCAGAAAGAACAAAAGCACCTACAACCATTCCGATTGACATTGGAAAAATAATTGTTAATGTATCAAAATGAATATTGAACCACAGAGCGGATAAATTATTAAACAAAATCACATAAGATACATAAGCTAAAGTCGAGTAAGCTAAACAAATCAAACCTCTAACATAGTGATGTTTTTCTACAGCAATGGTATTTTCAGGATCTCTTTTTGCAGAAAAATAGAAACCAACGATTAAAGCTAAAATGGCAATAAACCCTAATGTATATTGAATATTTTGGGTCCACTCATGGAAAATGAAGACACCGATTAGTGCTGCCAAAACGAGTTGGGACCCCGCAGATAAAGGACCAGCTACGGATACACCGAGATATTTCATAGAGTGAAACTGTCCACTTTGACCAATTGCCCAAATAAAGCCACCAATAAAACCAATAAGAAAAATAGGAAAACTTAATTGAGGTTGACGGATAAGAAATACTATCAGAGCAAAGACAAAGGCTCCAAAAGTCATCCCCAAAGTTTGTTGTTTTGCTGTTCCACCGATTTTATTTGATACAAAACCAATGGATCCCCATGCGAACATTGGGACGAGAGCGAGTAAAATTCCTTCCATTTCAGCCTCCAAAATAAACATTAACTAAAAATCTTCTTATTTTAACATTATTATACATAAATATCAATGCATTCTTCTTATCTATTTTTTAATTTGATGCACTTTTTAACCCACTATTTTAAATGAGTATTAATAGCTAGTCTTTTAAGCTTAAAGTATTGATGGAAAGTTCTAACTACTCTTCTATTCTTTTAAAAATTTATTTTTGACTCATTTTTATCACACTTTCATTCTAACAAAATAAAGAATCGAAAAAAAATAAAACACGCAAATACGTGTTTTATCGCTTTTCAATACAAATCAAAAAAGGTGGTGTATGGATCTGGTTCAGAGGCTCATATTTCATCACATGCCATTGTGCTTGGGGAAGCTCACTTGCCCAAGCAAGAACAGCATCTTTTTCACTTTGACCACCTTCGTGACCGTAATAAACAACTAGCATAATCTGCCCATGAGGTAGAAGTTTTTCTTTTAGGATGTCTAAAGCTCTTAAAGTCGTACTGGGCTGTGTAATAACCGATTTATCTGCCCGAGGCAAATAACCTAAGTTAAAAATAGCAGCTTTTACAGAATCCTTGACATATTTATCAATACTCTCATGGCCATCTAAGATTAACTTGGCTTCTAGTTTTTTTTCTTGCAATAAAGCTTGGGTTGAAACTAAGGCTTCCTTTTGCACATCAAAGGCATATACCTTATCCGTCAAACCTGCAAGAAAAGCTGTATCCCAACCATTCCCCATGGTCGCATCAACGACCACATCACCAGACTTAATTGTTTTAGATAACATCTGATGTGCCATCTCAATTGGTCTAAGCATAGGTAATTGACTCCACTTTTCTAATATTTTTACAGCCTTGAACAGAGCCACGTCGCTCCATTTCACGATCAATCGCATTCAAGACTTCCCACTTATTTAAAGACCACATCGGACCAATCAAAGCCTCACGGGGTGCATCCCCAGTGAGCCGATGAATAACAATTTCTTTAGGTATCATCTCTAACTGATCACAGATAATCTTTACATATTCATCCTGAGACAAAAGTTGCAGACGTCCATCATGATAATCACGTTGCATTCGCGTATTTTTCATTAAATGCAGTAAATGAAGCTTGACACCCTGAATATCCGAATCTAAAATCATGCGGCGTACATTCTCTAACATCATTTCATGGCTTTCACCAGGTAATCCATTGATCAAATGGACACAAACATTAATATTATGCTCACGTAAACGAGCTACGGCATCCGTATAAGTTTGGTAATCATGTGCTCTGTTAATTAAATCACTTGTCTTTTCAAATGTTGTTTGAAGACCTAAGTCAATCCAAACTTCCATACGCGTATTAAGTTCCGCCAGATAATCAACCACATCTGGCGGAAGACAATCAGGTCGTGTTCCGATAGATATACCCACAACATCGGGCTGGTTCACAGCTTCTTCGAAACGTTCACGTAAAACCTCAACTGGAGCGTGAGTATTGGTAAAGTTTTGAAAGTAGGCGATATATTTTTTTACACCAGGCCATTTTTTATGAAAAGCTTCAACTTCCACACGAAATTGCTCAGCAATTGGTGCATCAGGCTCTAATATCAAATCACCAGAACCAGATACGGTACAAAATGTACAGCCGCCATGTGCAACAGTCCCATCCCGATTGGGACAATCAAAACCAGCATCAATGGGAACCTTAAAAATTTTTTCTCCAAAAGTCCCTCTTAAATATTCGTTCCATGTGGTATAGCGTTTTTGCATAATATTTTACTTCCTTCAGTATCTACTATTATAACACAACAAAAAAAACAGCCACAGGCTGATTTACTTGACTGCGGATGTCGGGCTCGAACCGACGACAACACGATTAACAGTCGTGCGCTCTACCAACTGAGCTAATCCGCACAAAACAAAACCCGATCATAAATCGGGATTTGAGAATATAGTCCGTACGGGATTCGAACCCGTGTTACCGCCGTGAAAAGGCGGTGTCTTAACCCCTTGACCAACGGACCATATAAA
>NZ_KQ968946.1:0-29482 GCF_001578715.1 Lactococcus sp. DD01 | reverse complement strand
ATTTATTGTTCTTTTTTTTATTGGTTATATAACTATCTATTTCAAGTATCATAACGATTAAGAAAACAAAACTAAAAATTAAAGGTATTATTTTAATTTCTCCAGTTAAATTCCAAAAAATATTACATATACCTAAAACTAAAAATACTATATCAAATATCAATCTAATCATCATAAAGCTACCGCAGTAAGAGCTTTAGCAACAAATCGTGCAGCTACATCAGGCATTCCTACTTGTTTACATGCCCAGAATATTCCATCCTCTACAGCCCCAGTCCAATGATCCAGAGTCCCAAGCAGTACTTCCAATTTAGTAAATGTTTCAATTGTATTTCTTACTGCTAGAGGGAGCTTCTTATAAGCTTTTCTAATTGCTTTGATAGCTAAACTCATCTTCCCTCTTTTTAAGCTATCTCCATACTGCTCAACAATAATATTACCTTTTGAATCATAAGCGATTCCATTAATCATAATCATCTCAGATAACGGCACATCATCCAATAACACCTCTTTCCCTGTAGGTAAAGGAAGGTCAGCACTATTACTCATAACAATTTCTTGTTTAACTTCATCAGCACTTACTAAAGCTGTTGCAGACGGTGCAAGTGTAGTAAATAATGTTGCTACTGTAGCAAAACCAATTGTGATTTTTTTAATTTTTTCTTTTCCATAAAATCTCCTAAAGTTTCATCGTGAATAATTTCACATGTTGATTATAACACATATTTTTAAAATTGTCTATTATTATTAGAAAAGCATTTTAGGTGTATTCAGAAAATGGAGGTTTTCTGAACACTCTATTTTTAGTTATTGTCGAATACAATTCTAAGTATTTTATCTGCTTTTTCCAATTGATTATTGTCTAGAGTTAAAAGAAATTGGAATAAAGAGCTTTGTTTATCATTCTTTGATGAGATTTCCTCGATTCCGAAAAGGATATGAAGAGGAGTCTTATATTTTTGAGCAATTAGAATTAGTAAATCAGGTCGAGGGATTACACCTTTATTTTCCCACATATTGACTCGAGATTTTGTAACTCCAAGAGAATCAGCAAATTCTGACATAGATAATCTGTTATTTTTTCTAATAATATGTATTTGCTTTGCGAAATGGTTGTTCAAATTATTGTTGTTTTTAATTACACTCGTATAATTTAATTATACCATGTTATGAATACTTTTTTACATTGCTATATCAGTGGACAATTTTGAGGATATCTGATACAATACACCCATAAGAAGTTTTAATAATACGTAAAAATAGCGTATTTAAATTACATCGGAAAGAAGGATAATGAAATGAATTACACTTATTTTGGGAAAATGAGTAAAGTAGATGGAAGAATAGAAATTATGATTGAGGAAATACCATTTATCAAAGGGAAATCTGGAAGCGTTAAATCAGCAATAAAAAATATCGAAGAAAGTTTGGGTCAGTGGCTGTTAGCAAGAGAAGAAGCTGGGGAAGATATTCCTGAAGCACTCGAACCATTTAACATTGATTTGAATTCAGGCGAAACACTAGTTACTCTCAATATAGATACAGACTTAGTAAGAGATCGTGAAATTAACACAATGGTAAAAAAAACGGTAACAATTCCTAAATATCTAAATAACTTTGGAAATAGAGTGAAAATAAATTTTTCAAAACTTTTGACTGATACTTTAAACTCAGAATTATCAAAATGGCCAGGCTATTTAGATGATAAAGATAAAGTTGATTTTTGGGTTGATTTGAAAAATATAAGTACAGATGAAACATTATCTGAAGAAGTCCTAGAATTTACTAATAGCGCAGTTAGTTCTTACCCAATCAAACATCTTGTGTTAAAGAAAAAAGATAAAGAAGATAGAATTTACTATATATTTAGGGTGCTTGATGGTAAAGCAGTTATGAACTGGGAGCCTATGGACTATAAATTAGCCGAGAAACAAATTTATATAGGAGAGATTCCAATTGTCATGGAACTTGAGAATGAATCTGGTTCTAATTATTTTAATATCCCTTTGGAATATAGGAAAAAAGAATAAAACGATTGAAAAAAGTGAAAAAAAGTCATATAATAAAGAAAAAGGACTTGTTGCAAACAAGTCCCATGTAGCCGTTTTAAGAACGGTAGCACTATTCAATCAAAATGACCGCTTACGTGCTAAGTTGAACGGTCATTTTTTGTTACTTGTGTTTATGACAAGAATCATTAATGTTGCAAAAGCAATCATAAGACTCAATGCCTGGTAAACAGTCAAAAAATTTTCGCCTTTCATGTTTTGTGAGGAATTGCCACTAAAACCATGGCATCACCTCCAATCAGGCTACTGTTCATAAACTCTACCCTATAATTATAACAAAAAAACACCTCACAAGCCATTTGACTTGTGAGGTGTTGTCTATTTTAAAAATATAAATGTTCTTTGTAGTTGTTCTGTATTTGTTTAGAGAGGCTAGTAGTAAGTTTATTTACAGTGCTAAAAACTTCCACAATTTTATCTATTGAAGTTGAAGTTTTTAAAGCATAAATTAAGTCGTTTAAGAGTACGTGATAATCTTGATCATTGTTTAATAGAATCCCTAATTCTTCGTAAAGGTTATATTTTAAAAGTAGGATAATAGTATTATGCTCTGAATGTTTAAGGCTCTTACATTTTTCATCGATAAAATGATCAATTAACGTTCTAACCTCTTCAGTAAGAACAATATTATTAATTTCAGGAATGCTGCAGAGTTCAACTTGAGTAATATCAAAAAGTTGTTCCAGTAAATTTCCATTTTTGTCATAAATACTTATGACTTCTTTTTGGTTAAACTGTACTTGTGTTTCTTCAGTGAAATCTTTCCAAAAATCAAAGGGGCTTGTACAAAAAGAGATAATATTTCTTGAAAAGGTCTCTTGTGGTGGTAACGATTAAAATTCAAAAATTCAATTATATCCTCATGGGATAAGCTTTTTAAATTATGGATAAATTTATTTTTTGCATTTACAATTTCTAGGTAGTTCATATTTTCTCCATTTCAATATCATAGTGAGGGGTGCTGAGCTTCTTTTGTTTTTTCTTGCGCTGCAGCTTTAATTTCATTGAATTGATTAATCTCATCAACGGTTGTTTCAAATTTTATATTTAACAAATTACGACTGGATTTTATTGAAGCAATTTCTTGAGTCAATTCCGATAAAGTAATGTCTGGCAGAAGTCTTTGCTCTTTAATACTTTTCTGTAGTTCAGGACTTTCAGGATCATCTAAAAAGAGTTTGGCAAGTTGATTGAGTTGGATAATTTTCTTATCTAAATGCTGTAGGCGATCCTTTGTTTGGATCAAGCTTTCATGAAGTTTGTCCTCTAAATTTTCAAGTTGAGTGCCTTTATTTATACCATGTTCTGCTAAGAAATTTATCGCATCCACAAGTTCATTAATTTCTGAAATAAGAGGTTCTTTCTTCAGAGGGACAATACCGTTATACAAACTTAATTGTCGTGCCAGGGTAGCTCCTGTTATGTTTTTATTTTTATCCGCACCTTCTTCATTCATAAAGTAAAAGAAATCTTTGTTTTTGAGGAAAAGTGCGACATTTCCATTTTCTAGTCGTTCTGTCTTATAGCCACCAATAAATATTTGACCACTATACATGGCTCCAAAGTCAACATTAAGATAAATTCCTTTTGAAGTTGTATGTGAAATTTGCCACGGTTCTATAGTGACTTGAATATCAAAGTCATTTTTTATTGCATTTGTTTTTTCTTCATAACGCTCAAGGATATCCTCAACAGTAAATTGGCCCACATTTCTGCTTAAGCGTTCTTGTATACTTTCAATATTATATTTGTTGAATTGACTCTCTTTGCCAGACTTAGAACGATCTAAAGTCCTGGAACGTGTACTTTTAAGTTGAGGTTCATCAAGAAGTTTATAGGTGGTCCACTTTCCAGAAAAGTCGACGTCTAAATTTAAAGCTGCAGCTTTTATTTTGAAATCTTCTAAAGTTGATGAATGATCCAAAAGAAAATTTAAGCGTTGCTTAATTTTATCTTTGTAGAGATTTTCAGTTTGCCATTTTGTATATTTAAGATGAGAAGTTGAAGGGGATTTTTCTATTATTTTTGCACCATACTTTGAAGCAATCTTATCGGAAACTTTTTCAAATTTATCTTTAGAAACATCAAAGGCTTTCCCAGATTTTGTTTGCCCTTTTTGGATCACTTTCCAATCAAATTGCTTACCTGTCATAAGGTTTGTGGAGTTGAAAATGATATGGTTATGGATATTTACCAATTAACTCAGGATCATCAATATCCCAACTTCTATCCGTAATTTCATAATCATGTATAAATGTTACAAATTTTTCTTGAATGAGTATATTTTTTTGATCCACTTCAATTGCGTTAAATATATGATTTTGTCTTGCTTTAGCCGTTTTTTCTTTAAAAAATTCTTCATTAAGTTTTTTTACTTTTAAAAATCCATGATTTAAGTCAGAAACAGGTGTGTCTATTCTTAAAGAATAGAACTCTTCATTGGCATTACCATACTTCATAAGCCAAAGTTCACCGAGTGGTGGCAATGAATCTTCTTGATAGCTCATTACTTCAGTCTTATCTTGAATATTTTGTTCAATGAAAATTTTGCATTGTTGGTTTTCAAAATCTTTAATTGTATAATTTGCCATTATATTTCCTTTTTTTCAATAAAAAAACAACCGAAGTTGTTTTATAATTTTTTTCCTTTAGTTTCTTGCGTTGATTGGCTAGGATTTAGTTTCTTCTGTTCTGCTTTCGCTTTCTGCAATCGCTCTTCAAATTTATTATTAGGTTTCTTATCTAAGACTTTACTTTCAAAGGAAGAGAAAATCGAAGATTGTGATTTTTTTTCTAATTTTATATCTTCTTTTTGATTGAACTTTAAGATTTCAATGCGTTCAGAAAGTTCAGATTTAACATACTCTGAAACTAGTTTTACAAATTTTGTTGTATCATTTGTATTTCTACCAACTTGCAAAGCCTCCATATATGCTTGACGAGATTCTTTATCTGGTTGAATATTGATGATAGGATAACCGTGCTTCATCAACTCCATATTCATCAACAAACGTGATGTTCTACCATTTCCATCGATAAAGGGGTGAATGCTGACCAACTTGAAATGTGTTAAGGCAGCTTTTTCTACAGGGTGTAATGTTTTATCTTCATTATACCACTTCAAAAAAGCTTTCATTTCATCTTCAATTTTAGAAGGTGAAACGTATTTTTCTTCTGGAAAACCATTTGGCCAAACATCGATTCTTCTCAACTTTCCTGCTTCTCCTAAAGAAGTGGATGTTTTCAAGGTGGCAATTCTATTGATATCCATAATATCAACCAAAGTATATTGAATATCTTGAGTAGATAGTTCTTTTACAAAGTCAAATGCTTCATTTAGATCTAATATTTCCAAATAATCTTTAATTGGTTTACCTGAAACGGTTAGACCTGTTTCTAAAAACGAAATTGTTTCGTATTTAGTTAATGTATTTCCTTCGATTGCACTTGAAGACCATATATGATCCATTTTCTTTTGACGTTCAATCTCCTTAACTTCAGTTAAAGATAAAGGGCGGTAATTATCCATTTCTGTTTTTAACCGGTCAATTTCGTTAAATTCCATTATATGTCCTTTCCTTTTGTTTTAAATTATTCAGTCCTGGTACAAGAAGTACTGTCTTCTTCAAAAAAGTAAGGCAGCACTTCTTTTTTTCAAAAATAACCTTTTGTCAATTTTAACATAAAGCACCAGAGTAGAAAAGGAACACTCCTTACTTGTAGACCCTTTGTGAGACTTCTACCTCTTGTTTTTGATTAGCATAGTTTTCCGCAGTAGCTTTATTATCCTTTTTTGCTTGAGCTAGACGTTCCTCAAATTTATTTTGTGGCCGTGTTGGCTCACCAATCTTGACATTCTTTTTCTGTATAATTTCCTCTGCAGCTTCCTGAATAGGAGCAGGCAGCAGCAATAATTCTTTTTCATTGACTTGCTTACCTGACAATACTTTTAATTGTGTATCTAAGTTTTGAACCTTCTGAGAGAGACTATCTAGGCCCTTGTTTATCGACTCCAGAATTTCCAGTACTTTAAGTTTTTCAAGAGTGACACTTAAACCTTTTTGAGATTTAGCCTTGATGTTATCCTTCAGATGATTTTTTACATCAGATAATTTCTCTTTACTGAGTTGGATTAATCGAGGAATTTGATCAAAAGCAAGTTCTATTGTACTTGAACCTACTTTTTTCATACTTTGGTTGTCTTCAGTATTCTCAACGGACTTCTGATTTAACTTTTCAATAATCAACTCATTTTGTTTGGTTAACTCAACAAACTGTGATTGGAGTAGATTTAAAGAAGCTTGTTGTTCCTGGATAATTTGTTCATACCTATTGATATCTGGATCTGCGCCTAAAGTATTTGTTTCGCTTGGTTCTTCTACTTGTTCCCCTGATACTTCTCTTTTTTCTTTAGTGGCTTCAAGCTCAAGAAGTTCTTTTTTAAGCTCTGTAAATGTTGTTGTATGACCCAAACCGTCAGAAATTAGTACTTCTTCATTGAGGAGCCACTCATCTAATTCTTCTACAGACTCATATTCATAAGCACTTGCGGCATACACACCTTCATCAAAAAGAAACTGCTCTCCCTCATCATCTTCTCGATCAGACATCCAATTTTCATTACGTGTTGTTTTCTCAAAGTTTGTTTCAATGACTGAATCCTTTAAGCATCTTGCTACTATCGTGCAAGAATTTAATACATTTTTCGTATCGTAATTTTTTAGGATATGGTCAATGTTCCTTAACATACCAACGTACTCTTCACGATAATCTTTATCATCGAGTATCCGATAGTTGCCATCAGCAACAAGTTCTTCAATTCTAATGATTATTGAGCTTGCATCATCTATTAGGATTAAGCAGGCTTGCTCTTTAAGCTCTTTAGACACAATTCTGGTAAGTTGGATTGAACCAATGCTTTCGCACATTGAGGAACGACCATATTGCCAATTCTCGCTGTTTGAACTGCCTTGCTTACTTTCTTACCTTCTGGGTCTTTATCAATGATATAATCCTCTGGTAAGCCTTGTGCTTTAGATAATTCATGAGGTTGTAACATTCTCATTGTTATATCCACAATGCGATAATTTTCGTTTTTGATTTGAACTAAACCAAATCTATCTTTAGTTGGAATTGTATGAAGTGGCTCATTGAGTCTTTGACCTGTATCTGAAGCATAATACTTTATCAAGAAGGCTTGAACTAAGGCATGGTGGTCTACTTGTGTAATTGTATCCGTAGGATTTCTTAAATCAATCCCTGCGCCTGGATAGCTTCCCCCATAATGTTTAACGAGATAGGATGCTGCTAGAGTATCTTCTTCTTTTTCTAAAAATGTAGAAACTAAAGCTTGATTACCTGCAGTCGTTATTGTTGGCAATGGATTCTTTAAACTACTTCCTGAATGCCTTGTATTGTTTACCATGATTGTCGGTGTAACCAATAAATGCTCTGCCTTAGTTGTGATTGTCGTTAAAGGCTGATTGAGAGAATAAGATAACTTATCACCCCCAAACCCTGTTTGCCCTATCCTAACAATAAAAGGATTCGCTTCATCTTGTACAAATTTTTTAAATCCTCTTGCAATACGTTTCATTGTATTTTCTGCAAGGGGTCTTTTTCTTTCAAAAATGGATTGACCTGGTAATGACCAGTCAATGCAAGAACTTGCAGATACATAAGGTTTCTTATAGCCATAGAGAACTTCTAGGCTGTCCTGAGGGGCATGAGTAGGCTCTGGCCAAACAATAGGCTGATTATCTGAACGTGCGATAAGAAAGAGTCTCTTTCTTGTTGTAGGCGCACCATAATCACAAGCTCTAAGTTCCCTATGCTCTACTTTATAACCGCACTTTTCCAGTTCATGTTTAAACTTCTCGAATGTTTCCCCCTTATGTTCAGAGTCTGGATAAGTACCTTTTTCTGTTTCTAACAGTGGGCCCCATGTTTTAAATTCTTCAACATTTTCAAGAATAATCACACGTGGTTTTACTGCTTTTGCCCAACGAACGGCAACCCATGCCAACCCTCTTATCTTTTTAGAAACTGGTGTTGCACCTTTCGCTTTTGAAAAATGCTTACAATCAGGACTGAACCAACATAATGCCACTGGTTTCCCTTCTGTAGCTTCTATTGGATCAACATTAAATACATCCTCGCAATAATGTTTGGTGTTTGGATGATTCACTTCATGCATTGCAATCGCATTAGGGTCATGGTTAATCGCTACATCAACGGAACGACCAATTGCCATTTCAATCCCTGTGGAAGCTCCTCCGCCCCCTGCAAAATTGTCTATTATTAATTCTGTCAAAATCATACCCTTCTGATTTATAACGTATATTATTTAAAAAATATGAGAGATAAAAGTACTGCAATATGTCCACTAAGTACCATAAAGAATATGAATACAGGTATTAATAGTGGTCTACAATCATCCATTTTAAGTCTCTCTGCAAGAGTAACTACCAGATTTTCTCCAAATAATATACATGCTAATAAAAATAGTACAATAGTTGTAACCAGCGTTGATAATATCATTGATCACCTATGCCTTTCCTGTAGAACGTAGATCAGATTTACGATGAACTCTTTCAGCAACTACTTTTCTATCTTGGTAGACTTTATGAATGAGTTTAAAATTTTTTCTGTTCTCAATTGACATTGGATATTTTTTTCCGTTTCGAGATACCAATACATAAGGATATATTAATTGTCCTTTTTCATCTCCAAACATTTCAATCGTTGATCCATTGAATTTTCTTAAATGCCTTATGAAATGAATATTGGATTTTAATTGCTTTGGCAGGAGTCGAACCTACTCTCTCTTCAAAAGGGTTTGCGTGGAGAGATATAAACCGCAAAAAGCTATTATACAAAGCAGTAAATGCGGCCACTTGCCTAAGCAGGCAGCAACCACATAAAGCGGACAAGAGGACTTGAACCTCTTTCACTCTAAATTCATATTCACCGTTTAAAATTTAGAGTGCCTTATCCGCAAAAAAAGCGTTAAGAATTTAACGCTTGCATAACTTAGAGAAACCAAGCATGCAAAAACACAGCCGTTGATTTCCCTCTTAACAAATGGTATAATAGCAGTATCTTACATTGCTTATTTTTTCATTTGCAAGGTGCATCAAGGCACGTATTAACGATATTTAATTTAGGTCTTTTCACTTAAATTGTTCTTCAACATTTCAAATGAGAATTTAAGAGACAGGCACCTTCATTCATTAACTTTTGTTTTGAATGATAAAGGTGGTGGAATTTATTTTTTTCGCAACAAGACTTAAAGAATTACGGACAGCGAACGGGTTCACTCAGGAATCTTTTGCAAAAAAATTAGGAATTTCAAAGCAGGCTTATCGGAAGTATGAACAAGGTCAAGGATTTCCAAGACCAGAAATATTAAAAGATATATGTTTACTTTTAAACACCTCCGAAGACTATTTAAATAATACTGAAATTCTACCTGTATATCAGAAGCTCAACAATGCTAGGCAAGAAAATACAATAGCATACGCAAAAAAACAATTAGAAGAGCAAGAAAAAGAAAATAATATATTACCACTTCATTTTGCATTAATCCCCTACAAAGTTGAAGAGGAACAAGCTTTATCTGCAGGAAATGGTGAAGGTTATACTTCTTCTCAAACCAAAGAAACTGTATATTGGGATCAAGACATTGCATATGATAAAGCAGTTTGGATAAAGGGTGATTCTATGGAACCTGATTTCCATTACGGCGAAGTTGCCTTGATTAAATATCAAAATTATCTTGATTTTCCTGGTCAGATATGTGCAGTTGATGATGTTGAACGTGGCCAAGCGTATATAAAATCAGTCAGAATTGAAGATAAATATTTAGTGCTTCATTCTTTGAACGATTCTATTGATGGAGATGGTAATTTAATTTTTCCTGATAAATATATTCCCTTAAGTGAGAATCCTAGAATTATTGGGAAAGTTGTAGACCATTTTACTCCAATAGAAAAATAAAAAAATAGGAGCAAAAGCTCCTTTTAATTTTTTTTTTTGAGAAAATAAATCAGTTACTCCTATTAAGAATAATAAGTTATAGTTATATTATATAAGTTACAGTTACAGTTACAGTTAAGGGCCTTTTTTAAGGCTTAACCATGGGGTTTATAAGGTTTTTAATCGTAAAAAAGTTGCATACAGTCGTAAAAAAGTTGTATACAGTCGTAAAAAAGTTGCATACAGGAGTAAAAAAGTTGTACCCCTGTCGTAAAAAAGTTGCATACAGGAGTAAAAAAAGTGCACCTTTGTCGTAAAAAAGTTGTACTTGTCCGTAAAAAAGTTGCTTACGTCGTAAAAAAGTTGTATTTAAACGTAAAAAAAGTGTATTTCCAAAAATTAATGCTCTGAATCGTAAAAAAGTTGCACTTTTTTCTAGACATCTCCGTAAAAAAAGTGTATATTAGTAAAAAATAACTTTTAAATCGTAAAAAAGTTGTACTCCAATAAATTTTTTTGTAAAAACAAATATTTTTTTTGCTTTTTTCTATATAAGGCACAAAAAAGTGCACTTTTTTTACGATTAAAATGTGTAGGTGTACTGCAAATACACTTTTTATACGAATTACCTATACGTTTTTGATTTGATTAAAAGGAGATACGGATTAGTAACATGGACTTATTAAACGAACTAGAAGAGAATAAAAAGTTTAGACAAGAAATAAAATATAGCCGTCAGTTACCTGAAATGTTTTCAACTGAGGACATTAATGCTACAAGTGAAAATATGACTTTTGCTATCTTAGGAGAACTTAGAGACCGCTATAAAGAGGGAGAACCTGTAACTTTTACTTATCAAGAGTTAGCTGAACTTGGAGGACTATGGTTTAAGAGAAAGAGTGGGAAGAGGAGCTTATATAACGGCAAAAAACTTCAAGAAGCTATGTATCACCTTAATGATGCTTTGAAAAACTTTGCTTACTACCAGGTACGTGAAACTAATGATGATGGTACTCCTAAGTCTTGGAAAACTATAAATATTTTTAGTGTAATTGATTTTGATGGTTCAAAGAGAGAAGTCAAGTTAACAATATCAAATGCAGAGATAAGCCCTCAACAGATTGATGCACAAGGGAATATTATTGATGAACCACTTCATGTCTATGATTTAATTAATTCTAAGGACTGGAGTAGAGTTAAGCATCTTCAGTATGATAGGGAAATCAACAACAACCTACCATCAAAATACTCAAAGAGAATTTACCGCTATATTAGTGAATTTAGAAGTTTTCCTAAAGGTACTAAAATGCGAATTGATGATTTTGATAAGAAAGTACTCAAGATATTAAAGACTGAAGAGGAGGTTCATCGTGATCAAAATGAGTTATTTGACTTAAGGAAAAACCGTAAAAAATATTTAGATAAGGCAATTAAAGAAATTCAAGAATTAACTACTCCAGATGGAGAACAAATAATAAAAAATCTAGATTATATTTATTATTTCTCTGGAAGAAAAATTCATTCTATTGAGTTTACATTTACACCCTTTAACGGAGATTTGGCCTATAAAAATAAGCTTACTTCTGCTGTTAAAAGTACACCAAAAGGGAAAAAGAGTCCTTTTGTTGAGGATGCCAAAATGGTTATAAGCTACTTAAATTATTTGCATAGCATACGTTTTGAATATAACTCAGAAAAAAATATATATCAACTTGTACCTAAAAATTCTGAAAGTATATGTTTTGATGTTGAAGATATAAACCTAATTAAACCAATCCTATCTCTTCTTGAAAATGGTGTACCTGTAGAAGAACTTATGCAGGTTGAAGAAATGAAAGCTTTTGAATGGCGTGATAATACAGAAGTATTGAGTAATTTAAAACCTTCAGTTCTTTTTGGTAATAGATACTCTGAATACAGGGCTTATTTAAGTTATTTTAAAGAGCAGTATCAAATTATTCAGGATTTAAAAAAACCAGATATACCTACAATCCCTATGGACGGGCCTTGGAATGGGAAGTGATAGCTTTAAAAACTTCAACAAGCCCTTCTTATTTAAAAATATAAAAATCTCACAACTCCCTAGTAATATAGGGAGTTTTTATATGAACATACATATATATATTTATGTGTATATAAACATGTGTTTAAATTAATACACACATCACTTGACAACACATATAACTATGTGTATAATTATATGTATATACAATATAAAAGGAGAAAAGAATGGCAAGAAAGACATCATTTGTAAATTTTAAAGGGGGAGTTGCCAAAAGTACAGACTCTCAATTTACTGCTTCTGGTCTTGCGGAGTTAGGCTATAGAGTATTACTAATAGATTTAGACCAACAACAAAACACTACTTATACTCTTATGCCAGATGGCATCTTAAATATTGAAAATAGTATTTATGATGTATTTATGCAAAAGAAAAATATCAAAGATACAATTTATACTGTTGGTAATATTGATTTTATACCTTCAGTTCCAGACATGATGCAAATTGACTTTGAACTACAAGGAAAACCAGACCAACCTTATCGTCTTGCTGAAGCCTTAAAGGAAATTGAAAATCAGTATGATTTTATAATTTTGGATACTCCTCCTGCTTCTCCTACAATAATTATGAATGCATTAACTGCTTCTGATGATTGTATTATCCCTGTTAAAGCAGATTCATATAGCTTAAATGGAATTGGTTTACTATCGAATAGTATAAAACCAGTTCAAAAATATACAAATAAGAATTTAAAAATCGCAGGTTTTCTTCTCGGATTTTATGATAGTCGCTTGCTGCTAAGTAAAGGAATTAGAGAACAACTAGATGAACTTACAAGTATTTTCGATACAAAGATATTTAACCAATCTATTAGAAATGCAGTAGCACTTGCTGAAGCTCAGGCAATGAAAAAAAGTATATTTGAGTATGCTCCCAATGCTAATGTAACGAATGATATTAGAAAATTTATTGAAGAATATTTGGAAGGATAATAACATGGCAACAAAAAAGAATTTTGGAAAAAGCATAAATGAGAATCCTGCTCTAGCTTTTTTAGGTAACATAAAAGTTGATGGCGAAGAGGCTAGTATTAAAAAAAACTATAGTAGTATTGATTATGAAAAAAAAATAAAAGAACTTGAAAGAAAATTAGTAGAAACTAAAACTGCAACAGAAACTAAAAGTGAGAGAGTTCAGCTTTTAGTTTATCCATCAATTCTAAAGGGGTTAGATGATATTGCAAAAAAAGAATCAAAAAGTCGGAATGAAATGGCAAATTGTATTTTTAAGCAGTATATAAATGACTACAACAAGTAATTAGCGTACCAATAGAAACACATACACATACACATAAACGCACACTCATACACATATCAGTGTGCGTTTATGTGTATTTTTGAAAGGAAAAGAAAGAGTAAGATGGGTTTTAATAGAATATTAATAAATAGGGGTTGACAAAAAAAGTTTTTTGGTGTTAGAATATTCTCATAAAATTTATGTAATAAGGGTTATAAAAAATAGAACAACGATAAGGGAGTAAGTATGACTAAACACTCATTATTTTATGAGCGTATAAAAGAAATTTCCAAAAAACAGAATAAATCAATAAATCAAATAGAACGAGAATTAGGTTTGCCGAGAAATTCACTACATAATTATAAATACGATAGAATACCTTCAGTAAAGCGTGTTACTGAATTAGCTCGTTACTTTGGGGTTAGTATAGATTATCTTGTTGGTGAGGAGAAGGAGTCATCAGTAGAGAGTGTTGATGTTTTATTCTCAAGGTTAAACTCTTATCAAAAAATTGCATTACTAAAACTTTTGAGAAATTGGTTCTTAGATCAACAAATAGCACACATTTACTTTGGATTTAATAATGAACAGCTAGAAGAGTTAGAAGGAGATGTGGAATTGAAAAATAAATCTTTTTAAAAATAACTTTAGATTACTTCTCGTGCTCTACCGATAATTAACAAATAATTAACTATACGATCGATTTTGTACATAAAAAACATCTCGTAAAGAGATGTTTTTTTATGTACGGAAGTAGTATTTTTAATACAAAACACCTATAAAATAATTTTTTTAATTTTTTAACTTACAAACTTACATATAATGGAAAAAAACCGTATAAAACAATATATTAAGTAATCTATTTATTACCCAATATTGTAAAAATAATACAAAGAAATACCAATGTTGACATTTAATTACATATTTAATATAATATATTTGAGTAGAAGAGGGATCTTGTACCTATTATTTATACAGGGAGGATGTAAAAGTAGAGCAGTTAATAAAATAAAAAGGTAGTAAAAAAGGAATCCGTTAACAAGCGGGAGAAAGGAATTATAATAATGAAAAATAAAAGAAGTCATAAGTTAGTTCGACTAGCTTGTGTAAGTATACTTGTGACTGCTACTTTAATGAACCAACCTGTATCACAAGGACAAACAGTTTCTACTAATGTGGGGGTAGGGAAATCGTTAGTATGTACCACACCTGATCAGAATCCAAATAATTTAGGTTTTGGGTCAAATCCACAGAATGGTAAATTTTATTCATGGGAAAATGCTTTTGACTCAGGAGATTTTACTGGTGCGATAGATAAAAATGTAACAAGAGATCATGTTTTAAATGTAGTCGGGCTACCAGGTCAAGACACAAGTAATGATGGCCCTAATGATATTGGTACCGTAAAATATAATTGGTCGGAAAAAGATTTTACAGGTTCAGAAGATTATGAGGGGTGGACCTTGAAATCAGGTTCTGAACAAAAAAAATTCACAATAGTTGAACCTCACTTACCAGAATTAGTGAAAGAAAACCCTAATGCTACAAGTACTGAGATAAAATTAGGATATTCAGGTAAAGTCTACGAAGCCTCTAATACTAACGGTTATGGTAAAAAGATTCTAGGCATTGTAAAACCAGCTAATAACACTACCGGTGGAGATTACTCTATTGGCCTTGCTTCTCCTAATCATGGTTACAGAGCCTCTAATTCGACAAGATTTTTAGAGCTAGGTGAAGAGGGGACAGAAATTATTTCAAAAGAAATAGCAGTAAATCCTAACTCAATTGTGAGATTCCATTATAGTTTTAAGAGTGCTTATGGCTCTGCTAATAACACTACCGGTGGAGAATCTGGTATTGGTTACTTAGTCGATCAAAACGGAAATAAGATAACAGCAATGGATGGTAAAACATCTGATTTGTCCGCTTCAGGTAATGGAATTCAAGGCTATACGGATGCAGGGGCAATGTATCAAATACCAAGTGATGTTACTTCGGTTAGGATGGTTTTAAAAGCTGGTAATAAATCTACAGTTGTTTCCGATTTACCAAATGAAAATAATCGAGGATATATTTTTGATAATGTCGGACTAGAAGTTGGTCCCTCTATAAATTTATATCAAACATTAACCAGAGTAAGTTCTAGTGGACAAAAAGTTGAGAGTAACTATGGGGCTGATAAGCCATATAAGAGAGGAGATACCCTTAACTATAGTTTAGTAGTTAAGAATGAAGGGGCTATCAACTCAGATGATATGACTTGGGAAATAGTCGTACCAGAAGGACTCACATTAGAAAGTACTCTACCTTCTAATATAACTTACGATACCAATACTCGGACTATTAAGGTTAATGTTGGAATTTTACGAGCATCTAATCAAAATAAGGTATCTTTCAACTTTAAGGTAGATAATGATATTCAAAAGTCTGGAGTAGTGTTTGAAGCAACAGCTAAATATAAAGTAGAAGATTATTTTTATGGGGCTAACTTGACGGTCAAAGACTCACGGACCCAGTTAGAGACATGTCCAGCTGGGCTTGATCAGCCTATTTATATTGATTCCACTCCAGACAAAGATAAATACCAACCAGGAGTGGGCAGTATCGAAGTACCAAAAGACACACCAATCACTGAGGATGATGTGAAAGATAAGGTCACTATCCCAGCAGGCTCAGGGGGTACAATTACCAATGTAGGTACCATTCCAGATACAAGCACAGCTGGAGATAAGGGTACTGTTCAAGTTACAGTAACTTATCCAGATGGTACCACAGATATTGTCGAAGTTCCTGTAAATGTAACGGATGTGCCAACAACTCCAGATGATGACAAATCTAATGGAACAAAAGGGGATCAGACTCAATCAGCAAGTAATAGTGCAAACTCAGAGAATAAGAAGCAGACTCAGTCATCAGGCGAGTTATTTGGAACAAGCAATAAAAAATCAACAAATTCAAAAGGCTTACTTCCTTCGACTGGAGAAAATATGAGTAGTAAATTGCTCCTATTGACAGGAATTGGATTATTATTTGCAGTATTTGCTATGATTTTGAGAAGAGTAAAACGAAAAAATCAATAATAGCTTAAAGGTAGATTAAATAAGGAAAAGAGAATAAATTCTCTTTTCTTTTTTTGGGGGGGATACATCTATAACTTAATTGTTTGTATAAAAGGGGGAGCAGAAGGAAAAACTAGTTAATACAGTGAGTGTTGCTTAACTGTGATTGGAAGTTTTTAATATAATAATATATAAGAAGAAGTCCCTCGTAATAGGGTGTTGAGGTATTTTTGATATAAAATTTTAGAGTGTATTTGGTACATATGTTTTTCACTTAAAAATTTTTAATTTGATATATATAATGCCTGTAAGTAATCCTATTTTGACTTATTTCTATAATATTATATTTATTTGAAAACTTCTGACTAAATCGTGAGTAACATCCCTTATTATCATAAGTGGAGATACTCCTATGAATGAAGTGAGTCATAGTGTAGTAAATAATTTTTTCTTTAGATACAAGTTACACTGTTAACACTAAACTTGTAACTAAAGATGTATTGGATATTTTTAGAAGCCATAATTTATTAGGTTGGTTTGTTAATTCTTATTTATATTTCAGAACTTTTTGTAGATAAGGGAGACATTAACAAGTTTAGAAGTGATATTGTAGCAATAATAAAACTTCTCATATTTTCATGAACGAGGTATTTGTTTGGAACAGATGCTAGCGAAAAGGACTAATAAAGTTATACTTTATTAGTCCTTTTTATTACATTATTGATTGAAAAGATATGCTTATTTCTGCTATACTTAGTACATAATCAGATTACGGTGCTCACCCCACTCCCACGGTTAGGGAGTGTTTTTTGTTTTTTTACAAATCTTAATTGAGCTGATATAATTATTTTGTATATCATAAATAGAGGATCTTTTAAGTCGTCTACTTTATAAGGTCATTTAATATACTATAATAATATTTTTAAATTCTATCGTCACATATTGACAGCCTGATGTTTTAATAGAGTGTTTTTGATACTTACCTTTTAATAACTTGTGGAGCTTTTAACTACTCAATAAATTTATTTTGTAAAATATGCTATAATAAAATTGTCCATGGCTTTTAACCAAAGTATGGGTAACGTCCACTCTGCCAGTAGTGGACGTTTTAATGTGTTCTAATCACCCTAGATATTTTTTGTAAGATCAAAAAATATCTAGAGCTTCATAAAATTTGTATAAAGAGTAAGTGATATTTTAGGTTCTTATATTAGTTACTTAAATCCCAGAGCTAATAACTTGGTTTTCGCTAGTTCGATCCCAGAAAGAATCATTATATTATAATAAGGTGATAAAATATCATAGTCTTTTGCAATTGGTTGCTATGTCTTGTCAACGTATTTTTTACTTTTAAAATTTCAAATAATTTTATATAATAAAAGTGTCAAGCTTACTCACCCCAAAACAAGCACTAAAACCATTATTCTTTTTTTGCGTATTTTAACAAAGTTAAGCTTGGTACCTCCCTCGTATTGAGGGAGGTTTTTAGAAAAGTAAATTTTTTCGTTTAATACTTGAAAAATATCTTGAAAAGATGTGTATCGCGTTTGCAAGCGACGAGTATTTTAACATAAATTTGTTCTTATAGGGAGATGTCTACTTCAGTGAGAATTTTTTTGTTTTATATCTTTTTAAAAATATCAGAAATATAATATGCTATAAAACAAGGTGTTAGTATAAAAACAACATAGAATATTTAGTAGAACTCTTCTAAGCCAAGGGAGTATTACTAAAAAGGTTATATGACTTGTCGAAGGCTATTTTCGATTGATTTAATAAAAGGATAGAACTACTCAAAGAAACCCTTAGAGGCAGAAGAAGCTATATAATCATGACAACAAACACGAATAATGTTTGAGAAAGAATTTATTGAATTATTAACTCAAACTTTTCAACCTCTCTCAAAAAGGCTATAAATTTTTTTCAAATTCACGGAAAAAAGCCAGATAAATTTATGATATAATTATTGACGGCGCACCTTACCAATGCAATATTGCCTAGGGGAGGAGGTGAGAAATTGCTACTACAAACTTTCGTAACAGCAGTCGAATCTATTGTATTGGGTGTTGTTCTTGAGCTGTTCAAGAATTGGTTGAAAAACAGACATAAAAAGCGCATTAATTCCACTTTTTAAGCTACTGAGTCTACTCAACTCGGTGGTTTTTTGTATCTTGAATTGTCAAGTTAAGTGCGATATCTTAGCGAAAAAGATTTTATAAGGTGCCTTCCATCCTAAGACTTTTTTAGGTCTTAGATTAAGTTTCTCAATATATTTATGAATGGTTTCTTTAGGAATTTCATCCATTGATTGCTTTTTAGGTAAATATTCTCTAATTAATCCATTTTTGTTTTTATTTGTCCCTCTCTGCCAAGAGGTATGGGCATCTGGAAAGTAAAATGGAATATGGAGTTGCTCAGTTACTTCTGGATGCTTAGAAAATTCCTTACCTCTATCTGGAGTAATTGTCTTCAATTTAGTTTCTTCAATCGTTTGGAAAAGTTCAATTATTTTATGGCTGACGAGTTTTGATAATTTTTTAAGCTACGGTATCGGCTTCCCAATGTCCAAATTCTAGGCGTTGGTCTGCGCTTTCGGGCGTTCATGAATCGTATGGGACCTCTCTTTTCCTGATGACCTTTAGAGTACCTTGTTCTGCCTCTGTGACGTAGTGAACGAATTAACCCACGATTGCCACGAATCAATTTTTCAAGCTTTAACACGTCATTATAGATTAACTCTATAATGACGTGTAACTGACTTTTATTTCCGATTTTTCGTACTGTAAGCATGCAGATATTTGTTCAGGCAACCATTGTAAATCAACGAAGAGATGACAAACAGTATCCCAAATTTGAAGATCAGAGAAGATTGATTTTCTTCCACAACGACGTTTTTGTTTTTGATACGTTGCTTGAGCAATAATGGGAGAATAGGACTTATTTTTACTATTTCTACGAAGTTCTCATGAAATAGTTGATACACTGCGATTTAACCGACAGGTAATTTCTCGAACGGAAATGTTTTGAGAAGACCTTAAAAATATATTTTCTCGTTCAAATATTGTAAGATGGATAATCTTTTTCTGTTGCACCTAAATTATAAATTCAAGATAAAAAAAGAGCCACATCTCCATGTAGCTCGAACTTGTGAGAATCCACTCCTACAAACTTTCGTTATTTATATAATATCATGTTACGTTGCATCATGTCAATATATATGATTAGAATGTATGTATCAAGAGAACTGTGGTAAATAGAAGTCATTGATAAGTGAACTAAAGCTGTAAATTTTAAGTCTACTTATAATTTGTTTTGAGAAGTGTAAAATTTATTGTGAAGTCAGAAGTAAGATTTAAAAGGAAAAGTGATTATGGTATTAAAATCTCATAACTTAATAGTTATATGCTACTTTATATATTATATTTAATTTATATATCCATAAAATCACTGCTGGTGGATATGCTAGATAAGGTACCATTGTTGTAATAGCCACGTAGATGTGTTAAAACAAATTAAGTAATGTTTTAATTAAAATGGAGAATATGGTTCCTGTATCAGATATGAGATATTAGAATCAGACTTTGAGCGATGTTTCTCAAGGATCTCAAGTTATTTTAACTAAAAATGGGACAGCAAAATATGCAGTAGTAGATTTTGGAGAATGGGAAAAAACTAAGGCAACAGCTAGTCTTTTAGAAGAATTTCAAAAAGGTTACCATAGCTTAAAAGCAGAAAAAAGCTCACCCCCGACGAATTTGCTGAGAAATTAGGTGTAGAGTTTGATTAAGCATACAGTTGTTGTTGCAGAACAAGTGTATAGAGTTACACAAAAAGCCGTTTTTTATAAGGAGAGTCTGGGACTTACGATAGTAATATATCTGGCTTTGCTAGAAAAGTACCTACTTTTATTAAGACAATTGAAACTTCATCAAAGATTGGTTCAAATTTGTCTCTTCGAATTGGTATTAATACCAAAATAAAATACAGTGTAATTGAAGATTTGGAGGTGTATGTGTTAAGGTTGCTACCTGCAAAATCTAATTGGATGAGTACAATTCTTAAACAGATTTAATAACGTTAATAGCAATAATTCTTATTTGTAGAGTATTAGTAGTCTTCAAATTTACTGTGAGTAGTTTTTAAAAATAATAAATTGGATTAGTCTAAAACAAATCCAATTTATTATTTTGTTATATCAGCTAATAAAGTTAAATGAAAAGTAGCTGATGATTTTTATAGATAGAAGGGAATTTGAGAGCAGTTACTCCTTAGTAATTCTTTCATGTGAACTATATCGATGAAACAACAGTGACTTCTATTATTGGTGAATTAGGGGATGGCCGTTGTTTTCGGACACCTAACCAAATCAATGCCTTTATAAGCATTGATCTTAGGCGTTATGAATCAGAAAATTATTTAGCCCAAGAACATATTACAAAACGCGGAACCTCTATGTAAGAAAAAATTTTTTTCAGAGATATTCATAATATTTTCTCTGCAAGTAGGCTTCAACTTTATCGCATTGCGAAATCTTATAGGAAAAGAAAAAAGCAATCGCCTAACGCTTCTACCAAGCCCTATACAATTGCTTCTATGCATCGACTCATTAGAATCTTACATTACCTCATTACGCACAAAAAATCCAAAAGTTAGTAAGTTTAGAGTGCAAAATTATTTTAACATCTTATTTTGAATTATGGGGAGATAAAGTTATTTTACTATATAGTAAACTCCTCGAAATGAAAAAGAATCTCACCTTTTTTTATTGTAAATACACATTATACTTGATACTTGACAAATCGTAGAAAAAAGCCGTTTTTGTCAGTTTATACTCCTAATTTCATACTCTTTATTGACAAAATGTCTTTGTTAAATAAGAACTAAAAAAGCTCCGCAATTATGATAAGAGGGAGCTTGTCTAAGCATAGTTCAATCGCAAAAGTATTGTTTTAAGAAAGGAGCGCGATTCTATGCCCATACTTATTAAGTATATCAAATATTGTAAAACTTGCCAAAAAGAAAAGCACTCACCAACCGTGGGAGTGGGGTAAGCGCTTTGAGAAATCATAAATTAATTATATCAAAAATAATTAATAATATCTAATAGTATAAATAAACCACGTTGTCAAGACGTGACAAGAGAATTTAAAAAGATTATCATTTTATTTTAATTGCAATTATTATAACATATTAAAAGCTCCTATAACTGGAAAATATAGGAGCGTAGCCAGACGCATATGACTTGGTAAATGGTTTGTGTCTGACATCTTCATTATAGCATATTAAAACGCCTAATCACAAGGAGCGACAAGGCGTATGAGTAGTTTACCCATGATTTAGTTAAAAGTATGAGTATTATAAGTCAAAAAATTCTCTTGATAATGCTCTACCATAGAAAGAAGGAAAATAATTTAACCTACACCAATAGTATAACAAAATGTAAGCGTATAAACAAATTAAAACCCCTACTTAACAGACAGCCGTCTTAGATGGATATCCTATTTATGAGTAAAAACAATTATATCAGTTGACTTTAGTTTTGTAAAATGATAACAAAAAGCCACACTGGCAAGGTGTGGTTAGCTGTGTCAAATAGAAAAAATAATAAATCAAAAATTTATTTTTATTGCCCTTTATATTATATCAAAAAACTTCTGTACTAGATAAGATAACAACCGCAACTATGTATGGTACCATTATGTGTAAATTTAGAATTTTCTTATATCCAAACAAAGAAGAATGGATGATTTTATTCAGGAAAATGGTTATGAACTATTCCTAGTATATACTATAATTCCCATATATACTTTTGAAAAATTAACTATGAATGCTATGTAACTCTGCTTTTCTGATAGAGGTTGGAATTTAATAAAAGAAGCCGTTATGGTGGGATTCAATATTTTTAGTAGAAAACTCTTATGTGACAAGGGGACTATTTTTAGGCAAAGATCCTCGAGAAAGTATGAAGAGAGATATGTTAAATTTTGTTATCTATGCGTCTTTTTTCTTATGTTTTAAGAAGGACGCTACAACAGATAATAATAATGTCATAAACCCAATAACAATAGTTATATCAGTATTCTTATCACCTGTTGTTGGTAATTTTTTCCAATCAAAAATATTATTATATTTTTGGCTTGATTATATTTACTAGGGACTATTTTAAACAGTAAAAAATTTTTGAGTACTGGTCAAACTATACAAAAAATAATTAATAATATATAAAAGACTCATAACTTAATAGTTTTGACTATCTAATAGGTGTGTTCGCATTACATCGAAATAGTCATAAAATAATAAATTTAAGGATTCAATATTCTGAGTTAGTCAAGGAAATAAACTTTTCGTATCAACTTTTATTGACTAGATCAGACGACTGTAACTGTATAAGTAGAGACATACAGAATAATCTATTGATTTTTTTGGGTTTGGTTTACTACATAGGATATATCTATCTGTCATGATATATATTATCTAATGAAAAAAAGAAATATTGTCAATTATAATTGACAATATTTCTTTTTTTTTATATTATTATCTTAGTCATGTATATGTGACTAAAGGAGCTGATTCCATGAATAACTTAAGAAGTTTCAGAGAAAGAGAAGGTTTATCACAGTTTGCTTTAGCTAAGGAAATTGGAGTGGCAAGACAAACAATAAATCTAATAGAAAATAATAAATACAATCCTTCATTAGATTTATGTATAAAACTAGCTAAAAGGTTAAATGCAGATTTAAATAAACTGTTTTGGGAGGAAAATACTGATGAAAAATAAAGAGCCATTAAGAATAAAAGTAATTAGAAGATTCTACGGAATTGCTGGAGACTTTGATGAATATAAAGAAAAAGAAGTAAATAAGATAGGTAATAATGCTTTTATGGGGTTGTGGTGGTATTTTATGATTGCTAATTTCATAGCATGCCTTTTTGCATTTAAATATCCTTTGCAGACATTATGGACTTATATTGGTGTTAACCTATTTGTGAGTGTTTTTGTCGTAGGCACATATCTAATTATTGCCAGTCAAAAGAGTAAATTGAATGATGTAGAAGTAGAGAAAATAGACTTTCAAACAGCTAAGAAAAATGTTTTGATTTCAGGAATACTAGCAGGTTTGTATTTTGGAATAAGTATGTATTTTTTAGGAGCATTAATAAACTGGATGAGTGAAAATGAAAATATTGTTTCATATATTCATACACCACGTAATCTAATCATATCTATTTTTCAAGCTATATTCTTTGGTGGATTTATGTATGTTATAGGTAGATTTAGGATAAAGAAACAGACTAAGTAACAGCAAAAAAATAGTTCAATAGGGTATACTGCAAAAGTTCATTTTCAGTTTCTGCTATAATGGGATTTATAAAAGGTCAAATAAGTTTAGCATTGAGTTCAGCCAAAGGAATGTGATGAATGGATGTCAGCTTGTCAGTTCATCTAAAATAATTAAAGAATTGAGGGGGAATTTTGAGTATGCATACTATTAGAAGAACCATAAATATAGGAGAAAGAGTTGAATAGAAGAACGTTTTTAATATTTTTATCCATTTGCCTTACATTGACTACAGTTGGATGGTTTATTTATCTTGCTTTAGTTTTGCATGATTATATTGCATTTTGGGTTGGACTCGTTATTACCCTTATTTATAGTGGAATTATAAGTGTTAGATTATTAAATTTTAACCGTATTTTAAAATGGGAAGAGATACCCGAGGAGGTTCAAAAAAAATATGATGGTTTTACAACTCGACTTCTTCAAAGGGAAAACATAAACCTATTTATTCTCCTGAGCTTTTTCTTTAATCTTTGCGCAAGTCCTATTATGATAAGCTCGTCTATTTTTTTTGCTTGGTTGATCCTCACTCTCTTAATTACGATTTACTTGTTACGTGAGCTAGAACATACGACCTATATCGAGGAACAACTTCCTCAGTCAAAGAAAAATAAAATTGTTGCGGTTCTCGTTTATTCCTTACTTATAATTTTCATTTTGATACGTTCACTGACAAATGGATTTTCTGTTCATGAACTGTCATCTCTACCTCTTGATTCAGTTTTTAGAAAACTCTTCACTATCTTTCTTCTTGGTAGCCTTTGGTTATTTCTTGTGCGCTTCACGTGGAAAGAATGGTCAAGTCAGCGTTTCTTTAGATATCTTCAATATTTTATTTTATTTTTCTCTCTTACTTTTTTTGTTGGACGTTTTGCAATTTATAATATCCAACATCATGCAGTTTATTATGCCAATCAAATGAAGCATGATAAATATAATGATCCCGTTTTAATCGCAATGATGGATTTTGCAAGAACAACAGACTTTCCAGATACTGTGACTTATAAGCAAACTGATAATAAAGATGTAGTAGAAATAAAGTCAAAGAACTTTAGTGGCTATGCACTCTATCATAATGACGGTGCTTATCATTCGGTTTATGATTCTCAATATACTTTCCAAAGTGATGAATTATTTATGCAAATTTCAGATAAAGGTTGTTTTGAAATTTATACAATGGCTCTCCTTAATAAACCTGGATATAAAATTTTAAATGAAGAGGAGTGCTTACGTTCTATTCAAGATTGGGTAAAGAAAACAGAGCAAGAAACACTCAAAGAGCAGAACAATCCGTTTATAAATTTACAATATATTTATAATATGCTATACCAGAACAAATTTAAATAAAGTGACTTCGTCCCTCTTCAAGTAAATTTTAAGTCTATTTATAAAGTGATTTAAAGAGTTTAAATCTGACAATAAAATCACGAGTAAGTTTTAAATGGAAAATTAATTATATTAAGTAGCTCATAACTTAACAGTTTTGAGCTCTTTTTGTGTATACTATAAATAAAGAGGTTTTAACGGCTCATAACTAAGGGTTATAAGTAGAGGAGAAATTATGAAATTTGGATACGCTCGAGTGAGTACAACAGATCAAAAATTAGAAAATCAAATTGAAAATTTAAAAGCTGCAGGAGCAGAAAAAATTTATCAAGAAAAATTTACTGGGACAACAACAGAGCGACCAGAATTTCAAAAATTACTTAATCAACTCAAAAAAGACGATATGCTTATTGTGACAAAGTTGGACCGATTTGCAAGAAATACTCGAGAAGCGTTAGAAATTATTCAGCATCTGTTCCAGAATGATATAAAAGTGCATATTCTAAATATGGGTATTATTGATAACACTCCCACAGGTCAGCTTATCTTTACGATTTTTAGTGCATTTGCACAGTTCGAAAGAGATATGATTGTCAATCGTACGAGTGAAGGGAAAAAATATGCCAGAGATAATGATCCTTCATTTAAAGAAGGACGTCCTCAAAAGTTTACTGAAGAACAAATTACTTTTGCTTTTGAACTAAAGAAGCAGGGGATGACTTATAAAATGATTGAGCGAAAAACTGGTATAAGCATTGCAACGCAAAAAAGAAGATTTGAAAACTTATCTCAAAGTAACAGATAAATAAAATAGTAAGCATTAATAATAAAAAGATATCCAAAGAAACTTTAGTTGGATATCTTTTTATCAATTAAAATATGGAAGTATAAAGTAAGTATTATATTGAATGATGGAGTATGAATTATTAAAAATCATCTAAACCTAGAATATAATCTTTCTGAGTATTGTTTAATTTTGGAACACCAAGTAGATTTAAAAGAAAGGTGAGCAATTCTCGTCCTCTTTTTTTAATTGTTTCTTTATCCCAAGTATCATAGGTACTAACAATTAAACGTTCTGAATAAGTTCCTGATGAAAATTTCCCCAACTTGTACTCGAATGATTTATTGCCCAGGGCATTATTTTTATTTGTAGAGATGCGGATAAGATTTCCCAAAGTAAATTTTAAATTATGTTTCTGATTAGGATCAAGATTGTCTAAAATGCTGTCCCAATTTTTATTCCGAGATTTCGATTGAGGTAAAATATGTTCAATGTTATATTTTTTGTTGTCAAACAAGTAGTCATGTAAAAATTCTTTAGTTACAACTTCTCTATTCTCATGTAATTTTGATATTTCATATTTACTGAGAATATATGTAATTGGGAAAGAAGATTCATAGTAGTTTACTCTTTTTTTACCGTTATAATCATTTTTTACATTTATTCGTAACAGTTCTACTATTGTTTCTAAATTTTGACGGTCTTTTAGAAGGGCGTTGATATCTCTTTTTATCTTCGAAAAATCACTTGTTTCATTATCTTCTATCTGACTAATCATATTTTGAAGTTTAAAAGCAAAATCGCTCTTTAATGAAAATTCATTCGGTTTAATAAAAAGTATGTAAACTAAATTAATATAATTCATTGTTTCTAAAAATTTTACTCTTTTGTCTTCTTCAGGATTTTTTATAAAATATTCAAATATTTTTATTTTTTCAGTAGGTCTATCCCAGCGATTTTTTAAGGAAGTAAGTTGATTATATTCTAAAACCAGTTGTAATAGTTGATTGGAATAATTTGCATCTATTTGGTTTTCTAATTCGTACCAGATTACAACATTTTTAGAAAGTTCAGAAATGAATTGGTAGATGTCATCTAACGTAACAATTTCATTTCTTATATTTTTTACTGTAAATATTTCATCTAAGATATATGAGTTAATATTTCTATCAATTAGCTGAAAATTAAGTCCTCTCATAATTTGGTATCTTGTTATTTTAACTCTATCAGAGAGGATTTCATCAGGAAATTGATAAACACTTAAAAATGCGGAGAGAAATGTATCGTCATCCAAGAGATTTTGTGAATTCTTCCCCAAATAGTCATATAGTTTTTTCCAGGTTTGATTAATTTTTTCCCTAATGTCTTTGTCAGCATTTGAATCATTATCAGGTTTGAGAGTCGTAAGATAAATCAGTCTATTTTTTAGTAACTCAAGTACAGATAACTCTTTTCCTCTATTATTCATAGTTTCAAAAGTTACAAATACATCTAGTCTTTCTGATACATTATAAGTGTTGAATACAAGACGTGTTATTAGTTTACTGAATATATTCTCAATATCGTTAAATGAAAGTGCTTCTAGTTTGGAAGTGAAGTAATCAAAAGCATTTTCTAAGTTCGAAGTATATTTTGTATGTATTTCAGTAGAATTAAAGACAAAATTAGGAATCTTATAGATATGTTTTGCTAAGAAAGTATGTAGAGGATCATCTGATAGATACCCAAAAATCATTGAATATAGTTCATGAGTTCCTTTTTTTTCGTAAAAATAACGTTTTTTGATATCTTCAATATTTGTATAGTTTATTTCTTCAGCTGAGTGTTTGACTTCTGAAATTTCAACAATGGCGCATAGTAACAGTAGACATGTAGTAATACGTTGCTGTCCATCTACAATATACACTGGGGAATAATGCTTATTTTTGATCAACCACATATCATTTTCAAGTTTGCTATATTCCTCTGAAGGGACATCTTGAGTCGTTAGTACTCCTAGATAGTGCTCTTTGTTTCCATCCTCCAGCAGCTCTATGTCATTCCAGAATTCTTCTAATTGTTTTTCAGTCCATGCATAACCCCTTTGATAATCAGGAATTCGGTAAAGCTTATCTCTGAATAATGTACTTAAATTTTCCATTGCAATAGTGGTCATTTTAGATTGTGTCCCCTTTATTGATATTATCTTTTATACTATTAGTATATCAAAATAAATTGATTGAGTAATGTGACAGTAAAGCCTATTAAGGTGGATGAGAAGTAATTTATCTAAAAATTAATATAGGTTATATTAATAGCTTTATGTACATATGCGTATACACATATGTACATGTAGAGTTTGATATATGTAGTGTTGATTGAAATTCTTCTCAAACATGTATTATAACTAAAAATAATATAGAAATTAACATTTGAAGGTAGATACATGCATTGTGACGAAATTGGGCCGATTTATAAGAACTTTAGAAATTAAGCTTAATTTGTCCCAGAAGGATATAAAAGTACATATCTTAAATCTAGGTATTATTGAAAACCTCTTAACAGGTTGGTTTATATTACTGTTTTTAGTATTTTTGACCAATTTGAGAGATATGATTGTCGACTTTATCAGTAAGGAAAAAGTATGCCAGGGACAATGATTCATCATTTAAAGAGGAACGTCCTCAAATTTGTAGAAGAGTTGGCAAAAGATATATCTAAAATTAATCTCTTACTAATTTTATTTCTGCCTTTTCTTATACTTTTTTGTTTAAAGCTAAATATTTCAGTAAATTAGTAGTGCAAGTTAAATTACATTTGCAATTATACTTATAAGTTAAAAATAACTTGTATATGTGACTTTATGTGTTATAATAGAACTAAAGAAAAAAGGGCTTGCTATAAACAAGCCCTATGTAGCCGATTAAAAGTCGGTGGCGTAATTCAGATCATAAGGACCTTTAACTAGCCAAAGTCAGACGGTCCTTATTTTTTTGTGATTTTTTCAATCAACAAGATGACAAACGTAAGCAAACTGATTAGAAAACTACAAATTGCAGTCACTAACATTGCTACAGCCATCATAAGAGCGCTCCTTTCTGTTGGATTTTGTACTTACATTCATAAGCATCACCATCCCTTCGAGAGCCACCGTCTATTAAACATCTACCCCATTATTATACCAAAAAGAAATAATGTAATCTATTATAGTAAGTAGTAATTGATAAGCTTAAGAAGGGCATTTTATAGAGTTGATGTATTATTATAAGCCTTTGAGATGTCTCAGTAATATTTTGGTTTTTCTGAAAGTTAATATAAGTATATGCAACATACTGTTATGTGTATATGTACACCAGTATGCTAATTAATATTCTTCTTAACGTGTATTATAACTAAAAACAATATATATAAATGAACATAGATTAAATTACGAGTTAATGAACACTAAGTGTAAAAGATATTGATAAAAATTGCAGAAAATAAAAAGTGCTCAGAAAATGGTAATTTTATGAACACAATGATATTCTATTCATTTTCTGAAGGTGAAATAAAAAAGATTATTAACTGATTGTTATCTCAGTTAATAATCTTTTTTATTTATTGTTCTTTTTTTATTTGGTTATATAACTATCTATTTCAAGTATCAT
>NZ_KQ968945.1:19240-32516 GCF_001578715.1 Lactococcus sp. DD01 | reverse complement strand
TGAAGTAAAGAAGCTAAGGCTTCTTTTTTTTATAAATTTAAGGTATAATAGGAGTTATGGAAAACAAGAAAAATAAATTACTGCTTATTGATGGTTCTTCATTAGCATTCAGGGCTTTTTTCGCCCTCTATAATCAAGTAGATCGTTTTGTGGCTCCGAGTGGCTTACATACCAATGCGATATATGGCTTTCATCTTATGCTTAATAATTTGGTCGAAAGATTAGAACCTAATCATGTTCTGATTGCATTTGATGCAGGAAAAACAACCTTTAGAACGGAAATGTTTTCTGCTTACAAAGATGGGCGAGCACGTACACCAGATGAATTCCGCGAACAATTGCCTTTTATTAAGGAGCTGATTGAAAAGTTAGGCTATAATCATTATGAGCTTAAAAACTATGAAGCAGATGACATTATTGGTACTTTAGATAAAATGGCTGAACTCCCTGAAGCTGGCGATTATGATGTTACAATCGTAACTGGGGATAAGGATTTGATTCAGTTAGTGGACTCAAATACGACAGTCGAAATTTCGAAAAAAGGTGTGGCTGAGTTTGAAAGCTTTACACCGGCTTATTTATTGGAAAAAACGGGCTTAACGCCACAGCAGTTTATTGATCTTAAAGGTTTGATGGGTGATAGCTCGGATAATTATCCAGGTGTAACAAAAGTCGGCGAAAAGACGGCTATGAAGTTGCTTCAAGAGTGGGGATCTATTGATAATCTCTATGAGAATATTGATTCACTTAAGAAAAGTAAGATGAAGGAAAATCTTATTGCTGACCGTGAAATGGCCTTTTTATCTCGTACTCTTGCAACGATTGATACGAAATCTCCGATTGAAATTGATCTTGCTGATACTTTGATTAAGCCTGTGGATGCAGCAGAATTGATCAAGTTTTATGATGAGATGGGATTTGCGCAATTCAAAGCCAAACTTGAAACGGCAGAAGCAGATGAAGTTACGCTTAGTTTTGAAGTTGTGGAAGATGCAACAGATATTTTAGTGGACAAAGATGATTTCTTTTATATTGAAATTTTAAATGAGAATTACCACAAAGAAGACATCATTGGGTTTGCTTGGGGAAATGAAGAAAAAGTTTTTGTATCAAAGAATACAGAACTCCTAAAGAATTTCCCTTTTCCTAAAAATACATATGATTTTAAGAAAAATAAAGTTTTGCTTCATCGCTTAGGTATTGAACTACCGACAGCCAAGTACGACAGTATGTTAGCTAAATATCTTATTTCTACAACAGAAGATAATAAGGTTGAAACTATTGGTCGATTATTTGCTAACAAGTATATATCTACTGATGAAGAAGTTTACGGCAAAGGAGCAAAACGTCGTATTCCTGAAGATGAAATTCTTTTCAAACATTTGGCAGGTAAAATTCATGTCTTAGCTACAACGAAAGCGGTAATGATCCAAAATCTCGAGGAAAATGAACAATATCATCTTTTGACAGAAATGGAACTTCCCTTGGCCAACGTGTTAGCTAAAATGGAAATAGCAGGAATAGCTGCTGAAGTGAGTACCTTAGAAGAAATTGGTGCGGCAAATCAGAAGATGATTGCTGATTTAACTGAAAAAATTTATGAACTTGCAGGTGAGGAATTTAATATTAATTCGCCTAAGCAACTTGGAGTCATTCTTTTTGAAAAATTACAGTTGCCGCATGGTAAAAAAACAAAGACAGGCTATTCAACAGCAGCAGATATTTTAGAAAACTTGGCTCAAGACTATGAACTAGTAGCCAAAATACTCGAATATCGTCAAATATCAAAAATTCAATCCACTTACGTGCAAGGGTTGATTCCGCAAATAGCTGAAGATGGTCGTATCCATACACGATATGTTCAAGATTTAACGCAAACAGGTCGTCTCTCCTCGATTGATCCAAATCTGCAGAATATTCCAGTACGCCTAGAAGCTGGACGCTTGATTCGTAAAGCTTTTGTCGCAGCTGAAGATAATATTCTTTTGAGTTCCGACTATTCGCAAATTGAACTTCGGGTTTTGGCACATATGTCTAAAGATGAACATCTTATTGATGCTTTTAATCATGGTGCTGACATTCATAGCAGTACAGCAATGCGTGTTTTCAACATAGACAAGCCTGAAAATGTTACGCCTAACGATCGTCGCAATGCGAAAGCTGTCAATTTTGGTATCTCCTATGGAGAAACAGAATACGGACTTGCTAAACGCTTGAGTATTTCCAATAAGGAAGCAGCAGAGATGATCCAAGCTTACTTTGAACGTTATCCTGGAGTTGCCAATTATATAGCGGAAACAAAACGTGAAGCCAAGGATAAAGGCTATGTAAGCACGATGTTTAATCGCCGGCGTAAACTGCCAGAAATCAATAATCGCAACTTTATGGTGCGACAAGGTGCAGAACGTCAAGCAATTAATGCCCCGATTCAAGGGTCAGCCGGAGATATCTTGAAAATTGCCATGATTAATCTTGATGCAGCATTGTCAGAAGGCAAGTTTAAAGCCAAATTATTGCTACAAGTTCACGATGAGATTATTCTTGAAGTACCTAAGGAAGAACTTACGGCGGTTCAAAACTTGGTGAAACAAACTATGGAATCTGCAGTAGAGTTAAATGTTCCCTTACTTGCAGATGAAAATACGGGCGACAGCTGGTATGAAGCAAAATAAATTTTTAAAAATAGAAAAAAACACTCTCTAACAATAGAGAGTGTTTTTTAGTAGTTTTGACTGCTTACCGTACGAATTAACCAGATGAAGAAGGCAATAATCGCTAGTGTGAAAAGGAAATGAGTATTGAAGAAGAGAAAGAGTCCGCCCAGAAAAAGTTTTGCAAGGAAGATAAAAAGAAGCAATGGCAAGATGAACTTAACAAAGCCCTTGAGAAATAGATAAGTGCATAGAATAAAGAATAATAAGAATAGCATAGTCGTTAACCCTCTCGATTTATTTATATCTTTATTATAACATTCTAAAATCTAGGGACAATCAGTCTTTCGAATGAATTTTAAAACTCTCCTTTGTTGTTCGTAAAACTTATGTAGACGAACAGGTGAGGCAAATGTGAAGCTTCAGGAAATTAAAATAGGCAGAAAAATGATATAATAATATGTAACTAAAATTAAGCTATAATCAAAAAATGCTAGGATAAGCTCTCGGAAACGGGAGTTTTCCTGCTTTTTATTTGATTGATAGCGGATACAAGTGAAGGAGAAAAATGAAAAAAGAAAAGTTATGGACACCAAGTTTTATTATTAATATGCTACTCAATTTTATATATTATTTAGTATTTTATATTCCAACGATTGTTATTGGTACACATGCGATGGCAAAGTATAATGCTTCTGCGGGTACAGCCGGAATTTTGACAGGTCTTTTCATTGTAGGTAGCTTATTTGCACGTCTTTGGGCGGGGAACAACATTGCAAAATGGGGTGTTAAGAAAATGCTCTTTATGGGAACAAGCATTTATTTGCTCTTTGGTTTGGTATACTATCTTGTACCAAGTGTTGAGAGCTTGCTCGTTCTTCGTTTCCTACATGGTATTGGTTTTGGTATAGCAACAACAGCTTCAGGGACTTTAGCAGGAGCAACGGTTCCTTCTTCTCGGCGAGGGGAAGGTATCGGTTATTATGCTTTATCGGTAACGATGTCTTCAGCTATCGGTCCTTTCCTCTCCATGTTTCTTTATGGTAAATATGGTTTTACACTCTTAATTCATCTTTCAAATGTGCTCTTGCTACTTGCACTTATTGGTATCTTCTTTATTAAAGCGCCTCATACAACTGTAGCTAGTTCAGAAAGTATTAAGAAGAAATTTTCTTGGTCAAATTATTTTGAAAAGAAAGCTGTTTCTATTTCTGTAATAGGGATGCTGATAGGTATTGCTTATTCAAGTATTTTGGCATTTATGAATACTTATTCCTCAGAAATTGGGCTTGCAACAGCTGGATCCCTGTTCTTCCTTATTTATGCCTTAGCAATATTGGTTTCACGCCCTGTAACTGGTCGTATCTTTGATATCAAGGGTGATAATTATGTGATGTACCCTGTCTTTATCTTTTTTGCAATTGGCTTGGTACTGATCGGTTGGGCACAGTCTTCAATCATTCTACTGGTGGCAGCTATTTTTATTGGACTGGGTTATGGCTCATTTTCACCTTTTGGTCAAGCTATTGCAATACGTAGCTCAGGCGTTGATCGTTTAGGTGTAGCCACATCGACATTTTTTGGCTTTTTAGATATGGGTGTAGGTTTTGGTCCTTTCATCATGGGGCTTCTCGTTCCATTTTTAGGTTATCGTAATCTGTATTATGCATCAGCAATATTTATCATTTTAATCATTGTTATCTATTATTTCACCCATGGGAAAAAAGTAAAAAAAGAAGCTCAGTAAGAGCTTCTTTTTAATATGCAGTTTGATTCATGTTTCTCTTCGTATCGATTAAGTTTTGATAATAAGCGATAGTAGACATTTCGATATATGGGGTTGTCCAGAATTTAGCAAGACCTAAAGTAATACCTGAGAGGATATACCATAAGATGAAGCTCAACAAGAAGAGGAAATAATCCCCACGTGAGCCACGCATTACTTGAGCAGAGGCATTGAGCACGCCCCAAATACCAGTATAAGTCCCAGATTCTAATTGGTCAAAAAGAATGTAATCTTTTTGTGACCAACCTAGGCCAAGATAGATAGCAAAAGGGATACCAATAATCGTCACTGTTAAAAGACCAATGAGGAGTGCAGTCACTAAGTGAAGAACAAAGATTTTTGTCCAACTGCCGTCTTTAAAAGGAGTAAAGACATTTTTAAAGCGTGGATTTTCTCTTTCGCCACGGTATATTTTAATGTAGTTGAAACGCGCACCCACAGTGATAACATCTATAATGACCGAAATCATGAGGCCAATCAGCCCGCCGATAAGTATTCCTATGAGTATAGAAAGTAATAGTCCTGTTGTAATAGTATTGGCATCAAAATTATTGACTGTATCCATATTGGAATTATAATTTGATTGGTAAGTCATGTTTGTTGAGATAATTCCCCAGAAAATTGGAATTAAGAACAAACGTAATTTGGCACCAAAGTTTTCTCTCAGAGCATCCTTAGCTCTTTCTTTTAAATCTTTAAACTTCATAGTATCCTCCATTTCTTAGAATACCATAAAAGATGGGGCTTCACAACCAAAAACTTTTAGAGAAAGGAGGTTATAGACTGGCTGGGCAAAATCAAAGAAATTTGGTATACTTGTAGAAGTTTAAAGGAGTTTACATGACTGAACATGCAATAAAATACAGACTGATTAAAAAAGAAAAACATACAGGCGCGCGTCTCGGTGAAATTATAACGCCACATGGGACTTTTCCAACACCTATGTTCATGCCTGTAGGAACACAAGCCACGGTTAAGACACAATCCCCAGAAGAACTTAAAGAGATGGGTTCTGGGATTATTCTTGCCAACACCTATCATTTGTGGCTTCGACCAGGCGATGAGCTTGTTGCTCAAGCAGGCGGCTTGCACAAATTTATGAACTGGGATCAGCCTATTTTAACAGATAGTGGTGGCTTCCAAGTCTATTCTTTAGTACAAAACAAGAAAAATATCAGTGAAGAGGGAGTTAAGTTTAAAAGCCATCTCGACGGTCGCGAACTTTTCCTCAATCCAGAAAAAGCGACTTCTATCCAAAATAATTTAGGTTCTGATATCATGATGAGCTTTGATGAATGTCCACCTTTCTATCAACCTTATGATTACGTCAAAGCTTCTGTGGAACGTACATCCCGCTGGGCAGAGCGTGGCCTAAAAGCGCATCAACGCCCACATGATCAAGGACTTTTTGGTATTGTGCAAGGTGCTGGCTTTGAAGATTTACGCCGCCAATCTGCGCGTGATCTCGTCAGCATGGATTTCCCTGGTTATTCTATTGGTGGACTTGCTGTAGGTGAGTCTCACGCTGAGATGAATGCCGTACTTGACTTTACAACACCGCTTTTACCAGAAGATAAACCACGTTATTTGATGGGTGTTGGTGCACCTGATAGTTTGATTGACGGTGTCATTCGTGGTGTAGACATGTTTGACTGTGTACTACCCACACGTATTGCTCGTAATGGTACCGCAATGACAAGTTTCGGCCGTGTGAATATTAAAAATGCCAAATATGAGCTTGACTTCACACCTCTTGATCCAGAATGTGATTGCTATTGCTGCTCAAACTACACCCGTGCTTACTTGCGTCATTTATTCAAGGCTGACGAAACTTTTGGTCTGCGCCTTTTAAGCTACCATAATTTACATTTCTTGATTAACTTGATGACAAATGTTCGTCAAGCTATCATGGATGATAATCTTCTAGAATTCAGAGAAGATTTTTGTGAAAAATACGGCTATAATAAGCCAAATGCTAAGAACTTTTAAAAATAAAAAACAGAGAAAATTTACGTTTTCTCTGTTTTTGTTTAAATCCCTCATAAAAATATAATCCAACATCTAAAAATGGTAAAATAAGGGAAAGATTGTCACCATGATTAAGAGGAGGTTTCTCAGAATGTTAAATATTTTGCAGTATGATCCATACCTAGAACCATATAAGGAGGACTTATCCTACCGCTTATTTGAATTTTCAAGAACGAAGAAGAGATTGCTAGGAATGGAGGGGAAACTTACAGATTTTGCCAATGGTCATAAATATTTTGGCTTTCAACAAGAAAAAGAGTATTGGACTTTCCGTGAATGGGCGCCTCATGCTGAAAAAGCTTTTTTAGTAGGGGACTTTAACGATTGGACAGACAAACATGAACTAAAGGCAGCTTATGGTGGTGTATGGGAAATAGCTGTACCAGGAGATTTACCACTTGGTTCCAAGGTAAAGGTTAAACTTGTTATCAACGGAGCTGAAGTTTATAGAGTGCCTTCTTATGCGCTCTATGCTGTTCAAAATGAACATTTCGAACTGGACGGTGTGATTGTTGCCCCACAATATCAATTTCAGCATTCTTCGCCTCTCTTAGAAGAGGAAGCACCACTTATTTATGAAGCTCATATTGGAATTTCTAGTGAAGAGCATAAAATAAATACTTATCAAGAGTTTACACGGGATGTTTTACCTCGTATTAAGGCAGCGGGCTATAATACGATTCAGCTTATGGCTATTATGGAGCATCCTTTATATGCAAGCTTTGGTTATCAAGTTTCTAACTTTTTTGCAATATCAAGCCGTTTCGGAAAACCTGAAGATTTGATGGCTTTGATTGATACAGCACATGGGATGGGACTTCGTGTTTTATTGGATGTGGTCCATTCACATGCTGTAAAAAATGTTGGAGACGGTCTGAATCTTTTTGATGGAAGTAGTGATCAGTACTTTCATCAAGGCGCGCGTGGCGAACATGCAGCTTGGAACACAAAGTTGTTTAACTATGGTAAAGATGAAGTTATTCACTTTCTTTTATCTAACCTCAAGTTTTGGTTAGAGACTTATCATTTTGATGGTTTCCGCTTTGATGGGGTCACGAGTATGTTGTATCATCATCATGGACTAGGGACAAGCTTTGATAGTTATAAGAAGTATTTTTCAACAGAGACAGACATTGAAGCAGTTGTTTATCTTATGCTGGCTACTGAACTTGTCCATCAAGTGAATCCACAGGTAACACTGATTGCAGAAGATATGTCAGCCATGCCAGGAATGGCACTTCCTATCTCTGAGGGAGGGATTGGTTTTGACTATCGCCTTTCGATGGGGGTGCCGGATTATTGGATTAAGCAATTTAAAGAAAAATCTGATGAGGACCTTGATTTAATGCAACTTTGGTGGGAATTAACCACACGACGTCCCGGAGAAAAGAACATTGGCTATGTGGAAAGTCATGATCAGGCTTTGGTTGGAGATAAGACGCTCATGATGTGGCTGGCCAATGAAGCAATCTATGATGCGATGGATATCCACAGTGAATCAATGGTGGTTGATCGCGCCGTTGCCTTGCATAAAATAGTACGCTTGATTACCTTTAGTTTAGCCGGAGAAGGCTACCTCAACTTTATGGGAAATGAATTTGGTCATCCAGAGTGGTTGGATTTTCCAAGAGAAGGCAATCATGATAGTTTTCAACATGCTCGTCGTCAATGGTCTCTCGCAGCAAAGGAGCATTTGCGTTACCAATACCTGCTCAAGTTCGATCATGACATGATTGCTTTAGAAAAAAACTATCACTTTTTGAAACAAAGTGATAGCTTGCAACAATACTGGATAAAAAATGAGAATAAGCTTTTAGCTTATCGTAAGGGAAATTTGCTGTTCGTTCTTAATTTCCATCCGACCATGGAACAACGACTCCAGCTCGATGTGCCTAATCCTCCGACATTTCTTCTCGATACAGATGATCGAAAATATGGAGGATTTGGTCCTCGATCAAGCTTTTCTTATCAAAAAGAAACGGGAAAACTTAAACTTTCATTAGCTGCACGCACAGCGATGGTCTTTCAATTGTAAAAGTTAGAGCGAGCATTGTCTCGCTTTTTTTGTCTATCTGCTTTTCATCAAGAATTTTAGAAATGAAAATTGTATAATAGAAGAATGACTAAAATCGAATTAAAAGCTGGTGAACGTATAGATCAAATCGCGGCATCGAATGTCCAGATTATTCAAAGTCGAGAGGTTTTTTCCTTTTCGATTGATGCTATTCTCCTTGCAAGATTTCCACGCCTTCCAAAAAAAGGAAAAATTGTGGATATGTGTGCGGGAAATGGAGCAGTGGGCCTTTTTGCCAGCTCAATGACTAATGCACATATTACAGAAATTGAATTGCAAGAACGTCTAGCAGAAATGGCACAGCGCTCCATTAAACTAAATGGCTTACAAGAACAAATGACTGTTATCAATGATAACTTGAACAAGTCTTTAGACTATATCAATACCTCAACAGTTGATTTAATTTTTTGTAACCCACCATATTTTAAGCTGGATGAAGCGAGCCATATTAATAATAATCACCATTACACACTTGCACGCCATGAGTTAGCGACAAATCTTGATGAAATTTTTGAAACCAGCAAGCGTCTTTTAAAAACAAATGGTCATTTGGCTCTGGTCCATCGTCCCGATCGTTTTTTTGAGATTATAGATAAAATGAGGGCTCATAATCTGATTCCCAAACGCATTCAGTTTGTTTACCCAAAAGCCAATCAAGCAGCAAATATACTACTGATTGATGCGATTAAAGATGGGAAAGCAGGGGGAGAAGTTTTTCTTCCGCCTTTGATTGTACACGGAGAGGATGGCGCTTATACAGAAGAAATTCGCAAAATCTATTATGGTAAAGCATAAACGTTTTAAGATTGATTATGCCAGAGATTATCTGGTATTTTTTATAAGAAAAAATGTAAAATTTTACAAAAATACGATTTTTACGAGAAAATATTTTCAAAAAATCTATTCTTATGTTATAGTAGGTATCTATTAAATTTTGGGAGAATTTTATTTAATGAATAAACGAATTTTAACACTTGGTGCACTTGCACTTGCCTCCGTAACTATTCTAGCTGGCTGTCGTGGACGTAATAGTGAATCAGCGGGTGCTGCAACAGACTTAAAGGTAGCACTTGTTCCAAGTACAGGTGGGGTAGATGACCGTTCATTTAATCAATCCGCTTGGGAAGGCCTACAAGAGTGGGGCAAGGAAAACGGTTTGTCACAATCAAAAGGTATCAACTACTTTAACGCAAGTGCTGTTTCTGAATATACAACCAACTTTAACTCCGCTGTTTCGGCAGGTTATGGTTTAGTATTCGGTGTTGGATTCGACCTCCAAGAAGCAACATCGCAGGCAGCAAAAAATAATCGTGATACAAAATTTACAATTATTGATTCAGTGATAAAAGATCAAGACAATGTTGCCTCAGCAACTTTCGCAGATCAAGAAGCAGCTTATCTTGCAGGTGTAGCTGCAGCAAAAACCACCAAAACAGATAAAGTTGGTTTTGTAGGCGGGATGCAATCGGATATTATCACTGCATTTGAAAAAGGTTTCACCGCTGGGGTAAAATCAATTAACCCTGATATAAAAATTGAAGTACAGTACGCGGGTACTTTTACTGATGCAGCCAAAGGCAAAACAATAGCTGCAGCAATGTATGGTTCAGGTAATGATGTTATTTATCAAGCAGCAGGTGGTTCTGGTGCCGGTGTCTTTTCTGAAGCTAAAGCTCTTAATGCTACAAAAAATGAAGCAGATAAAGTGTGGGTTATTGGAGTAGACCAAGATCAAGAGTATCTTGGAAATTATAAATCTAAAGACGGAAAAGATTCGAACTTTGTCTTGGCTTCATCTGTTAAAGAAGTTGGTGTTGCTGTAAAAGATATTGCGAACAAAACCAAGGATGGTAAATTTCCTGGCGGACAAGTTCTTAACTACAACCTAAAAAATGGAGGGGTTAGCCTTGCCAAAGACAACTTGTCAGATAAAACTTGGAAAGAAGTTGAAGTAGCAAAACAAAATATTATTGATGGTAAAGTTACAGTACCGGAAAAATAAAAAAAACCATCAAAGATGGTTTTTTTGTTTAATAAATCATATCGTAAAGTTCAATCGCTACAAGGTCGATATCATCAAAGATAGCAACATCTTTTTGTTTTGGATATTTGATAGAAAAGGCAGTTTCTTCTGGCACGAAGCTTACAGTTGCAATAACTTCACCTTCGCGCTCAAAGTTGTAAGTTTCTTTTGGATCAGCCGTTTCAATCAAACGATTCAAACGATCCATGATTGCCATCAAATGTGATTTCATTATTTCCTCCAATGCTTATTTTAAGGGACCTTTTAATTGTCCCACAAGCCTTATTTCATATTTTCTTTATCTATTTTAACATAATTCTGTAGATTTTTAGCGAGTTTAGTTGCTTTTTTTGTTAAATATTGCGCCCTAATTTTTTCTCTACGAATAGAACGTTTCATTTGTCTTGACCATTTTTGAGTAACCACATCAAATTCTTCTAAAAAATGCTCAGAATTTTTACGTGCTTGATATTCAACAATGGTGTCTTGATAGAAGTTATAGACTTGTTGTGCGAAGTTTTCTGCAGAAATTTCGTACAATTTTTTAGCAAATTTTTCTTGATCAAGTGTTTGACTTTCTTGTACCGCTGCGACGACCGTATCAACGATTTCTTCATCAGAAGCAAAGAGTCGGCCAAACTCCTTATCATCAATAAGCTCTGTGAGATATGGGTTTACGGTTGCTAAAACACGTGTGCCGGCAGCTAGTGCTTCAAGATAAGTTAAACCTTGCGTTTCAGAAGTTGAGGCTGAAATGAAGAAGTCTGCGGCTTTATAGTAGTAAGCCGTTTTGGTATTTTCTACAGCCCCTGTAAAGACAACGTATTCTTCCATCCCTAGCTCAGCCACTTGATCTTGGAGATTCTTCATATATGGACCATCTCCGACAATGACCAATTTTACAGCAATTTGTTCAACCAACTGTGGCATGGCTGCCACAACTGCTTGAATGTTTTTCTCCGCCGCAATTCGTGAGAGGCTAAGAAGCATTGTTTCATCATCTTTAAGTCCTAAGCTATGACGTAGATCTTGAATCTCCTCGTGAGTAATTTCATCTCGTTTGAAACGAGACAAATCAATCCCTGTAGGAATAATTCGTTTAGGTAAGTCGATACCGTAGCCATTGACAGTATCTAAGACCATTTGGCTGGGGCAAATTATAGCCTCACTACCTCGAAGGAAGTTTTTGATGATATACTTCACCATACTAGGGCGTATCAAGTGGCCCTTAGCAATATAATGGACGTAATCCTCATATTTTGTATGTAAAGTATGGATGACAGGAATTTGAAGCTGTTGTGCGACCATTTTTCCTAAGAGTCCCATACCAAACTCTGTTTGTGTGTGGATAATATCAAGCTGGTAAGTTTGTGCAATCTGATAAGCAGCAAAAACTCCCTTGATTACAATCTTACGTTCAGCAAGTGATACAAATGGCACACTTTGGAAACGTATGATATTTTCAGGTTCATGATCGACATCAGCGTGTGGATCTGTTGTAGTAAAGATAAAAACCTGATGTCCGAGTTTTTCTAACTCAATAGTTAAGCTTTGAATACTTGTAGCCACACCACTAATTTGTGGGAAGTAGCTGTCTGTAAAAATTCCGATTCTCATAGTCTTTCTCTTTTATAACTCCAAAGTTTGGCGATAAGCAGCAGCGAGTTCAGCAGCGACATGTTCAATGGCGCGTGTTTGTGCAACTTGATAGCCTTTTTCTGTTTTATCAATTGTGCCGTTCAGTACTTTTTCGAGCTCAGCTACAAAACCATCAACATCTGTGGCTAAACTAGCTGATGTGGTATCGAGCCATCCTTTATAAACTGGTATATCGCGTACCACAACATCTTGATGACTGGCCAGTGCTTCTAAAACTACAATACCTTCGGTTTCCTCACGTGAAGGAAAGAAGAAGGCATCAGCAGCAGTCATTGCTCCTTCATAGATATCTCCTTTGATATAGCCGGGGAAGCGTACATTATCAGGATGGTTCTTTTTAACGATTCGACGTACCCATCCAGGGATGGTCCAAAGGTTTTGATAGCCGAACCAGATGAACTGAACATTTGGCATTTTTTCGGCAACTTTAATGAAATCGTCAATGCCCTTCCGTTTGAAATAAAGTCCGGCACAAATGACCACTTTTTGTTCGTCTTTAATCTTAAAATATTGACGGAAAGCTTCCTCTTTCTCAGGTTTAGCTTGATATTTGTTCAAATCAATCCCATTGGAGATGGGCAAGATAGGACAAGTCAAGCCGTACCCACGTAAAAGTCCAGCTGAATAGTCTGTAGGCGTGATCACCAAATCAGCTTTACGATAAAAACGCATCAAATAGCGTTTAAACAGAGGTGCAATTAAGTTAGAACCGAGAAATGAATCTCGGAAATCTTCCTCTGTAGAGTGTCCATGGAAGATAACTTTTTTTCCAGCTTTTTTGGCTTTTTTGAGCATCCGCCAACTTTGAGGCCCATAAGTATTGAGATGGAGAATGTCATAGTCCTCATTGGGATTTTGGGTCCACTCTACTTGCATTAAATCTAATGCTCTTTGTTGATGTTTCATTGCACGACCAATTCCTGAGCGGCTCAAAATTTGTTCGGCTTCTAAATAAAGTAATATTTTCATGCTTATCACTATTTTACCATAATTCTATTAACAAAAAATAAATATTTATTATAATTCCTTATCAAAAAATCCCCTGTTTCAAGGGA
>NZ_KQ968945.1:10315-18433 GCF_001578715.1 Lactococcus sp. DD01 | reverse complement strand
AATTTTGTTTGTCAAAGTTGATATCACTACTTGTTTTATCCAATTTGATATTCGCAGTAGCCTGTTTTCCGTCACGATAATAAGTTACCTTAATCGTATCACCAATTGAAGACTTATAAAGTGTACTTTGAAGGTTCACGCTTGAAGTGATTTCGTCATCATTGATTTTGACAATAACGTCGCCTTGCTTGAGTCCAGCTTTGGCAGCAGGCATTCCTGATTGAACTTCAGTGATAGCAACACCGTTAGTCACGTTTTCAGGAAGGTTAAGCGAAGCTAACATGTTTTGGGAAAGACTTGACAAGTTGACCATTTGTACACCGAGAGCAGGTCGAATAACTTTGCCATCTTTTTCCAACTTATTGATAATGTTAACGACATCATTGGCTGGAATTGCAAATCCCATACCTTCTACAGAGACACCACTGCTGCTTGTTCCGCTTGGTGTTGAGGTAATTTTACTTGAGGTAATCCCGATGACTTGTCCTTGAATATTTATGAGTGCACCACCAGAGTTACCGGGGTTAATAGCTGCATCGGTTTGAATAGCGTTAACATTAATTGTTTGGCCTTGGCTGTTTTGCAGTGTAACATTGCGATTTAGACTTGAAACAATTCCTTCTGTTGCTGAGTTTGCATACTCACTTCCAAGGGGAGAACCCACCGCGATAGCGGGCTCACCAACAGTAAGTTTGTCAGAGTTGCCGAATGTTGCTGTTTCTTTGACATACTTAGCATCAATTTTGAGGACAGCTAAATCAGAATAAGCATCAGAACCAACAACTTCAGCAGTAACCTTTTGACCGCCGGCCATGAGAACTTCTAAGGAAGAAGCACCTTCAATAACGTGATAGTTGGTGACGATATATGCTGTATTGCCATCCTTTTTGTAAATAACACCAGAACCCTCTCCAGCCAGCTGTGGCGTATTACTCTCATTGCTACTTGTATCGCCTCCGCCGAAAATCTTCTCAAAATCGTTGCTTGAGGACGATTTTTGGTAATTAAGAACGGAAACAACAGTGTTCGAAATTTTCTTGATTGCTTTTGTAGTATCTGTATTTACTTGGACGTTAACTGTACTTACAGAATTGTCCGAAGTGTTGTTAGATGACGGCGTGTTGGTCATATTTTGGTAGATAGCACTACCTCCGAGAGCGATAGCACCCCCGGCTACGCCTGTAATAAGTAATGAGGCGATATTTTTTTTTGCCATAGTACAAGAATCTCCTTTTCCAGTAAGAAATATTTATACACAAGTATAATGTACATTCCTTAAATAATCTTTAATATAATACTTATAATTGCGGGATACTCACATTTATATAATACCTTAAAAGCCACTAAAATGGAATAGAAAAAGAAGTTTTCCACACTTCTGTGTAAAACTCAATAATAATTGTGAACAAGTGAATAAAATTCACAGCTTTTCCACAAGAATGTGGATAAGTTGTGAAAAATGTTGATAAATCTAGCTTTCATTTTGCTTTCAACTGGGGAAAAAGATAAAATAGAAGAATGAAGATAAAATTAATTGTTGTAGGAAAGCTTAAAGAAAAGTATCTCAAGGATGGCATAGCCGAATACCAAAAGCGTATGCGCACGATGAATCCTGTGGAAATTATTGAGTTGCCGGATGAAAAAATTCCCGACAATGCTTCAGACAAGGAAAAAGAAGCAGTAAAAAATCGAGAAGGTGAAAAAATATTGGCTCGAATTGATGATGGGGATAAGTTGGCAGTTCTTGCCATTCAAGGCAAGCTAATGACCAGTGAGAATCTGGCCGAATTTGTGAAGAACTGTGAAATTTATGGTACGCGTCACTTAGTTTTAGTTATTGGAGGATCTCTGGGGCTATCTGATGCTGTTTATAAACGAAGTGATTTACAACTATCTTTTGGGCGTTTTACTTTACCCCATCAATTAATGCGGCTTGTGCTTATTGAGCAAATTTATCGCGCACAAATGATAAATAGAGGGAGTGCCTATCATAAATGAAAATCATAGAAGACTTTCAGGCCCATGCTGATACAGAAAAGGCAAAGAAGCAAGAAGCTTATTTGCGCAACCAGTTTAAATTTTTAGGGCTTTCAACACCGGTTCGTCGCGAGTTATCAAAAAGTTTCTTAAAGGAAAAAGCTGAAGAAAAGATAATCGATTGGCAACTTGTTGATCGTTTGTGGTCAGAAGAAGAAAGAGAATTTCAATATTTGGCATGTGACTATCTTCGAAAAATGAAGAAGTATCTAAAGACTACAGATTTACCCCAAATTTATCAGCTAGCAACGACAAAATCTTGGTGGGAAACAGTGGATAGTTTGGATGAGTTGGTGGGCACTCTCTTGCTTAGTGGAAAGATAAAATCACAAGATATTTTGAATTGGTCAATAGATGAAAATTTTTGGATTCGTCGTATCGCAATTGATTGTCAGCTTGGTTTTAAAGAAGCGACAGATACAGAACTCCTGTCCTCCGTAATTCGAAATAATCTGGGGTCAAAGGAATTTTTTATTAATAAGGCTATCGGCTGGGCTTTAAGAGATTATTCGCAGACGCATCCAAAATGGGTCGCCCACTTTCTTTCAGAAAATGAAGAAAAACTTGCAAATTTGTCTTTGCGTGAAGCGTCCAAGTATTTATAGACAGCCCTTACAAAATGTGCTATAATAGTCCTATTGTCTGTGGATAATCAATGTTTTAAAGGAGAATTTAATAAATGAATGTTATGTCTTTGATCTTTATGGTTGTTGTTGTAGGTGGGATGATGTTCTTCATGAACCGTAGCCAAAAGAAAGCTCAACAACAACGTCAAGAACAATTGAACTCAATGGTTATTGGCGCAGAAATCGTAACTATTGGTGGTTTACACGGTGTCTTGAGTGGTATGAATGAAGCTGATGCAACGATCGAATTAGATTGTGAAGGCGTTATTTTAACTTTTGATCGTGCAGCTGTTAAAACAGTAAAAAACAATACTGCTGCAGCACCAACAGTTTCTGAAACAACAGTTGTTGAAGAAACTAAAAAAGAAGATAACCCAATCGAAGAATAAGCAGTAAAAGATAAGTTTAAAAGCCTATCACTCGTGATAGGTTTTTTGTTTTTCGAAAACACCGTGATTGTATTGTAAAAAACAGGTCTTTTTCTCTTTAGAGAGCCATTGCTGCAGTGACTTCAGAGCAAAATGTATCGAATTTACCTGTGTTTTTATCCAAAATATGATAAAATGGGAGTACTAACTGTGAGGTGCTATGTTTAATAACTTAAAAAATAACTCGCAAGAGCAAATTCCAGTGCCACGGCATATTGGAATAATTATGGATGGAAATGGCCGTTGGGCTAAAAGTCAAGGGAAACCAAGAATTTTTGGTCATAAGGCCGGAATGGATGCCCTAAAGACGGCAGCTATCCACGGACAAAGACGTGGTGTAAAGGTAATGACTGTTTATGCTTTTTCGACAGAAAACTGGTCTCGTCCTATGGATGAGGTCAAGTTTATCATGAGTTTGCCCATTGATTTTTATAGTAAATATCTTCCAATTCTTAATGAAGAAAATATCCAAATTCGGATGATTGGCGAGCGTGAAGGTTTACCGAAAGCAACTTTAAATTCAATTGACCGTGCAGCTGCTGAAACAGCCAATAATACAGGAATGATTCTTAACTTTGCCATGAATTATGGCGGACGTCGGGATATCCTTTTGGCTGTTCAAGAGTTGGCAAAAAGTGGTAAAGATTTGGCGGAAATTACAGAAGAAGAACTTTCTGCTCATTTACAGACAGCAATTTTGCCTGAAGATTTACGGGATCCTGATTTGATTGTCCGAACGTCAGGGGAATTACGTTTGTCTAACTTTTTACCTTGGCAGGCTGCCTACAGTGAGCTTTATTTTACAGATGTAGCTTGGCCAGATTTTGATGAAGCAGCTTTAGATGCTGCTATTTTAGAGTTTCAAAAACGTGATCGCAGATATGGAGGAGTAAAATGATAAAGCGTATAATCACTGCTATTATCGGAGGAGCCGTTTTTATTGGCCTAATGTTGGCAGGCGGTGCCTATTTTCAAATTTTAATAGCATTGTTGGTTATTATAGCGATGAATGAACTGTTCAAGATGCACAAACTACAATTGATGTCTTTTGAAGGAATATTATCAACTATGGCGGCCTTATGCTTGGCTTTGCCGATTGGAAAATATTTCTTTGGCATGGATGTTGAAGGAAGTACTCTTCTCTTCATGCTTTGTTTATTTGGCATGTTGACCGCTATGGTTTTTTCCAAAGGTTCATATAGTTTCGAAGATATTGGCTTTCCTTTTCTCTCAGCCTTTTATGTAGGTATTGGCTTTCAAAGCTTACTCTTGGCACGTGAAAGTGGATTAGCTGTCGTCTTCTTGGCCTTATTTATTGTTTGGTCTACAGATATTGGGGCATACTTTGTCGGGAAATCAATTGGGAAACGAAAATTAATCCCCGATGTTTCACCAAATAAGACGGTAGAAGGTTCTATTGGAGGTATCTTATCTGCAGTAGTCGTTGCAATTTTGATGTTTATTTTTTATAAAAATGACTTGCCTCAAATCGGCTTCGTAAAACTTGTTCTCTTTACCATTGTCTTTTCTATCGTAGGACAAATTGGTGACTTGGTAGAGTCAAGTATCAAACGTCATTATGGGGTAAAAGATTCAGGGAAACTTTTACCGGGACATGGAGGCGTGCTTGATCGCTTTGATAATTTAATCTTTGTCTTCCCAATTATGCATTTATTAGGCTTGTTCTAAGCCTTGAGGTAAAATAATACGAAATAAAAATACTCTCACTTCACATTTTATTACGCTTTAGGTAAAATAGAGTGTTAAGGAGGGTTTTGTTTCAAAGAAAATAAGAAATAAATACACCTTTAAAGTTATTCGCTCACAAGCTGATGAAAAGCTAGAAGATTAAGGGAGGATCTTTATTGATTCAAACATTGGTAACATTTATCATTGTCTTTGGTATTATTGTTGTTGTACATGAGTATGGTCATCTGTTCTTTGCTAAGCGCGCGGGGATTTTAGTCCGCGAGTTTTCCATTGGAATGGGCCCCAAAATTTTTGCACATCAAGCCAAAGATGGCACGTTTTATAGCATTCGTATACTTCCTCTTGGAGGTTATGTCCGCATGGCGGGCTGGGGCGATGATACAACGGAAATAAAAAAAGGAACCCCGGCATCTTTGATGATTGTTGAAAATCAGGTGGTTAAAATTAATCTTTCTGAGCGGGTGACTTTGGAAAATAGTGTCCCCATGCTGGTCACTGAATACGATTTTGAAGAAGCACTTTTCATCGAAGGAGAAGTTTTTGGTGAAACAAAACGTTATTCAGTTGACCATGATGCAACAATTATCGAAGCGGATGGCACGGAACTTCGTATCGCTCCACGCGACGTACAATATCAAAGTGCCAGCGTTCTCGGCAAGATTTTAACAAATTTTGCTGGTCCTTTAAATAACTTTATTTTAGGGATTATAGCTTTTATTATCATCACTTTTATGCAAGGTGGTGTACCTTCTAATACAAATCAAATCGGACAAGTCCAATCTGGCACCCCTGCTTATTCGGCAGGTTTACAGTCAAAGGATAAAATCCAAGCAGTCAATGGTGAAAAAACCAATAATTGGGAAGAAGTTGTCCAAAGGATCGGTGCAAATGATGGCAGTGAAATCAAGCTGGATATTGAACGTGCAGGTGCGACGAAGACACTGGAGCTCAAGCCAGAAAAAATTGACGGAAGATACCGCATTGGTATCACTCAAACAATCAAAACAGGCTTTTTAGATAAGCTAACGGGAGGCTTTACTCAGGCTGCTAACGCAACAACGTTGATATTTAAAGCTTTAGGTAACCTCATTGTACAGCCAAGTCTTGATAAACTTGGTGGACCAGTGGCTATTTATGATTTAAGTGGGCAAGCAGCCCGAGAAGGTCTATTATCTGTTATCGCTTTACTTGCCATGCTCTCAATTAATCTGGGAATCGTAAATTTAATCCCAATCCCCGTCCTTGACGGAGGGAAAATTGTCCTCAATATTGTTGAGGCCCTACGAGGCAAACCACTTTCACAAGAAAAAGAAGGAATCTTAACACTTGTTGGTCTTGTCTTTATGGTGGTCTTGATGATTGCTGTGACTTGGAATGATATCCTCCGAGCCTTTATTAGATAAGAAACGAAAAATTTAAGGAATAAAATATGAAACAATCAAAAATGCTTATACCAACGCTTCGCGAAATGCCAAGCGATGCACAAGTTATCTCACATGCTCTTTTAGTTCGTGCGGGATATGTCCGTCAAATCTCTGCAGGTATTTACGCTTACTTGCCATTGGCAAATCGTGTGCTTGAAAAACTTAAAACAATCATGCGCGAAGAATTTGAAGAAATCGGTGCAGTAGAACTCTTGGCTCCTGCACTTTTGACAGCAGATCTCTGGCGTGAATCAGGACGTTACGATACTTATGGGGAAGATCTCTACAAGTTGAAAAACCGCGATCATTCCGACTTTATCCTAGGTCCTACACATGAAGAAACAATGACGGCCCTGGTACGTGATGAAGTTACTTCATATAAAAAACTTCCTTTAAACGTTTACCAAATTCAATCGAAATATCGTGATGAAAAACGTCCACGTTATGGGTTGCTCCGCGGTCGTGAATTCATCATGAAAGACGGTTATAGTTTCCATGCGGACTATGAAAGTCTTGATGAAACGTACAACGACTACAAGCGGGCTTATGAAAAAATCTTTAGTCGTGCAGGACTTGATTTCAAAGCAATTATTGGTGACGGTGGTGCAATGGGCGGTAAAGATAGCCAAGAGTTTATGGCTATCACAGCTGATCGCACGGATCTGGAAAAATGGTTGGTTCTTGGAAATTCTATTGAATCAATTGACGAAATTCCAAACACAGTCATTGAGCAAATCCAAGAAGAACTTGCCAAATGGCTTGTTGCAGGTGAAGACACAGTCGTTTATGCTGACGGTGGTGACTATTCTGCTAACTTGGAAATGGCAACAAACAAGTTTGAAAATATCGCTAGCTATACGGAAACTTTGGAGCTTGAAAAAGTTGCAACACCTGACGCGAAGACAATCGATGAAGTTGCTGCCTTTTTAGAAGCTGACGTTGCTGAAACAATTAAAACACTTGTTTTCCGTGCTGATGAAGAGTTGGTTGTAGTACTGATGCACGGTAATGATGAGTTGAATGAAGTCAAACTCCAAAACTACTTAGGTGCAAGTTCTGTCGAACCTGCCACAGAAGCAGATGTCGAAAACTTAGCTGGTGCTCACTTTGGTTCACTTGGTCCTATCGGTTTGAAAGACGTTAAGATTATTGCTGACCGTGAAGTTCAAGCGGTTAAGAATGCTATCATCGGAGCAAATGAAGATGGTTTCCACTATCGTAATGCTAATTTTGGTCGTGACTTTGAAGTAGACGAATTTGTTGATTTACGTACGGTTAACGAAGGCGAAATGTCTCCTGACGGTCGTGGCACACTTAAGTTTGCGCGTGGTATTGAGATTGGACACATCTTTAAATTAGGCACACGCTACTCAGATTCAATGGGTGCCAACGTTCTTGACAAAAATGGTAAGGCAGTGCCGATCGTTATGGGTTGTTATGGTATCGGCGTGAGCCGTTTGCTTTCAGCAATTCTTGAACAATTTGCCCGCATTTACGTAGAGAAAACACCACGTGAAGAGTACAAATTCAGCTGGTCAATCAACTTCCCTAAAGAGCTTGCACCATTTGATATTCACTTGGTACCTGTCAATACAAAAGATGAAGAAGCAATGGCTGTAACAGCTGAACTAGAAACTGCCCTTCGTGGTAAAGGCTATCAAGTTCTTGTGGATGACCGCAATGAACGTGCAGGAGTGAAGTTCGCAGACAGTGATTTGATTGGCTTACCTGTTCGTGTAACGATCGGTAAAAAAGCAAGTGAAGGCATCGTTGAAGTTAAAATTCGTGCAACAGGTGAAGTTGTTGAAATCAATAAAGAAGAACTTGTCAATACGATTGAAATTTTGACGAAATAAAGAAGTATTTATAAAAGTATAAAAAAATCGAGATAAT
>NZ_KQ968945.1:0-10182 GCF_001578715.1 Lactococcus sp. DD01 | reverse complement strand
TTTTTTTATATTGGTAAAATTAATAAATGAATCGTATCCAGCCCTTATCAAATAATTCATAACGCATTTATTTCGAAATCAATCATTTGAGCTAATTGATGGCATTCTGCAAATTCAAATATATTTTGGCACTTTCGCATTGCTTTTATTGCTTCTTTATCGCCTAGTTTAAATTGATAAAGTGATTTTTGATAGATAAATGTGATTTTTTCATATAAATCGTATTCGTGAATATTGGCTTCTTCTAAATATACAATAAGACTTTGAGCTAAAGCAAACTGTCTATTATCAATGAAAAGACTGAGGATATTAAGAGAGGCTCTTATAATCATTTTTTTGATTTCTGGATTTTTAATGCTCTTTTGTGTAGGTGAAATCATTTTATGAGTTAATAGGGATAAAGTAGCTAAATCAAACACTTTTGCAGAATGTCCGAGGAGCTTGATTTCAAATTCTCCCCATTCTTTTATGCCGTTCAGATAATTTTTAAGATAATGGATTTCACTTTCAGGCAGATTATATTGAGGATCAAGTAAGAGCATAAAAGCTTTCATAGCAATTTTTTCTAAAAGATATTTTTGACTTTTGGGATTATCCTCTAATCTTTTTTCGTGCTTTGCCAATAAATGTTGAAGTTGTAATAAATTACCTGTCATATAGGCAACTGTTTTTTCTTTACCAAAGTTTTTATCAGTTGAAAAAAAATTATAAGCATATTGAAATTCAGAAATAGAGACATTGATATTCTCTAAAAGATGAAAAAAAGTATCCATAGAAATCATACTTTTCCCATTTTCAAAATTTGAAAGTTGTCCGCTAGAAATTATATCATTTGCCGTTTCTTTTAGGGTGTAGTTTTTAGCTTTTCTAAATTCACGAAAAATTTTTCCGAAGCTGGTATCGATACTCATGAATATTCTCCTTGTAAATTTTGGTATATTGAACTTTTAAAATAGAGTGTTTGTAAGCTTGAACCATGTATTTTATTAACTTTTTGAATAAAAAATTAGAATTTTAAATTTAATATGTCATGGAAAATAGCTAGAGTTTCTTCAAGACTAATATTTAGTTTTATTATACAATGTATTTACAAATATGAAATGTGTTTGTAAATATATGATATATTCGTAAATAAGAAGAGGGAGGGAATAAATGTTTGATTTATATAATTTTTTAAGGCGATATTTCACAGTTTTAGGCAGATAAACGACAGAATTGAAAATCTAGGTTACTTATAAGAAAGGCGGAGCTAAGTGATGAACTATTTCTTTTATTTTTATCATTCTTGATACTCGCAAATTTTTTTAGTAAATTCGTGAAATGGTTGCTTGTGTCTGGTTTTGAATTCTCTATTAATCAGGTTACAGACTTATTAAGCATAGCTATTTCTAGTATCATCTTTTCGATAGTTTTTGCTTTTCTTGCTCTAAAGCTCGGTCTTCTAAAGTAAAGTTCAAGAGAAGCACGAAAGATAGTCAGTAAATAATAGAAAATTTACGAATAAAGTTAAAGTGTAAATAATTTTGAATAAGGTTGCCCAGCCATTATAAATGGCTTTTAAATATTTATTACCCGTTTTCGAAAGGAGAAAATGTATGAACAAAAATTTCAAAAAAGTAACTACAGGTGTAGCTGCATCTCTTTCACTATTTGCAGCAATGGCTCCAATTGTTGCGAACGCCGATGTAAATATAAATGATTCTAAACCACAAATGACATCTATATCAAATGAGCAATCGCTAATTGCAGACGAACCTGTTCATGGAGTAGGGAATATTCAAACTAATTTTGATTTATCTAATATTCCTCCTAGTGGGAAATCTCAAACTGTACAAGATGAAAACGGAAATGTGACTACGGTTGTTGTTACTCCTCAGTTCGATCCATTGACACGCGTATCAAATGGAACGTATAAAGTTAATGCTTGGGGAATTGGATGGAGTGTTACTTTTTACATCAATGTTAGCAGTAACACAATAACTAAAGCAAATAACTTAGACTATATTATTGCTATGCCTGTAAAATCAGCAAAATTAAGTATTGATAGTTCTAAACAAGCAACAGCCCGTTTTGGATTTAGTACACCTATTTACGATATTTTGAATTGGACTGGCTGGGTTCGTGTAAATATTAATGGTTCTAATAACTTAGTGGTTAGTCACAATTGAACATAGTTAGTATTATTTTTATTATTTTCCTTGCTCTTGTAATTGGGCTGGTAATTTTTATTACAAGACTCATTTCTAAAATAATGAAAAAGCGGTAAAGTATATTTTTGTTTTGTGCTAGCAAAAGGATTTACTATTAAGTATGCTAAGCTTATAAAATTAAATAAAATAAAATCATTTTTCCATAAGCTATTAAAATAAAAAATGCACGTGGATTGGGAAAAAATTGGCGGAACTCAACTAACTGTAGAGTTTGTCCTGAAAACCGATAAATGACTGATACGGAAAAGGAAAAACTGGGAAATCGCACCCAAAAAATTTCAATAGAAGATTTTAACAAAAATGTAGCATATAAATGATTGCTATATGTTCTTTTGGAGAAATATAAGAAGTCTGGCATTTGATGTCAGTCTTCTTTAGCGACTTAGTCTTAGTATTTTAGAAAGCTAAATTGTTATGCTATAATTATTTTATCACAAATATTATCGTTTTATCACGAAACGTTAACGAAAATTACACGTTTCTTAAAGTTAATTTGATGGCGATGCTTCAGACTAAGTTAGAGGCGTGTAAAATATTTGAGGAGACATTTTATGAACAAAAATTTCAAAAAAACAATTATTGATTTCGTTACAGGATTAACTTTGTTTTCCGCTGTAACACTGTTCTGCCTATGATCTTAGTTAAAAAAATTTTTGCGTGTTTTATGATTTTGGCTGTAGTAACCAATCTTATTTTTATAATCAATGATGGAAATTGGCTTAGGCTTTTGTTTGCTTTAATTCTTGGAACAATTGTTATTGCATCGAGTATGGCAATATTAAAAAAATGATGATTACATTTACTGAGTTATCTAAGGAGTTTGGGCATTTTTTAACAGAGATAATTTACCCGATGGAAAATTCCTCTTACTCTATTAAGCAAGGACTATCATGAGAAAAAGTAAAGTTAATACTGAAAGGCTTGCAAAGCGGCGCAAAATAGGTAAAACAATTCATAAGCTCTTTAAAAAGAACTTATAATATCTAAAAGGTAAGGTATAACATTATGAAATTATTTTTCTCAGGTTTAGCATTTATGCTAGGCACCAATTTTTTGAGGAGATTTGTGCAATGGGGGCTTGTGGCTTTCCTCGAATTTCCCCTCAATCTGACGACAGAATTATTAAGTCTAGCCATTTCAGGTCTTTTCTTGATAGCAGTCTTTACACTTGGTCCTCAGAAAATTGACATCCTAAAGTTAATTTTTTTATCATTCTTATTGCTCACCCGTTTTTTCGATCAGCTTTTCAACCACATGCTTGTGTCTGGTTTTGATTTTCCTGATACTCTAGCTATTGACTTGTTAAGTTTTGCTCTCCCCGTTCTTATCTTTGGAATACTTTTTGTTGTCCTAGGTCGAAAGCTGAATGTTTTCAAGTAAAATCTAGTATTTTTTAAATTTATACATGGAGGAATTTTATGATGCAACATAAGAGATGGAAGATATGGTTTTTCTTAGCTGGTTCAATTCTTGTCTTTTCAGTTTTTATTATGCTGTTGGTGAATTTTGGTCAGAAGATTGAATTTAGCATAGGAAAATTTACTCCTAATTACACAGCTCAAAAATACTATTACCATGAAAGTAAGGATAAAACCGAATTGTCTGTTTCTGATTTTAAAGGAACTACCAACATCAAGAAGCAATTTAATTCTCCCGGTATTTTACAAGCAGATATTTCTGAAGGTGAAGCAGTTGTTCGTATAGGAGAAACAGAAAAAGTGTTAGAAAACAAGCGGCCTTTGAGGTTGAGCGATAAAGATGACTTAAAGATTCAAGGCGAATTTTCAGGAAAGATTGTTTATTTGCAAGAAGGGAATTGAAATGTTCTTAAAAAAAGTAAAACCATATTTGGGAAGTTTAGGTTTTTTAGGCCTTCTAGGATTCTTAGGACTAATTAAAAATTTTGATGCTTTTTTCATATTTTTTAGTTTCTTTGCTTTCTTTAGTTTTTACTGGATGGGTAAAATGAATCTTGCAAGCAAGAGCTGGAATATAAGCTTGCCACTGAAGCTGCGAATCCCACTTTTGGTAGCTGTTTGTTTGTATTTTGCAGTGATTATTTCTTTTAATCCACCAGTAATAATACGTGATGGCGGATTAATTTTTCTTTCTTTTGGGTTTTCCCTAAGTTGGATATTATATGCCAAGAAGAGTTATGAAGATTGATTGATTTGATTTAATTGCCTTTCTTTTCATAAGGATAATAAAAAATGATTAGTAATCTCTTAAATAAGAAAAGATACGCTTGGGGAATACTTGGAATAATATTTTTCTACCTCGCGATTACCCTAATACTCTGGGAAAGACTGCCAGATGAAATATTTCTTCCTTTACGTTTTGATATTTTCCGGAGTGTTGGTTTTTACCCCAAAACAATAGAAAATGTAGCTTTTGTTTTCATTACGACAGTTATTGGGAGTTTTGCTATGCAAATAGCTATTGCTGTACTCTCTATTGGGAAGATTGACTTATTCTCTTTAATGATTATTTCAAAATTAGTTGATTTATTTGGTTGGCTAGTTGCAATACTTGCACCTTTAGCTTTCTTTGTTTGCTCATTTGCTAATAATGGATTTTATCTTGTTATTTTTTACCTTGCGGGGGCAATGATATTAAGTGGAGAATTTTTAAAGTTGAAATTTAGATACAAAAAGCTAAGAGAAGAAAACATACAAAAAAAATCGAGATTAAAATTATCTCGTTTTTTTTGCATGTTTTGTATGTATTGATGAAATCAATAACCCAGTCCTTGCCAAATATATTTTGGGATTTTAACATTACTTTTTTCTTATAATTTCAATATAATGGCAGTGAGGTAACCTTAACTAAATGGTCATATTGAAGAGTAATAAATGGAAACAAGGGGTTGAATTAGAAAGAAAAAATATGTCTTATGACATTTAAACCAGCCTTTATTGCTTATTCCCTTTGTTATAATAGTTATTTTTATCTTATTAATAAAGAAGATAAAACCACTTTCAGCCTTTTTAACTTCATAATAATTTCCGATAAAAAGCACAGATGTTGCTTTTTTGTTATAATGGAGGATACAGAAAAAATAGAGATATGCGGAGAAAAAATGGAAAATCTTTTTGAAAAACTGATGGATCAAATAAAAATGCCAAACCAAATTCGCGAATCGGCTCTTTTTTCAAGTGGAGAAATTGAAAATGTCGAAGTACATACGGAACGGAAGCTTTGGAAATTCCAATTAAAATTTGAGAAAATCTTGCCAGTTGAACAGTGGAAGGTTTTGTCTGGATTGATTGAGTCTGCTTTTTCAACTATCGCTGAGACGGAACTTTCGATAACAGTGGACCAACCTGAATTTGATGAGGCGATGCTTAACGATTATTATCAGCTTGCATTGACTTTACCAGAATTAGCAGATACAGCTTTTGCGAATATCTTTAAAAAATATCAGATAGAGCAACGAGGTGTTCAGATCAATCTTTTGGTCGAAGATAATCCTCAGTTGGATCATTTTGTAAAAAAAGACTTCCCTATCTTAGAAGAAAAGTTAAAGGATTTTGGCTTTGGAGCACTTACTATTCGCCCTGTTGTTGACGAAAAGTTAACCTTGGAAAAACGAGAGGCACATGAGCGTAAAGTGCATAACATGCTGGCTGCAGAGTCAGCCTCGCAACAGCAGATAAGTGAACTCAAAAAGCAACGCACAGATGAAGCTAGTGCCAAAACCGAAAAAGCTCCTGAAAAAATTGATACAGCCTTATCAGAAGGAATTTCATTTGGACGTAAAATTAATGGCACAAGCCCCGTGACTTCGATGAGCTTTATCGCTGGCGAGGGAAGTGGCGTTGTTTTTGAAGGTTATGTCTTTGATGCGCATCATCGTGAGTTTGCCAGCAATGGTACAGGAAAAGTCAATCATGTTTTGGAGATGAAGATTGCGGATGAAACTTCCATCTTCCAAGTTGTTAAATGGGGGCGCAAAGACAATGAGATAGCTCAATTTGACGCGATTGTTGAGAAAGTCAAAGCGGCCAATACAAGTGAAGATGGCTCGATTCAATTTGAACAAGGCATTTGGCTGCGTGTGCGTGGAAATATTGCACATGATGTTTATAAAGACGATCTAGTCATGACCGCAAATGATGTCGTTGAGATTGCTAAAAAAGAAGATTGTAGTCGAGTCGCGGCACAAATTAGTGCTGTAAAATCAGATAAAATTCAGATAGGGCGTGAAATTAAGAATTCTGAGCCAATCACACCGATGCGTTCGGTCAGTGAATTTTCTACTCATGGTGCTTTGGTGTTTGAAGGTTATATCTTTAAGAGTGAGCTGCGCGAGATTAAATCACGCAAGACAGGAAATATTAGCCATCTGTTAGAGATTGAAATGACGGATTATACATCCAGCTTTTATATCTCAAAATGGGTTCGTGGTGATGAAGAAATTGCTGTGGCTAAGCAGCTTACAGGCATTTGGGCGCGGGTACGCGGCACAGTGCAGCATGATGACTATAAAAAAGATCTTGTTCTCCAGATGAGTGACTTACAAGAAATACCGACACAAAGAGTGCGGGAAGATAAGGCGGCTGAAGGAGATAAACGTGTGGAATTTCATAGCCATACGAATATGTCAACCATGGATGCGATGCCTCCTGCAAGTAAGCTTGTTGCTCAAGCTGCGAAATTTGGTCATAAAGCAATTGCCATTACAGACCATGCGGGTCTTCAAGCTTATCCTGAAGCTCACCAAGCCGGTAAGAAACATGGTGTAAAGATTATCTATGGTGTAGAGGCAAATCTGGTAGAAGACAAGATTCCTATTGTATTTAATGAAGAAGATGTCAACATGTATGAGTCAACTTATGTTGTCTTTGACGTGGAAACGACAGGACTATCTGCTGTACATAATGACTTGATTCAAATTGCCGGAACGAAGATGCATAAGGGAAATCCTATCGGCGAGTTTGATGAGTTTATTAACCCTGGTTATGCCATTAGTGATTTTACAACAGAATTAACAGGTATTACACAGGATCATTTAAAAAATGCGAAGCCTCTATATGATGTTTTAAAAGCCTTTCAAGAATTTTGTCAAGGCAGTATCTTGGTAGCCCATAATGCTACTTTTGACGTAGGCTTTATGAATATGAATTATCAGCGAAATGGCTTGCCTATCATTAAGCAACCTGTAGTGGATACTTTAGAATTCGCTCGTAATCTGTACCCAGAGATGAAGCGTTTTGGTTTGGGACAATTGACGAAAAAGTTTCAGATTGGTTTAGAGCATCACCACATGGCCAATTATGATGCGGAAGCGACGGGACGTTTATTGTTTGTCTTCCTTAATGAAGTTCGCGATCGTTTTGGCTGGACATCACTGCTTGACTTGAACGACAAACTCGTAGCGGAAGATTCTTATAAGAAAGTCCGTCCAAAACACGTTACACTTTATGCTCAAACACAAGCAGGTTTGAAGAATTTATTTAAACTTGTAAGTTATTCTAATGTTAAGTATCTTGCTGGTGTACCACGTATTCCGCGTTCCGTTTTGCAAGAACATAGAGAAGGCATCATTGTTGGCTCAGCCTGCAAATCAGGCGAAGTTTTCGATGCAATAACCAATAAAACCTTTGAAGAAGCTTTAGAAATTGCCAAGTTTTATGACTTTATTGAAGTTATGCCGCCAGCGCTGTATCAATCTCTTGTTGTCGGGGGTAATTTTAAGAGTGAGAAAGAGCTGCAACAAACGCTGAAAGACTTGATTAAGCTCGGCAAGAAGTTAGGCAAACCGGTCTTAGCTACTGGTGATGCTCATTACCTTAACTCAGAAGATGCGATAAATCGTGAGATTATTATACGTTCGCTGGGTCAAGGGGCAGAAATCAACTGGAATCAAGGAAGAGGGGAGCATGCAAAACCTCTACCTTTACCCGAAGCGCATTTCCGTACGACAGATGAAATGTTGGACGAATTTAGCTTCTTAGACGAAGCCACAGCGCGTGAAATTGTTATCACCAACACGCAAGAAATGGCAGAGCGGTTTGAAGAATTAACACCTGTAAGAGATGATCTTTATACCCCGAAAATGACCTTTGAAGGTGGAGAAAGTTCCGAGGAGCGAATCACGCGTTTGACTTATGAGAAAGCGCACGAGTGGTATGGCAATCCTTTGCCAGATATTGTAGATGCGCGTTTGGAAAAAGAGTTACGTTCTATTATAGGGAATGGCTTCTCCGTGGTTTATATTATTTCGCAAGAACTTGTACGGCGTTCAAATGAACGTGGTTATATAGTAGGTTCTCGTGGATCAGTGGGTTCATCACTTGTAGCTACAATGATTGGTATTACCGAGGTTAATCCTCTCGCACCGCATTATCGCTGCCCGGAATGTCAATATTTTGAATGTTATGATGATGGGAGCTACGGCTCAGGTTATGATATGCCTGATAAAAACTGCCCAAAATGCGGACATAAGTTGGTAAAAGATGGTCATGATATTCCCTTTGAAACTTTCCTTGGTTTCAAAGGTGACAAAGTACCCGATATTGACTTGAACTTCTCGGGAGATGATCAGCCTTTGGCCCATTTGGATGTCCGTGATATTTTTGGAGAAGACTATGCTTTTCGTGCGGGAACAATTGGTACGGTAGCCGAAAAAACAGCCTTTGGTTTTGTTAAAGGTTATGAACGAGATTACAATCAGTTTTATAGCAATGCTGAAATTGATCGTTTAGCCATGACTTCAACAGGTGTTAAACGTACAACTGGGCAACACCCGGGCGGGATTATCGTTATTCCAAACTATATGGATGTCTATGATTTTACACCTGTACAATATCCAGCTGATGATGTGCGTGCGGAATGGCAAACTACCCACTTTGATTTCCATGCGATTCATGATAACATCTTAAAACTTGATATTCTTGGACATGATGATCCGACGATGATTCGAAAACTCCAAAGTTTATCGGGGATTGTCCCACAAGATATTCCCATGGACGATGAGGAAGTAATGAAACTCTTTACAGGCACAGAATCGTTGGGGATTACGGAGGAGCAACTAGGCGCAAAACTTGGTACGCTAGGTATTCCTGAGATGGGGACCTTCACTTCAATGAACATGATTGCTGAAGCTAAACCTAAAACTTTTGCGGATTTACTGCAAATTTCAGGACTTTCACATGGGACGGACGTATGGGCAGGTAATGCCCAAGAATTGATTCGCTCAGGAATTGCTGACTTGTCCAGCGTTATCGGTTGTCGGGATGATATTATGGTTTACTTGATACATGCTGGTTTAGACGAATCCATGGCCTTTAATATTATGGAACGAGTGCGTAAAGGGATGTGGAGCAAGATTGGGGCAGAAGAAAGAGAAACCTATGTTAATGCGATGCGTGAGCATGGTGTCCCAGATTGGTATATTGAATCTTGTTCGAAAATCAAATATATGTTCCCGAAAGCCCATGCTGCTGCCTATATTATGATGGCTCTTCGTGTTGCTTATTTCAAGGTACATAAGCCAATTCTTTACTATTGTGCATGGTTTTCTATTCGTGCAACAACATTTGATGTTGCAACGATGGGAGCAGGTTTAGATGCAGTCAAGGCGAAGATGAAGGAGATTCGTGATAAAGGTTTCGATGCAACAAACACTGAGGTCTCTTTAATGACAACGCTTGAGCTTTGTAACGAAATGCTTGAACGTGGCTATAAATTTGGTAAAATTGACCTTTACCGCAGTGAAGCTACAGAATTTGTTATCGATGGCGATACATTGATTCCACCTTTTATCACAATGGATAGCTTGGGCGAAAACGTTGCAAAACAACTTGTTGAAGCCCGTAAAGAAGGAGAGTTCTTGAGTATTATGGAACTTCGTAAACGAGGAGGCGTGTCACAAACAGTTGTTGACAATATGAAATCTATGGGAATCCTCCAAGGAATGCCAGAAGATAATCAATTAAGTCTCTTTGAAGACCTCTTTTAATAAAAAAAC
>NZ_KQ968944.1:4171-33625 GCF_001578715.1 Lactococcus sp. DD01 | reverse complement strand
GAGTAATCCTCCAAATAAAAAAACGCTATAAAACGTTTTTAGTGTAACTCTCTGATATACATTATTATATTGTATTCTTTTTATATAAGCAATTCATACGAATACTTATTTTTAATTCTATAAACATGATATAATATCTAAGACAGAATGTTATTTCAAATTCTGCTTATTTTAACATGTAAAAAGGCTATCGCCTTTTTTTATTTCTTCAATTTCTGAAATTATTTTTTCTTAAAAATTCTTAACCAAAAACCTTTATTTTTCTCTTCAGATAATTCTAACTGCAGTTAATTTTTGTTGCTGGTCAAGAAGATTGGTTAAATTTTCAATCTGTTTCAAATCATTTCTAACTTGTTTTAAATCATAAGATGAAGTATAGAATGCTTCAATTTTCGTATTTTGATGACAAAGAATTAGTTCTAAAATATTTAGAGATTAGTAAACCAAAAGCATTTATCCAAACTGTAAATGAAACTACAGGAAATAAGTCTAAATTTATACGAACGCACATGATTGTGTAATAAGTTTTTACTAAACACTTTAAAAAGAAAGTTATAAGATAACTAATGTGTGGAAGTTTATCTACTTTTCCTATTCTATAGATTTATTCATAACGGCTCTAACGATAGATTCTCTATTGATTAGTGATTGTTGTTCGTATTGTTTTTCATAATATTTTACGAGAAGCTCACAAATATAAAGTTGAGATATTTTACCAGATAAGGAACCACTATTAAAAAATTCTTCTGCGATAGTTTGTAAAACGAGATCAGACAGTTGAGCAAATATAGATAAGGAAGAAGAAAAATGGTTATGATAATTACAAAAAATAGCAGTACATCTTGTAGAAGTGCCAGACGATGGTTGGAAAATCACGACATTAACTATGCAGAAATCAATATAAGTCGTCAGCCGTTTAATCTGACTCGAGACATTCTCATCCAAATATTAAGCCTAGAAGAAGAAGGACTGTCTGCATTATATGGCCGTAAGAAAAAGACCAACCCTAAATACCAGTGGCTTGTAAAGAGTATCGAGGAATTGTCTTTAGAATCTGCACTCTCCTTTTTACAAAATCATATGGAATTACTGTGTACGCCTATTATTTTTGATGAAAAAAGAGTGCAGTTGGGCTTTCATAGTGAGGATATCAGAAAGTTCATCCCAAAAGAAAAAAGAAGAGTCGATGCAAGGAGAAAAATGTCTCACTTAAGAGAAATAGAACTCTTGACAGGATAAACTTTTATAACACACTTATATTGGCTGCAAGTCTTATATTCTCTATGGTATAATTAGTTCATGGAGTGGACAGTTCATTACTTTGAAGCTCCTGATAAGTTTCTTTATGGAGTAAAGATAGAAGGCTATTCTCTCAAATTTATTCGAGACTGGAGGTATAACCTTATGTCTACATCTATGGAGAGGGAGTATAACTTGGTTATCGGAATTGCTACGGCTATTGCGATTATACTTGGTGCATTAGGTAAGTTTTACATTGCTTATGGGAAATATAAAATTTCCTGTGCGAAAGCTTATCGCATCAAAAAAAAGCGTCCACTATAAAAAGTAGACACTTTTTCTAAAAGTTTATACTCCGAGACTTATTAAGCGATGGGAATGCCAGTTCCTGTCGCTTTTCTTATTTCATTATACCATATTGGCAAGCTATGTCAAATTTACTATTTAGTATTGATGTTTCCACCAGAGTATACTACACAAGCTCAAGTAAAGTCACTTGAAGAAATACTTAATAAGTAAAGTAGATTAAAAAAACAGACACAAGATCATGTGCCTGTTTTTTTATAGTGTTCAGAAAATGGGTAGTATTCTGAACACCTAGTATAAAATATATTGTTCGATAGTTTTGAGGTCTACAGATGGTTAAACGCTTTAAAATGTTTTAAATTATGTATATGTTTTATGGTTAATAATTTATCAGTGTGCGATACGTTTACGATTCGCTTTTTTTCGGTTATCTTCCATGAAGTCCATTTTTTGTTCAATGGGAGCTACAACACGTTTTTTATAAATTGCACCTGCTGTAATTAGGGAAACTAATGTAACAAGATTACCTGTGATGACTCCCGAAATAAATTTCTTATTCATAATATATCTCCATTCATTATAAGTGATTGTTATTTAATTATTTTATCATTATTTAACTATGATTAACTGAGACTAAAGTATTAATTTTTGTAAAATAAATTCTTTAGTTTTGAAGCAAAGGTTAAATTATTTTATCGTCTATAAGGCACGAAAAAATATAGGCAATGTTTAATTCTTGGTTTACTGATTTCTCCTTTTCTAATGACTTACGTGGTGTGCAGCTAGGCTATGATAGTGAAAACATCAGAAAGTTTATCCCAAAGGAAAAAGAAGAGTATATGTAAGGACAAAAATGTCTCACTTAAGACAATTAGAATTGCTCACAGGTTAATTAAAAAAAAGACTGGGTTTAAATGCAAGTCTTATATTCTCTATGGTATAATTAGTTCATGGAGTGGATAGTTCATTACTTTGAAGCTTCTGATAAGTTTTACAGAGTAAATATGGGGACTATTCTCTCAATTAAACTGAAGACAGGAGGTATAGAGCCCTATGTCTATTACTGTAAAGGAAGAGTTTCGTGATGATTACGATAGCTTGTGCTATTGCGATTATACTTGGTGCATTAAGTAAGTTTTACATTGCATATGGGAAATATAACATTTCTTGTGCAAAAGCTTACTGCATCAAAAAAAGTGCAAAACAGAACCAATAAATATAGGTATAACTTTGACATTATTTTCTGGACAATTTTCTAAAACATTTGGAATTAATTGGTTTTACTGGTATGCTTATTTTTAACAAACAAGGAGGAATATTTATGAACGAAGAGTTTTCAAAAAGATTAAAGAATGGTATTGGGATAAACGGAGTGATTTCGCTCCTGATTGGTTGTCTAATTCTTTTCTTACCTGACAAGGTTGCACAAATAGGAACGATTATTATTGGGATAGCATTTTTGATTATAGGACTTTTTTATCTTATTCCAGCTCTCAAATCTTCAAATACAGAAAGACATTCACGATTCAGTCATATTCTTTTAGGATCTATTTATACAGTTGTTGGAATATGTTCCCTTATCAATTTATCTATTGCTACAAATATTGTTTTTATAGTTATTGGGATACTAGTTGGATTGACTTGGATTGTGGAAGGGATTATTTCCCTCGTTTTTAGACATTACCTTGATTCTAATAAAGGTTTTTTAACATCTGGGGGCGGAAGCATTATTGCAGGATTGATTTTCTTATTTGTTCCTTTTTGGGGGGCAATGTTCCTCTGGACAATGCTTGGTGTCATTTCAATAATTTTAGGGATAATAAAAATTATTCAATACTTAACTTGGGGGGGATAAGGGATTAGAATATAATAAATTTTATGAAAAAGAAAAGGCGGAATCTCACAGAGCTCCGTCTTTTTATGTTTTATAATATTGAACCATAATGATTCATTAAACTGTAAATTTTAAGTCTACTTATAATTTTCAGATATGAAATGTTTTAGTAACAAAAAAAGGTCTTTTTCTCATTTAAATGGTAATATTTTTATTTTATATCTTCGAGTTTATTCTAACGAATCTTGCCCTTTTATCTTATCTAAATAATAGTTAAAATAAGTCTTTTGACCAGTAACCACAACGAACGTACCTTCTAAGCCATACCGAATATAAGAAAGGTCTCTTTCATTCAAGGTAACGAGTGCAGAAACCTTATAACCATTGCCCTCCTTTAACGCTGTGGGTGCGCTATCAATTTGTTTAATAGTTCCCGTTAATATTTCTGTCTTAGGAAGGTTGTGTTGAACAGTAAAGCGAGCTTTTTGCCCTAACTTGATACCAGATATTTGAGTACTTGAAATATAAGAAGTTAAGTAAACTTGAGATTTAGCTTTTAATGCGGGATAAATTTGAGCGAGTGGAGTGCCTACTTGGAATGTTTTATTTTCTAGAACATTAGGTAAAACATGCAAAATGCCCTCCTTTTCCGCAAAGATAGCATTGTATTGATTGGCTTGTTTCTGTAAGCTAATTTTACCCCCTATTTCGGTGAGTGCACTATTTATATCGGATAATTCTTTATTTGCTGCAGTTAGAGCCTGTGTTTTAAGAGCGAGGAGTTGGCTCTTTTGACTTTGATCATAGCTATTGCTTGAACTTAAACTACTTTTTTGCACTTCTAGAGTTTGTATTTGATTTTTTAGATTATCAATATTTGAAGAGATGTTGGATATAAATTGAGCTTTTAAAGCTTCTTTTTGCTGAATGATATCTGCTTTAGAGGAAGCTTCTGTTTTTTCTTGATTTTTCATGCTCTCTTCAAGAACTTTTCGTTGTTCAAGATAACTATTATACTGGGTTATATAAGGGTTATCTGAGGATACAGAGCTATTTGTAGATGCTGCATTTTGGATATCAATATAAGCATTAATTTGAGTGTTAACATTAGAAATCTGTGTAGTAATAGCCGACTTCTGATTCGCAATGCTATTGTTCTGATCGTCCACAACTTGGTTAGACTTTTGAATGCTTTCTCTTAAGCTTTCTGCTTGGGCTTTATATGTTTCGAATGTTTTTTCATAGCCGTAAGAATCTGTACTAGGGAATTGATTGGTATCTGAGTTAAGACTATTCAAAAGAAGTTGAAGTTGTTCTTTTTTATTTAAAAACTCTTGCTTCTGATCCATTAAGGTTGTGATTTGCGTGCTGTCCGAGTCATTATTATATTTTATAAGTAAGCTATTGGATTGAACTGTTTTGCCTTCTACAAGATGATTCTCAATAATAGGTGTATTACTTGTCGACTGGATATTAGAAATAATTTTTTGTGGGGCAATACTTGCAATATTAGTGACAATCAATTCTTTTTTTGCAAAGAAAGAAAAAACAAATAATCCAATAAAAAGAAGAGCTACTGGAAATATAAGAAGTATCGAGAAATTTTTATATCTCTTTTCATAGAGTTCTGAACTCTCTAATAAACGTTTATCAAACACGTGAATCTCCTATTGATTATAAAGTTGTGCATAAAAACCATTTTTAGAAAGCAGTTCTAAATGACTACCTTCTTCCATAATTTTTCCCTGATCAATAACAATAATCCTGTCGCTCTTTTCCGCGATGGACAGACGATGGGCAATAAAAATAATGGTTTTATCTAACTTAAATAGATTTTTCAAAATTTTTTTCTCGGTAATTACGTCCAGATTACTTGTTGCTTCATCAAAAATAAGAATCTTCGCGGGAGAAAGTAAGGCACGAGCCAATGCGATTCTTTGTTTTTGCCCTCCAGAGAGAGTTGTAGCATCACTAGAAAGCTCCGTTTGATAGCCCAATTGAAGTTGTTCAATATCGGAACGAATTTCTGCAGCTTCAACAGCTTGGAAAATTTCTTCCTGAGAAATATCCTCACTTGCTCCTAAGGTTAAATTATCAAGTACTGTTCCAGTGAAGATATAGGGTTGTTGGGGAAGATAGCTGACAATCCTTCTGAGTTGATGTTTATCCATTTGTTTTATATCTATCCCCCCAAGAATGATAGTCCCTTGTGTAGGTTCGAAAAAATTAACCAACAATTTGACTAGAGTACTTTTACCTGAACCACTCATTCCGACAATTGTTAATTTTTCATTTTCTTTTATATTAAGTGAAATATTAGAGAGGATGTCTCTACCAAAACCATAGTGATAGGATATATCTATTAACTGCATCTCAAAATTTGAAAGGAGAATTTCCTCTTTCTTTGTGTTAAATTCACTTTCTACCAAGTAAACTTCATTTAAACGATGATTAGCTACTTTAGCGGATTGAAGTTTAGTTTGTAAGTTGATGATATTAGAGAGAGGACTCATAAAGTATGAAAGTAAGGCATTGAAAGTAATCAATTGACCCAAGGTGATTTTTTTGCTCATCACGAGGGTTGCCCCATACCACAAGATAAGTACATTTAAAACAAGTTGTAATCCTGATTTCAAGGCAGTTTGAAAAGCTTCGGATTTTTGACGCGTGAATGATTTTTTCATGTAATCCGCAAATTCACGGTCTATTTTTTGATAGCGAACCTCCTCACTTCCAAGAGATTTAATAGTTTCAATTCCATTGATATCCTCAATAATTGATGAATTTAAAAGAGAATTTGCTTGCATGACTTCATTATTTTGTTTTTCAAATAAAGGAATAAAAATAAAAATGATAAGAACATAAAGCGGAATGGAAAACAAGACAAGGAAGAACAAGCTCATGTTTTGAAGTCCTAAAACAAGCCCCGTCAGAATGACAATCGTGACATCTAAGAAAAGAGATAAGATGGCAGAAGCAAGGGCATCAATAATTGAATTAGCGTCAGAGAAACGACTGGTAATTTCTCCTGTTCTTCGTGTAGAAAAAAAGGACATAGGAAGTTGAAAAATATGACGGATATAGGAAAGGATAACATCAATGGCTAAACGCTGTCCAAGTATTGTAAGTAAGAAAGTTTGAGCAAAATTAAGAATTTGCTGGATGAAATATGTTGCCATTAATCCAAGCGAAACAATGCCTAAAGTTTTCATTAAAGCATTAGGCACATATTCGTCAATAATATTCTGAAGATAATAAGAGCCGATAATATTAATTAAAGTGACTAAAAGAGAAGCAATAATAATCTGACAAACAAGCAGCTTTTGTTTTGCGATGAGGGGTATAAAAGAAAATAATGACTCGGCTTTTTCTTTTGTTGGTTTATACGAAGGTTGAGGAGCAATAAATAAAGTTACTCCTGTCCATTCAGAATAAAATTGGTCCCACGTCATTTTTCGAATTTTAACCGTGGGATCTGGATCTGCAATAATGATATGTTTTTTATTGGAATATTTAACCACATAATAGTGAGGGTATTTCTTTTCTTTAACCACATGAACAATAAATGGATAAGGAAGTTTCTTTGTATCAAATAGAGTTGGATCTGCACGAAAGGCTTGAACGCTGAACTTTAAATGTTCTGCGGCTTTTTTTATACCTAGAGCAGAGGTGCCTTCTATCGTTGTACCAGCAAGTAAACGTATTGAAGCTAAGGATTGTTCTGTACCATAAGTTTTTAAAACCATGGAAAGGGCAGCACACCCACAATCTCTTTCATCTACTTGTGACGTATAATATTTCTTTTTAAAACGCATAATTTCTTCCTGTTTTTTTGATTCATTAAGTTTTAAGATAAATCGTTGACAATATAAAAGATGAGAAATACCTTCTCATCTTTTATATTTGTTTAATGCTTAACAGCTTTCCAGCCCTTAGAAAAACCACTAGCTATTTGGTCGGAGTGCTTATATGCTTCGTGAGCTAACCAACCACCTACAACAACTGCTGGCCAAAATCCGCCATTTATTTTACTTAAATCATTATCGTCTAATAAAGTATATTTCTTCTGATCCATTATACACTCCTATATATAAAATATTTTAATCGTTTCATTTCAGTGCAACTTAATTTTAATTTCAGCAATATTTGAATTCTTAGTCTTTTATAAATTGAATGTTTGAAAAAACATAAAACGTACAATATAGTGAACCAACACCGATCAAAGTATCTAATATAAAACTATCAATTAATCGATGAACGAGATTATTTATGTAGTCTGCAATAATAAATCCTAAAAAAAACGATATAAAGATAATTGAAAAATTAAAAATTGTTAATTTTGGATTTTTAATCCACTTTTTTATGATGTTATTTTTTTTCATTATGCGTTCCTAATTCATGTAACTTCAATTAAAGTATTCCTCTATGAGGACCAGTGTAATTAGAAAGATTATTTGGTTTTGGTTTATGTGGTGATGCAAACGCCCCACTCACAGCACCGACAACATAACCGACACCTTCCCAAATTTTATTACTACTTCCACCAGCAGTATGTTGTAGTTCTTCATCTGAAAGTAGTTTGTAATTTTTGTTTTCCATATTTTTCTCCTTTTTCTAAAATATTCAAACACTTTTACTTAAACAACTATATTGTAACATTTTGTGTTCCAAATCACAATTAAGACTTGATTAAGGTAATGTTAAACTATTATTTCGAAAAGCGTTCAGAAAAATTTCTATGTTCTAAACGCTTAAAGATAATCATATTGAAAAAGAAAAAACTATAATTTATAAAGTGCTATTTTTCATCAAAATGTAAATTTTAAGTCTATTTATAAAGTGATTTAAAGAGTTTAAATCTGACAATAAAATCACGAGTAAGTTTTAAATGGAAAATTAATTATATTAAGTAGCTCATAACTTAACAGTTTTGAGCTCTTTTTGTGTATACTATAAATAAAGAGTTTTTAGAGGCTCATAACTAAGGGTTATAAGTAGAGGAGAAAATATGAAATTTGGATACGCTCGAGTGAGCACAACAGATCAAAAACTAGAAAGTCAACTTGAAAATTTAAAATCTGCAGGAGCAGAAAAAATATATCAAGAAAAGTTTACTGGAACAACAACAGAACGACCAGAATTTCAAAAATTACTTAGTCAGCTGAAAAAAGATGATATGCTTATTGTGACGAAGTTGGACCGATTTGCAAGAAATACTCGAGAAGCGTTAGAAATTATTCAATACCTGTTTCAAAATGATATAAAAGTGCATATCTTAAACATGGGAATTATTGATAACACCCCAACAGGACAGCTTATCTTTACGATTTTTAGTGCATTTGCACAGTTTGAAAGAGATATGATTGTCAATCGTACAAGTGAGGGGAAAAAATATGCCAGGGACAATGACCCAGCTTTCAAAGAAGGTCGTCCTCAAAAATATACGGAAGAACAAATAGCTTTTGCTTTTGATCTGAAGAAACAGGGAATGACTTATAAAATGATTGAGCGTAAAACTGGGATTAGTATAGCGACTCAAAAAAGAAGATTTAATAAAATATCAAAGAAAAGAACATTTGATTTATAATGAAAATGATATAAATGAGTTATGTTTGAATACAATAATTTATAAGTTGGTATGCAACATATAAATTAATTTATAACTAATTGATAAGTGAAGCAAAAATTAAAAGCCTAGGGGATTAATCCCCATAGGCTTTTTAACTATTATTCTGATACCTTAATTTAGTTTTCCGATATGATTTTGTCAATTTTTTAAGTTTTGGTACATGGTACAAAAAATCATCGAATAGATATTTAATAACTCAACTCGTAATTTACTCAAATGATCACTAATAATACTTTCATAAAGGAGATTTCTTTCTCTGTAGATTTCCTTTTTATAGCATTTTTTGTTTTAAAGAATGGAAAATATTAAAGAAAAACTAGAATTCCAATTATTTCGTTAGTATAACCGAAGTATTGAAGCTTATTTTTTACTAATATCCTTAGCTTTCATTTTATCTAGTTGTTTCTTTAATTTGCTTTTTCTAGAATCTTCAGCAACAGCATATATACCTATTAATGTAATTTCTCCAATAAAAGGCATTACAATATCTTGAAAAGAGAATTCGAGTTTTCCAGTAAACAAAAAGTACAAAACAGCTCCTGCAAATGCTAAAGGTAATATAGCACCTAAATACCTATTACCTAACTTTCCAAATATAGTTTGTACTGATATAACAGTGATAATAATAATTATGTTTATTAAGTTACTCATGGCTAGCCTCCTTGTGCTTTTCAATTATTAATTTCCCGATATCGAGTGATATTTTATCTTCAATTACCATTTTCATGATACTGACTTCAAAAGAATCTGACAATTTATTAGTTAAATTAATTTGCTCGATTAGCTTATCTAGACGGCTTCTAACCGTTGGGTAACTAACTTCATATTCTTTTGCTAATTGTTTTAAAGAGCCAGAAGCAAGAATGAAGTTTTTAATAAACTCTTGTTCTTCTGGTTCCAAATTTATAAACCAATCCATATAGGCCCCGCCTTTAATATTATTTACTTTATTTTAACATTATTAATCACAAAAAACAAGACATATCAATATATTGAAAAACATTGTTTACTATCCCTTTTTAATTGTCATCAAACAAAGAATCATAAATCACTAAGCCTGCAATTCCAGAAAAAATTCTACCTATTCTATGATAGGAAACAAGTGGATAAGTGCTTGAATACTATCTCCTGCTAAAATAGAACCATAAATTAAATTATGAGTTAATGAACAAAAAAATAAAAGAAATAGTTAAAAATTATAGAAAATAAAAAGTGACCAGAAAATGGTGCTTTTCTGAACACTTGTAATATTAATTTTACTATTAGACTGTAATATTTTCATAAGTTATTTTGCCAAAAGGACAATAGCATATACTCTATTGAGTTTGGTTGTTATTGCGTAAATGAAAGATTACTTGGTTCATCTGGATAAATTTGTTCACTAGAAAAATCAGTTGTTTTCACATCTTTTGTTACTACTTCTAAATTAAAATCATCTGCCCATAAATTACCTGAACCTTGTAATAAAAAACCAAAATTTAAAATATCTGCTTCAATTGGCACATCTAGTACTGATGAATAATAATTCCATGAGTTTGTTCCAACAACAGGTCTATCTTGCATATTATCAAATTTCAATTGTTCAAAATTCTTACCATCTACTCGAAACCAAATACCACCCCAGCCGTCTATGTTTTCAGATTTTAAATATGCGCTTAATTTAACTCGCTTATTTAGATAGTTTTTAGCACTGATTTGTTGCATAACGGTAGTAAAATTTTCCGAGTTCAAATTCTTACTCCCACTAATTTTCACAGATTGATTGCCACTATGAAAAGTAGAATTATCTAACATGATATTATATTCATCAATGTTACTACCTGAAATAATCCAACCTTTAATTTCTTGATTAGTCATAATTATATTCTCCCTGAAAAAGTTTTTAAATTTATTTTTATATTGTCGAGGTGGCAAATTATAATACTCCTTAAACACTCTAGAAAAAGCTTCTTGTGATGAATAACCGCTCACTAATGAAATGTCTATTATTGATAAATCACTATTTAAAAGTAAAAAAGAAGCTTCTGAAATCCGTCTTTGTTGAATGTATTGATATACGCCCATTTTTACTTCTTTCTTAAATACTCTCTTAAAATGATAATCAGACATACAAGCTATTTTAGAAATTTCTTTTAGTGAAAGCTTCTCATGTAAATTTTTTTCAATATAAGATAATGCTTTTTGAATATCTTTTTTGTAGTCCATAATTCCCTCCTCATTATTCAATTATATGTTATTAGTATTTTTTTTTTTGATAATTTCTGCTATTTATAAAAGGGTCACTAGAGTATACTACAATGGCTTATCGTCACTTTCTGCTATAATTGGATTTGTAAAAGGACAAGTAAGTTGAGCAATGAGTTCAGTCAAAAAAATGTGAGGTAGAGTGAATGCTGAAAGATGAGTATTTTGTGTTCACTGGAACACTTACAACAATGACAAGAAAACAAGCACAATCTATTATTACTGGATTAAAAGGACACAGCCAAAGTAGTATTACTAAAAAGACTACACGACTCGTGACAGGATATTTTCCAATTGATTTAATAGAAGGCTATCATCCATCACAGAAGCTCTTAGAAGCAGAAAAAGCTGCCCAATCAGGACAACAAATAAGAATAATGTCTGAGAAAGAATTTATTGAGTTTTTATCTCAAACTTTTCAACTTCTCTCAAATGGGTTATAATTGAGCATGGTATAATACTTGAATAGAAGAAGAGAAAATATGAAAACATTAGGAAAAGCTATAGGTGCTTCAAAGAAATACAGGTCAGTGACGTCCCCACTGCCTATTTTGATGTTAAAGCCGAAGGGTTCTGAGTTCTTAGCAACACCTTTAAAATAGGGTCGTTCCTCACCTTCTCTAAAGGTTGTTCCTTGCACATCTGCACCAACAGGTGTGTCATTTTTATACCAAGGAAATACAATATTTCCCAATTTATCTTCTACAATATAGCGACGTTCCAGAAGAAGTTTGACCATGTTTTGTGGGAGTTTTCGCTCATTTACAAGGAAGTTCTCCGCACGTCTTGGGAAGTCTACTGTTTTGAAATACCATTGAAACGGTGGCTTCTTTTTAGGTGTGAGATCAACTTCTACTTCTGAGAAGTCAAGGTCAGCTAAATAATTCACTGCTTCGACAAAAGAAGAACCTCGTTCATATTGAACAAGGTTTATTGTATTTCCTCCTTTTTGACCTGCATAGTAGTTTGAAAATTTATTTGTATCGGGATAGAACTCATATGCATTATTCTTCCCTGCTCGATAACCATTTCCAACTTTTCTTACTTCTAAACCGAGGTGATTTGCGACTTGGAGTATATCCATTTTTTCAACTCGATTTATTACTTCATCTGGAATAAGTGCCATAATTGATTTCCTTTCTTCTAACTTATTGTTTGTTTTTTTATTTATTGTGATATGATTAATTTATTAATATTAAGAGGTTACTTTATGAGTTATACGTACGAAAGTGTTTTTGTAAGTTCAAATTATCCTAATGTCACTGCGATTGAAGCCAATCAGTTTTATAACAAAAAAATCCCTGAATTCAATGATAAGACTATATTTTATTGTTCTGAAAATTGTTCTGCTGAAATTTCTTGCGCTAATTATAAAGTAGATTTTTCTGACCCCAAAAACAAGAACAAAGTAACGCCATACTTAGTGAATAGAAAGAAACAAGAACATTTACTTTCATGCCCTAGATGGCTAGAAATCGCTAAGAAAAGAGAAGGTGTAAAAGAACAAACTGCACATTACACCCAAACAGGGAATGAATTTGTTATCGAATTTTTGACAGGTAAAGGGCTTATTCCTAATCAGTCTACTCCTAGCAAGTCCGAATCTACAATTATTGATGCAACAGGAAGTAAAACTTCTAGTACAAAATCTAAAAAATCTACTCCTTCAAAAAAGAGAACCCCTCATAAATCAGGATTAAAAGAAATTGTAAGATTATTTGACAAAAACCATAATCCGATAAAATTTAATGATATTTTTGAAAAAATTGATAGGAAAAACCCTACTACTGTAGTCAGTAATTTACCTAAAATTTACTATGGCCAAGCAAAAGCAGAAATAAAGGATGAAAATTCACTTAGAATTACTTTCACTGGAAAAGCTACCTTATCTAATATTGAAAATAAAAATATTTCTTTTTTGTTATATCGACAAACGTGCGAAAAAAATAGGAAAAAAACTTTTTATAATGAATTAGAAAAAATGGCTAAACTCTATAAAGAAGACCATAAAAACTATTTTAGTTACTTTACTCTATATTATGAAGGAGACTTTAAAATTTACGACAACAAATATATTAATCTAAATCAAGAAAATATTAGCGAAATACTTAAACACATTGTTATAACCCCGAACTAATTATGAAAGCATAAGAGACCCTTAAGAATCTCCTCTGCTTTTTCTTCTTGATCTAGTGGATGAATGCCCCAGTCTTCCCACTCTTCATAGCCCTTATTATCACGTAGTATATATTCTGAATAAATTTGTAATATCAAAAGTTGTTTATCTTCATTCCTGTACCAATTCTTTTCATAAAGAAACTCAAATACTTCCTCAACTTTTGAAACTCTAATGATAAAGGCTCCTTTCTCAATGACAACAAGATAGCACTTTTCAATAATGCTTATCTCTTTGTTTATATTTACCGTACCCAAGAGCTTGGGGGTAATACTAAAATAACCTAGATACTTAAATTTATACAGGTATTCAGGATCTTTTACATCGCTATCGTAGCTTCTCAGTTTATAAAACTTTTTCTCCATAACTTAAATTCTCTTTCTATTGCAAACTTAAAAATAGTGATTATTATTATTTCTTTAATTGAACAAAAAGAACCAAAGTAAGTGCTTTGGTTCTTTTGAATAATATTGACAGTTAGTTTATTTGTGTTATAATAATAGAAAAAGCGATAAGAAGTGCAATTCTTATCGCTCATAGGTCGAGTACTCATTTTGGTTAACGCTTCTTCTTAGAAGCGTTTTTTCTTATGCTGTAGGCAATAGCAAGACGAATTGTTAATTTGCCATAAGCCGTCAGAACAATAGAAATTGCACAGGCAATCGCTATAATCAAAACTTGTATTCCTTATCTGATATTGTACCATGGCAACACCTCCTCATGGTCGAGAACTTTGTAAGGATGTGCCAGGTACTCACTGATGACCTATACAGTGCTTCAAAGTAGCGAGCTGTTCACACTGTAAATTAATTATATCATAGATGAATAATATATTTTTGTTTAGTCAAAATCATATTCAATACTGTCTTTCAAACGTTCATAAGCACGTTCGTTTTTTATTTGTTCATAGGACTTTTCAAAGGCATCATTCAAATGACGGAGTGACCCTCTCCGCCCCCTGGAGTTACCTTTGAAATATTTTCCTTGAGGGTCATATTTTTGTGTGAGTTTTGAATGCTGAAGAGTGGAGCGTTTGTACTCTTGCATATCTTTGAGTAATCCATTTCCAAGACTCGCACGTAAGTCATTTAACTTGTTGTCCTTAAAGTCATCATAGCGACTTTCGCCATAGGTTTCTTTGTAGAAAGAAGTGGCTTTATCCAGTTCATTATTTAACTCTCCATACCGTTCGGAATGATAAGTTTCAATATAGTAATCAATAAAATCATCTATCATTGGACGTACTTCGGACAAGGCATTATTGTTGTATTTCCAAAGATGACTTTGTGCAGGTAAGTGACGATAAATTTCATCATATTTTCTCTGCAGCGTGCGATCCCCTCGAATACCTCGATAGAGTTTATCTCTTTGACCAATTTGTTTCCGAGAGAGCAAGTCAATCTTAGATAACATTTCACTTTGGTCTGCTATTGCACTTGCAACCTGCGACTTTATACGTTCTAAATGTTTGGGCGCAATTTTTCCACGATATTCCCAAATGTCTTGACCAGTTTTGGGGTCTTTTAATCTTTCGCCATCCTTTCCAATAGGATAATATTTGTCACGTGTAGGGTGTGGCTCGACCATTGCAATATGCACGTGGATATTATCCGTGTTGTAATGAATTGCTGCTGTCCAAACTGCTCCATTCATCTTTTCATTATGAATGAGTTCTGTCATTGCGTTTCTTGTTGCTCGCATGACCGTTGCCTCATCTAAATCATGGGTCAGTGGATTGTAATGCCCATGTTTTTCTAGCCACGGATTATCAAATGAAATTACGTGTTGCCACATCAAAGATTGATTGCGTTGTGCTTGACTAAACTGTTCCATCACCCCTTCCATTTGTTCTGGTGTGAGGTAGTCATATTTTGAATTGAAAAGCGCCGATGTCTTTTCAGGATTACTCATATAGTAGTTATAAGTTTCAAAATCTTTTTCTTTTAAATCATCAAGAGCCACATTATAATCGGAGTATTTTTCGGCACGTACAGCTTCACTCCTGTTCATATATTTAAGATAACTTTTGAAACCGCTGGACTGTGGTGTCACAAATTTTGTACTGTCAATTACACCAGGACTTGCCAATTCGAAAACCTCCCTTTATTTCATTGCTCTCTTAATTCATTTTCATACTGTTCGAGCTTTTTATTTGTTCGTGAAGCACAAGTTTAAGCGTATCTACTTTCTTACCAGTGCTATCCAGAACATCAAAGGAGATGTCTTGGAAGTCATAGAGATTATTGGGAAGGTCTTTTCCATATTGAAGTGTTGTTTTATCAATTTCAATATAGCCTAAAGATTGATGAGGAGATGTACTGCCTAAGTTCCCAAATACTGCTTGAACGATTGAACCTTGGCCTTGGTTACCATTTGTATCAACAAAGTTTAATGCCGTTGATGCTCCATTATAAAGAGCAATATATGAGTTTGCATTTAGATTTGCATTATCTCCTACAACTGTATCATTTCCCTTAGCTGTCAAAATATTATTTCTTAGTTCAAGGTTAGTTGGTTTTGAAACAATATATCCTAATGCACCATTAGAAAGTTGTGCGGACTGACCTGCATCAATATCAGAAACCTTCATTGCCATTAGTGTACTTGAAGATAACAGATTACCATTGCTTTCATCCACAATAGTAATAACTCCACGTACTGACTCTGGTATTCCCGAAGCTGCTCCAATAGCGTCTCCTCCTGAACCGCCAGAACCCCCGCCTTCACTCCCTTGGCCAGAGCCCGAATTAGGAATTCCATCCATTGAGACCATGTACCCTAATGTAATTGTACCTCCGTTATTACGAGCCCCTACTAAAAGCCTGAAACCATCGCCAAAAACATTACGGGGAGAGGAACTAGTGGTGGAATCATAGTATGTGGCATCATTGATGGTTACCTTCATACCAACAGGAATATTTTTACCAGTTTTTACATTGTAGGCTGTACCAACATTATGAATTGCAATTGCTTGACCTTGTTTAAGGTAATTAAACTTATCTCCATCTTGGAAGCCATCACTAATTCCCATCCCGTAATGAATTGTGTCATATGAAAGACCGTTAGCACCACTAATTAGGGAATTTGCATTAGAAATAGCTGTCCCTGCATAAGTCGTTGAACTATTCCATGCGATTGGTTTTCCTCCTGTTCCATCTTGAGTATCCCCAACGATGTACTCTGGTTGAATAGCACCAGTTAGACTATCGAACAAAGGTTGCATTGTCGAGAAATTATTGTTAGAAGTTTGAATTACTGGAGCATTCCCAATTGAGCCAATTTGAGTGTTGCCAGATGGTAAAGTTAATGCGTGTGCTACAGTCGAGATAATACTAGGATTAACCGTTGCGACAATTCCTGTTACTCCTGCAAGAGCCAGAATAACTGCGGAACGTGTAAGCCATACTTTCCCAACCTTACGAGTGCTGAAGTGTGTGACTTTAGTATTCTTGGTTAACGCTTGTGCTAATCTTCGAATAGCATGTTTATGTTTCTCCATTTTTCCTCCTTTTAAATTTTAGATAAGAAACAAAAAAATATGATCTTGACGTCATATTTATTGAATAGTTTTATGCCATTTCGGGCAAATAAAAAAACACTTCATTCGAACCGCTTTATTTTTGATTATGAGTTTTTGAATTTAGGGGGCTAAACTTTGCCCCCTATTTTTAATTTACTTAATATTTTCTCTAAGTCAATTGATGATAAGTTTTTACAACATTCGTCACCTCCTGCATAAAGTCATCAAAAAATTCTCTTCTTTGTTCCAATGTCTCAATTTCTTCAGGCTTTGGTTCATTAATTTTAAAAGAAGCCGCATAACAGGCTTCGCCAATAAGAAAGAGTAGTTTTTCTTTTTCTGTTAGTTTTTTCTCGTTAAAAAATTGTCCTTTTATCTCTACTCCACCTTCAGGTTTATGTTTAATCAAAAGAAATTCTTCCGATTTTTTTAAATTTTGATCAATAACTTGTGTTTTTAATTTTTGTGCTTCGCCTGTTGGTGTTTTCCCTTTTATACTTAAATTGTTTAAATAAGCTTGTGCGTGTTGTTTTGTATTCATTTTATATTCCTTCTAATAACTTTATTTTTTACCATCCGCCATTAACAACTCCATCATTACCATGAGAGTTATTAGCATTTTCTTCATCGTGGGCTAGGTCATTACCAGAAACATTTGGATTAGCATTTCCACCACCATTATGTGCAGGGGGATTTGTTGGTGCAGTAGCATTTCCACCAGTGCTTGGTGCTGAAGGCGTTGCTGTATTATAGCTTGGTGCATTTTGTGCAGGAGCTTGGACATATTGACCATAGTCAACTGCACCATTAGATGCTTGGCCTTCCGCTTGTGGAGCAACTGCGTTATTTACATCTGCAGCTGGAGCTTGTGTTTCATTTTGTGTTTTTACTTGTTCTTGGGCAGCTTGTGCTTTTTGTTGTTCCGCATTTGCTTTAGATTTTGCTTCCTCTGCAGCTTTTGCTTTTGCACGGTCTTTATTATTTTTTACTGCAGTTTTAACTTTATCCAAACGTTTTTGCAAATCAACCTTTTTAGACTTCGCCATGTTATCTTTTATTTTATCAATTGCTGTTTGGGCTGTTTTTACATTGGCATCATTTTGAACTTTTTCAGCATTGGTAACAGCTTTATCTGCTTTGTTCACTAAATCCCAGTTTTGACGAACTTTTTCTACACGTGCAATGAGATCAGTTTTATCTTTTTCATCAAGTTTCTTGATTGCATCTTGTGCTATTTTTACATCGGCTTCAGCTTTAAAAGTTTCGGCTTTTTCCGTTGCTTTTTTCGCTTTTTTAATCAAATTGTCGTGCGCTGTCTTAGCTTCCTGTGCGGTTTTCTCAGCTTGTGCCTGGGCTTGATTGTTGGCCACAATTCCTGCACCGCCACCTGCTAATAATACGACTACCGCACCACTAATCATCCATTGTTTTTTTGTGAATTTCATATTTTACTCCTTTTTCCTAAATTCCAATATTTGTTTCACTTCTTCAAACTTTATTTTAGAATATAGCAAACCTGCATGTGGGTAATCTTTAAAATTACTATAAAGTACCACATCATAAATGGGACAATTACTTGTCGCAAAGTGTTTCTTAACATCAATAATTCCGTTAAATTTCTGTGTGTTTTGTTCCTTTAACATTGTGGTCTCTTTTCTATTTTTGATATAAAAAAAGACAACTATCAAAAATAGATGTCTTGCTTTTTTATTTTGAATATACTTCTTTTCTTATTATTTTTGGTTTGTCTGTTACTTTGGTCGTCTATAAGACGTTAATAAAATTATTCGCAGAGTTTATAGTTAACCCCAAACTCAAAGGCACCTTTACAGCATCGCCGACCTTTATTGTAGCTCACCCTTTCCTCGAAGGCAGGAGGTTCAATCCCCATATTTTGCATCTGGCATTGTCATATTAGGTCTCACAATCCTAACTTCTCTGTTGAATGACTTCTTGTATATACGTTTATTCAAAGATAAACGGTGCAAATATGTGTGAAGCAGGACAAGTTCTCACGTTCCAGACTACTCCACACTCCCTTTAGTAGCTACGCTGATAAGAGGGGCAGACATTGGCATTTTACTCTCGTCAAGAGTCTACCAAGCTGAGTATTCAATTGTAATCGTCATACGTTTCACTTAGTCTTGTGCTACTCTTTCACGCATTGGGCGACTATATTGAGAATAGGGGAATCGAGCCCCTACTTCTTTTCAGAAGGTAACCTACTTCTCTATAAAATTAATTAATGTATGAGATGGAGATGAATATAATCCTTTAATAAATACATAACACAAAGTATTGAAAGAACACCAAGAACAATTATTTGCAAAATATCCAAGATAGAAGTTTCTCTTTTCCCACTATCTTCTTCCCTTTCAAGTTTTATGAGTTCTCTTTGTTTTTCTTGCATACGATATACAGATTGAAATTCTTCCACTGTAACCAATTGTATTTTATTTTCACGAATTTTTTCAATATCCTCTTCACTATAAGTCTTAAGAAAATCTTTCAAGTTGTCTTTTGATGTTTCTGACATATTATTTTCTCCTAATCCGAGGATTTATTGGGGGCTAAATTTAGCCCCTTTATCTTTTTTTCCTAAAACCTTTAACTCCGCAAATTTATTTTTACGTTCCGCAAAGATACTGTATCCTACTTTTTCTTTTTTAAGAATCATTTGTATTTCTTGAAAGTTCTCTTTTCTTTCAACCATAACAGGAAGCTTTGTGTTCCCGTCTGAGACCATGAGATAGGGATAATTTATCTTTCCCTTTCTGCCATCGAAAAGTTGTACCACATTACCGTTAAAGCGTCTTAAATGTCTTGGCATTAAAACAAAGTTTTTTGATTCTATTTTCATCCATAATCCCCCTTTGAATTAAACTCATTTTCAAAAATACGATCTTTTGAAAATTGAATATTGGATTTAAATTGCTTTGGCAGGAGTCGAACGCTGCTCTTTCTTCAAAGGGTTTGAGTAGAAAGATATACCACTATACAAAGCAAGAAAGCAGTGGGTGCTGCTAGAAGCAGAATAACCACGCAAAGCGGACAAAAGGAGTTGAACCTTTCAAACTGTACATTCCTATTCACCTTAAAAATTTACAGTACCATATCCGCAAAAAAGAGCGTTAAACATTAACGCCCGCATGGAATTTGAGAAAACTCCATGCTAAATAAAGCCTTTGCTTTCCCTTGATATAAATGATATAATAGCAGTATCTTACATTGCTTATTATTTCATTTGACAAGGTGCATCAGCACTACTATACAATAATTATTTTAGGTTTTCTACTTAAATAGTTTTTCAACATATCAAGTGAGAAATTAAGAGAAATGTACCTTGGTTTGCTCAGACATTCGTCGAGTTTGGACTGAGGTACTTTTTGTATATTCTTTTAACATATCAGTCAAATTTTCTCTATAAATATATAATATACCTTTTTGCGTATAATGTCAAGAGGAAATTAAAAAGAAAGGAGAATTTTTTATGGATTTCTCTGAAAGACTAAAAAAACTAAGAAAAGAAGCTGGTTTAACTCAAAAAGAATTATCTGAAAATCTAAACGTTGCCCAACCTAGAATATTAGAATGGGAAAAAGGAAAAAGAAACCCTAATAAAAGAAGTTTAGAAAAAATTGCATCTTATTTTAATGTTTCAGTGAGTTATCTTTTAGGTGAAACAAATGTTCGTTCTTCTTTTGAGATTATCGAAATAATGGAAAATTTATCAGAATTTAGACAAGAAAAAACTGTAAATTTTGCCCGTCAAGAATTAAAAGACCAAGAAGAAGAAAATAATATTATACAGTTTAATTCTTCCTTAATTCCCTATGAAGTTGAGGAAGAACAAGCTTTATCTGCTGGATTTGGTGAAGGTTATACAAACACTTATGCTAAAGAAACTGTCTACTGGAATAAAGATGTTGCATATGATCGAGCTATACGGATTAAGGGAGAATCAATGGAACCCGAATATCATTATGGCGAGATAGCTTTAATAAAATATCAAGAATGTATAGACTACCCTGGTCAAGTATGTGCTGTAGATGATGTTGAACGAGGAAAAGCTTATATAAAGTGTGTATCTAAAACTGAGAATGGCTTACTTTTAGAGTCGATAAATGATTTAGAAGATAAAGAAGGTAATAGATTATTTCCTAATATATTTATTCCCTTTGAAGAAAATCCTCGAATAATTGGAGTTGTGAAAGAACATTTCTTACCAATAGAAATTTAAATATAAAAAAGAAGGAGCCTTAGCTCCTTTTTTATTAGTTTATATTATATATTTTGACTTTTGTTCTTTTGCGATGAAAAAAAGCCAGTAATCATAAGGCTTAACAGGATTTTATGACTAGGAAAAACTGTGCATATGACTAGGAAAAACTGTGTATATGACTAGGAAAAACTGTGTATATGACTAGTTCTGATTTGACAGACTAGTTATATTATTGTACTCTATAGTTATCAAATACGAAAATATTAAATGGAGTTTCAATGAATACTGAAAAAAAACTAGCAATGGAAGCTATAAAAGACCGAAAGGTTGTTGAGCACAATGATTTGATAACTAGCATTGCGAAAATGGATAAAACTCCTCTAAAGATATTTGAACTTGCAGTTTCATGTATTGATACGGACAATCCTCCTAAAGATGATGTTGTTTATCTTTCAAAAAAAGAGCTATTCAGTTTTTTTGATGTTTCAGATAACGATAAGCATACTAGATTTAAGAAAGCTGTAGAAAAAATGCAGAAACAAGCATACTTTCAAGTAAGAGAAAAAACAGGAAAAGGCTTCGAATTTGAAAGTATCATTCCAATCCCTACTGTCAAGTGGAATAATTATAATGACGAGGTATTTATTAGATTTAATCCAGACATAATGCCATATTTAATTGATATGAAGACGAGCTTCACTCAATATGCGATTATGGATATTATGAATTTGAACAGCAAGTATAGTATCATCCTCTATAAATGGCTAAGTATGTTTTTTAATCAGTATGAGCATTATTCTGATAAACCCAATCGCACACAAAAGCAGCTATTTAAGTACAAAAATCCAAAGATTTCTGTAAAGGAATTAAGAGAATTAACGGATACAAATTCAGACTATGCACGTTTTGGAAATTTTGAGACTAATGTAATAAAGAAATCTATTTCTGAAATTAATGATAACACACACTTTGATGTAGATTATGAGAAGATAAAAAAAGGCAGAAATATTGACGAAATACAATTTTTTATAACTAAAAAGAAAGTGTTGAATGAAAATTACAAAGACAATGATCCTAAAGCACAAGAATCATTAGAGCAAAAGCAAGTTGAAAATGAAAAATTATTCTACTCTGCAGTTGGACATCCTTACACTTTACAATTGATTAATGTTGGACTACTTCAGGCAACAGATATAGCAAATCAAGAAAGAATGATAGGACTTGTAAGAAATGTTTATCCTGTTTACGACAGCATCACACAAAGTAAGGGACAGAGTGGCTTAACTACTCACTTAGAGTATGTCCGTGATAAAATGATAGATTTTAGTGATAGTAAAAAGAATATAGTGAAGTATTTAAAAACTTCTGCAGAACAGTATGTAAGTTCAACTAGTTTTGATTAATTTAAAAATAAAAAAGAAGGAGCCTTAGCTCCTTTTTATTTGTTTATCTTATATATTTTGAACTTTTGAGCTTTTGGGAGAAAAAAAACTCAGTAATAATCAACCGTCCGAGGTTTTTATTGATACAAAATAATATGTATAGTGATACAAAATACTATGTATATTGATACGTTATGCGTTGACAATGTATCAATATAATGGTATAATAAATCTATAAAAATAAAAAAGGAATAAGTCATAGATGAATGATTTAGAGAAAAGAAATGTTGTTGAGCATAATGACTTAATTACTAGCGTTGCCAAAATGGATAAAGTTCCTTTGAAGATTTTTGAAATGGCCGTTTCTTACATTGATACAGAAAATCCGCCAGAAGATAATATCGTTTATTTATCGAAGCAGGAATTATTTGATTTTTTTGATGTGTCAGATAGTAATAAGCACAGTCGTTTTAAAGAGGCAATAGAAAAAATGCAAAAGCAAGCTTTTTTTCAAATTAAAGAAGAGAAAAAAAGAGGCTTTAAATTTAAGAGTATTGTACCAATCCCCTTTGTAGAATGGAATGATTATAATAGTCAAGTAATTATTAGATTTGATCAAGCTATTATGCCTTATTTGATTGATTTAAAAACAAACTTTACTCAATATGCAATTACAGATATTATGGAACTCAATAGTAAGTACAGTATAATCTTTTATAAGTTACTTACCAAATCATATAATCAGTATGAACATTATCAGTACAAATCAAATCGTACTAAAAAACAATTATTGGAATACAGAAACCCTCAATATAGTATTTTAGAACTAAGAGAAATAACAGACACATTGGATGAATATAAACATAGTTCGAATTTCTTTAAAAGAGTGATTGATGAACCATTAAAAGAAATTAATGACAATACTCATTTCAATGTTACCTATGAAAAAGTAAAAAAAGGTCGCAGCATCGACAGTATCATATTTCATATTGATAAGAAAATTATTCTAACTGATAATGATTATAAAAAAGAACAAGATGATCCTGAATATTTGGAATCCAAGGAAAAACAAAGTTTAGATGATGCTGAGTATTTTAAACTTTCAATGGAAAGTAAATATACAAGATTACTAATAGAGAATTCTCTTTTAAATCCAATGGAAATGACCGATATTAGCCTTATGGTTGGATTACAAAAAAATGTGTATCCATTATATCAAGAATTAGAGAAGATAAAAGGAGATAATGGTCTCCTCATACATCTACAATATGTTCAAGATAGACAAGAGGGTTATACAAAAAGAAACACAGCAAAATATCTAAAAAAAGCAGTTGAAAGTTATTTAAGTTCAATAATACAAAAAGAAAATTTGGGAGTGCATAAATGAAAACAATAAGTTTATTAAATTTAAAGGGTGGAGTTGCAAAAACTACTACAGGTAATAATTTAGCGAAAGGCCTAGCAAACAAAGGGAAAAAAGTGTTGTATATTGACACAGATATGCAGGCTAATGCAACGAGTATATTTTTAGATGAAGAACGTACAAGTCCTGACTTTAAAGGTTTTGCAGAAATTTTGCTAGATGAAAAATTAGAAGATGTTTCAGAATATATTTATAACGTCGATATAAACCTAGACATGATTGGTTCTAATCTATCTGTTGCAGAGAGTGAGTTGAAAATTCGAAGTTCATTCAATCGAAATACTTCAAATATCGTCAATAAGATAATTAAAAAAGTTTCTTCTGATTATGACTACTGTATTATTGACTGCTCTCCAACAATAAATCTTATTACATTGAATATTATTATTGCCAGTGATGAGATTATTATTCCGATAAAAATTGATAAATTCGCATTGGAAGGTTATCAAACTACACTAAATAACATTGAACAAATCATTGATGATTATGAACTTGATACAGAACTTACTATTCTTTATACAATGGTAAACAGGAATAATATAGATAAACAAATTATGGAACTAATTTCTGGTAATCGTTTTGATACAACTATTCGTTTTCAAGCAAAACCTATAACTGAAAATGCACTAAATAATGTTGTATTAATTGATGATAAAAGAGATTCAAGTGTAAAAGAAGATTATTTATCTCTAGTTGATGAAGTGATAAGTAAGGAGGGGTAAACATGGCAAACGATTTTGGCTTTACTGATTTGATAAAAAAAGATGAGCATGAAAGAAAAAAAACAAATACAAAAAATATTCCAGTAGATGAAATAAAAGAAAACGAAAATAATAATTACGAACTTGTTGATATAGATAAATTAGCTACAAGTATAGAAGAGCTAGGATTATTGCAACCGTTATTGGTGAAAAAAAGAGGGAAGTTTGAATACGAATTGATTGCAGGACATAGAAGATTTACTGCGATTAAAAAACTTATTGAAGATGATAAACTCCCTTCAGATTATGAAGTACTATCTAAGATAATTGACTCTTCAGAGAATGAAATAATAACTAGACTGAAATTGCATGAAACAAATCTACAAACCCGCTCACTTCTAAATATGGAAGAAAGCGAAAAAATATCTGTCGTTGAAGATTATATGAATCTAATCGATCAAGCCAAAAAACAAGGAATTGAAGTAAATGGAAAACCAATTAAAGGTAAAACAAGAGAACTTGTGGCAGAAAGATTTGGTGTAAGTCACTATACGGCTCAGAAAATCATTCGCAAAGTTAAAGAGGGAGGAGAAAAAGAAAAACCCAAAAAAGTTAAAAGTGTCAGCACAGTAACTCAACTTAAAAAAATTGTTAAGCAAATCGAAAAATTGGAATTTGAGAATACTGAAGAAGAGACAAAAATTAAAGAAGGAATAATTAAACTTTTAGAAGAGAAAGCCAAGTAAGGCTTTCTTTTTTTTGTGAGGGGGGCAAAGTTTAGCCCTCTAACTCCAAGTGAGCATGGATATAATGCAAAATTTAATTTGGAAGAAAGAATCAAAGATTTGAAAGACGAAGCAATTGACTATTCGACAAGAGAGTCATACTTTACTGCAAATTTATATTATGTTGCTAATATGGTTAAGCACAATACAAAATCTTCTAGGGAACTCTTGGAAGCAATTAAAGACGAAAATAATATTTTAGCTATTATACCGGAAAAAGAAATTTTTAATAGAACTACTTTGGATAAGAAATCAGTTTCTGCATTTGAATCGGATCATAAAATTTACACGAAGCATAAAAAATTCTTTGATGAAATATCGGATAGTTTTAATAAAATTTCGGCAATAATATAGAGATAATATATTTATTGTTCATGAATAATAAATATACGTATAAATACACAATATATTTCATAAATGACATATAAAGTGTGTTTATATTTGATGTTTACGATTATAATTATAGAATATATTAGTTAAATAAAGGAGATATAATGGCTTTTGATCCAAAAAATAAAAAAATACAACAAGCACTACGTGAACCAGAAAATAAAAAAGTGAATGAAAGTGATGAGAAAGTTTCACTTCCTAGTTATAAAGAAAAAGAAGAAAAAACTCAAAATTATACATTCAGTTTGCAACCAAGTGTAAGAAAAAAACTAACTGCAATTTCCAAGGAACAAGGATTTCCTTCTGCATCAAGTTTTATTAATGAATTAATAAGTCAGTTGTCGAAATATCTAAATTTATAAATATAGATATTTACTAATATATAAGTATGTATATATCTCAATTAGTAAATATCTCTTTTTTGTTCTTTCTTCCAATAGGAAGCGTCCGTAAATATCTTTTTTGGGAGTCTTAAAGGCTAGTTTCCGTCTTATTCGACTTCTAGTTCAATATCTTGTAGTTCAACCTTTTTAGATGTTTTTTCTTTGGGTTTGGACTTTTCTTCTTTAATATCTGACTCGTTTTTTTTAATCAAACCATATTTTTCTCGGACTTTTCGATCAATCTCATTGAAAATTTCAGAATGTTCTTTGAGAAAAATTTTCGCTTTTTCTGTTCCTTGACCAATTTTTTCATCATTATAAGAAAACCAAGCACCTGCTTTCTTTACAATATCTTCATTTACAGCGATAGTTAAAAGTTCTCCTGTTTTCGATATCCCCTCTCCAAACATGATGTCGACCATTGCTTCTCGAAATGGTGGAGCAATCTTATTTTTAACAACTTTGATTTTAGTTGTTCGCCCAAGTGATTTTTTATTATCATTTGTTCCCTCTTCAATTTTCGTTTTTCCTCGAACATCTAAACGTACTGAAGCATAAAATTTAAGTGCACGTCCCCCTGGAGTAGTCTCAGGACTCCCAAATGATACCCCTACTTTTTCACGTAATTGGTTGATAAAAATAGCTGTTGTTTTTGTTTTATTGATATGTGCTCCGAGTTTACGCATGGCTTGACTCATCATACGTGCTTGTAATCCAATCGTGCTGTCACCGATATCTCCGTCTATTTCTTGACGTGGTGTCAATGCTGCAACCGAGTCAATAACAACTAAATCAAGAGCACCAGATTCAATTAATATTTCTGCAATCTGTAAACCCTGTTCTCCGTAATCAGGTTGTGAGAGAAGAAGTTCATCGATGTTAACACCGAGAGCAGAAGCATAAACAGGGTCTAAAGCATGTTCTGCATCAATAAAGGCTGCCAACCCTCCTTCTTTTTGAACTTGAGCGATGGCATGAAGGGCTACTGTAGTTTTACCAGAGCTTTCTGGGCCAAATATTTCAATGATACGTCCCTTAGGATAGCCACCAGCTCCAAGGGCAATATCAAGTGCTAAACTTCCAGAACTTATGACTTGAACTTCTTGGTTGGTTCTCTCTCCAAGACGCATTAAAGCACCCTTACCAAAATCTTTTTCAATATCGTCTAAAGTTTTTTTCAAAGTTTTGTCACGGTCTTCGCCATATTTTTTTGTAATTTCTTCTAGTTTTTTCTTTTTTTTAGCCATGCTCGTTCTCCATTTAAGAATTTTAATGTTTATTTTTTATTTATAAATAAAAAAATTATTGAATATATCAATATTATAGTCAATAAAACTCCATAAATCAACTAAAAATATTGAAAAAAGTAGTAATTTGAGTTGAAAAGGAACAGGAATAAGGATATAATATTGATATATTCAATAATAAGGGTTTGAGTAGAATAAATATATAAGTAAGGAAAAAGAAAGATGGGAAATCTTTTACAAGAACTATCAAAGTTAGAAAGTCAAAAGAAATATTCTATTGTCTTAAATGGAATTGGCTGTTTTCTTTTTTTAACTAAGGAGGAGCTTAATATTGAAAATATTAAAGATGAATATGAGCATTTATTTTATTTTAAAATGACAAAAAAGAAAGAAATAGATGACAAGTATTTTGTTTTAGAGTTTGCAGGAATTACAAAATTGAATCAGAAAAATATTGTTCAATTTTTACTTGATCTGATGTTGTATAAAACAGAAGAATTTAAACCTCAATTTTTGACGGTTGGAATTAGAAAAGAAATTCATCATCCTTCTAGTTTAATAGTAGTAGAGAAGAAAAAATCTTCGAATGGGGAAATAAGACAGATAGATTTTAAGGGTTTAGAGGAAGGGGTAAAAGTGGCACTTATTGGCAATTATTTCTTTCAAAATTATGTAGATTATCAGAAAACCTTACAAGAGTTAGTGGATATTTGGATTAATGAATGAACTGACTGTTGAAAAACCAAAGCAAGTGCATTAGATTTAGGTTCAAGAGTGTTAGAGTGACATAAAATGGTAGGCGGACATGCTGCAGAAGGAGGTAAAGATATATATGACAGTGGATCGTTCATACAGTGAATATGAAGCCATCAGAACTTATCATGACCGAGGAATGATGAAGTGGGGGGCTTTTGCGACAGGGGAATTATCTGAAGCGCAGAAGAAGTTTATAGAAGAGCAGGAGGAAGAAGAGAATGGTAACGATAATCACAAAGAATAGCAGTACATCATGTCGAAGTGCGAGACGGTGGCTAGATACTCATGACATTGATTATGAAGAAATCAATATCAGCCGTCAACCTTTCAATCTTACTCGTGATATTTTGATTCAAATATTAAGCCTGGAAGAAGAGGGGCTATCTGCATTATATGGCCGAAAGAAAAAGACAGACCCAAACTATCAGTGGCTTGTAAAGAGTATCGAGGAAATGTCTTTAGAGTCCGCTCTATCCTTTTTACAAAATCATATGGAATTACTGTGTACGCCTATTATTTTTGATGAAAAAAGAGTACAGCTGGGATACGACAGTGAGAACATTAGAAAGTTTATCCCAAAGGAAAAAAGAAGAGTCGATGCAAAGACAAAAATATCTCACTTAAGACGATTAGAATTGCTTGCAGGTTAATAAAAAAAAGCCTGAATTTAACTGCAGGTCTTGTGTTCTCTATGGTATAATTAGTTTATGGAGTGGACAGTTCATTACTCTGAAGCCCCTGATAAGTTTCTTTATGGAGTAAAGACAGGAGGCTATTCTCTCAAATTTATTCGAGACTGGAGGTATAACCTTATGTCTACATCTATGGAGAGGGAGTATTACTTGGTTATCGGAATTGCTACGGCTGTTGCGATTATACTTGGTGCATTAGGTAAGTTTTACATTGCTTATGGGAAATATAAAATTTCCTGTGCGAGAGCTTATCGCATCAAAAAAAGCGTTCACTATAAAAGTAAACGCTAATAGATAGTAATACTCCGAGACTTATCAAGCGATGGGAACGGCAATTCCTGTCGCTTTTTTCTATTCCATTATACCATATTGATAATCTATGTCAAATTTACTATTTATAATAAAAGTGTCCATCAGAGTATACTCTGATGGACACATAAATTTTATAGGCTAGGGCTTTTGCAAGCAGAGCAACATGGTCCCATGTTACGAAACAAATAAAAAAACTGAAGAAAGACTTCAGTT
>NZ_KQ968944.1:0-3660 GCF_001578715.1 Lactococcus sp. DD01 | reverse complement strand
GGGTAATCCTCCAAATAAAAAACGCTATAAAACGTTTTTAGTGTAACTCTCTGATATACATTATTATATTGTATTCTTTTTATCTAAGCAATTTATACGAATACTTATTTTTAATTCTATAAACATGATATAATATCTAGGACAGAATGTTATTTCAAATTCTGCTTATTTTAACATGTAAAAAGGCTTATTGCCTTTTTTTATTTCTTCAATTTCTGAAATTATCTTTTCTTAAAAATCTTTAACCAAAAACCTTTACTTTTTTCTTCAGATAAGATACCTGCAGTTAATTTTTGTTGCTGGTCAAGAAGATTAGTTAAATTTTCAATTTGTTTCAAATCATTTTCATGCTGTTTTTTTAAAAATTCATACTCTAAATAAGGTACCTGAAACTCTTCATTTTTAGGCGCCTTATAGGCACCTTTTGGTTAAAGCTCACTTCTCCACGTCTAATCGTGTCCTCTTGCTCTTCCAATTGCGCTCTTTTCAAATTATAATCACGTTTTAATTCTTCTTCTGTAAGCAAAATAACCCCCTTAGCCTCTCAACTGTTGTGCCAATTCTGAATCGCGAGCCACGATTTCTGAAATCTTTGCCTTGATTTGATTTTCAAGGCTTTTAAATTGCTCACTCATTTCTCGGATTTTATCAATTTTCATTTGGTATTGTTGGGTAGGCACACCCACAATATTATATTCTGTACAGCCTACGCTCTCCAGAGCCTCATAGATTTCCCAACGTTCTAATTGATTGCCTGTAGCCATCGCATCAGACAAGGTTTTTTGCCAGAGTTCCTCTGCTTCTCTTATTCCGTCGTGATAAACTCTCATCACATTAACCATAGCCAAATTAAACTCTGCACTAGCCGTTGAAACTATGGCAAGAGCTTGAGCAGAATCTAAATAGATTTTCTCTCCAGAAGATAAACCACCCCCACTTGCGCTTAAGCGTTTTTTCAAACTCCCTAATTCTTTCATTTGTGATTTAAACGAATTTTGAAGCGTGGTCATACTTGCATCAAGTTCTGTTGGACTTGGAAGACCGTAACTTTTTCCATTACCATCGATAACATTTCCCTTGTCATCAAATTCCCAGTTACCAATACTATGTGAAAGTAAGCCATTGTCAATCCACACACGTTTTCCTGTGGTTTTAAATCTTCCCACACTCGAGGTGAAAATACCTCCACCATAAGTCACTGCATCTTTGGAGTTCACGAAATTTGTGATATAATCTGGATTTTCTTTCGCCCATTTTCTCGCTTGGTGGGACAAATTGTCATAAGGATCTGGACCATTAAAGGTTACCGTCTGCCAATGATGTTCCGCCCCTTGCGCCAAAGCAAGATAGCCACCAAGAGAATGTCCAGTCACTGAGATGGACGCATCCGAATAATCTCGAGCCACTTGATTCGCAAAGTGCTTGGCTTCTCTCATTTGACCCCCACCATTGGATAACATCACATTCTCATAATCCCAATACAAGTCTCCAAAATCAAAAGGATTGGTTCCTGCATAGGCAATCACCACATTACTTGGATTAGTCCCATCAGATACTGGAGCGACAGCCATAGCTTGAAAGCCTGTAAATGGGTTATCCTTGGTTTTGAGAACTTCCCATTTTTTTTCCATTTACCTTAAACTCATCTCCAGCATAAAGAGGTCTTCGATCTCTAACATTTTTATCTACTCGATAAGAGTCATCTGCTATTACCTTATAATCTTCTGGAGTCATTCTAATACCTCGTGTTTTCCATTACTATAAATCACCTCTAATGGGTATTCATGGGATAACTCTTTATTCGTTATTTCATCATATCTTTTTTTCTTACCTTCATTACCGAGGAAATGAATAGCCGTATTCCCCTCTGTACCAAGAGAAATATCAAACACTTCTCCACCCATAGTAGCCTTTGCCCCAATAACCCAAGATGCTCCCACACCAGGATGTTCACCCTCACCTATAAATTCCACTTTTGTTACATAAGGCTCTTCTTTTTTTAAGGAAAGGGCTGCCAGGCGTTGCTTCGACAAACTTGACTCTTCATTATTTTCTTTCTTACTCATATACATTTTTCCTCCTACGACTATGATTAAAGTAATTATCACAAAAGATAATATTCCTATCGTTAGTCCTTTTTTCTTTTTTTCATTTCTTTATCCTTTAAAAAAAGTAGCCCTCAAGGCTACTCCACTTTAGAACCCAAAACTTTGAGCATCTTGGGCGTCACGTTCCGCCACTGTATCCGCATATTTATTGAGTTGTTGGTTGATACTTTCGAGAAGCTCTTCAAACTTACGGACATTCTGTTCCAGTTGATTGTATTGCTCCAAATAAGCTTGAAAGGCTTGACCTTTCCATTCTTCCGCAATCGTTGAATTCATAGAGTTGACGCGTTGGATGGCTTGCTCAATTTGTTCTTTTGACTGGATATAGACTTGTGCCTGTTGCTTGAGTTCTTCTGGGGTTACGCTAATTGCTGACATAATTTCATTTCCTTTATCTTTTAATACCTTTATTCTACTGACTTTTAATGACTTCGTCAATCCATAAAGAAAATTATTTTTTAACTCCCTGCTCTCGAACTTTGGCGCTCCGCTTGTACACTTCTCTTCTTTTTTCCGTGACGTTCTGCCTCAATTACTATCCGCTTGCGCTCCGTCGCGTTACTAGCTCTCAGAAGCTCCTATTTAGATGCTCGCAGTCTTTGGGTAGATTTATACCAACTGAACTCTAAAATCGCTTAAAACGCAAAATATGAGCTTTTAGATATAAAAAGAAGCTGAACATTTGTTCAACTTCTGATAATTTCAAATTGGTATAGTTTTTTTTGAGGTGCCCCCAGATAGACGTGCATTTTTACTGGTCTATCTCTGGTTGTGTCACTTCTAACCCCCCTCATTAGCTTTTCTGGGGGTAAACGGTGGACTTTTTCGTCCACCAATGCTTTCGCACGCTCACTCCTTACGCTTTGCTCGGAGCTATGCTTACGCTCAAGCATAGAAATATTTTAAAGTGAAGAGGTAACGCCTTTAACCATTGATATAACTAAGGTGGCATATCTTGTTACCTACCTGTACCCCGTGTTACCAAATGGGGTACAATTGACATTCTTTTCATTACTTTTTATGACTAATTTGAACACCTAAGAGTATTATATCATACTTTATCTTTTTCATTCTATTTTACTCGTCCTCCACCTCGCACTCACCAACGCACTCCCTTTTGGCGCTCTTCTGCGCCAAGGTCGTCACTATTTCGTCGCGTCGGTGTTTGACAAAGAAAAATAACGAATGAAAACTTCTTTTCTAAAAATTATTTGTTCTTTAAATTTTTAAAATTAATAAGAAAGAGAGGCACTAAAAAAACATCTCTACTCTTTTTCTCACCACTTTCTCTATTTTTATCTGGCAAGCATAGCAAGGTGGTCCCACCTTGATTCATTTTATCTTTTATAGGCTAGGGCTTTGACAAGCAAAGTAATTTGGAACAAGCCCAAAGCCTTTTTTAAAAATAGCACAGCGAGAAAATTTAAAATGACTACTAAAATAGGTCATGCTGTTTCTCTTATGCTCCTTGCACTTAAAATTACTTTTGCGAGCAGAGCAACATGGTCCCATGTCGCAAAACAAATAAAAAAACTGAAGAAGAACTTCAGTA
>NZ_KQ968943.1:81012-92615 GCF_001578715.1 Lactococcus sp. DD01 | reverse complement strand
TGGTCTTTTAGCTTCCGCAACGCTCATGAGTAAAAAGAGAAGAAAAAATCAAGAAGAGGTTTCTTGATCCTGTTGTGTGAAAATTTTTAGTATTCGTGATAAATAAATGCTTGGTCCACTTGGGCCAAGTGTTATTTTCTAAAGAACGAAAATTATAGAAACAAACTTGTAGTAAAAAAGTTGAACATAATAATATAATAGAAGGGAGGAAGAGTTTGAATTATAAAAAAGTCTTAAAAAAAATTAATCAAGAAAGAGAGGGGGTTGAGCAGAAGTCTGATGAAGAACTGAAAAGAAAGGTTAGCCAACTAAAGAAAGATATTGAGATAAAATCACCAGAAGAAAAGATTCTTATTCAAGCCTTTGCATTAGTCCGTGAAGTCAATAAGCGTGTCTTAGGACTATACCCTACAGATGAACAAGTATTAGGCGCTCTTGTTTTATGTGACGGGAAGATTGCTGAAATGAAAACAGGAGAAGGAAAAAGCTTAGTTGCGACTATGCCTCTATTCCTTAAAGCTCTCTACCTTGATCAAGCTTTTCTCATCACTACAAATGACTATCTTGCACAGCGAGATTATGAGCGTATTGGTCCTGTTTTTAAATGGTTAGGATTAAATGTGGTTTCAAGAGTAAACGACCCAGAAGAAAAAAAATTTGATCATGAGAGAAGAAGAGAAACTTATGCTGCTGATATTATCTATACATCAAACAGTACACTTGGATTTGATTATTTAATCGATGGGTTAGCCTCAAAAGAGGAAGAACGTTTTATGCCCCCTTTTCGATACGCATTATTAGATGAAGTTGATGAAATTTTATTGGATAGTGCACAGACGCCATTAATTATTTCAGGAAATCCTAAAGTTCAATCTAACTATTTCACCCTTGCAGATCAACTTGTAACTACTTTAGAGGAAAATAAGCATTATAAGCTGGATGAGGAAAGAAAAAATGTCTGGTTGACAGAACGAGGTATTGTGAGTGCTAAAGAATATCTTGCAATAAGCGATTTATTGGATAATAAATATTTTGGAATTTACCAGCATCTTATTTTAGCTCTAAAAGCACATAAAATTTATAAGAGAGAGAGAGACTATCTTGTAGAAAACGATAAAGTGAAGCTACTTGACCATAAAGATGGACGCATTTTAGAAGGTACAAACTTACAAAATGGGTTACATCAAGCTATTCAAGCAAAAGAAGGTGTTAAACTCACACCAGAAACGCAAATTCTTTCTTCAATTACTTATCAAAATCTTTTTCGGCAATTCAGTCAACTTGCAGGAATGTCTGGGACAGCTAAGGTGGCAGAAGGGGAACTTATTGCAACTTATAATTTACCTGTTAAAAAAGTTAGAACTCATAAAAAAAGGATTCGAACAGACCATAAGCCTGAACAGTATGTTACTTTTGAGGCAAAAACAGAGGCTGTTTTAAGAAAAATAAAAAGCTTATATCTAGTAGGCCGGCCAATACTTGTTATTACTGGATCAGTTGCCTCATCAGAGTTATTTTCAATGTATCTTCTCAATTTAGGAATTCCGCATAATATTCTTAATGCAAAAAGTGGATCTAAAGAAGCACAAATAATTCAAGAAGCAGGTCAAAAAGGTGCAGTCACTATTTCCACAACTATGGCTGGTCGTGGAACAGATATCAAAATTGATCCAGAGGCTATAGCTTTGGGGGGGCTTGCAGTTGTTATTACAGAACGAATGTTAAATCAAAGGATTGAATTGCAGGCAAAAGGAAGAGCAGGAAGGCAAGGAGAACCAGGGGATGCTTATTCTTTTGAATCATTAGAAGATGATGTTATTCGCTACTTTTCAAAAGATACGGTTCAAAATTATTACAATCGCAAAAAAAATTCTTTCAAACCAATAAAGAGTAGAAGAATAAAAAAAGCCTTTAGTAATGCCCAAAAACTCTCAGAAGATAAAGCTTATTCAGAGAGAATAAATGCACTTCAGTTTGATAAAGTTTTAAAATTACAGAAACAAGCCATCAATAAAAGTCGCATACAAATTATAGAACTAGATGCCTCAAAAGATGCTTTAGAACTTTTTTATGAAAAATCAAAAAAAGCAATTGCTAGATTTACTAAAGAAAAGGGCTATGATAAGCGAGAGTTGCAACGCTATATTTTAGATAATATTGACTATAACTTTAAATATAAACAGCTTACTCAAGAATTAGCGACAAAAGAAGAAGCACAAGATTTTATTTTTGAACGGCTGAAAAGTAATTTAGAAGAAAAGCAAAAATTACTCAATGATGAACAAGCATTTCTTCAATACTTGAAATTGTCCATGCTTAAATCGATAGATGTCTCTTGGAGTACTCAAATAAATCTCTTAAATCAATTGAGGTTTGCGGTTCAGCCAAGAACTGTCGCACAAAAAAAGGCAATTGTAGAGTATGAAAAAGAGGCGCAAAGAAGTTTTGAAGACTCAAGAAATAAATTAACAGCGCTTATCTTGAAAAATGTCGCTCTAAGTATGTTTGAAATTAAAAAGGGGGAGTTGATCGTCACTTTCCCATAGAAGAAAGGACAGCAAAAATGAAAAAATATATTACAAATTTATATGGACAAAGTCCTCAAAGTACGGCTATGGTAGCTCAAAATATGATTACTGAGGTTGCAAAAAATTTAGGCTATAAAGAGATAAGCATTGGTGCTTATCCAGTAGCTAGTGACACTGAAGAAGAAAAGTTGAAAAGAATAGAAGGTATATTAGCTTCAGTTTCTCAAGATTCACTTGCGATTGCACAAATGCCATCATGGAATGGAATTGCATTTGATAAATATTTTTTAGAAGCATTACGAGGAAAAGTAAATAAACTTGTTGTCTTTATTCATGATTTTGTGCCCTTAATGTTCGCAAATAATGCATACTTGTTTGATCAGTACCTAGAAGCTTACAATCTTGCGAATCTTGTTATTGTTCCATCGATAAAAATGAAAGAAGTTCTGATCGAGAATGGTCTCACACAACCCGTTCTCATTCAAGGGGTGTGGGATCATGTAACACCACTCACATTAACAAATTCTCCACAGTTTCAGCGTAAGCTTAAATTTTTAGGAAATATAACCCGTTTTCCGTTTGTCAAAGATTGGAAAAATGAGATTCCATTAGAAGTTTATAGTAATGGGGATGTTCAAGCCGAAGGTAATATGAAATTGATGGGATGGATGCCAGAGGACCAACTTCTTCGCACTCTAAATAGGGGAGGTTATGGTCTTGTTTGGAGTGAAAATATTGAAAATCAGTATGAGAGAGAATATTCAGAGATGAATGTTTCATTCAAATTTAGTACTTATTTAGCTGCAGGTCTGCCTCTTATCGTAAATAAAGGTATAGCTAAAGAAAGTTTTGTGACAGACTATCACTTAGGTATTGCAGTAGACACTTTAGATGAAGCGGTAGATTATCTTAAGTCTGTGACGGAGGAAGAGTACAATGTTATGGTAGAGAATGTAAAAAATATTGGGAATCTGATTAAAGAAGGATTTTTTACAAGAAAAATGCTTGTAGAAATTCAAGAAAAACTATTTTTATGAAAGATGAGAAGAAATGACAATTTATAATTTTAATATAGGTATTGGTTGGGCAAGTAGTGGTGTAGAGTATGCACAGGCATATCGCTCAAATTTGTTGAAAAAGAACAAACAAAAGTCAAAATTTATTTTTACGAGTATGTTTTATGAAAATATACAACCTATGACAAAAAATATTGGTTTTGTTGACTCGGAGGTTATTTGGCTTTATCAATATTTTACAGATGTAAAGATTAGTCCTACAACTTTTACTTTAAAAGATTTAGAGGCAGAATTTACGAGTCCTGCTAAAGAAGAACAAAGAAGTAAGCATTCAATTACCTACTATTTTGAGGAAAACCATTTACGTTTGACCGCGTTCTTTACAAGAGATGAGGATGAGGAAAAAGTGTTCAAAACAGAAACGATTGTTGGAGGAAAACTCATTCAGAGGGATTACTTTAGCTATGTAAGAACATTTTCAGAATATTTTAAACCCAATAAGGGAAGTGCGAATCTTTATCAACGACGATTCTTTAATGAAGATGGATCAATTGCCTATGATGAGCTTCTAAATGGTAAACAAAGTCTTTATATTTTTAAAGATTTCACCATTTATTCTCGAGAAGAGCTTATTGTATACTTTGTAGAACAACTCAATCTCTCTGAGAAAGATATTATTATTGTAGATCGCTCTACAGGAATGGGGCCACAAATTATTAAAGGTAATAAAGGCAGAGCAAAATTAGGGGTTGTTATCCATGCGGAGCACTTTAATGAACCTCTAACGACCAAAGAAAAAATACTATGGAATAACTATTACGATTATCAATTTGAAAATGCAAAGGTAATTGACTTCTTTATTACCGCAACACAAAAACAAAAGGCTATTCTTGAGCAGCAGTTTAAAGATTATAGTAAAGGAAATATTAAAGTATTTACAATTCCTGTGGGGAGCATCAATCGACTTCGCCGAAAAGAAAAGAGAGACGAGCCTTCCCTCATTACAGCTTCACGTCTGGCAAGTGAAAAACATTTAGATTGGTTGATAAAAGCAGTAGTAAAAGCCCAAAAAGAAGTCCCACAATTGAAACTTGATATTTATGGCAGAGGTGGAGAAGAAGAAAAGTTACGTAAACTTATTCAAGATCTTGATGCACAAGAATTTATTCAACTCAAAGGGCAACATAAATTAGACGAAATTTACAAAAACTACGGTACTTATGTTTCGACTTCGACAAGCGAAGGGTTTGGCCTCACTTTACTGGAAGCTGTTGGTTCAGGGAATAGGATGATTGGTTTTGATGTACGTTATGGTAATCAAACCTTTATTGAGGACGGAGTAAATGGAAGTCTAGTTAACTATATCAAAAATGATGTTGCTCTCAATATTTCAAATATTGCTCAAGCCATTGTTCAAATGTATAAACAAAATGAGACGAAGCTGAAGGAAATGAGAAAAGAATCTTATGCAATTGCTAAACCTTATCTTACAAAAGAAATTCAAAAACTTTGGCTAGAGTTAGAAAAGGAAATGATTAATGATTAATTTATTTGAAAATTACTTAGAGAAAGAGAAAGATTTGTGTAATTCATTAAATAAAGCAGGATATACGCATACAACTGTTGTTCTTAATGATGATGGTTATCTTCCTGAAAATATTACCTCTCCAATTCAGTATTTTACCCAAGCATCTTCAAAATATCAAAAGGGGACGCCTAAATTTTTTAATGAACTAGAAGTACCTTACTATTGGGAAATTAAAGGTGATGGGCAGAAGGCGGAAATTTTTGAAGGATATAAGAAAAAAGGAAGAATCTTATATAGTCAACGACGTGGGGATTACCGGGTAGTTAAAGCTGTGGAATGGTTAAATGAACAGGAAAAGGTTCGTTCCACTGATTTATATAATCAATTTGGAAAGTTATTTGGGCGTAAGAGTTACAGTGATGGACAATTGATTTTAACTACTTATTTTAGTGAAAAAAATCAAGAAGTACTTTTGTTCAACCATATCACAGGGACAATCCAAGTCAATTTTGAGAATACAAAGTATATTTTTGAAAAATTTGTGGATTTCATAATGTTTTATTTTGAAGTTTCAGGATTAGATTACACAAAGATATTGTATAACTCGCTTGCTATGCCTTTCTTTATTACACAAGCTTTTAAGGCGAAATACCCACAAAAAATTTACCAGCACACTTTGTTTTGGCAAGAAATTTCTTCAAGTATACCGGGGAATATGTCCTTGCTTTTAAATGACAAACATTCAGCAACTACAAAAATTGTTATACAGGATCGAGAAGAGTACTTACGAATTAAACAACAAGCACATGAACGGTTTGATACAAAGGTACAATTGAATTATCTAGGTTATATTTATGATCTCAAAGAACGGAATCCTGTAGCACGCTCAGTTTTAATCGTTACAAATTCGGATCAAATTGCAAATATAGAGTATCTTATTGAGGCGCTTCCCCATCATCAGTTTCATATTGCCGCAAGGACAGCAATGTCAAACCGCCTTTTAGACTACGATAAATATTCGAACGTGGCTTTGTATCCTGCAATTGAAGAAAAAGAACTTGAACATCTTTTTCAGAAGAATAGTTTCTATTTTGACATTAACTATGGTAATGAAGTAGAACAAGTGATTCGAAGAGCTTTCGAAAACAATAAACTTATTTTTGCTTTTAAAGAAACGCTACATAACAAGAGATATATTTGTAGTGAAAATATTTTCGAAATGCAACAAGTTAACCAGTTTGTTCAAAAAATTCTTAAAGTAAGTCAAGATGTTAAAGAATATCGTGATGTATTAGCTATCCAAAGATGGGCTGCTGGACAGGCTACTGTTGAAAATTATAAGGAAATATTGAAATGAAAAATCAAAATCCAATTCTACTAAAGATAAAAAAAAACAAGAGGAGATCAAAAAAGAAGTAACCTTGAAAACAAAGAAGAAGCCGGTCAATAAAATAGTGGTGATCACTTCACTTGTATTACTCTCAGGGATACTTATTGGTTTAGTTCGAATTTTGACAAGTATTCTTCAGTAGTAAAAAGATTGAAAATATAAAAGAAACAGGAAAATAAAATGAACGAAAAAACTTATAAAAAATTAACCTATAAAAAGGTTTCGTTTTCTTTGATGATAGTTTTGGTTTATCTTCTGGGGCTGAGTATTATTGTTCCAGGGGTAAATCTTAGTGATTTATACCAAGACCTTACAAGCACAACGAATGTAGGATGGGTATTGAGTATGACAGGATTATCATTAAGTCGTATTTCCTTGTTTTCATTAGGACTTGGCCCGTGGATGTCTGCTTTAATTTTCTGGCGAGTATTAATGGTAACCAACCTCTTTCATATAAAAAACTTAACCCAAGCTCAAAGCTACCGTATCAAATTTATCATGAGCCTCTTATTAGCGGCAGTTCAAAGCTTTACAATCATTGCTCAAGCAAAAACGCTTGACGATCCGTCTACGACAGTACCAAGTGTAGCTCTAGTACTTCTTCTCGTGACCGGAATGGCAATACTTGTTTGGCTTGGAAATTTGAACAGCCAATATGGAATAGGGGGGCCAACGATTATTATTTTAGTTAGTATTTTAAGAAGTTGGCCGACAAAAATTATCAGTGAAGTAACAACAAGAGGATGGCAAGAGTCTTTGAGTCACTTACTTCCAGGAGCATTACTTCTTGTTTTGGGTTCCTATTTCGTCTTTCGATTCTATCAAGGGGAGCGAAGACTACAAATTAATCGTGTTATGATGGAGGGGGAGGTTGCTTCAAAAGCTTATCTTCCTATTCCGACTAATCCTGCTGGAGGAATGCCCTTTATGTTTGCCTTTAGTATAGTTTTATTGCCACAATATGTATTATATTTGATTAACAAACAGTTTGATTCTAAGTTTTTTGAACAACTCTATCAAGAAATTCAATTAAATCATGTTTTGGGGGTAACTCTTTTAGTCATTAGTTTAATGTTACTCACCTTTGGATTCTCCTATGTTAATATTGATTACAAGGAGATCTCAGAATCCCTTAAGAAAAGTGGGGATTATTTCAATAATGTATATCCAGGGAAAAACACAGAACGTTTCTTATTTAAGCAAGTGAGTATAATGGCTACTATAGCAGCATTTACAAACGCTTTAATCATAGGAGTTCCCATGATTGTGGCTATTTATTATCCTGAGGCAAGTATGTGGGCTCATTTAATTCCAACATGGATGATTCTTATGATTCTCATGAAAGAAATTCGGACACAAGTGACAACACTTTATCATAGAAATGATTATCAAGCTATTTTATAGCGAGGAAAGGAAGAAACAATGATTTATTTTATCCCGGCTTGGGAAAAAGAACAGATTCATCATTTGAATACGGATGATCTTACAGGACAGATTAGTACTTTTATGGATTCTGATCAAGACTATAAGGTAATCGTTTTGAATTATAATCCTGAATTACACTATTTTCTTCATCAGTTCGATTTGCTAGAAAGTAACTATGTTTATCTTTATGATAAGTTGCAATTGTCAGGGCCTATGTATCAAAAATCAGTAAATTTTTCTGATTTGTCTTTTCCCAACGAGTCTTACTTTGTTTACACACCATTTAATATCTTGGTTTATCTTGAGGAGGCGTTAATTGGGACAGTTACTTTGGGGAGGGGGTCACAAATTCTAGAAGTGAGCCATTATTCAGGAAAGAATCTCAGTAAGGTAGAGGTGTACGATGACAGGGGATTTCTCTCTAATCGAAAAATATATGAAGGAAAAACTCATATCTATACGGATTTACTGGATGATAGAGGAAACTGGATCATCAGAGAATTCGAAGATGACGGAAGGTGCGAGCTTAATAAAGAAAATATGAAAGGCATGTCAAAAGGCTGTTATAAAAGTAAAGAAGAACTTCAATTTGAAATACTAGATGGGCTCCTAAAAAATTTAAAAGAAGAGGATGCCATAGTGATGAGTGTGACAGATAAAAATATTGAGGAACTCAAAAAGAGTTCATATTTAAAAAACAGTACACTCTCTCTTTTTCAAAATCGTTTATCTTTGCAGGAGGAAAAGAGGAAAAATATCCTTGTGGGTTTGTTAAATCAATCTAAGGCACTTATCGTGGATACGGAAGCTTCTTTTCAGCAGTTGAAATCAATTGTGACAGAAGCGGCTTCAAGTAAAATATTCCATCTAACCCCTTATGATACAAGATTTGAATTAAGTATTTCTCAGGAAATAAAAGAAGAAGTTATATACCTTGAAGGAAGAAGTGTGGAAGAAGAGGAGCTCTCTCAAATAATAGAAGGGCTTGTGGGTTATATGACAGCTATTCTTGAGGGAGAAAGTAATCAACGTTCTTTTAGAGTTATTGTTCGTATAGAAAATAATGTTGGGAAAGAAAAAGTTGAAGAGCTTATCAATCAATGCTTATATGAGCGCTTTGCCTTGGAAATGGAAGTACTTTCTCAAGCTAAACCTATTATAAAAAAAGAAAATACAATTGATGAGGAAAAACTTGACAATCAGTACCCCCAACTTTATCTTGTGCGTCAGCTTAAAGAGTTGTGGAGCATTCAAAGTTTTGCGAATGAAGATTCCCTATTTAAAATAATTCATGAAGCAAGAGTGATTATTGACTTGTCCAATACCCCTGACCTCTTTACACAAATTGCTGGAATTAGTGCAGCAATACCGCAAATCAATAAAAGTGAAGGGGAGTATATTCATGATGGAAAGAATGGAAAGGTACTTCAAGATATCAATCAGCTGAATTCCGTCTTGAGCTACTATCTTGATACTTTACGTCATTGGCAGGAGGCGAGAGCCTATTCTGCCCAGCAAATTAAACAGTACTCGGGCTGGAAATTGAGAGAGAAACTGTGTGACATTATAGGAATAAATGTATGAAGAAAAAAATTAGAGTCCTACATCTTGGAGAAAAAAGTTTGAAAGAAGAATTCTCAGCAAATGATTGGGATTTACTTGACTGGACCTCCATTAATGTAGAGAAAACTACCCAACAAGAGATAGATGATCTTTTGAAAAAGACCCAAAAACCTTTTGACGCAGTCCTATGTACAGAGAAAATAGATGAAGAAGTAATAAAAGCTCTTGAAAATCTTATTGACGTGTATGGGATTATTATCGATTGTAATTTAAAAGACGAGGTTTCAGATACGTTCAAAAAGAAAAAGATCCCTTATTTTATAGATACACGCCAGGCAAGAAATGTTATTGATGAAATAAAAAATAATTTTTTCTCTGGACAGATGGGTTCAAAACTCCATACGAATACAATACATGTAAATCAGAAATTTAAGGGACAAAATAAAGTTCTTGGTGAATCTTACCTTATGTTAGAAGGGAGCTATGACGTTATTAAAAGGCAACCTTTATTGATGTGGCAACGTAATATAGGAATGTATGGGCGCTCGAAGAAAATTTGGCTTGAGTTTGTAAAAGATCCAACTGTAGAAATCAGCCTCACGCTTTTGAAGATAAGAGAGGGAGGCAGTGAGGTAATGGAGAGGTGTACATATAGCCAAGAAGAAGTGAAAAGGGGGATTGAAGTTCCTTATGAAAATAATATTGGTTATTTGAGTGTATTTCTTAGCGCAAAAGGTCAGGGCGTATTGCGTGTTGGTCCTCTTCATTTTAGAGATACTCGTTATCAATATGGGGAATACATCCTAGGTGGAAAGAAAATTACTGATGAGAATAATCAAGAACTTTTCTATTATTTTAATCCTGCAGACTTAAAACCTCCTTTGAATGTTTATTTTTCGGGATATCGTTCTGCCGAAGGGTTTGAAGGCTTCTTTATGATGAAAGCACTCGGAGCCCCTTTTCTCTTAATCACAGACCCAAGACTTGAAGGAGGCTCTTTCTATATGGGAAGCTCGAGTTTAGAAGACAAACTCACGGATGTGATTCAAAAGCATTTGGATTACCTTGGATTTTCAAAAGAAGAGTTGGTGTTATCGGGTCTTTCAATGGGAACCTACGGGGCTCTTTATTATGCTAGTCGGCTGGAACCCGGGCATGTTATTGTCGGAAAGCCTCTAGTAAATGTTGGAGATATTGCGTATAATGAACAACTGGTACGTCCAGGAGGATTCCCAACCTCCCTTGATATTCTAAAATCTTTAGAGGGAAGTCTCACAAAAGAAGCTGTAGAGAACTTAAACCAACGCTTCTGGCTGCAGTTTTCAGAGGGGAAGTTTGATGCCACGCGATTTATTGTTGCTTATATGATGAATGATGATTATGATGTCCATGCGTACAAGGATATCACTGCTCACCTTAGTGAAAGTGAGGCATCTATTATTAGTAAAGGTATACCTGGTCGACATAATGACAATTCTCCAGCCATTAATGAATGGTTTTTGAGTCAGTATAAGCGGATACTTAGAGAACAATTTCACCGCATAAAGGGGATTGAGCTATGAAATTTGAAGTGAAATGGTCTCCAGAAATGATGGACTACTATAAACATGGATCTACGATTGAGTATCTCGATTCGAATAATATTGTCCGTTTCAATAACACCATGCTTTCGCCCGGAGCGACAATTGTTAAATGGATTTCCAACTCGAATTATCAGGGGAGGCGAGGCTTTTTAGAGCTGCCACTTTTGGAACGAGGGAAAGCCTATCAGGTCAAACTGGATGCGGAATCGGCTCCCAAGCCATCAGCATTACTTAAAATAACTTTTTACACCCGTGCACAAGAAATAATTGGTACACAATTGATAGCGGATAGCGAAGGAGACTTTACTTATCCAAAGAAAGCATATGCTTATTCTATTGAGATCCTTAATAATGGAATAAAAGAGCTCTCTTTCAAAAGCATTGTTCTCTCGTCTTATAGTAAAGAGAGAGAACCTTTAAGTAGAAGAAACAAATAATTAAAGTAAATCATTATTTGCTTAAGAATTCTAAGTCTAAAAGTGTAGTGATTGTAAGAGCACAACAGCTCTTACAATAGTTTTAAAATGTTCGGTTTATGTGGGTATTTTAATATACTACAGACAAAGTTTT
>NZ_KQ968943.1:69870-80592 GCF_001578715.1 Lactococcus sp. DD01 | reverse complement strand
CTTTGTTGCTTCAAGTGTAATAGAGAGGTTTTGAACTTATTTATTCTTATAGTATTAGTGTGTGAAAAATGAGAGCACAGCTAAAATGCCTATTAGTGCGGATATTTTACTTTTCTATAAATCAGTGTGCGTCAAAATTGAAGTTCAGAGAGATTTTTGATATTCTAGGTGTGTACTATTTTTCTTGTAATAGTATGTTATCTTTCATAATTTCCACTGTAATAGTGGTTTTTTTTATGTCTAAGCTGACTCATATCCTTCTTTGGAGGATTATCCAAGTTTGGCTGATCGGAGAAGGAGTTGGAGGGATAGCCAGGTGGACTTTACTTGCTCAGTCTTTCGTTGGAATAGGATTTTCAGCTGCTTTCCAACAAATATTAATCCTCTAAAATATTCATCTACCAGCTATCCTTGCAAATTAAACAGGGGAAGGTAGGCGTAAGGGATATTATTTCTTTGGTTATTATTTTTCGTCTTCCACCCATCCGTTCTTGTTTGGCGCGTATTAAATAGTTCAAGAAGAGTGACACAAATTTTAGCAATAGTTACCTTTAGCTGTTGGGATTACAGTGATAAAACCTGGGAATTTTGTCTATTTTATTCCTAAATATAATCTTGGTTCAGGAGTTGTTTGGGACATCTGGAATATTGTCAGAAGTATCGCTGATTTTTCTTGCATATATTAGATTTGATTCGATTTCAGCAAATGCTGTAGAGATAAAAAATCCGAAGAGAGCAATTCCGTTAGGTATTGTTCTCTTTTTACACTCTCAAAAATTTGGGGCTTCGTAATGTAAAGTAATCGATATAGTGTTGTGTGTTGTTTATGGATCAAAGCATAAAATAAAAGGAAGTGAACATAAAAAGTTTCTAGTATGAGTGTTACACTATCTTAAGCTTATTTTATTCTAAAACAATTATATCGTATTATAAAAAAATTTATATTGTTATTTTTAATATAATAAGTTGTAAAGGTATTAAGTTTGATATATTATCTTTATTTGTTGAAGCATATATTTTTAGTATTTGTAAAGAATTGTAAAAAATGCCTCTGTGTTTCATATATTTTAACTCATGTAAGACTTCTTGTAATTCTTCTTATTCAGGTAGTCGAGCTTGAACGACAATATAATTATCTTTATACTTTATATATCAAAAAGTTATTTTCCTTTATCCTCGTCATCATGGGGACTTTCGTCGAATCTTTTTGAATTATCAAAGCTTTTTATCAAGACGTTTATGATCATAATCTCTAGCAGTAGTGTTACCGAGTAGATAATCTTTAGTTGTATCAAAATATTTAGCGTTTTTTTTAGTGTCACGGAGGATTTTGTCTTTTGAAATTAGATGATGCATTTCTTGGAAATAAAAGTGACTCTTCCTCTTTCTTTGGTATTAAGTCACATATTGTAATGACTGAAAACAGGATTACCACTATAAGCTGCAATCACTGTTACTAATGGAGAAAAATCGGAAGGGATCATTTGTCAGAATTTGTAGAAAAACTATATCGAATGGTATTGAAATAGAGAGTAATAGGTGATGTGGCCTTGGACTAATGTCAAATATTTAGACAGAAAATGAGCTATATTTTCTTAAAATAGTTCTCTTCCTTCTGATTTGGAGTTAATCCATTGTTAGCAGAATGAGGGTTATAGTTGTTATAGAATTGTTCAATGTATTCGAAGCAAGAGAGTTGTACTTCTTGAATGGAGTGATAAGTTCTTCGATTAATTTCCCGCTGTTTCAGGTACTTGAAAAAGACCTCAGTCACGGCATTATCATAAGGATATCCAGGTTTGGAGTAAGAAGCCAGCAACTGATGTTCATCCAATATTTTTCTAAAGGAAGCTGATTTAAATTGGCTGCCTTGATCAGAATGGAAAATGATTGGTTCTTTAGGTTTTCTTTTCTTTAGAGCGATCTCTAAGGTATCACATGCGAGCTTAGAATCAATTCTATCACTTACTTTCCAAGCGATGCATTTCCTAGAGTAGAGGTCAAAAATAGCGCAGAGATAAACGTGTCGTTTAGATCCTATAGAAATATAAGTGAAGTTGGTTGTCCACACTTGATTCGGGGACTTCGGGTTAAATTCTTGTTTGAGTAGATTATCAGATGAAAATGCAGGAGAGTGGTTTGATTTAAAGCGAGGTTTAATCGTTGACATTTTAGGGAGTGTCATAGACTTGAGAAGTCGTAAGATACGTCCTTCAGAAATATTAACGCCATAATCACGCAGAAGAATGATTTTAAAAGCTCTGGTTCCAATTCTTTTCTTGGCTTTCATATAAATCTCAAGGAGTAATTTTCTCAAGCATTGATTTTCTATTTCACGCTTTGAGGGCTTCTTGTTAATGAAATTATAGTAAGTGGAACGATTGACATGTAAAACACGACAGAGCATGACTGTCGTGTGTTCAAATCGGAGTCTATAGACTGCTTTTAATCTCACTTGGAGTTTTGCATGAATATGGCACTCGCTTTTTTTAAGATCAGATTTTCCTCTTCTAATTGAGCATTACGCTTTTGTAATTCTTGAATTTGTTTGGCAGTTACTGTATTATCTTCAAGACGAACTTGAGAATACTGCTTGATCCATTTTGCAAGAGCAGAAACGGAGACTCCATAGTCTTTACAGAGTTCGGATTGAGTTTTACCTGTTTGATAGAGGTTGACTAAGGATTGTTTGAAATCTTCGTCGTAACGTTTAAAGCCTGACATAAAAGTCCTTTCATTTTGTGTCTTATTAGACAGATTATAACACACATATTAGTGTCTACTTTTATAGTATAGCTCCACCTATACTCTTAAGAAGAGTATTGAGTATCTTAAAGCACAGAGCCTAAAACCTTAAGCCGACTATTTCTAACAGATACCTCAGAAAGAATTTAAAAATATAATAAAGACATTGAAATGCTTGTTTGCTCAGAAGGGAATATAACAATGAGGAAAGAAAAACACTAAAAAACTAAGGGGCTACCTGCTACTTTGATATTGAAAAATATAAAATATGTCCTTTACTAGAATATTGCTATAAAAGTGTACCAGACATAAAACTTATAGTATAAAAGTAATCTCTTAAAGGAGCCAAAAGTAGAAAAGGTTTTCCAAAAAATGACTGCCTTTGAATTTAAATTAAAAGAGCGTTATAAGATGGGGCTTAAGAATTGGCATGGTTACAATGGTCTTAATCTAGTTTTTGTATAAATATACAAGTTACCACAAAAGTATGTATGATTAATTTGAAGCGAATTTTGACACTTAAGAAGTAAAATAGGCTTAATATGACCTGATTATGTTGTAAATGTTTGACTAAGAATTGTTTTTAGCATCCATGTCTAAATCTCACACTTTTATTGTGAAAAGAATGAAGAAATAGTTATTGTTTGAGAAAGCGCTTTACTAAAAATGTTAAAAATAATATAATATAGGCATGTTGCTTTTATCAATAATCAATAATTAGAGGAGAAAACAGATCATGGATGAAAAGTACTATAAGCTGCTGAAAGAACAGTTTGTATCCAAAGAAGCAGTTTTAACCGAAATCATAAACCTCAGCGCAATTTGTGAACTTCCTAAAGGTACAGAACATTTTGTGAGTGACATACATGGGGAATACGATGCTTTTAATCATGTCTTGCGTAATGGCTCAGGTTCGATTAAAGAAAAACTCCTCGAATGCTTTCCTGACTTAGATCCTACCGAGATTTCAGAGCTTGCAACTTTAATTTATTACCCAGAAGAAAAGCTGGTTTCCAAAGAAAGTCAGCTTTCGCAGGATATATTTGCATATTATTGCCGTGAGAAACTGATTTCCTTATTGAAACTCGCCCGTTTTGCAGGTAAAAAATATACACGGTCGAAAGTACGTAAAGCTTTTCCAGAAAAATTCCGCTATATTCTGGAGGAATTAAAACATGAGGTTGAGTCGAGTTCAGAAAAACGTGCTTATTTTGACTCTATTATTGAAAAGCTTCAACATCTGGGTGAACTTCCGAACTTAATTATTGCATTGGCGGATAGTGTGAGACGTTTGACAGTTGATCATTTACATGTGGTGGGAGATATTTATGATCGTGGCCCTTTTCCTGATAAAATTATCGATCGACTGATAAGTATGCCTTCGGTGGATGTTCAATGGGGCAACCATGATATTATCTGGATGGCAGCTATTGCAGGTTCACCGCTTGCGATGATGAACGTTATTCGGATCAGCTCTCGTTATGGTAACCTGGATATTCTTGAAGATTCATATGGGATTAACTTACGTCCGCTGATTGAATATGCGGAGCGGTATTATGAGCCCAGTCCAGTCTTTGTCCCTCGTTTGACGGAAGGAGAATATCTGTCACAGGACGAGTGTGACTTGCTCAATAAACTCCAACAAGCAACAGCAATCCTACAGTTCAAGTTAGAAAGTCAATTAATTGCACGACGCCCAGATTTTCATCTGGAAGAGCGTGATGTCTTGCATTTTATTAATTATGATGAAGAACGTATCACGCTCAAAGGCAAACAGTACGATTTACAGGAATTTCAGGCACCCACGGTTGATCCAGTTCAACCGGAGCAGTTAACAGCCGAGGAAGAAATCTTACTGAAAAAACTGCTGAAAAATTTTCAGGCTTCCCAAAAACTCAAAAAACATATTGATTTTCTTTTAGAAAAAGGTTCAATGTATCTTTCCTACAATGGCAATTTATTGATTCATGGTTGCCTTCCTCTCCATGAAAACGGGGACTTCAAGTGTTTCAGACTTGAAGGAGAAGCTTATTCTGGGCGCGAATTGCTCGATCTTTTTGAAGATCATGTGAGAAAGAGTTTGGCGCATCCTGATGTGAAAGAAGATTTATCTACAGACTTACTCTGGTATCTGTGGGTGGGAGAATATTCTTCACTTTTTGGTAAAGAAGCGATGACCACTTTTGAGCGTTATTATATTGCGGATAAAGCAACACATGTGGAAAAGAAAAATCCTTACTATCGTCTAAGAGAAGAGCCAGAGACGATTAGTCGTATCTTGAAAAATTTTGGTATGGATGAAAAAGGGCATGTCATCAATGGACATACACCGGTTAAAGAAAAGAAAGGTGAAGAACCAATCAAAGCTGGTGGTAAACTGATTGTAATTGATGGCGGTTTTTCTAAGCCTTACCAAAAAGAAACTGGAATTGCGGGATACACTTTGCTTTATAACAGCTATGGTATGCAGTTGGCAGCTCATGAGCCTTTTAAAACGATAAAAGCAGCTGTCGAAGACGGCAGCGATATTGTAAGTGTCAAGCGATTGGTTGATCGAGTAGAGGAAAGAACCTGTGTTAAAGATACCAATATCGGTCAGGAGCTTTTGAAGACAATTGATGATTTAGAGTATCTTTTTGAAAATTATGAAAAATATTGACTTGAAATGCTCGAAAATACAAGTTTTGAAGTTAAAGGAGTGACAATTGAAAACCTTAAGTGAAGCAGAGTCGTATTGTTGGAATCATATTCAAGATAATTTAAATCGGATTCCTAATCTATCTATCTCGATATTGGCAACAGAATCACATGTCAGTGTTTCCACAGTTAATAGAACCTTGAAAAAAATGGGCTACGATGGTTATTCTGACTTTAAACAAACTATTCGTAATACCAAAAACGAGCGCCGAAAAAATGGCTTTTCAAAAGAGGTTAATCAGGCGATCCGTAAAAATGAAATAGAAATTACACGGACGATTAATCAACTTTCAGCGGATGATATTGAAGCTGCTATTAAGTTGATTGATCATCATAGCAAAATTATGATTTTTTGTGCAGGGCTGAGTGCTAATGTTGCACGGGAAATGATGGATAAGCTGCAACTTTTTGGAAAACTTTGTGTTATTCACGATGATTTTGACTATATGCAGTATTTTGCAAGTAAAGCCAACCGTGATTATCTCATCGTTGCCTTTTCTTTGAGTGGTGAAACACCTGAGATTGTACAAGCACTTCATAAAGCGAAGAATCGGGGAGCAAAGATTATTGCACTCGTGGGAGCAATGCCGAGTGCCATTGGAAGTCAAGCTGATGTTTACATCCATGCTTACAAATCAACTCAAAAAACGATTAATTTTGGTTTAGACGTGGGGAGTCGCCTATGTTTACAAGTTGTGAATCGTATCTTGTTGGATGCTTTTGCCCTTTACAAAAATTTAGCACCGATTCGTGAAGATTAAATAAGACAAGCAGAGAAGATAAAATCTCTGCTTTTTTTGGGAAAATTTTCCACTTACATAAGGGACTTTTTGGAAAATTTTCCCCTTATTTCTGATTTATACTAAGAAAAAAGATAAATGGAGGCAAGGTATGACTTACTATATTAAAGCAGATAAATTTTTTTATCCTTATCATACGCTCAGTGGTGGCTATTTAGAAATTAAAGCGGGTAAATTTGGCAAACACATGCAAGAAGTTCCTGAAGATGCTGAGGTCAAAGATTATACAGGATACTGGATTGCGCCAGGATTGGTGGAAACACATATACATGGTTTCGATGGCGCAGATGTGATGGACGGAGAGTCAGAGTTGCTTGATAAGATGAGTCAGGGTTTACTTAGAGGAGGTGTGACTTCTTGGATAGCTACACCATTAACAGGGGAACATGAGCGCCTCAGAGAAGTCTGCGAAGTAGTTGGAAATTATAAGCCAGCAGTTACAGGGGCCAAAATACAAGGTCTTTTCTTTGAAGGACCATACTTTACTACTCAACATAAAGGTGCGCAAAATCCCGCTTATATGACAGATCCAAATGTGCAAGAATTTGAAAATTGGAACCAAGCGGCGCATGGTATGATTCGAAAAATAGCCGTTGCACCTGAAAGAGAAGGAAGTATCGAATTTATCCGAGCTTTAACAAATCGAGGAATCACGGTTGCTTTGGGACACTCTAACGCTACTTTAACTCAAGCAACAGCAGCAGTAGAAGCAGGTGCTACTGTCTTTGTCCATACATTTAATGGCATGAGTCCCTTTAACCATCGGGAACCCGGAATGGTTGGTGCGGCACTGAGCCTTCCGAATACATATGCCGAGCTTATCTGTGACGGACATCATGTTCATCCGACAGCGGCTAAAATATTAATTCAAAGTAAGAGTGCATCGCACACGGTCCTGATTACCGATGCGATGCGTGCTGCAGGAATGCCCGATGGAGATTACATGTTGGGAGAATTTCCTGTACGTGTTGAAGGAGGCGCTGCTCATCTTAAAGAAGGAAATAGTTTGGCTGGCTCTATCCTCATGTTGAAGGATGCGGTTAAAAACGTAGTAGATTGGGGAATTGCAACAGCGCAGGAAGCTCTTATGATGGCGACCTTAACTGCTGCCAAGTCTGTTAATATTGATGACCGCTGTGGTCAAATTAAAGAAAGCTATAATGCTGACTTTATCGTTTTAAAGTCCAATATGGAACTTTCAGAAGTCTACGTCAATGGTGAACAGGTCATGTCGTCTTAAAACGCGAAAGTATATAAAGACAAAACATAGTTGTAAGCGGTTAATTCGGGAAAATTTACCAAAAATATAGGTCTTATTTGGAAAAATTTCCTATAATTCATAGCTTATAATAAAACTAAATTGAGAAGACAAGGAGAAATGATGAAAGCTTTAATTTCTGGGCATGCGCATTTTGCAGAAGGCATGAAGAGTGCGGTTGAATTAATTACCGGACCACAGGCAGACTTACTCACACTTACTTTTGATGAAGCAACAAACCTTGAAGAGTATCAAGAGGCTTTAAATGATTTTTGTAAAAATGGTGAAGAAGTAGCCATTTTTACGGACTTACTTGGAGGGACACCTTTTAATAAAGCAATGATAGCTAAGGGTGATAATGAAAAGGTACATATTTTTACGGGCACGAATCTTCCCATGCTGATTGAGTTTGTTTCTCAAGGAATGATGGGAACAGAGGTTGATTTAATGCTTGATTTATCTGTTTCAACAGCTAAAGATGGTGTCACTCTTGACCTAGCGCTTGGCAAAAAAATGCCAGAAGTTGAAGAAAGCGATGGCATTTGAATGACGGCACAATTTATTATCAACAGTTCACTTGTCTTTATTGGTTTTATTCTTCTAGGCGGTGCTTTTTATAGCATTGTTAGTGGTCTGCAGTTTAGCAAGCGTAAGAAAGTTATCGCCGAGTTGCATCAGAATCTTGCCGTAGGAAGTGAGGTCATGTTTAGTGGCGGCTTGACAGGAGTTATTACTGATTTAGACGAAGAGTTCTGTCGCATAAAGCTTGCGGATAAGTTGGTGATTAGAGTTTCACGTTATGCCATCACGCAGATATTGTAAAACGTTCATTTTCCTAGTTTCTAGGGTATTAAATAAAATTTGAATACGAACAAACAGGTTCCTATTCTCTATTAAGAAAGGTCATTATTATGCCAAATATTTTACTTACTCGTATTGATAATCGCTTGATTCACGGTCAAGTTGCTACACAGTGGAACAGCTTTGTCGGCTCCAACCTTTTGCTTGTTGCAAATGATGATGTGGCAAGCAATCCACAGCGTCAAGCACTGATGGATATGGCTGCACCGACTGGAGTTGCGACACGCTACTTTAGTCTCCAAAAAACGATTGACATTATTAGTAAAGCTGCTGATCGCCAATTGATTTTCATTATCTGTGAAAATCCTCAAGATGTGTTACGTCTTGTTGAAGGTGGTGTACCCATTAAAAAAGTGAATATCGGTAATATGCACATGTCAGAAGGAAAACGTCAAGTTGCAACTGTTATTGCCGTGGATGACGATGATGTGGCAGCATTTAAGAAACTGAAAGAACTTGGTGTTGAGCTTGAGATACAGCGCGTGCCAACGACAGCAATAGAGCCATTGGATAAGCTCTTCAAATGATACTCGTGATACATTTCTAATTTTGGTAACAAGAGGATTTTGCAAGAAAATAGAGTATTTATTGTCAAGTGAATTTATTTTTCTCGTTTTGATATTATAGGCTCTCAATTTTTTGGTTAAAATCTAACAAAAAAATATAAGGAGAAAAACTTATGGATGCTTCCATTTTTCAGATTATTTTGATCTTTGCAGTGACTTTTGTCGTTGCCATTGACCAATTTAGTTTACTTCAATCTTTGTACCAACCTATTGTCACCGGTTTGGTTATCGGCCTTATTCTCGGTGATGTTCAAACCGGTTTGATTGTTGGTGGTACTTATCAACTGATGACTATTGGTAATATGCCGGTTGGTGGGGCTCAACCACCAAATGCGGTTATCGGTGGTATTATGGCAACAGTCTTGGCTATCACTCTGGGTCTCCAGCCCGCCGCAGCCGTTGCCACTGCTATCCCATTCTCATTGCTAGGTCAATATGGTGTAACCTTGATCTTCACAGTTATGGCTCCGGTAATGGGTGTCGCGGATAAATATGCAGAAGAAGCAAACCCAGCCGGAATCGCGAAAATTAACTGGCTAGCGATGTGTGCACTCGGAACAATCTTTGGTATTGTCGTAACGCTCTTCTTTATTGGAGGGAAAGCCTTTGGAGATACAGTAGTAAATGCTATTCCAGCCTGGCTTATGAGTGGACTCGGTGCATCCGGAAACATGATGCGTTATGTCGGTTTTGCAATCTTGATTAAGGTTATGGTTTCAAAAGAACTTTGGGGCTTCTACTTCCTAGGCTTCGTGCTTGCTGTTATTGTTACCGGTATTGAAGCGCTCAAAGGTCCAGCATTACTTTTACTCGCCGTAATTGGTTTTGCATTCGCCTACTGGGATTTCCAAATGAATACAAAACTCAAAGCAGCTGCGGCAGCAGCACCAGCTAGTGAAGGAGATTATGAAGATGGTATTTAATATTCCTGATAATTATTCTAACCAAACGCCAGCACCACAACTTGATAAAAAAACACTCAACAAAATGGTTTGGCGCTCCGTTTACCTCCAAGCATCTTTTAACTATGAACGGATGCAAGCCGGTGGATGGCTCTACTCGATCTTGCCCGGTTTGGAAAAAATCCACACGGACAAAAAAGACCTTTCAGCTTCAATGGCGCACAATTTAGAGTTTTTCAACACACACCCATTTTTGGTTAACTTTGTAATGGGGATCGTGCTTTCACTTGAGCAAAATAAAACAGATATTCAAACGATACGTGCCGTTCGTGTTGCAGCGATGGGACCACTTGGAGGGATTGGTGATGCACTCTTCTGGTTCACGCTTGTACCAATCACGGCAGGGATAACAGCTAATATGGCGATTGCTGGAAATATCGCAGCACCGTTCATCTTCCTCTTTATTTTCAATGCTGTACAGTTCGGCTTGCGTTACTTCCTGATGCATTGGTCTTACCGAAAAGGAACAGATGCTATCAGCATCATGACTGCTAATGCAAAAGAATTTACACGCGCAGCTTCTATCCTTGGTATTTTCGTAGTGGGAGCATTGACTTCAGCTATGGGAGCTACTTCAGTAAACATTGTCATTCCAAATGGTGAAGCTGAAATTAATATTCAATCCATCTTAGATGGTATCTTGCCATCAATGTTGCCGTTAGGATTAACTTTACTTTTGTTCTATCTCATGCAGAAGCACAAATGGACACCTATCCGTTGTATTCTTTTACTCCTCTGCCTTGGCATCCTTGGCTCAGGAATAGGTATCTGGCCTTCAATCTGGCCGTAAATATAAAAAAGTAAGTGTGGGACAAAGACACTTACTTTTTTTG
>NZ_KQ968943.1:55590-68623 GCF_001578715.1 Lactococcus sp. DD01 | reverse complement strand
TCACTTTTTTTATATTTCTTTTTTTCTTAAAGCATAAGAGTCAAGTAAAATTCGTGAAAGAATAGTCAGAGGAAGTCGTGAGCGTACTTCATAGTCTGGGAAGAAGGAGCCATCTGATTTAAAACCAACTAGAGCAACATCAGATAGGGAGGTCAGCGTGGATTCACCCGCTGTCGTAAGGAGAAGTGTTGCAATATTGTGTTGCTGACAATTTTGTGCAGCATTTACCAATTCTGGAGTTTCGCCATTTAAAGATATGAAAAGGACAGCGTCTTCGGGGGATAATTTTTTACTCATGATTTTAATGATTTCAGGGTCTGTAAAGAGTTCACAGTATTTTTCTGTAAGCTGAAACTTGATCATCATCTCTTGGGCAACCATTTCTGAAAAACCACGGGCAAATAAAATGAGCCGTCTTGAAGCAGTGATAATTCGAATTGCTTCTTCAAGTTTCTGGATGTTAATCATTGAGATGGTGCGCATGACTTCTTGCTCATTTTTGGTAATGACGAGACGAATACCTTCATCTTCTTGATCAAACTGCGAAAAATCTTCATGCAACTTTCTTCGCTCTTTGAGTTTATACTTGAAGTCGGCATAGCCAGAATATCCTTTTTTCTTTAGTGTACGCACAATTGTTGCTGTTGAAACAGCAGCTTCAACACTTAATTCGGCGATGGAATAGTTAGGGATTTCTATAATATTACGCTCAATATAATTCCATAAATATTGCTCAGAGTCGCTTAGTTTAGTACTCACAGTAAACCTCCCGTTTTCTAAGATTTATTACTCTAAGTATAGCAAAATTAAAAATAGAAGTGTAACGTTTTTCAGAAATATCCAAAATTTGTAAGCGGGTACATAAATAATACGCTATGATAATACTATGATAAAAAGAAAGTGAGGTGTTCAATGATCTACACAGCTACACTAAATTTAGCAATTGATCTGTTTATTGACACCCAGGAGATGTCTCCTAAAATAGTGAATCGTACAGAAGAGTATGATGTTCAAGCCAATGGAAAAGGTGTCAATGTTTCTTTGATCTTGCAGCAACTCGGAGTGACAAGTACAGCACTTGGTTTTAAGGCTGGGTTTACCGGAAATTTCATCGATGATACGCTCCGAAATGAAGGCATTTACACAGACTTTATCGAAGTTGACGGTATAACCAGAATCAATGTCTTTACACATGTAAAAAAAGAAAATCTGGAGTATAAGCTAGTCAATAAAGGGCCAAAAGTTACATCTGAACAAGTAGAAATTTTTTTAAAGCAAGTACACCAACTCAGAGAGGGGAACTACCTATGTTTATCTGGCAGTTTTTCTGAAGGAGTTCCACCCATACTCTTAAAAGAGATTGCAGCGATCTGTCAAGAAAACAAGGTGAGGCTCATTATTGATACCAGCTATGCAGAGGTACTGGAGACTTTGTCTTACAAACCTTTCTTACTTAAACCCAATGATGAGGAACTGGCGCACTGGTTTGATGTGGAGCTAAAAACGCCAGAAGATGTGATCTATTACGGTAAAAAATTGGTAGAGCAAGGTGCGCAAAATGTTTTGATTTCCTTGGGGGAAAAAGGTGCCTTGTTTATCAATTCGGACCAAATCTTATCTTTAAATGCTCCACAAGGAGAAGTTGTCAACACAGCTTGTGCAGGCGATAGCTTGCTTGGAACTTTCTTAGCCGGAATAATCAAAAATGAAGCTATCGGAAAAAATTTGCAATTAGCAATTGCAGCTGGCTCTTCTACAGCGTTTCAAAAGGGCTTGACTGATTTTTCCGATGTTCCACAGCTGATGAAACAAATTACTGTTACTGAAATTATGAATAAACTATAAGGAGGATTTATGGGAAACTATAAAATAATCGCTGCGACAGGTTGTCCAACAGGGATAGCACACACGTTTATGGCACAGGAAGCTTTAGAAGCAGCGGCAAAAAAAGCAGGTGTATCAATCAAGGTGGAAACACATGGACAGATTGGTGTAGAAAATGAATTGACAAACGAGGACATTCGTCATGCAGAAGCTGTAATTATTGCAGCCGATAAAGATGTCCATGCTGAGCGTTTTGCCGGCAAACGGGTCATTGAAGTTTCTGTTTCAGCAGGGATTAAAGAGGCAGACCACTTGATTAAGGATGCCCTAGCTGGCAAAGGAAAAATCAAAGATGGCACAGCCACTTCGGAAAATACCTCAACAGCACCAGATGTATCTAAAATCGGGCACAGCATCTACAAAAACCTTATGAACGGTGTCTCGCATATGCTGCCTTTCGTTGTTGCTGGAGGTGTTTTGATTGCAATTTCTTTTGCAGTTTGGGGGATTCATTCTGCAGAACCAGATCATGCTACATATAATGCCACAGCAGCGATGATCAAGGATATTGGCGGACAAGCTATGGGAATGATGGTGCCAATATTGTCAGCTTTCATTGCTGAAAGCATTGCCAAACGTCCCGCGCTTGTCGCAGGTTTGATTGGTGGTATCGTAGCAAATGCAGGTGGCGCAGGTTTCTTAGGAGGAATTCTATCAGGTTTCTTAGCGGGTTACTTAATTCTTTTCCTTCAAAAACTCTTGCGTAAGATGCCCAAAGCTCTTGATGGATTAAAAGCTGTCTTTATTTTACCGGTTCTAGGAGTGGCAATTGTCGGAATAGCTATGTATTTGCTGGCAGCTCCTATGGAAGCCATCAATCAAGCTATGATGAATTTCTTAGCTGGATTTGAAAACAGTAACCCGATTGTTTTAGGACTTATTGTTGGTTCAATGTGTGCCTTTGATATGGGAGGTCCGGTCAATAAAGCTGCCTATGTTACAGGTACAGCGCTCTTAGCTCAAGGAAATTACTCCTTTATGGCAGGTGTGTCAGCTGCTTGTATTGCGCCGCCATTGATTACAAGTATTGCAACGCTTGTATTTAGAAAGTATTACAATACTGAAGAACGCAATGCAGGGATTGTGAACCTCATCTTAGGTTCCACACATATCACTGAGGGTGCAATTCCTTTTGCAGCCAAAAATCCCTTGATTATTTTGCCTATTTTTATGGTGGGTTCTTCAATCGCTTCAATTTTAACTTATCTTTTCGGAGTAAAGGTTCCTGCGCCACATGGAGGATTTCTGGTTTTACCTGTTGTCACAGGTGCTTTCCAATGGGTTTTATCAATTTTGATTGGTTCGGCAGTAGGTGGAATTTTACTTGGCCTCTATCAAAAACGACGCTGGGAGAAGGAGAAACGTGAAAATAAAGAATTAGCCACTGAAGAAATTCTAGCTCCCTCTGCATTCCTTTCTGAAAATGATGTCTTTCTCCATCAGACATTCAATACACGAGATGAGATGTTCGACTTTTTAGCAGAAAAAACAATCCAACGAGGAATCGCTACAGACAAGGAAGAAATCAAGGAAAAGTTAGTGGCACGTGAACTCGAAGGAACTACAGGAATGATGGACGGCTTTGCCATACCACATGCTAAATCGTCAAATATTAATAAAGCCAGTTTGATTATTGTAAAAAATGAGAAAGGCATTGCTTGGGATAGCTTAGATGGTCAACCAATTACCTTTATCATTGGACTTTTTATACCCGAACATCAAAAAGGAACGGCACACCTACAATTGCTCTCTTCTGTTGCGAAAATGCTCATGATACCTGCGGTGATAGATCAGCTAAAAGCAGCGAACAGCCAAGCGGAGATTGTGTCAATCATTAACCAAAAACTAGTTGAAAATAGTGAGGAAGCTTCAGAAAGCCTTGTATATGCAGGAGTATAAGATGAGCTTTAATACGATTATCTTTGATATGGACGGTGTTTTAATCGATACGGAGTATCATTATGCCCAAGTATTTGATGCCTTTTTCGATAAAAAGGGCATTCCGATAGCACATCTAAATCGGCGTGAGCTTTTAGGTCGCCCTCTGAGAGACTTGTGGCCGTTCATTTTGGGAGAAGATTTTGATAAGAAAGATGCGGCAAGGTTACAAAAAGAGTTCTTCACCTATAAAAAGAGTAGCCATTTTCCCATCGAGGAAATGCTGTTTCCTGATGTGAAAGTTGTCCTGCAACGCTTTTCTGAAACAAAACTAAAGATTGGTTTAGCGACAAGTTCGTCACACGATGAAATTGCAGAAGTTCTTGATACACATAATCTTCGTAAATATTTTGAGGTTATTTCATCTGGCGAAGATTTTCCAGAGTCTAAGCCCCATCCTGCCGTTTATTTGTCTGCCATGAAGCAGTTGAATGCCAGAGCATCTGATGTGCTTGTCATTGAAGATTCACCCAATGGTATTGCAGCGGGAAAAGCAGCGGGAGCAACCGTTTGGGCGATTAGAGATCAACGATTTGATAGTGACCAGAGTCAGGCAGACAGACATGTTGAGCATTTAACTGAAGTACTGGAACTTCTTGGCTTTTCATGATGTGACGCAATAATCCTATGGAGCATTGAAACATTCCCTTGAAATCAGGAAAAATTTCCGTTTTGGTAAAGTGCCATTTGGAAAATTTTCCTATGGTTATCACCTTATAATAGATACCATAAGCTTAAAGAAAAATAGAAATCGAGGGAATAATATGCTTCAATTACCAGAAGAACGACTCAAAGAACTAGGTGCGGCTATCACCGTTAAAGAAACTTTAGGGCAGCCAGACTTATGGCGCAAGGTTTTCGCAGAATACGCAGAAAGAAAAACAGAGATTGATGCTTTCTTAGCAACACTTATCGAAAAACATGGCTTTATCCGAGTTATTTTCACTGGGGCAGGTAGCTCGCAGTATGTGGGTGATACCGTACTTAAAAGTTTAATTGAGCTGGGAGATACGGAACATTTCCGTTTTGAATCAATCGGAACAACAGATATCGTAGCAGCCCCACAAGCTACGTTGGAGCAGAATACACCGACCTTGTTGGTTTCATTTGCACGTAGCGGAAACTCCCCTGAATCTGTTGCAGCAGTCAATATTGTAGAAGAGCTAGTCCAAGACAGTTATCAGTTGGTAATTACTTGCGCTAAAGAAGGCAAGCTCGCTCAGCAAGCCCTCACGATGGAAAATGCGTTGACTTGTATCTTGCCAGATGAGTCTAACGATAAAGGTTTTGCGATGACGGGATCATGCAGTTCAATGACGCTTTTATCAACGCTTATTTTTTCAACAGAAGAACTTTCGGATAAAGAAAAGCAGGTCAGCATTGCCGCGGATTTAGCTGCAGATGTTTTTCAGCGAGAAACGGAAATTGTAAGTTTTCTAAATGACGATACAGACCGTATGGTTTACGTGGGCTCAAGTACACTTTCAGGTTTTGTACGTGAAGCTCAACTCAAGGTTTTGGAATTAACGGCAGGAAAAATAGCAACCATGTTTGACAGCTCGATGGGCTTCCGTCATGGACCTAAATCTTTCATTAATGAAAATACTGTCGTTTTCGTCTTTGCTGCCAATAACGCTTATACACGTCAATATGATTTGGATCTCCACAAAGAGGTTGCCGGTGATGCAATTGCTCAGCGAACAGTCGTCATCGGACAAAATCTTACTGAAGGTTTTACGTATAAGGAAGCGCCAGAGCTTAAAGAAGCCTATCTTGTCTTCCCAGCATTTGCATTTGCTCATGTCATTGCCTTGAATGCTTCAATTTTGGTGAAAAACACGCCTGATACACCTTCAGCATCAGGCACAGTGAACCGTGTCGTAAAAGGTGTGATTATCCATCCTCTGGAAAAATAGGAGAGCAGTAAACCATGAGTATTTTAACAGTCACACTCAATCCTGCTATCGATATTTCTTATCTATTGGAAGCCTTTTACTTAAATACGGTCAATCGTGTGGCACAGGTTGGTAAAACGGCTGGTGGTAAAGGACTTAATGTATCACGTGTGCTGAAAGAACTAGGTGCAGATGTCTGGGCGACAGGATTTGCTGACGATATCTTAGGTGCGGAGATTGTCGAGAACTTAAAAAGTGAAGGTATTGATAGTCGATTTACTAAGATTTCTGGAAAGACACGCAACTGTATTGCGATTTTACACGAAGGACAACAGACCGAGATTTTAGAAAAAGGACCACGGATTTTAAGGGAAGAAGCAGAAGAGTTTATTGACAATTTTAAAGCAATGTTAGCTGAAGTTGAAGCAATTGCCATTTCAGGTTCTCTGCCTGATGGCTTACAGGAAACTTTCTATTCTGACCTTATCGCAATTGCCAACAAGCAGGAGAAAACAGTTGTTTTGGATTGTTCGGGGCGCGCACTTGAAGCAGTGCTTAAAAACCCACATAAGCCAAGTGTAATCAAACCCAACTTGGAAGAGTTGACGGATTTGTTAGGGAAGGAAGTCACCTTAGAAAATATCAAAGAAAGTTTACAGGATAGGTTTTTTGACGGTATTGAGTGGATTGTGGTTTCTCTTGGAAAAGAAGGCGCGTTTGCTAAAGTTTCCAATGACTTTTATCGTGTGAAAATCCCCAAAATAGATGTAGTAAATCCTGTCGGATCCGGTGATGCGACTGTTGCTGGACTTGTTTATGGGATAAGCCAGAATGAAACGGTTGAGAATACCTTGAAAGGTGCTAATGTATGTGGCATGCTCAATGCGCAGGAGGCGAAGACAGGTCATATTAATCGGACAAATTATCAAGCGTTGTTTGACCAACTCAAAGTAGAAAAAATATAAAACAAAGACGCGAAGAGGAGAAAAAATGGTACTTGTAAAAAGTAAAGAAATGATAGAAAAGGCATTTAAAAATGGTTATGCCATTGGTGCCTTTAATGCAGAAAATATGGAAATGGCGGAAGCAATCGTAGAAGCAGCGCAAGAGATGAATGCCCCCGTCATTGTCCAAACAACTTCGGGTACGCTCAATACGACACCACCAGAAATGTTCTACCATATGGTTAAAGCAGCAGCAGACAAGGTCTCAGTGCCTGTAGTGATGCATCTTGATCATGGGGATGATTTTGAGCGCGTAGCACGTTGCTTACGTACAGGTTATACTTCGGTAATGATTGACGCTTCGAAAAAAACATTTGAAGAAAATGTCGCAATAACCGAAGAAGTGGTCAAGATGGCACATTCGATGGGTATTCCAGTAGAAGCTGAACTAGGTATTGTTGGTGGCAAAGAAGATGGCAATAATGCAGAGACGGTAGCTTTTACCGATCCAGAAGAAGCTGAAAAATTTGTCAAAGCTACAAATGTTGACTTTTTAGCTATTGGCATCGGCAACTCACACGGCTTTTACAAAGCAGAACCAAAGTTACAATATGATATCTTAGAGGCTGTCAAAGCGAAAACGGGTGATGTACCATTGGTGCTTCACGGCACGTCAGGAATCCCTGACAAAGATGTTTCAAAAGCTGTTGCTATGGGCATTGCTAAGGTTAACTATGCCACTGAACTCCGCGCTGTTTTCACAAATGCTATCAAATCCTACATCTCCGAAGATGAAAAAGTCGTAGATCCGAAAAAATACAACTCCGCAGCTAAACAAGCAGTCAAAGAACTTGTGAAACAAAAAATACAAGTACTTGGTTCTGATGGGAAGGCTGAGGAGTGATGGTGCGTATATAACACATTAATATCCCCCAAAATAAAGCTTTAAAAGTGAAGCTTTATTTTTTTATGCATATATACATAAATATGTAACAATAATGTAAAGTAGAGTAAGGAAATAGGAAATACTTTTCGCTTCAATGAGATGTACTCTTCTTGATATCACATTATTTTGATGTTATAATAAAGGTAAATAAAAAGGACTTGCTTCCAACAAGTCCAATGTAGCCGATTAAAAGTCGGTGGCAGAATTAAAAATCTAAGAACCGTTAACTCTCCAAAGCTAGACGGTTCTTATTTTTTTGTGATTGTTTCAATCAACAAAACGATAAATGTGAGCAAGCTAATAAGTAAACTACAAACTGCAGTTACTAATAGTGCTACATTAATCAATAAGTATGCTCCTTTCTGTTGGATTTTGCACTTACATTCATAAGCCTCACCACCTTTCAAGAACCACCGTCTACTAAACTTCTACACAGCAATTATAATATATTGGTTAATAGAGAAATCAAGGAGAAATCTTATCGAAAGAAAGCTTCTTATCCAGGTTAGAACTGCTTTTCTACTGGTTTCGTCCACTGTTTAATAAAAAATACTGAAAATTAATATTTTGGTGTATTTTCTTTCTCCAAGTATTTCCAATCATTATATCTAATATAAAAAAATAACCGCTTACTTATGCTATAATAAAGCTATGAAATTTAAAGCAATTGTATTTGATATGGACGGTGTTTTGGTAGATTCAGAACGTTTTCACTCTAAGGTTTTAGATAACTTTTTCGTTGAAAGTGGTATTGATGCCAGCCATTTAACACCAAAAGATTTTGTCGGCAGTGTTTTGAAAGACATGTGGCCAAAAGTATTACGTGATGAGTTTACAGAGGCGCGTGCAGCGCAAGTGCACCAAGATTTCTTAGATTACGATGCACAATTTCCGATTCCTTATAAGGAGCTACTTTTACCTGGTGTTACGGACGCCTTGAAGACCTTTTCAGAAAAGGGGTATAAAATGGCCGTAGCTTCAAGCTCTCGTCGTCATGAGATTGCTGAAGTCTTGAATACACATGATTTACGCCAGTATTTTGAGTTTTTCTTGTCAGGGCAGGATGAGTTTGAGCAGTCTAAACCTAATCCAGCTATTTATCTGGCTGCTATGGAAAAGCTTGGTGTAGAACCTTCAGAAACCCTGATTATTGAAGATTCGCATTATGGTATTATGGCTGGTAAGGCGGCTGGAGCCACTGTTTGGGCGGTTAAGGATAACTATTTCGGTATTAATCAAGAACAAGCAGACCGTTTTATTGAGACACTTACGGATGCCAAAAATTTGTTGGCGGAATCAGAATAAAGGAAAGAACTTCTGCTTTTAGGAGTTCTTTTTTCTCTAGATAAAGATTCAATATTATAGTTCAGACTTTGTTATAATAGAAGAAAACATCCCAATTAAAAAGGAGAAATCAATGAGAATCAGTAACTTAAAAGAAAAAATAGCACGAGAAAATTTAGATGGCTTAATCCTTACTGATATGAAAAATATCTACTATTTGACGGGTTTTTCGGGTACAGCTGGAACGATTTTCATGACAGCAGAACATTCCTACTTTATGACGGATGATCGTTATATTGGAATTGCACGCCAATTGATTACGGGGTTTGAAATCATCCAGACACGTGATGCCTTATCTGAAATTGCTGCCCTTGCTGAAGACCTTCAAACTATTGGTTTTGAAGATACAGTTGATTTTGCATTTTATCGTGTATTAGCGGAAAAATTAAAGAAAGCGAAACTTGTTCCTACGACAAATTTTGTAGCTGAGCTGCGCCAAATCAAAGAGGTCGATGAAATCGCCACAATCAAGAAAGCTTGTCAAATTGCTGATAAGGCCTTTGAAGCTGTATTGAGATATATCGAGCCAGGCAGAACAGAAATAGAAGTCGCTAATTTTCTTGACTTTAAAATGCGAGAAATGGGCGCAAGTGGCATCTCTTTTGACACAATCGTTGCTTCAGGAAAACGCAGCAGTTTGCCACATGGAGTAGCAACCCATAAAATGATTGAGTTTGGGGATCCTGTAACCATTGATTTTGGCTGTTATTACAATCATTATGCAAGTGACATGACAAGAACAGTCTTTGTTGGCGAAGCAAGTCCGAAGATGCGTGAAATCTATCATACAGTACGTCAGGCAAATGAAGCTCTGATCACCGAAGCAAAAGAAGGCATGTCTCTTGCTGACTTTGACAAAGTGCCACGCGATGTCATTGAAGCAGCCTCATACGGAGAACACTTTACACATGGGATTGGTCATGGTTTAGGCTTAGATGTACATGAAATTCCTTACTTTGGTGCTAAAGCAAAAGGAGCACTCAAGTCCAATATGGTCGTTACGGATGAACCAGGAATCTATATTCCTGACTTTGGTGGTGTAAGGATAGAAGACGATTTGCTTATTACTGAGGAGGGCTGTCAGGTACTGACCCAATCGCCGAAAGAACTTCTCGTTCTTTAATTTAAATTCTTGCTTCAAGAGCTTCATTTGCTCTAAAGTTTGTCTGAAGGAAACAAACAGACATTTGAAAAAAGGGTGAATTTGTGCTAAAATGAATTGTTAAAAGCTGCCTCTTTGGGCGGTAAATAGAATATTCACTAGGAGATATATATAATTATGGTAGCAGCAAAAGACCTCAAAGCCGGAATGACATTTTTGAACGGAGACAAACTCCTCCGTGTTATGGAAGCAAGTCACCACAAACCAGGTAAAGGTAACACAATCATGCGTATGAAATTGCGTGATGTGCGTTCAGGCTCTACATTTGACGATACATACCGTCCAGAAGACAAATTTGAACAAGCTGTGATTGATACAGTAGCTGCACAATATCTTTACCAAATGGACGATACAGCTTTCTTCATGAACAACGAAACATATGATCAATATGAAATTCCTGTTGAACAAGTTAAAGAAGAATTACTCTATGTTCTTGAAAATACAGATGTAAAAATCCAATTTTACGGTACAGAAGTAATCGGGCTTCAATTGCCAACGACTGTCGTACTTGAAGTCGCTGAAACTCAACCTTCTATCAAAGGTGCAACAGTAACAGGGTCAGGTAAACCAGCAACAATGGAAACAGGCTTAGTTGTCAATGTCCCTGACTTTGTTGAAGCAGGAACAAAACTTGAAATCAATACACAAACAGGTGAATACCTTAAACGTGCATAAGCCGTTTTGGCTAGCCCTCACACAAGTTGAGGAGTTATAAAAGCCTTGCTCCACGGAGAAACAAAAGAAAAGATAGAGGAGATAAATATGGCAGATACAACTGTTCATACTGAAGAACTTGGTGAAATCGTTATTGCACCGGAAGTTCTTGAAGTAATTATCGGTATCACAACTGCAAAAATCGATGGTGTTTATGCATTACGCAACAAGCATTTTTCAGATAGCCTCGGCAAAAAATCAGAAGGCCGTGGTGTTTATATCGAAAGTAAAGACGACAAAGTTGTTGTCAATATCTATGTTTACTTGGCTTTTGGTATTAACGTACCACAAGTAGCCATGAATATTCAAAAAGAAGTGAAAGAAGCAGTTGAACAAGCAACAGAAATCGTAATTGATGATGTGAACATCCACGTAGTAGGTATCGTTCCTGAAAAATTACCAAAACCAAGCTTTGACGATTTGTTTGATGAGGGTTTCTTTGATGCCTAACAAGCTAACGCAACATAGCATTCGTCAGCGCACGGTGCAAACTCTTTTTGAATACGAAATCAGAAAAGCAATGTCAGAAACAGTTTTGACAGAGTTTAAAAATAATGTCGAAAAGATTAATCGTGAATTGGCAAAACCGATTCGTTTTGATGTTGCCTATAAAGATGAACGTATTACAGTACGTGATTTTCCACGCTTTTTCACAAAACCCTTAAAAGAAATTGATAAGATTTATGAAATTTTAGATATTCCAAATCGTGAAAAAACTGCTGTTTACAAAGCTTTGAGTTTTATTCGTGATTTTGGTGGTTATACGAAACGTATGACGGATCAAGAAGCTATTGATTTGTACAAAGATGTCTTTATGAATCTGAACTTGGTACGCCTTTTCAATATTGAGCTTGAAGAAGAAAATATTGCGGTTCGTGTTCGTGATTTCTTGCGTGCAAGTTTTAGATCAGAAACACCAGAGCAAAAATTAGAAGTTTTCAATCGAGTTTTCTCTGATGTTCATGCAAGTGTTCGTGAAAAGATTACAGTTGAATTATTCAAGCCTTTAACTGTTCAAAATGAAGTTGCTGAAATTTTGGCGATGACCGAGCCAAAATTTGCCACAGCTTCTAAAGATATCTTAGTCCAAGCTAAAACTTTTGCTTTGAATTATGATAACAATACAGATGAACCCGTAGAAGCTCCAGCTTATTTTTCCGAATTGGTCGATGGCATCTTAGAAAAACAAAATGTTCTTGATGCTGCCTTATCTGAGCATTTAGCAAAAGGTTGGACTTTCTCGCGCTTAACCACAGTGGAGCAAGCTTTACTTCGTTTAGGTGCTTATGAAATCCTCTTTACTGAAACTCCGGATTTGGTTGCTATTGATGAGTCGATCGAACTGGCTAAAGATTTCAGTGATGAAAAATCAAGTAAGTTTATCAACGGTATGTTGACTAATTTAATTAAAAAATAAAATAAAAGACACAGAAAATTTACGCTTCTGTGTCTTTTTTCGATATTTAATATTAATATTAGCAAATTTTACAGTAAAATACTATAATAAAAGTATGTGAAAACACCAAGCTATAAAAGTGTTTCTAGTGAAGTAGAAGTGTCAAATTTTTTTATTGCGAATTTTCAGAATTTTATAATTCATAACGAGATGAAATGTTTGTAAAATAACTTTTCTCCTAGTTGAGGTAAAATGAGAAAAAGTTTATTTTTAATACTTATACATACAAAAGAAAAGTTAAAAGTTAGAGTGGAATTCAATCCTTTGGGTGAAATCAAGGCCCTAGAATAAGCTCTATTAATGGTGCGCACGTTTTTTCAATGTAATAATAGCAGTAAAATGAGTTTTACATTAAAAACATTTGACTTTTATATTTTAATTATATAAACTTACATTAAGTTAATTAAAAATTTCTAATGCTACATATAAAGTGGAGGTCTATTATGGGAATAGAAATGCTTGGTCTAATACTTGCCGGTGGGCAAGGTACACGTGTCGGTAAGTTGACAAAGGATGTCGCAAAACCGGCAGTACCGTTTGGCGGACGATACAGAATTATCGATTTCGCCCTATCTAACTGTGTGAATTCAAATGTTAAAAATGTCGGAGTTATTACACAGTATGAGCCTTTAGTGCTCAATGAACATATTGGAAATGGTGCGCCTTGGGGCTTAAACGGGGTAAACAGTGATGTAACTATTTTGCAACCTTACTCTTCAACTGAAGGAAGTAAGTATTTTGAAGGTACAG
>NZ_KQ968943.1:30491-55375 GCF_001578715.1 Lactococcus sp. DD01 | reverse complement strand
TATCTATCAAAATATGGCTTACATTGACAAAAAAGATCCGGAGTATATCTTAGTCTTGTCCGGGGATCACATCTATAAGATGGATTACGAAGCGATGTTAGCGAGCCACAAGGAAAATGATGCGAGTTTGACGGTTTCAGTCATGGAAGTACCTATTGAGGAAGCGAGTCGCTTCGGTATTATGAATACAGACGATAATGACCGTATTATTGAGTTTGAAGAAAAACCGGCTGAGCCTAAGTCTAATCTTGCATCGATGGGGATTTATATTTTTAACTGGAAACGACTTCGAGATGTCTTGGTGACAGGTTATGCTAAAGGCGTGGATATGGAGGATTTTGGCGGTAATGTTATTCCGGCATATATTGATTCTGGTGAAAATGTCTTTGCTTACCGTTTCAAGGGCTATTGGAAAGATGTGGGTACGATTGATAGTCTTCATGAATCCAGCATGGAATTCCTGGACTTAGGAAATGAATTGGATATTAAAGATAAGGAATGGCGTATCTATTCTCGTAATGACATCTCTGCACCGCAGTATTTAACGAGAAATGCCAATGTGAAAGCTGCCTTGATTGGCGATGGCTGTTACGTGGATGGAGAAGTGACTGATTCGATCTTATCTCAGAATGTTCATGTTCAAGAAGGAAGTACAATCGAAAAAAGCTTTGTTATGTCTGGTGCACATATCGGAAAAAACGTAACCATCAAATATGCCATTCTTGGTGAGAAGGCCAAAATTGGCGACAATGTTGAAATTATTGGAAAACCGGGTGACATCGCTGTTATTGGACACGGAGAAGTAAGAGGGGAAGAAAATGAAGACTGAAAATAAAATTTGTGCAATCTTGTCGAATGTCACACGCAATGAAGAGCTCTCTCCTCTGATTGATCAACGTCCGATTGCGACATTACCCTTTGAATGTAAATACCGCTTAATTGATTTTCCTTTATCATCTTTAGCAAATGCCCATGTGAGTTCCATCTTTATGACAGCTAATCAAGGAGAAACACAGTCCATCTTTGATCATATGGGTGCAGGAAGCGAATGGGGTCTTGATAGTTTTAAGAATCGCTATTTTGTCTATATTCAGCAAGATTTTCAACGTCTTAAAGAACAAGGTTTGCCTTATTTCAATCAACAGATTAATTTTTTACGGAAAGCAAAAGCAGCTTATACCGTTTTGCTGGACAGTAAATTTATCTGTAATGTTGACCTAACAGCTGTTTTAAAAATTCACAAAACTTCTGAAAAGCCAATCACCGCAGTCTATAAGAAAGTTGCACCAGATGTAGCAGAAGCTTCAGATACCATTATTCGCTTTGACGAACATAATAAAGCCTCAAGTAGTTTTCTCTACCAACTTACGGATGTGCAGGACAAAGAAGCGCTCAGTTTAAATATGTTTATTGTCGATACAGAATGGCTGATTGACTTTTTACAAAGAATGCAAGAAAAAGGGGAATATGCCTCCAGTTCACGCCTTTTACGTAAATATTTAGCAGAATTTGACATTAATACTTATGAATACACAGGTTATATGAGCAATATAAAGAGTATCAAGTCTTACTATGATGCTAATATGTTGATGCTTGAGCCAAGTAATTTTACGGCTTTGCTCTATGGTAATCATCCAGTGCGGACGAAAATCAACAATGAAGTGCCGACTTACTTTTCACGAGACAGCAATGTCACAAATAGTCAACTGAGCTCAGGCTGTGTTATCGAGGGTCATGTATCAGATTCTTTAATTTCACGTCGTTCAAAAATTGAAAAAAATGCCTCAGTCGAAAAAGCGATGGTCTTTACCGATAGTGAAATTAGAAGCGATGCTAAAGTGGCCTATGCGATTGTGGATAAGCATGTAATTATTGAAAGTGGTGTGAAAGTTGAAGGAACACCAGAACATCCTGTGGTTATTCCGAAACATACGGTTGTGACGGAAGACATTATCCAAAAGTAGTCCCTTTAATGGCAAGAGGAGTCAATAATCCCAGGAAAATAAGGAGAAAACATGAAAGTATTATTTGCATCAAGTGAGTGTGCACCATTTTTTAAGACAGGTGGTTTAGGAGATGTCACAGGTGCCCTTCCTAAAGAACTTGCCAAAAATCCCGATATGCAGGTGGCTGTCATCTTACCTTACTATAAATATGGTATCGCTGAGCACTATAAAACCCAAATAAAAGATGAATTTTGGGATTATGTTAATGTCGGCTGGCGTCACGAATATGTCGGTGTGAAGCGTTTGACTCAGGATAAAATCACTTATTATTTCCTAGACAACGAGAATTATTTTGGTCGTGATGAAATTTATGGTTATGGTGATGATGGAGAACGTTGGGCCTTTTTCTGCTTGGCTATTGCGCAACTGATGGAACGCTTAGCTTTTATTCCTGATATTCTTCATGTCAATGATTGCCATACAGCTATGTTGCCTTTTCTCTTGAAAGAAAAATATCAATGGATTAATGCTTATCGTAATATAAAAACAGTACTGACCATCCACAATATTGAGTTTCAAGGAATTATGCAAGGTTCAGCTTTGTCAGAACTTTTTGGTATGGGTATGGAGCGTTATCATGAAGGTGTCGTACGTCACAATGATATGCTTAATAGTCTCAAAACAGGGATCCTCTATGCGAATCGTGTCAATACTGTTTCGCCGACATATGCTCAGGAAATTCAAACGCCTGAGTTTGGCTGTGGTTTAGATCCGATCTTAAGGTATGTCTCTGATAAGCTTGTCGGTATTGTCAATGGTATTGACTATGATGTTTATAATCCAGCCACAGATAAACGGATTGAACATCATTTTTCAAGCTCTGACTTGAAGGGTAAAGCCAAAATGAAACAGGCTTTACAAGAACGTGTAGGTCTTCCTAAAGCCGTAGATAAGCCCTTGATAGGTATTGTCAGTCGCTTGACCACTCAAAAAGGTTTTGATCTTGTTTTGGAGCGCATGGATGACATTTTAAGTCAAGATGTACAAGTCGTTATATTAGGAACAGGCTATACGGATATTGAGCAAGGTTTCCGCCACTTTTCAGAAAAATATCCTGAAAAATGTGCGGCAATCATTAGCTTTGACTTGAAGCTCGCTCAGGAAATCTATGCAGCCAGCGATTTCTTCCTGATGCCCTCGGCATTTGAGCCTTGTGGCCTTTCGCAAATGATTGCCATGCGTTACGGTACTCTTCCCATAGTCCATGAAATTGGTGGGCTCAAAGATACAGTTCAACCTTATAATCCTTATACAGCCGAAGGAACAGGATTTGGCTGTGTGGATTTTACGGGACAAGTTTTAGTGAATACCATTAATCAAGCATTAAATCTATATGCGAATGAACCAGATATTATTCAGAAGTTGAGAGTTCGTGCGATGAAGCAAGATTTTTCGTGGAAGACAAAGGCTGAGCAATACATTCATCTTTATCAAGAAATAATCTAAAGAAAGCGTGTTTGTCTCTCAGAAAACCTTTCCTAAAGTAGGAATAGAAATCAAAAAGCGGAGTAAGATATATTGAAGCTTTCAAAAACGCAATTTAAAAAAGACTTTGAAAAAAGGTTGACGTCCAAGTTTGCTACTGATGTAAGTAAAGCAGGTGTCACAGAAACCTTTGCAACTTTATCATCTGTTGTAAAGCAATATTATACACAGATTTGGCAAGCTGATAATCAGTATAAAGATGAAGTGCAACAGAAGCAGACCTATTATTTTTCTATAGAATTTTTACCTGGGAAACTGCTGAAAAGCAATCTTCTTAATCTGGGTATTCTAGCAACGGTTCGCGAAGGTTTAGCAGATTTGGGCATTGATTTGGAAAAGGTCGCCCAAATAGAGCCAGATATGGCCATCGGTAATGGTGGCTTGGGCCGTTTGGCAAGTTGTTTTATGGATTCGGCAGCTTCTACAGGTTTGCCGGTGAACGGTAATGGGATACGCTACCGTTATGGCCTCTTCAAACAAAAAATAATTGACGGTTATCAAGTAGAGTTGCCAGATTCGTGGCTTAATAATGTGAATCCTTGGGAGGTGAGGCGTGCAGATAAGGCCATCGAAGTTACTTTTGGTGGTGAAGCTTGGCTAGAAGAAGATGAATCAGGCCATCTCATCCCGCGTTATCGTAATCAAGAGCGTGTGTTAGCCATACCTTACGATACGCCCATGGTTGGCTTTGAGAATACGCGCGTAAACAATATGTGTCTGTGGCATTCTGAAGTGCCACAAGATTTGGATGTGAAGTTTCAAAACATGGAATATATGCACCAAACCTCAATGCTCTCTGCTGAGCTATATCCTGATGATTCGAATTACGATGGCCGCTTGCTTCGCCTTAAACAGGAATATTTCTTTGTATCCGCAGGGCTTCAAAGAATCCTGCGACATTATAAGGTCAATAATGAAGCACCATTGACGCAGATTGCAGACTATGTAGCGGTGCATATCAACGATACGCATCCTGCGCTTTGCGTCCCGGAGTTCATGCGTCTCCTCCTCGATGAGAATGGTCTGTCATGGAAACAAGCCTGGGAAATTACCGTCAAGGTAATGAGTTATACCAATCACACAATCCTGTCGGAAGCCTTAGAAAAGTGGCCAGAAGATATGGTACAGATGCTTTTACCAAGGCTTTATCAGATCATCAAAGAAATTGACCGTCGACGGACAGAAGAATTGACACCACGTGTAGGTGCAGAATTAGTACAAAAAACGAGTATCGTGAAAGATGGGCAAATTCATATGGCGAGCTTGGCGATTATTGGTTCGCACTCGACAAATGGTGTGGCTAAATTACACTCGGATATTCTTAAAGATGTGGAGCTACATGACTTTTATAAATTATACCCAGAGCGTTTTAATAATAAAACCAACGGTATAGCAGATCGACGTTGGCTCCAAATTGCCAACGAAGGCTTGGCAAACTTGATTGATGAAAAGATTGGCAAAGCATGGCGTCACGATTTGACAAAACTGGAGGCGTTAAAGGCTTTTTATGAGGATGAAGCAACGCTAAAAGAACTTTTAGCGGTCAAGCTTCAAAATAAAAAAGACTTAGCTGTGTTAATTAAAGAAAAAAATGGTGTTGAAGTAAATCCTGAAGCGATTTTCGATGTACAGGTCAAGCGGCTGCATGCTTATAAACGCCAACTTTTAAATTTGCTTCACATCCTAAAACTCTATTTTGATATTAAAGATCAGCCGGACTTAGAAATGGTTCCACGTGCCTTTATTTTTGGTGCAAAAGCTGCGCCCGGTTATCATTATGCCAAAAGCATTATCAAAGCGATCAATGAAATAGCTGATATGATTAATTCAGATCCAATAGTTAAGGACCGAATCAAAGTAATCTTTATGGAAAACTACAATGTGAGTCTTGCCGAAAGTATCATTCCAGCAGCAGATGTGGGGGAACAAATCTCATTAGCATCAAAAGAAGCCTCAGGCACTTCAAATATGAAGTTTATGCTCAATGGTGCTCTCACAATGGCGACCTTAGACGGGGCAAATATTGAGATTAAAGAAGCTTGTGGAGATGAAAATATCTTCATCTTTGGGTTAACCAAAGATAAAGTGTATGAGTACTACAAAAATGGCAACTACAATGCGCGTGATATTTACGAACAAAATCCAGTAGTACATCGTATACTCAACGCTTTCATTGACGGAACCATTCCTAATATTACGAATGAAGGACCTGAAATATTTGATTCACTCACAGCCTTTAATGATGAATATTTCTTATTGCGCGATTTTAATGATTATGTCCGCGCTCAGAAGGAACTTGAAGCACTTTATCGTGAGCCTAAAGCTTGGGCACAGGCAAGTTTGATGAACATTGCGACTTCCGGTATTTTCTCCTCTGACCGTACTATACGCCAGTATGCCGAAGATATTTGGTTTATTAAAGAAAAAAGTGAGTAAAGCTGTAAAACTGTGCCAGTAAAAAGGAAAGAAAAATACTCTTTCCTTTTTTACGCATAGAAGCGAGCATATCACGCAAACAAATGAAGGGAGGGTAAAAATGTATTATTATAATTCTTGGGATGCGGACTTCAAACAACCTTTCGGGGCAATTCAAGTGGGGCAGATTATGAAGGTAAATCTGCAAACCGACAAGGAAAATGTTACTGCCAAGTTTATCATTCGACGTGACTTCGGTGCCCGCTCGGAGTTTGATATGCAAAAGTTAGAGGGAGGAATTTTTAGTGCTTCCGTCAAGTTCGATGTTGGGCAAGGGCTTTACTACTATTATTTTGAAATCAGTGAACCAACGGATTGGGGCATCAAAAAGTTTTACTATGGCTGTAGCGGTCTTGGTGGTGAAGGCGTACTTTATATGAATGAAAATGATGTACGCCCCTATCAAGCCACTATTTTCTCCTCAAAGGATGTCGCACCAGCATGGTATCGGGAAGCCGTCTTTTATCAAATATTTCCGGATCGTTTTCATAATGGCAATCCAGAGGGTAAAATTAATCATCCCAAACCTAATTCCTTCATTTATGCGACTAAAGAAGACACGCCGCTTTATGTCAAGGATGAAGCAGGTGACGTTGTACGGTGGGATTTCTTTGGTGGCAATATTCGCGGCATTATCGAAAAGATACCTTACCTGAAAGAACTGGGGATAACTGCACTTTATCTTAATCCTATTTTTTCAGCAACCAGCAATCATCGTTATGATACCAATGACTATCTGCAAATAGATAGCATGCTAGGAACAGAAGAAGATTTTCAAGAATTAGTGGACGTTCTTCACACAGAAAATATGCGTATCGTTCTGGATGGTGTTTTTTCCCATGTGGGTAAGGACTCACGCTATTTTAATCTCTCGGGTCAATATGGAAGCGATGTAGGTGCAGCTAAAAATCCGGACAGTCGTTACATGGATTGGTTTAAGTTTACAGAATATCCGATGAATTATAAATCATGGTGGGGGATTAAAGATCTTCCAGAAGTGGATAAAGACAACCCTTCATTTCGGGATTTTATCTATGGGGATACACATTCGGTCTTAGCCAAGTGGAATCAGTTTGGCATAGATGGCTGGCGTTTGGATGTGGCGGATGAACTTCCAGACAGTTTTATTCGGGGCATCCGCAAAAATTTGTCCCGCTATCCAGAGACGATTCTTATCGGTGAAGTTTGGGAAGATGCCTCTAATAAGATTTCCTATGGGCAACGACGTAACTATATTTTGGGTGACAGTTTGCAAGCCGTGATGAATTATCCCTTTCGTGACTTAATTATTGCTTATCTTACAATGACTAAAACTGCTCAAGAGCTTGCCTATCAAATGCTGGTTTTGAGTGAAAACTATCCGCACGATATTTTTTATAATAATTTTAATAACCTTGGTACACACGACACGGAACGTATCTTGACGATGGTCGGTGATGAAGCAAATGATTTAGCTGTAGGAATGCTCTTTAGTCTTCCTGGTGTACCTTGTGTCTATTATGGTGATGAAGCTGGGCTAACCGGCCGTAAGGATCCAAAAAACAGAAAATATTTCCCGTGGGATAATATCCATGAGCTGACTTATGATTTGTATCATCAGTGGATTGCCAAGCGTCATTCAGAAAAGACACTCACTCAAGGAAAATTTACTACGTTTTTCCAAGGAGATGTTTTAGGAATTTTACGCTACACAGATTGCGAAGCTTTTGTCTACGTTATTAATCCAACAGATGCAGAAGTCAAGCTAGCATTTAAAGAAATTCATTTTCTGCAAAAGGTTTCTTTCACTGAGCGACTGGTGGACTACCTTGATGAACTTATCCTTCCAGCAAAATCAGGGCAGGATTTTAAGATAATCAAGGTAGAAAATAAGATTTAAAAAGAAATACTGCTGTCAAAAGCAGTGTTTTTTCGTGTCAATTTGAACACTAAAGATGATGCTGTATAAGAAATGTATCAGAATCTTAAATTTATAAACAAATTCCTTTTCGATACGCTTTCATAGTGTTACAATAAATTGTAATTAATTTTTTGTTAGTCTCGAAAATTGTGTACTTTTACCTTTATTCGAGCAATAGGAGGCTTTATGTTGACAATTGAAACTCTCGCGCGTTTCCAGTTTGGCATGACCACAATCTTCCACTTTTTCTTTGTTCCCCTTTCGATAGGGTTAACATTGATGACCTTTATTATGGAAGCATTGTATGTTAAAACGGGCGATGAGAAATGGAAAACACGTACCAAATTCTTTGGTGCAATCATGCTATTATCTTTTGCCGTCGGAGTCGTGACTGGTATTATTCAGGAATTCCAATTTGGGATGAACTGGTCAGACTATTCACGATTTGTCGGTGATATCTTTGGAGCACCACTTGCTGTAGAAGCACTGCTTGCATTCTTTATGGAATCAACATTCTTGGGTGTTTGGATGTTTGGTTGGGACCGTATAGGCAAAAAGTTGCACTTGGCGGCACTTGGATTAGTTATGGTCGGAACTTGGCTTTCTTCACTTTGGATTTTGGCAGCGAACAGCTTCATGCAAAATCCAGTGGGCTATGAAGTTATTGATGGTCGTGCAACATTGACCAGTTTCTCAGCTTTATTGACAAACCCACAAACAACCTTAGAATTTACCCACGTTATCACAGGGTCATTCTTAACTGGTGGATTTGCGGTTGCCGGTATCTCTGCATTCCAAATTCTTAAAAAACGTGAAGCTGATTTCTTTAAACCAGCTTTGCGTTTAGGACTCTTAGTTGCTTTGATCGGTGCGATGGGGAACTTCGTGGCTGGTGACCAACAAATGTTGGAAGTTAAAAACACTCAACCGATGAAATTCTCAGCGACAGAGGGTGTTTATGAAACAACAGAGGACCCAGCAGCTTGGGACATGATTGCTTTCTTTAACGAAGCTGATCACAAGTCTGTTTTCGGTGTGCGCATACCGTACGTGCTGTCAATCTTGACCTACCACCGTCCTTCAGGTTCAGTTGAGGGGATGAATCAAATCAACAAGGAACTGGAAGCTAAATATGGTGATCATCTGAATTACTATCCACCAGTTACAGTTCTCTTCTATACATTCCGTATTATGGCTGGTTTGAGCATGTACTTCATGTTAATTTCAGCTCTTGGGCTCTTCTGGACACGCCGTAAGAAACCTTGGATGTATGAAAAACCTGGAATGATGCGTCTTTATGGTTGGTCAATGTTCTTACCATTCCTTGCCATCACTTCTGGTTGGTTGGTAACTGAGTTGGGACGTTATCCATGGACTGTATATGGACTCTTTACCATCAAAGACTCTGTTTCACCTAACGTTTCAGTAGGAAGTTTACTCTTCTCAAATATCGTTTACTTCCTTCTTTTCTGTGTCTTAGGTACAATCATGATTATCTTGACACGCCGTATTATGCGTGACAGTGCACATAAGGCAGAAACAGCTTATGTTGATTTAGATCCATTCAGTAGCCATAATCTTGGGAAAGACAAGCATTCTAAATCAGAAGAAAAAGAAGAGGAGGCTTTGAAATGAGCGGATTACAATTATTTTGGTTTATCTTAATTGCAGTGCTCTTTGGGGGATTCTTCTTCCTCGAAGGCTTCGACTTTGGTGTAGGAATGAGCGTTTTGGCTTTGGCACGCAATAAACGTGAAGTCAACCAAGCAATTGCTACAATCGGTCCTTTCTGGGATATGAACGAAGTATGGCTCTTGACAGCCGGCGGTGCCATGTTTGCCAGCTTCCCTTATTGGTATGCTTCCCTTTTCTCTGGCTATTATAATATCTTATTATTAATACTCGCCTGCTTGATTTTACGTGGGGTAACCTTTGAGTTCCGTCACCGTAGCGAATCAGAAAAAGTAGAGCGTGGCTGGGAAATAATTTTAGGAGTGACAAGCTTCTTTATTCCTTTCTTGTTTGGGCTTATGTTTACCAGCATGATTCAAGGTGTTCCAATGGATGCACGCGGTGATATCTATGCCAGCTTCACAACATACGTAAACCCGCTTTCGCTTGTTGGTGGTGTTGCTGTAGCTTTGATGAGTTTCTTGCATGGTTTGAACTACATTGCTTTGAAGACAGAAGGAAACATGCGCAAACGTGCGAATGACCTTGCAAACAAACTCTACTTTGTGCTTTATGCAGGTGAAGTTGTCTTTGCTCTCTTGATTGCTATGAAGACAGATTTCATTGAAAAACATGCAGCTTTAACAATTGGCTTGTTAGCCGTTATCGTTCTCTTGACTGTTTTTGCACATGTTTCGGTTGCTAAAAAACGTGAAATGTCAGCATTCCTATCTTCTGGTTTGACTTTTCTTGCCTTGGTTGCTTTACTTTTCCAAGGGTTGTTCCCACGTGTAATGATCGCTGAAAATCCGGCTTACAGCATCTTGATTAAGGACGCAAGCTCAACACACTATACTTTGACAACCATGTCCTACATCACAATAGCAATCTTGCCATTTGTGCTTGCTTATATGGCTTGGACTTACTACATTTTCAGAAAACGTATCAGTGAATAATTGATTCTAAAATTCCTTTTTTAAAGGAATTTTTTATTAGACAAAAGTGAAGAAGAGCATGAATTTATAAGCAGTTTCAAAGGCTTGATACTCATATTTTGTTATAATAAAAGTTATCATATGAATAAGAATAGGTAATTAAAAAATGATTGACAGAACTCTATTTACTCTTCCAGGAGTACGTAAGATTCTTCCCGCTCTTGGAGGGCTCGCCCTACTTCAAGCGCTTTGTATTTTAGGACAGGCTTTATTTCTGTCTCAAGCGATAACAGGATTGTGGCAAGGTCAAGAACTCATGCAGGTTCTGATTTATATTATTGGCTTTTTCCTGAGCTTTTTTGGGCGAGAAGTAGTAAACTTTTTACGTCAATATATGCTTGATAAGGTTTCTTACCGTTTAGCAGCAGATATGCGTGGACAGATTCTTGAAAAAGCTTTTAAACTTGGACCTTCCGTCTCACGTGAAATGGGAACAGGGAATCTGACTTCGACAGTTATTTCTGGTATTGATGAGGTCGAAACTTATATCAAATTGGTGCTTTCTAAAGTTTTGAACATGATGATTATACCAATTCTCTTGCTGATTGCGATTGCCTTTTTGGATTTGCAGACGGCGATTGTATTGGCGATTGCCTTTCCCTTTGCCATAATCTTCATGATTTTGTTGGGATATGCTGCACAAGGGCAGGCAGACAGACAGTATAAGAGTTTCCAACTTTTATCCAATCACTTCTTAGATTCGCTCCGCGGGATTTCGACCTTAAAATATTTTGGCTTATCAAAAACATATGCCAATTCCATTTATCAAACGTCAGAACGTTTCCGTAAAGCAACAGTGGCTACGTTACGTGTCGCAATTCTCTCGACCTTTGCACTTGATTTTTTTGCAACCTTGTCTGTGGCTACGGTGGCTTTGTTCTTAGGACTACGTCTTATGAACGGCGCCATTCTCTTGTTCCCAGCCTTGGCTGCTTTGATTTTAGCTCCGGAATATTTTTTACCTTTGCGTGACTTTGCCTCGGACTACCACGCAACGCTAAATGGTAAAAATGCTTACGCCAGTGTTAATGAAGTGTTGCAAACAGAAGATTATCTAACAGAAGTTTTACCAGAGCCTATCCGGTGGACAGAGCAGTCACAACTGAAGCTCCATAATTTGAGTAAAGTTTTTGAAACAGGACGTGGTGTCTCAGATATCAATTTGGAACTGCAAGGCTTTACCAAGGTAGCCATTGTCGGCGAATCGGGGGCAGGTAAATCGACATTGTTAAGTATGCTTTCAGGGTTTCTTCAGCCCAGTGCGGGCGAAATCCAGCTCAATGAATTTCAGCTGACCTCACTTAACGATGAAAAATTCCGCCAGTCTTTACAATTTATCCCTCAAAACACTTATATTTTTGCAGGAACTTTACGTGCTAATTTAGCCTTTTATCAGCCAGAAGCTACAGATGAAGCAATCATTCATGCAGCTGAACTTGCCGGTTTGAAAAACTTGCTAGAAGAAATCGGGTTGGATGCAAATATTGGTGCAGGAGGTCGTACCTTATCTGGTGGGCAAATGCAACGTGTGGCACTCACACGAGCATTTCTCTCTCAAGAAAGAAATATTCTTTTCCTTGACGAGCCAACGGCGCACCTTGATGTAGAAACGGAACTGGAGATAAAGGAAAACATTCTGCCACTCTTTGAGGACAAGCTCGTCTTTTTGGCGACTCACCGCTTGCATTGGCTGCCTCAGATGGACTTAATTCTCGTCCTCAATGAAGGTAAGCTCGAAGCTGCAGGTTCACATAAAGAACTCTTAACGACTAATACATACTATCAAGAGCTCTTGCGTGAGATGAGAGGTTAAACAGCATGATTGTAAAAACAATGGAGAAAAAATGAAGAAGATTCTTTTCAATAATGATTGGATCACACCTTTTCTGCGTAAATATCGTTTCGGAATGATTCTTGCGATTATTTTAGGAACAATAACGATGTTTTGCGCTGGCCTGCTTATGTTTTCAGCGGGCTACGTGATTTCAAAATCAGCAACTAAACCCGAAAACATTTTGATTATCTATGTGCCTGTTCTGATGGTACGTGTCTTTGGTATTTCACGGCCTGTGGTGCGCTATATTGAACGCTTAACATCCCACAACTGGATTTTACGCATCACCAGTAATCTTCGTCGTAAGCTTTATCTTCGATTGGAAAAATCGGCGATTGGTTTGTCTGAACGCTACAAGTTAGGTGATCTTCTCGGCTTGCTTAATGAAGATATCGCCAATATTCAGGACTTGTTCTTACGGACTCTTTTCCCTTTGATGATTGTGGGTTCTTTATCTGTAGCTCTCATCATCGCTTCAGGTGTTTTCTCGATAACCCTGGCTCTTGTGGTTGCCTTTTTCTTAGGCTTGATGGTTATTGTGCTTCCTTACGTATCACTCAAAGTGTCAGCCAAATATGACCGAGATTTGAAAAATTACCGGAATCAACTCTTTTCAGACTTGACAGATGATGTTTTAGGTTTGCAAGACTGGGTTTTATCAGGCAGAAAAGAAGATTTCTTGCTTGATTATCAAACCTCAGAAAAAGCAGCACGTCAGATTCAAGAAAAATTGCTGAGTTATGTACGAAAACGTAACCTTGTGTTGCAGCTCATCTTTGCTTTACTTGTGGTCTATCTGATTGTTTGGTCAGGTTCAACCTTAAATGCGGGAGATGCACCGAACTACATTGCCGCTGTTTCTCTAGCTGCCTTTCCTTTGTTTGATGCCTTTGCACCTTTGTCTGACGCTGTTGTTGAGACACAACGTTATGGTGATTCCGTTCAGCGTCTCAATGATTTACCTGATGTTAAGGAAGATGTGCGACAAGAAACGATTACGGAGACAGATTTACAAATTTCTAACTTAAGTTTTGCTTTTGATGATAAGCTTATCTTTGATGATTTAAATCTCCACATCAAAAAAGGAGAGCATGTCGCGATTTTAGGTCGCTCAGGAGTAGGTAAATCAACCTTAGCAAGCCTTATCCGCGGGGATCTTATTGCACAGCAAGGGACTTTGGATTTGTCCGGAATTGCACCAGCTTATGCCAATAATGTTGAAGAAAAGATTGGTGTCATTAACCAAAGCCCATATATTTTCAATGCCAGCATCCGTTCCAATCTTAGCTTGGCTCGGCTTGATGCCAGTGACGAAGAAATTTGGAATGCTTTAGAGCTTGTAGGCTTGAAAAAAATGGTGGCTTCCCTGCCTGATCAACTCAACGAGGTCGTGGATGAAGCAGGACTACGTTTCTCAGGGGGGGAACGTCAGCGTTTAGCCTTAGCACGTATTTTGCTGTCTGATGTCGATATGGTTATCTTGGATGAACCGACGGTTTCGCTAGATCCGATTACCGAAAATCAACTGTTGCGTCTCTTCTTTGAGCGCTTAAAAGACAAAACGATTATCTTTATCACTCACCATCTGTTGGGTGTACAACACATGGATCGTGTTATCTTTTTAGAAAAAGGTAAAATCAAGCTTGATGATCAACCGGAATACCTTCTTGAACACAATGAAGACTTCCGTAAGCTTTATCAAATGGACTTAGGAACTAACGACGATTAAGAGTCGTTAGTTTTTGTATTGACAAAACGAAATAAAAGTATTAAAATGTATTTTGTTAGCTTATATATGAGTTAAACTAAATATCAAGGAGAATAACTGTGTCAGCAGAAACAAATAAATTATTACACCACTTTTCAAAACTACTTCATAATCCTCAACTTCTCGTGGCTTTGCATATGGAAAGAATGACAAGTCGACTCGGAGAAAAAAAATCTCGTACAGGCGCACAAGGGCTTCTGGTTGAACTCTGGAAGGCTGATGGGCTGACTAATGCTGAAATCGCTGAAATCTTAGATATCCGACCTTCAAGTGTAACTGCTCAAGTGAAGAGCTTAGAGCAACGTGGCTTAGTTAAACGTGTTACAGACGAAAATGATAAGCGAGTGAGCCGTGTTTTCTTGACGGAAGAAGGCAAGCAAGCTCAAGTTGAACGCAAAGAAAGTCAAGATGATCTGTCAGAGGGCATCTTTGGTAATCTTACAGAAGAAGAACAAGTTCAACTGATTAATATTTTGGAAAAACTTGAAGAAGCTAATCCAGCTGATGAGGAATGTGATTTCCGCTTTGGTGGTGGTATGCGTCCTGGCGGCTTTGACCCACGAATGATGCATCATATGGGTAGAGAAATGGAAGCAAAAATGAGAAAAGAAATGCGCCGTCAGATGCGAGATGCTCATAACCCCTGGAATTTTGGCCATAATCCACGCAGCAGAAGAGACGACAACTGGGACGATTTTTAAAATAAGCTTAAATCAGTCTAAGGTCCTAAGTTCTTTGTTACAATTTAAGGTATAATAGAAATATCTTTATTATTAGAAAGAAGAAATTATGCCCGTATTAGAATTAAAAAACATTAGGAAATCATACTTTTTAGGTAAAGATGAATTTCCGGTGCTCAAGGGGATTGACCTTGAGTTTGAGCGTGGAGACTTTGTCAGCTTACTCGGTGAGTCCGGTGGTGGTAAATCAACCCTGATGAATATCATCGGTGGCTTGGACCGTGAATATGATGGTGATGTTATCATCGATGGTGTCGCGCAAAAGGCGAAGAAAGAAAAAGATATGGATGCCTATCGCCGTGATACTATCGGCTTTATCTTCCAGTCTTTCAACTTAATCAACTACTTAAGTGTGCTTGACAATATCTTGATTAGCTTGAAAATGACAAGCCTATCAGAAAAAGAACGTGTCGAACGTGCAGTTGAGCTAACCAAACAAGTTGGCCTTTACGAACACCGTAAGAAAAAACCCGCACAGTTATCTGGCGGGCAAAAACAACGTGTAGCCATTGCGCGGGCTTTGGCCAGCGATCCTGAGATTATCCTTGCTGATGAGCCTACAGGAGCGCTCGATTCGCAAAATACGAAAGAAGTATTGGCACTTCTTCGCCAAATCGCACAGTCTGGTAAGACAGTCATTGTTGTCACTCACTCTCAAGAAGTCGCTGACTATGGGACACGTACGATTCGTCTGGCAGACGGACAGATTATCGGAGATGAGCGTGACAAGCCAGCTTATCCTGTGCCAGATGAAGCAAAGTCTTTCAAGACAAAGGCTCTTTCTTATGATGATGTGGTTAAAACAGCCTTTAAGCACTTTACAAATACTTGGAAAATCAATCTTCTCATTGCTATAGGTACAGCCATTGGCTTATTCTCAGTTATTTTCTTCCTCGGTTTAGGTACTGGGGCAACAAAATATATGAATGATCAGGTTACAAGTTTGGCAAACCCTAATATTATTTCCGTGGTTCAACGTGACCCCGCAAATAATCAGGGTAAAGATAATGATGAAGCCTTCTCAATTGCGCAGCAAACAATGCTGGGTATCTCTGATAAAAACATTAACAAGTTGAAGGACTTGGATAATGTTAAAACTGTGGATGCAGGGATTACAAAAGCAGGTGCTGTGACTCTTGACTATAAGGGGCAAACAACAAGTAGCCAAGCGATTATGTCTTGGACACCGATGATTCAGTCTTCAACATTACATGCGGGTTCAGAACCAAAAGGTAAGCAAATCGTTATCTCTGAAGCAGACATGAAGAAGTTTGATCAAAAAGCATATGAAGCAAAAGACTGGAAAGCTGTGATTGGTAAAACAGTCAAAGTAAGCTTCCAAACTGTGGATAAAAACAATACTCCTGTGACTATCACAGAAGATATGGAAATCTCAGGCGTCTTGCAAGATATGCCAATGGTTGGCACTTTGACTTCAACAGAGGCATTGAAAGAAATGCTTACTGCAAATAATATCGATGCGATGCCAAATACAGCCTACGTCACTGTGACAGATACAGATAAAGTTAAAGATGTAACCAAAGCTATCAATGATATCAAAAATAATGACAAACTTGTGTTTGCCTCAACAAATATTGGTAGTATGTTGGATACAATCACAGATATTACAGGAATTGTCTCAACTGTCTTGGCTGCCATTGCTGGTATTAGCTTGATTGTTTCAATCTTTATGATTGTGGTAACAACTTATATGTCTGTTGCCGAGCGTACTAAAGAAATTGGTGTCCTTCGTGCCTTAGGTGGACGTCGTAAAGATGTTTCTCGCATGTTCACAGCCGAAAGTGTCATCCTTGGTTTGTCATCTGCAGTTATTGCGATTGCTCTTGCCTTTGCGGGACAAAGCATCATCAACAAAGCTTTGCATAGCTTAGTCGGCGGAAATATCGTTCAGATTACTTCTGGCCATATTATCTTTGCCGTAATCATTGCGCTGATTATCGCTTTACTATCAAGTCTTGCACCTGCAGCACGTGCAGCACGTTTGAACACTATCGAAGCTTTGGCTGCTGATTAAATATATAAGAAAAGTTCTGCTGAGAAGTGGGGCTTTTTTGTTATTAAATTATACTCCTCCCTTACCGTAGAAAAAGAGTGACGATCGTCATTGGATAGGGCTCTCTGATATCATTTTGAAAGCTAGAAGAAAAACATTGTGATAATATTATATAAGTGTTCCTTATCGATAACGAAATGCATGATGAGGATGGCTTATAATCCGTCAGCACAGTGATATGACTTCCAAAAATTAGATTACAAAAATTTAGCTTTTGGAAGTCTTTTCTTATGAAAAAGTATTTTTTGAATTCAACCTCAAGGCTGTGAATGATTATCTCTCGGGAGTAGTTGCCTATCCATTTCTAAGGGATAAATAAGGGCTCTCTAACCAAGAATTATCTCTTAGATGGTTTAAATGCTTATAAAAAATTAGAAGAGGAGTTAAAACGTAATTACCAGAATGATGTTTATTATTCCAATTTTAAGGTCAATGGGTTAAACTTATATTTAACAAACTAGTTGTCTTATTGAGCAGTTACCAATCAATTAAACAATAGTAACCATACAATGATTGACCCTTGGGTTAAAAGGTATCTTCAAAATAGCGAATTTCTCTTTCCCACAAAGTCTTGTGGAAGGTCTAGAAAAGAGAATGAATTGTCCAAACCTAACTCGAAGGAGACTAAGTAATCAAAAAAGAAGTATTCAGAGTCTGGAAGTCAACTCGCTTACCTATGTGCTGAGTTAGAGTATTTGAAAGAGTTGAGGTGGCTACGAATGGAACAACAAATGCGGGAAAATCTCAACTTGATCAAAGACTCCAAAGACATTCCAGTTCCCTATCAAACTCCATTTCAAAGTCACTAAGGTAGCACGAAGTTACTAATTTTATTGGCTTAAGTACTTTGAACACTTCCAATTAACTCTTATCAAGAACTGAATAACATTATCACTGCCTGGATTCAATACTGCAATACCAAACGAATTGAGAAGCAATTGAACTGGTTAGCACCTGCTCAATTTCGGTTTGCTTATAAAAAAACAAAATACAAAAAATGAGATATTTCTATCTCATTCAAAACTATATAGATGAGTATTCCCCCAAGAGGTGGGGGATATGCCAGGGACAATGATTCAGCATTTAAAAAGGGGTGACCTCAAAAATTTATTGAAGAACAAATTTTTTGCTTTTGAACTGAAGAAGCAAGGGATGACTTATAAAATGATTGAACGAAAAACTGGAATAAGTATTGCAAGCAAAAAAGAAGAGTTTGGTAGCTTAGAACTAAAGAGTAAGATATGTTATTTGTTTTGGAGTGGTATAATAAAATTACGATTAGTAGGCAAGCATTGCTTGTCACTTAGAGCGAGGAGCGTCAAAAACTCTCGGCTTTTTGGGAGAAATAAAAAAACCTATCATAATAAGAGCGACTATGATTCGAATAGTAGCCCCTCTCTCTTTATAGTATTATTCTTTGTATTTTTTACTGAAATATAAACATTCTAGATGAAAATGGGATATTTTTTAGTGCAAATTAAGTAGAGGGGGGATCTTATTTATATTTATTGGAGTATAGTTTGTTAATCCTGCCAAAGTAGGTAAACTTGACTAGTGAGAGAGCTGTGTGCTGATTTTTTTATTTTATGTTTTTATTCATAGATTGAAGCTGTTTCTTTTGCTTTATCCGGTGCCAGGTTTATCATACTTACCTTTGTATGATCTAGCTTGTGTTGTATCTCTTTGTAGTTTGCTCCAGTATCCTTTGTCAACCGTCTTATTGACGTGAATAAGAATATTTTCGTAATCGAGAACCGACTAGTTTAAAGCCAATGCCTCCATGGTGTGTAAACCTGTATCTAATAGTAATTTATACAGAATTATTGAAAAGATGTTATTGTTCGTCTGGTTTAAATTATCAAGAAATTTAAGAAATTTTCTCAGAGCTTTCTTAGTTTCTGTGGTAATATAGCTCTTGAACTTTTTGCTTGTAAGGCTATCTACACCAAGATTGACAGCAGTACGGTAACAACTATTCTCATATTAAGCCTCCTTCTTTTGGACTAATGTCAGGCAAGGACTCATACAAGAAAAGAGTAATATAAAATTTAATCAGATTATGATCTTAGCTTTGTAAATGATAACTCTACGGTTGTTCATAGAGCGTTTATGCTCTATCCACCGTCAAGCTTTTCAAATATAGTACACCACCATAAATTGCGCAAACTCCACCTATTGAACTATCTATCAGAGTTAGGAGAGCACTCACAATAAGGAAGATATGCGCTTTTTTATTGATGTATTCACTATTTCTATAATATTCTAGTGCAAAAATGCCTAAAAACAGCCATGAAATCTTAATAGATAAGAGTATAAAACCTATGACTGCAAAGATAGGTTGTGACATTACCTTGCTTATATCATCTGAATTACTAAATATTATTATTCCCCAACAGATAGAGGAAAGAATAACGGACAATGCGCCTGTGCTTACACCTACAATGGCATTTATTTTGGCGAGAGTATTATTTTTCAATTTCAATGTTCCTTTTTTATTATGTTTAGCATGGTTCAATATTGCACGTAAGGCGCATGTTGTGGCGTATTTTATTAGATAATAACTAGATATCTACTTTTTTATACTGGCTAAAATTAAAGTTTTAAGATCAATTACTTGACGTTCTCCGTTATTTAATCTAACTACATAGATATTATTAAATATTATTAAAATAAGAATTCTCGTCGCCTATTGTGACAGTGGATTTTTCTCCATTTGAGAGCATGACGATATCTCCTTGTTTTCTTGATTTATTTGTCATTATTTGATGTTCCTGTTTCTCTTAGGAAATGAAAAGTATAGATTGAATACTAAAATAACGGCTATTACTAGTGATATAGAAGGATTGCTGTTATAGAATATAAAATTTATTGTAGTAGCAATAAGTGATAGCAGCGTTATTAATAAATTGATATGTCGTTTTTTCATTGTTTGATTTCCTTTTTTGTAGATGTTAGACACAGTGCCAAGAGTGAGAGTTGTAATGGTCCAAGACTTATATCTATTGATTGTGTCGTGTGTGACAGCGTCAAATTAGCTTCAGTATCGCGCTCTCTCAAAAACTTCTTAACTTCAATATCAGCAGTGAGGAGTGACAAGCCTTGCGGTCATACTATTAGGGGGGCTGTTGCAGTGCAGAATTGAACTATATTATTAAAGTCCCAGCTTTTTTTATAAAGCAATATCACAGCAGAAAAAAGCCTCTTTTTATTGGGTGGCCTTTCTTCGTGGCTTAAGGTGTCGCACTTTTCTCAAGGTCTTCTCTCATTTTATATGGGTATACATGTATTCGTGGATGTAATCGAATGGCGTGATATTGTTTAGGTTGTATCCTCCAATAGAAAGTTCTGATCCTTTAACTATCATATATAAAGCCTATGTAATCAATGTTTAAGTTATCAATATTAGATATGAATAAGAGCAGTTAATTCTTCTTAATCCATGTACTGTTCTCATTTAATCATAGCCTCATCTATCTTTAAGGAATATAAAAACATGAGTGAAGTAAAGACAACTGAAGGTGAATTCACTCAATTTGAACGACTATTTTTTAATAATAGTTTTTCCGACGAAGAAAATAGAACATTTAAGCAACTGTCTGGAACAATACTTATTGCTTCTTGGAGTTATATGATAAAAAGTAGATAAGGTCAGGATTTCGAAATTATATGCTCGTTACGAGAGCGGTATAATCAAAGAATTATCTGAACGATACTAAATCAAAACGTCCACTCCAAAAGGACAGACGTATATTAGATGGATATTAAAGGTAATGATCATTATAACGGGAATCTTCATAGTTTTGAACTTTTACGACTGAAAAACCCTCGTTGGCAGGACGAGGTTGAGTAAGTATCAAAAGTCATAAACTATTGTTTATTGCCACTTTAAGTATATCATGAGAGTACCTGCTCTTATTTAGTGCACGAACTCTTTTTTATAAATAGTAACCCTCTTCTTAATCTTGAGGGAGTAATTAATACACCAAACTTATTATGTAAAAAAAGCAATTCTGATTTGAATTTTATCCGAGAATGATATACTTATCAAATACTTTGACACCTATATTGACGAGGTGAGAGTTGAAATACACCTTAAGGAGCATTAAAATGCAAAAACCACTTTACAGGTGCTAGTTCAGGATTTGGAGCAGAAATCGTAAAGCTATTTAATGCAGAGGGATATCCCATGCTTCTTTTAGGGCGCCGAGAGAGAAAATCAAATTACTTCCGGTGGACTTTGAAAACGTTATTGTTGAATCTGTTGATGTAACAAATAAAAAAGAATTTGAGAATGCTATTCAGAAAGCAGAAGAAGTATATGGGGATACAGATTTACTTGTTAATAATGCAGGGATTATGCTTTTAGGTAATATTTTAACGCAAGATCCAGCAGAGTGGTCAAGAATGATGGATACAAATGTATTGGGAGTACTCAATGGTATGCAGATTGTTTTACCACAAATGGTCGAACGGCAAGGAGGGACAATAATTAATGTGTCTTCATTAGCAGGTAAAAAAACTTTTGTAAATCATGCTGCTTATGTGGCTTCTAAATTTGGAGTACATGGTTTAAGTGAAACTATTCGTGAAGAAGTATCAGGTAAAAATGTTCGAATTTCTCTTGTTGCTCCAGGAGCAGCAGAAACAGAACTTTTAACTCATGTAACTGATAATCAAGCATTGGAAGATTATGATAATTGGAAACAAAGTATGGGAGGGACAACAATGTCTCCTCAAGTTGTAGCCCAAAGTGTGAAGTTTATTTACGATATGCCACAAGAGGTAAATATTCGTGAATTAGACATTGCTGCCACAAATCAAGATGCATAAGGAATAGCTTCATAAACAGGGAATAATATAAAAATACAATAACTTAAACTTACTTTTTATTTCAGAAGAAAGAGTTTTTGAACAACATATTTTTAACTTTCCTCAAGTACTATTCTAAATATTATATGATATGTACTCTCCAATGGAGTCAAGAGAGCTATGTTCTTTCCTAGGATGAGTAAATTCTCCAAATTGATTGTGATGAAAATGTCCCTCGAAATTCTATTCGAGAGACTTTAGCTTACATGTATTTACGCTATAACAAAAGCCGCTTCGTATTAAAACCTCATAAAACAAATTATAGTAGTAAAATATCATTGTTTTTTACAATACTACTTTTAATAACTAAGCAAGGCATTTTGCACGTTCAAGCGATGCATCAATATTTTTACAAATGTTATCTCGGCTTCTTTCATAACATTATAGGGCTGTTCATTGACATGAGAAAGAATCAATGTCATTTTTCTCTTTTTACAAATTTCAAAAGTTTCTTCGAGAGCTTCAGGTCCTGAAATATCCATCGTAGGAACATTACGCATACGTAGAATCAAGACGCTTTTCCTTTCCTCATGTGTAAAATTAAGAAAATCACTTGTAGCGCCAAAGAATAAAGAACCGAATACCTCGTAGACAACAGTATGTTTTGGGACATGTTTTAAATCCATATCTTTCAGAAAATTCTTCGTTCTCTAAGTCGTTTTTATCTACCCATTGATGAACTGTAGCAACATCTGACATACGTTTCAAAAACAAGAATGCTGCTAAAATCATACCAAATTCAATGGCAACAACCAGATCAAAAAATACAGTTAAGAAAAGGGTAGTTAATAAAACTGCAATGTCACTCTTTGGTGCTTTACGCAGCATATAAATAAAGGTACGCCATCCACTCATATTATAAGCAGCTATAATCAAAATGGAGGCTAAACAACTCATAGGAATAAGTGAAGCATAAGGCATTAAAAATAAGAGGATTAAAAATAAAGTTAATACGTGAACGATACCAGCTATTGGTGTACGTCCTCCATTTTTTACATTAGCTGCTGTAGCAGGGATTCCGCCAAATAGCGCGGACATTATGTTTCTAACTCCCAATCATACCATCTGAAACTACACATAAAGGAAGCGATTCAATAGAAGCTAAAATAGCAATGGTAAAAGCAGGTGAAATCATTTGACGAATTAAAGAATATGTATCTGATGGAGTAAGCTGTAAATGGGTGAAAACTGAACGCATGCTCAAAAACTATTAAAATGAATATGGGAAGTTTAACCTTCGAATATATAGAATGTACTCTACAGAACTTTACAAAGAGTTTCCAAAAGATAAACGTATTAAGTGGTGTATTAATGCTTTGATTTCGGTCAGGGATTTTTCTTCACATCGTTTGATCGAGTGTTTTTTTTGTTTCTATATGGAGTAATTTGAAAAACTTTTTCAGCTATCCTGTACCATTGAAAATAGATATTTTAGTAGTATTCTACTTGTCAGTGGGTTTTATATCCTCTAAAATAATAGGTGTGGAGATTACGTTGCTATCCCAAAATATTCATTTGACATAAATAATCTGCTTTGAAAGACTATAAAAGATAAAGAAAAAACTATTTACGAAAGACAAAATAGAATCACAGAGCTAGAGGAAAGGTTGGATTTTTGTCAGGCACGTCATAAAGGAAGGAGGATGATATGGGAGCATTAATATTGTTTGGTTTTACAATTGTTGCTGAAGCTGCATTTTATTTATGGGATGAGTCTCAATACCAAAGGGCGATGTTAGCCACCTTGAGATGATAGGGTATGATAGAACAGCTGAATGAGAGTTTGAAAGGTAAGTACCCAGCTTTATATAGAGTTGTAGGAAGTCTTTTGAAATCAAGTATTAAAGATTTGAAAGAAAATCTGAAAACTGCAAGGCCTGTCACTAGAAGTGGAAAAAATTCTATCAACTCTGAAATAGAAAAATAATGTAAGAAGATAGTACGGAAAATAAACGTATAGTCATTTGGTATTTGGTTTTATATATTCAAATTAATTCATTAAACAATAGTAAAATTGAAAATGTTAATATACTTAATGATGAAACTCAAAAAATAAAATAAAGAAATATTGAAGGGCTTGAAAATAAAGATATATAGTTTGCTAGATGAAACTGCATCTTGCTAGCGTGGCTTTTTTGTTCATCAAAATTGAAACCAGAATCTGATTTTGCTAAATTAATTACGTTGTATCATTTGATGTGTGACAAGATATTTTTTCTGGTAGCTGTTAGCCCTCTAACAGGTATTTTTGTGACCGCATTTGATATACTCAAAATAAGTCAGGCAGCTCCTAGATTTTTCTGTTTGGCTTAACCTCCCACTTAGATAATTCTTTTGATAATGCTTTAACTACCCCGGGAGGTTTTTGGACTTATTTTACGTTATAACAATCATCTCTCTTAAGCCAAGAGCTGTTTTATTTTCATTATGAAAAAATGTGCTTCAAAATTGACTTGGTATGAGATGATTTGATATACTTCATTATAATAAGTGTTGTTGCATAAGAGAGCGCCGTAATACTGAGTGGACAACAAAATCATACAAACTCTCTTGTGCTTCCATGGAGGATTACCCAAGTTCGGCTGAAGGGAACGGTCTTGAAAACCGTCAGACGTGTGAAAACGTGCGTGGGTTCGAATCCCACATCCTCCTTGAAGTATATTTCAACTCTTACCTCGTCAATGTAGGTGTTCAAGTATGCGATAAGTATACCATCCTCTAATAAAATTCAAATCAGAATTGCTTTTTTTAACATAAAGAGTTTGGCATATTGAAAACTCCCTTCAGGTCTAGGGAGTTTTGTTGTTATTTATAAAAAGAGTTCGTCCGTTAAATTAAGAGTAGATACTTTCATGTTATATTTTGCTGTGTCTTGCCAACGCGGATTTTTTGTTCCTCAAAGTTGCAAAGATATAAAGAAATCTGTTACAATAATTGTTGCCTATAAATAGGTATTCATCTAATGCACGTCTGTCCTTTGTGGCAGGCGTTTTGATTTGGTATACTTGTTAGAGTTAGTAAGTAATGGCGTATGAGAGAATCACGATGGGGAGAGTATTAAATACTT
>NZ_KQ968943.1:9071-29424 GCF_001578715.1 Lactococcus sp. DD01 | reverse complement strand
TCAATTATAATGCTTTCAGAATTGTATTGTTTATTGAGCTTAGGCACCTGTTTTTTGATTTCAGAAGAAAGCAATAGCATCTAAGTTGTCTAGTAACGAAGTAGTAGGGTGAATACTGGTATCGTTAGATATTAAGTTTAATTTAACTGATATCTAAACCATCAAAACATTTTATTTGATATTTGGAATATTTCTTGACCACTATAAAATTACCCAGAAGCATGTTGAACTAATAGCTTCGCATAATAGAATTCTAATCATCTGTTGGCGCTTATCTCCTGTGCATTACTAACTTAGTAGTTGATGAGGATGCTTGGTTAAGAGTCTAAACTATGAAGGTAGGCAACAATATAATTAAGAAATAGCATAAGTCCATTTTATGAGTTTATTGTTCTGAAAAGCTTTGCAGTAGTCAAGTGTAAATTAATTATTAAAACTAGAGGAGAAAAAATTTGGATAAATATATATTGTAAAGAGAGGTTAAAATGCAATATATGTTAGGTGAAAATTTGTGCAATAGGAAAGTTATCAACAACACATCTTGTGATAATTCTAGAAATCTATATTTTTTTGACAAGAAACGTCCTATTAATACTTAACCCATTGTCTGCTTTAGAGCTACAACGGGTTGGGTATCTCTTCCTATCCCTTTTGTTCCTTGTGCTGTTAAGTGTGACTTTATAATACCATTCATTTAGAAACGTGCGGAAGATGTGTGGTTTGTCCCCACGTTTCTAAATGAATGGTGTTTTTCAAGAGGGTTCCCCCTCAGCCTTTTTCGTTACTCTGGCTTAGAGATGTCAAGGAAGGCTTAAGTACACTTTTTATGTGAGAAATAAAAAGCTCCCTATATTTGAAGGAAGCTGCAATCTTATGGTGCAAAGTAACTTTATCCCAACATAGCAAAAGTATATGCTTTATTATACAGCAGCCTTTTGCATTATTCAAAGCTTGTTTTGTTGCCTAGTTTATTCTTGACAATTTAGTTTCTCGTTCTTATGGATCTCAAGTAAATATGTTACTAATACTTTTATTACCGTATACAAAGGAATAGCAAAAATTACTCCCCAAAAACCAGCAAGTTTACCAGCAGCTAACAATACAAACATTACAGTGAGTGGATGAATCTTCAATTGCCTCCCCAATATCAATGGAGTGATAAACCGTCCTTCAACCAATTGCTCTAGCGCATAAATAATAGATACTTTTACTAACATTGGTATTCCACCTGTAATAAAAGCTATTAACAAAGCTGGAATAATAGCTAAATAAAATCCTAGAAATGGTATAAGATTCATTACTCCTGAAAAGATTGCAACGATGATTGCATACTTTAAGCCCACAAATGGTAAGCCAATAAGCAAAAGAAGGGTAACGATGATAGCGATTGAAACCTGACCTCTCACATAATTCTCAAGTTGTGTGTTCATACTTATTAAAAGAATTTCAATATGTTTCTGCCAAGTTTTTGGAAATGGTTTTTTTAAAAAAGGAAGAAGTTCTCTCCCGTCATTCAGTAGATAATACAGTACTATTGGTGATATAACAATTGCCATAAAAACAATCGAAATACCACTAGCAGCTGATTTTGAGAATGAAAAAATATATGAGAAAGAATTTTTACTTATGTTTAATATTTCTCCAGAAAGATTATCAGAAATTAAACCAAATTCTTCTTTAAATTGATTTAAATGTTTCTCCTCCATAAATGTCTCTACTGAAATCAGCCATTCTTTGAACTCAATAGGAAAATTTGTTATTAAGTCTGAGAATTTATCAGATATTATAGGAACCAAAAGTACTATTCCCATCAATAATAAGAGTAATATAATGACGAATAAACTCCAAATAGAAATTTTTCTTGAAATATTCTTATTATCAAGTTTGTCTATAATGGGATGCAGTAAATAATAAAGTGCACCTCCAATTATTATTGGAGGGAGTACTATGGTAAATGCTGAAATAAACGGCTCAAAAATGAAACTTACTTTGGTTAGTAAATAGATACATAGTAATAATAGTAAACATCCCACTAGGGATCCGTAGTGTTTTTTTCTTAAAATATTCAAATTCTTATATCCTATTGTTTAGTCTTGACTTTTTCTCGTAAAGCCGATCAAACGAAGTAAAGTAATGAACAAATTGATAAAATCAAGATAAAGTGATAAGGCCATACTTATGGCCCAACCTTGAGAGATATTTCCATTATTTTGATGATAGACTAACTCAATTTTCTGATTATCCCAAGCAATAAGCCCACTGAAGATAATAACGCTAATCACGGAGGTGAGAAAAACAACCATCGGACTGCCTAAAAAGAAGTTAATTATCCCTGCAATAATAATGCCCATAAGCATTCCTATCATTGCTCGTCCTATACCTGATAAATTACGTTTTGTTACTCGTCCATAAATGGAAAGTCCAAAGAACATTCCTGCAGAAGAGGTAAAAGCTAAGGTAACATCAGAGGCTGTATAAGCAACGAGTGTGAAACTGAGGAGGAATCCCATCATTGCTGAGTATAAAATAAACCAAGGGAGAGCTGTGGGTTTATTCTTCATTGCTGCATTTTGCATTGGGAAAATCAGAAGCATGGGAATAAGCCAAATAACAAATATTCCCCATCCCATTTGTTGTACAAAATTCAAGACATTTTCCCAGAACACTTTTATGGTAATGAAGGAAGTTAATGCAGAAATGCCTACTCCTATTCCGACTATGCCATAAATCTGCGCATAAAATTTATTTAATGCATCAATGTTTTTGCTATTATTAATGGTTGGATTTTCCATGTGGCTCCTTTTTCTATCTATTTTTTGTAGTTCTCATCAACAATAGAATATCACTTGAACGGTAGAATCTATATTTTATTGTGAGAAAAGAAATAGTCAATTGGACATAATTTTTTATGTTTTATTTTTACATGTCTAATTTTGAGTATTGTACCAAATTTTCTTGATACAAATCAATTTTAACGAATAAAAAATATTAACTAACAGACGAGCATGCAAACAGGATGAGACTGTTTGAGAATTTTATAAATTCAGTGTGTACTAAGTGTGTACTATAAGTGAGGGGAGGGATATTTAGTTAATACATCTGAAAAAGAACATCAGAGAAGAGGAGTTTGTAAAAGTAGGGGGAATCACTACATTACTTCAAGGCTTTTGTCACTTAAGGAGGAAGTTTTGATTTAGTTGTTTTTTAGCTTATCTATATCAATGTTGTATTTTTCAAACCATGCGATAGTCAGTTTGATAGAATTACAACTGCTTCTATAATAAATTTTAATCATCTGCAATCTTTTGTTACTAAAGGTTCCCTAATAATAAAATATTAAGCTAGTTATTTGTAGCTCTATACTTTTAGAGTGATGAACTTCTGTGTGTCAATTTCTTGGCCTTTGAATATTCTGTGATACAATACACAACATAAATAAGAGAGGGTTAAAATATGGATAATTTATTAAAAGGTTCTCTAGCTTTTAGGGAGAATTGCATATTAAGGTAAGTTATAACTTTTTTTCTTACCGGTTGTCAGAAAAAGGAGTATTGAATATGGTTTCTGAATATAAAAAATTACGTAACAACATCGGGATTAACGGCCTTATTTCCTCAATTTTTGGATTGTTTATACTATATTATTTGCATTTGCCTGGCCGTACAGCTCAAATAGGAACGGTTTTAATTGGCATTGCTTATCTTGTTTCAATTGAAATTGTATCAGGATTGTCGACGGTTTAATTTGAATAAACATTAATAGAATGACTTTATTTAGTAACTTAGTACAAATCTTCATTTGAAAATCAGTATTGTTTTTCAATTTACGTATAAACTAGATAGAAATATGCTATCAGTAGATTGAATTTTCTAACAAAAATCCTGAGTAAAGCTGATTTAGCGAGTGAGAAATCAGCTTTACTCAGGATTTTTTCTGTTAAAAGGAAACGAGCTTAAATAGGTCGTAGAGGTTTTAAATAGTGGAAGCCAAATAGTGAAATAAAGCTAAAGATAGCTTAATTCAAGAGATATGATATTATTATTTTCAGATATTACAGAGTTTTGAATGCATTGAATAATATTAGAAATATGTTTTCGAATTATTGATCTGGTACAAAATTTTAAATTCTTGATTCATTTATCAGTATTTGATTAAACTATTTCTTAAACATTGACCACAAAGCATTTTTTTAATATACTAATTAGGAGAGTATAGTTGTTATTTACCTAGACATGAGCCAACCTATGTTGATGTGTAGTAAGTTAGAAATGTATTAAGAAGGGGATCGTATCCATGAATATAACTCATTTAGAATATTATGTTGCACTAGTTGCAAATGATTTTAATATTACCAAAACGTCCCAAAAGTTGTATGTATCTCAGCCAGCGTTAAGCAGAATTATTAATTCATTAGAAACACTATATGATGTAGAACTGTTTATCAGACATAATCGTAGAATCATCAAGCTTACTCCTTTAGGTGAAGAAGTTTATGAAATAGCTCTTAAGATTTTAAAATATGATAGTACACTTACAAAGCGACTTGAGAAAGTTTCACAAAAAGAAGTAATAAAAATTGGTATTCCTGCTTCCTTTCTTGCGACAGCATTATCCTCAGTTATTGTAAAATTTATTGCGCGTAACCCACAGTTACAGATTGCGATTGTTGAAGAAAACGTAACTATTTTAGAAGAAAAATTAGTGAATCAGCAAATTGATATTGCATTTTTAATCTCTCCTAAAGAAAAAAATTTTCATCAAGGAATAGAATCACTTCCATTTTATGATGATGAGATTGTTGTTTATATGAAAAAAGACCATCGTTTTAACAGTCGTACTAGAACGCAGATATCGCTAGAAGAAATTAATATGGAGCGTCTCTGTATTTTGGATAATAAATTCTTAATGAATAGTCAAATATATAAACATTTTTCTAGCGAGAATTTAACTCCAAAAGTTGCGTTAGAAACTAGCTCGTGGGAGTTTTTGATAGATTATTGTAATCATTTTGGCGCATTAACCATGTTGCCAGCTAGTCTATATCCTATTATACCTGATAATGAGCAGTTTGTTCACATGTCAATGAATCCTCCGTTGAAATTACCCATTTGCTTATGCTATTATAAAGATAACGCTACAAAAATTGATTCAGCCAAAAAATCACTACTCGATATTATACAGTTTGAAACTACATAATTATTGTAATTCCTATTTTTCTGTAAATACAAAAGCTATATAATTGTCTGATATCTTCAGCATTGAAACCAATCATATATTTATTTGTCCCTATAACAATTGGACTCTGTAGCAGCTCAGGATTATCCAATAAAAAGTCTATTCCTTCACTAAGATGCATATCCTGGAGTAGTACAAGTTTCTTGCGAGTTTCTAAGGTGGCTCTATTTGGGTGTCTAAGTATCTCTTCCATTCCATAAGAGGAGACGCTTAGTATTTTTTTTTATGTCTTCTCTGCAAATTTGATTTACATGCTTTTTTTTTAACTCAATTCCATACTTTTGAAGCCAGTTAAGGGTTTTTTGACTTGAACTACACCCGTTTCTGCAATATACTTTTATCATTTTTTCCTCCTTGTTAAGTAAAAAGTTGCTCTAACTGTGACAAGTATATCATTGGGTAAAGAACGATTCAAATACCTTTGTGTTATGAAAAACATAAAGAAAAAGCATTGTTGTTTTGCAGAAGATTATGCAAAAATAAATAGAGGGGATTGTCTGAATCAGCTTGGGGAAGTTTGTATATCACTTAGCATCATTATAAAAAAATCTTGTTGCCTATTTGTAGCTGCTTCTGAAATTAGTTTCATCCCGTATATGTGTATAGGCTCATTACTAGACTAGCTAATGTGTTGTTTATTAAGTGGGCAGGATTTATGGATATAAGCATGCACACATAAGTAGTAAATGTGCAAACGAAGAGGAGGGCAGATATTAATGTCGATATTAATGTCAATGAGTGAAAAATTTGGAGATATGTTTTTTGGAGAGGGGGGAGCTGTCATTTTTCGAGTAATCATCTTCACGTTCTTTATTATGGGAGTTGGTTTTGCCGCGTATAGAATTTATCAATTTTATATTCCCGTATTTAATGCGGAAACTCGTGTTTTGACTGATTTAAAAAAAATACCAACAAATGACTTAGTTAAGTATAAGAAAAAAATAGAATTTGAGCTATATCAAAGAAAAAGTAAAAAAGAACTTGATGATGAAATTATGCATATTAAAGAAGAATTGGCACACTATTGCATATTAAAAACCGAAGAAGAAAATGGAGAATAGAAAATTGTATATTAGCTTTTAGTTAGTACGGATAGGTAAGTGATGTATTACATGTTATATTTAGATGGTTCTTGACTCGCAGGAGTGCTTTGAAAATAGTGGGTTCATCTGACGATGTTAATTTTGATGATAATAAAAGGAATAATTATGGGGAAATCTTATCAAACAATAAATGTATATGAAGCGTTCAATCAACGTTTGGAATATATTTTTTCTTATTTTGATCATGTAGTGATTTCGTTTTCTGGAGGTAAGGATTCAGGAGTAATGCTAGAGTTAGTGCAAAGGTATTATGAAACACATCATTTGGAAAAAAAGAAAATAAAAGTTTCGGTATTCTATATGGACTATGAAGGCAATTATCAGTTGACAAACGATTATGTACGACGCAGTTTAGGGAAGTATGAAAATTTTGATTACTATCATGTTTGTATGCCTGTTTCAGCTTCTTGTGGAATCTCAATGTACCAATCAACTTGGTTACCTTGGGATCCAAATTCTAAAGAAATTTGGGTTAAAGATATCCCTAAAAATTCTATTAATTTATATAATCATGATTTACCGTTTTTCAAAATTGGAATGTCTGATTATGAGTTTCAAAGTCGATTTTGTCAATGGCTTCATCAAAAAACGGAAGCAACAAGAACTGCAGTATTGGTTGGAATTAGAGCTCAAGAAAGTCTTAATAGGTATACGGCTGTTACAAGGAAAGAGACATTTTCTAGATTTGGTACGGTCTCTTATAGTAAACGTGTTTTCCATAATGTTTTCAACTTTTACCCAATTTATGATTGGTTGTTTGAGGACGTTTGGATTGCAATTGCAAAGTTCAATCTAGACTATAATCGCTTATATGACGTATTTTTTCAGGCAGGAGTTCCCTTCAAGTTTATGCGAGTTGCAAATCCATTTCATCAGTGTGGTATACAGTCATTGAAGCTGTATAAAGAAATTGAACCTGAAACTTGGGGAAAGTTGGTAGGTAGGGTAAATGGAGCAAACTTCGCGTCTATTTACGGTAAAACTTCGGCAATGGGGTACAGAGAAGCTCAATTACCTAAGGGACATACATGGCAAAGCTATGTAGACTTCCTTTTGCGGACTCTTCCGACTAAAACAAAAAAAATTTATTGTAAAAAATTTGAGTCATCAATTAAATATTGGACAGAAAAAGGGGGAGCATTGCCAGTTAAGGTTGTAGGTGAATTAATGGAGACTTCTTTAAATTTTGAAAAGTTAGGCGCTCCTCAGAACAACAGACAATATAAACAGGACTATGAGGTAATACGATTTAGAAATTATCCTGATGATATCCCACTTCGAAGTTTTCGTTTGCTTCCTTCTTACAAGAGAATGTGTATTACTATTTTAAAAAATGATTCTTCGTGTCAATATATGGGATTTACACAGACAAAGGATGAACTACAAGAGAAACAGGAGGCCATGGAAAAATGGAAAAAGATTTTTTAAGCCCAGTTTACAATATAATTCAAGTTCCAATAGATAAAATTCAAGCTAATTCTTATAATCCTAATGTAGCTGCGCAACCAGAAATGGAACTGCTTGAACGATCAATTTTGGAAGACGGTTACACGATGCCTATAGTATGTTATTATAGACAGGACGAGGATATATATGAGATTGTAGATGGATTTCATAGGTATCTGGTTATGAAAAATTCAAAGATTATTTTAGAAAGAGAAAATAATTTTCTTCCGGTATCGGTTATTGATAGACCATTGACTGATCGTATTGCTAGTACAATTAGGCATAATCGGGCGCGTGGAACACACATTGTAGGTTTGATGACAAATATTGTACGACAGTTAATTGAAGCAGGGGTAAGTGATAAGTGGATAATGGATCAGATTGGAATGGACAAAGAAGAACTGCTTCGCCTTAAGCAAGTTAGTGGTTTGATTACATTATTTAAGAATGGTGAATTTTCTAATTCTTGGGAGAATGACGAATGATTATTTTATTCTGAAAAGATTTCATGTAACTCTAGGGGGATTTATTATGACAAACTATTGATTATCATGATTTTCTGTTTAATAAGGGGAACTTTTATTTTTGGAGAGGAACTGGTAAATGGTAAAAGTAGCACTATGTCAAAGCTGTGGGGTACCTTTGGATACAAACTCACCTAGAGGTTTTGAAAAAAATGGTGAATTATCTGACAAATATTGTATGTATTGTTATGAGGAAGGAAAGTGGACATGTGATTTAGAATTTGATGAAATGTATAAATATAATTTGAAACGTTTTAAAGAATCAAGTATAGGTGGATTTGAAAAAATATTTTTAATGATGATATATACGAAAAAATTTATGAGAAAACTTGAACGCTGGTCTGATGATTAAGTTCAATGAGAATAAGACGCTAGTAGCCAATGCTGCTAGCGTTTTATAGATTATGTATGGGTTTCCAGCCAGTTGTCCCGATAGGAACGATAAGAAAAGAAAAGAATCCGTTGAACGAGTGGCAATTATGGCTTAGCATCTTCCTTGTTCCTAGAATAATTAGAGTGTTCAGAATCTCAAAGAAAGTAACAAGAAAATGGGAAACTCAATTTACAAAATTACCGAACAGCTCATATTTAGAGCTTTATTGATTGGAAGCCTTACAAAGAGAGCGGAAAACCTTGAAAGAGAACTATAAGGAAATTGTAAAGGAGCTTACGCTCTATGAGAATGTGAAAAGTTTGAATGATGAACTTCAAGATTTCTTAAATGAGTACAAGGCAAGGCATTGAGTCAATCAGAGCTTTGGTATTTATATAGGTACACTTGTGGCGAAAGATGTCTCTTGTTTCTTATTTGATATTTGGGGAAGAACTTATTGATTTAATCAAGCTTATAACTTATCGAAATGGCCGTGGGCGCTATTGTCCACCTAAAGGAAAAAATTTCTCTTTAAGTTGCAGAAATCAATATGGTTTATACGTTGGCTATAGTAGAGAAAAATAAGGAAATATACTTAGAATCTTTGAGAGAAGGGGGGACGGGAAAACTTATATCAAGAACTGAGTAGATTATTTTGAAAGTGTTACAAAATATAAGGCGGAATATAAATTTAAATGTTCAATTTCTTCATTTGGCGCTTTAATAAATCAGAACGTGACTTAGAAAATTATTATTATTTCTTGAAGACAAATCGATATTTTTGGATAAGTTAGGGTTATATTTGCAAGAGAATAAGGAATATTTGGTTGGTGGATCTTATGCATTACGAATATCACTCTTATTGTTGAATATAAAAAAGACAATGATAATATTGTATGGACCATTGAAAGTAGTATTGTTCAATCGGAAATAAAGTCAAGATAAAATATCTAGAATCGAAACTAAAAACAAATAGAAAAAAGTGATTTCAAAAATTTTTAGCACAAAAAAATCCCCAGCAAGGCGGGGGATTACCTATTAAAAACTGAGTTATATTATAGCATAATGGTTCTTTCTGGACTCGAACCAGTGGTAACCGAGTTATGAGCTTGGGGCTTTGACCAACTAAGCTAAAGAACCAAAGCTCCTATAGCATAAAAGGGAGCAATCAGAAATGTGTAATTCTGGTAAATGGTTTATGTCTGATGGGTTTTTACTATAACATATTAAAACGCCTGTATAAAACGGAGCTCTTAGATAGATACCTAACTAATAGGTATAGACTATTTTATTCAGAATCATCATTAGTTCCATAAAACCCATGATAGGGAATACAGTAGTCTCCGCACTGTCTAGCACAGTCACCATAGAAGTTATTGAAAACAATATTGCAGTGCCATTTATACTCATGTACTATTGTGCTCACTCATTCCTAGTAACTTCGCTACTCAATTTAAAATAGTCAACTAGAGTTACATCGATTTTTCTAGTTTCATCTTTTCTGAGAAATACTAGCTTCCAATGTTAATTTTCCTGTTTCTATATCATCGGAAATACCACCTGATATTTTGTGCGTAAAACTTGCGTTTTTATGAACGGGTATGCTATAATCAAGGTGAGTTAGGCACCTCCTAGAATTTTCGTTGTCTGACTTAGCCTCCCGCTTAGATAAGTTCTTCTTCTAATAATACTTTAACTATCTCGGGAGGTTTTTGGACTTATTTTATGTTACAATGAATGTATCAAATTCAAACAATAATCAAATCAGAATTGCTTTTTTTTACATAATGAGTTTGATATTACTTCCTTGTCAGGTCGAGGGAGTTTTTTATTTGTCAAGGTTGCAAAATGTGAAAGAGATTGTTATAATAATTTACCTAATAGAAGTAATTCATTTGATCCATTTATATTTTTTGTATAGGTGGATTTTATTTTCTAAATGATTATAAAAACTATATGAAACTATTTTTCTAGCATTCACAAAAGTAGTAAATTCATATTTTTAGCTGTTGTAACATCGTTTGTTAAGTGTTTTTTTATTTACTCCCCTTTACTGCTCTGAGCCATATCTGTATATTATGTCCTAGACTTTATACCATAAGATAAATACAAGATGATTTTGTGATATAATGATACGAGCTCCAATTTGACCAAATCGGAAGCAATCTTCTAAGCACTTGTTATAAGCAGGTGCTTTTTATCGTTATTTTTTGAAAATGACTCATTATTTTGTATAATGAGATATAAAAAAGAATGAGAGCAGCTATGGAAAATCCAATAATTAATAATCACAATGTCGCATTAAATCAATTTTATTCTCGTATCTATGGGATAGTGGGAATTGGAGTAGCGATCTCAGCCCTGACTTCGTTTCTTACAATTAAAATTTTTTGGCAAAGTGTCATGACTTTTGTCCAACAAATGGGCTGGGGGATGCTTATTATCTGGTTAGTTCCCATGTTTATGATTTTCCCCATGCAAAATGCAGCGATGAAGAATAAACCTACAGCTCTTCCTCTCTTTATCCTATACTCGGCAATGATGGGATTCCTTCTAAGTTTTACATTGATCGCTTATACTGATTCAGATGTAACTTTAGCTTTCATTTCCTCTGCAGGCATGTTTTTTGGACTATCTATTTATGGAAGAACAACGAAACGTAATTTATCTGGGATGGGACGAGCGATGATAGGAATGCTCATTGGCGTCATTATTGCAGGGGTGATTAACTTCTTTTTAGGAAGTACAATGGTTGTTTTTCTCACTTCAATAATTAGTGTCATTATTTTCAGCGGACTTATTGCTTGGGAAAATCAAAAAATTGAACAAGTGTACCGTCAAAATAATGGGGATGTATCTAATGGTTGGGCAATCAGTATGGCTCTTTCCCTCTATCTTGATTTCATCAATTTATTCATTACGTTACTTCGTTTGATCGGTTTTGCACGAAATAATCAAGACTAACTCCAAAAGCGTCTCCTACTCTTAAGAGTAGGAGACGCTTTTTAATTTTAACTTCTTAGTTATATAATTACTCAAACTGATAAGTGACAACTTCTAGAAAATAAAGCTACGTATTCAGTGCAACTTGAGATATTTTATCTGTACCCATAATTTTGTATTTCCACAAGATAATCTACCATACCTCATGCTACTAAATTCTAGAAGTTTAACTTTATCTATGCGTCACCTTTTTTGTTTTTCGCCATCTCTTCAATCAATAACTGTTGTTGTTCAATCACCGTCACCAATCGATCATTAAGCTCAATCTGACGAGAATATTTAGATCTTTGCAACCTTCTTTGAATATAAGTACTATTTTTTATTAATTGTACTCCTGCGACTCCATGTCCAACTAAAACAATTGCTATTCCGCTAACACTGCATCCTATTAACCAATTCTTCAAAATAAGAAGGTGTTGCCAGCTTTGTTTCAATAATTCTGGAACTCCTGCAATTTTTTGAGTCTTGCTTAGAATATCTCTTAGTTGTTCGAGTAAAGTAAGAATATCAGAAACTAAATAATTCCAGGTGAAATTAATATGGGAAAAACTATTTGTAATTTGCTCTTGAAATATCCTTAATTCATCCACACTTAAAGCATTTACCCGTTGCAATATGATTTGGTAGGTTTGGTATGCTTCTAAACCCATTTTTGTCAAAAATATTATTAATGATAAGGTAAAAAAGAGATACCCAATAACTAGTAACTTTTCACTAAAATACCACGGATTAATTTTCTTTAATTTCCATAGAAACCAACCAATAAAGATTAAACCTACAATAACTATTAGAATCTGTAGTCCAATAACTAATGCAAGTTCTATCCCCATTTGCCTTAGTTTTTCCGTCAAGATTTGTCCCCAATCTTCTGTTGAAAAAAGTAACAACACATTCTGTATGTTGATTTCAAAATATTTTTGGATAATACTTTTGATAATGCCCTGTTGATTCATCACTAGAAAAAGTAATATCGCTATGTAAAATAAACTACCAATATGAATAATTAGTCGAGTAAACTGTTTTCTCCTGGACCATTTTTCCATCTATATCCTCCTCGCAATAAATAAATCATAGCATAAATCAGAAATTTTTGATATTACAATTATTATAGATGACACTGTTTTTTTGATGGTTCCTTGTTTGCAACTCTTGTATATGTTATAATAAAGAAACTTACCCAGTAGTAGAAGTTGATTAACATTGGTTAATTAATAGGGAAAATTTTTTATTTAAAGAATGTGCAGATTTATTGATGATTAAATTATTTATTGGAGAAAGTTTAGACGGCTATATTGCAACACTAAATGAATCCCTGGATTGGCTAGAAGAGGTTGAGGGGGAGGGAGATAATGGATATGGTGAGTTCCTTCAAGATATTCATTATGTAGTTATGGGCAAGAAAACATTTGATTGGTTAAGCTCACTAGAAGCTGAAGCCTTATCAGAATGGCCATATAAAGATAAAAAAACATTAGTTTTAACGCATTCCAAAACTTTACGAGGTCGTTTTTCTCAAGAAGATGTTTTGGCATTTGATAATATAAAAATGTTACAAAATTTAGCTGAAGATATTTGGATAGTGGGGGGGGGAATTAATTCGAGAATGCTTAGAAAAAAATATTATTGATGAAATGATCATATCCATTGCTCCAATACTTATTGGTAATGGAATTCCATTATTCCCCAAAGGGGAGTATAAGCAAAAGTTTGAGCTCGAAAATGTTAGGCAATACGGTCAATTTGTTAATTTGTACTATGTCTCAAAGAATAATTAATACTAAATTTAAAAATTCCATAGAGAGCTGTTCGTGGTTTTTTTATTTTAATTCGTTTATTGTATATGATATTAAAACTACTCCTTTCAATAACGTTAGATAAATAAAAATTTGGAATGTAGTCAATCTATAATAGCAGTAAAATTTACTCTTATTTTAAAAAAGGAATTTTTATGGCAAATATTGGATATATTCGAGTCTCTTCACAAGACCAAAATTTAGGCGACAATTAGAGATGATGTCTGAATTATGGAGATATAAGAATTACAGTTGCTTTTATGAAGCAGAAAAAAGTTAATTTGAAAATATTAGATGCATAGTTTTTAGATGTTGATACAGGAAGTGAACTTCTTAACACCGCAATGTTTGATATGTTTTTGTCTCTTCTAAGCTATATTGCACAAAATGAACGTGAGAAAATACGAGAACGTTAGCGTCAAGGGTGTACTCTTGGTGAAGTAAGCAGGATGATATAAGGGACGACCAACAGAATACTCTCTTAACTCACCAGATTCTCAAAAAAGTTAGTCTATAAAACAGTAATAGATATGTAAAAAAAAGAAGTGCCAGTTGTGAAAATTGAAAAAAAACGGTCTTTCTCGACCTACCGTTTATAAAATAAAAAAGAGAATGAGTTTTGAAGATAAAAATCAGGATCGTCATAAAGAAGAATAAAATATATAAATATGGAAACAAATATTTTTGACTATACCAAACTATCTGGATTAACTAGTGATAAATCTTTTAAAGGCCTATCTGATAAATTTTCCGTATTTGAAAATCAGTTAAGTAGTTTTAGTCAACCTCAATTTCCCAATATTGGATTATCAAATGAAGAAAAGATAAAATTAAGAAAACTATTTGAAAATGACATCACACAATAATCTCAAAATCAAAGCAACGACTGTCCCAGCATTTAAAGCGGGTAGGGCTTTAAAAGATGCGTCAAATAAAAAATTAATACTTTTGACAAATCCTTACGTTCTGAAATAATAAAGAAAAAGGACTTGCTCGATACAAGTCCATGTAGCCGTTTTAAGAGCGGTAACATCCAATTTAATCTAAATGATCTTCATGACTGCTAAACTGAACGGTCATTTTTATGCTTTTGATGATCTTAAGAATGAGATCAATTAATCCTAGTATAAAGCTACCGAAGGTAAACATCAATGCTAGAGATTCAAACACACTCAAAATTTTCGCTTTTCATGTTTTGTGAGGAATTGTCACTAAAACCACGGCATCACCTCCAATCGGGGCTAACGTTCATAAACTCTACTTCATCATTGTAACAAAAAGAAGAGGTCTAATCTACCATGTAATGTAATGGTGGGATTTTTGTTTATGCATGAAAAGTGTGCTTTAAAATTGAAGTCCAGACCTAGGCTTGATAAAATTATTGCGTTGTACGATACAAAATCTTTTTCTGGTACCCACTAAACTACCCTTAGTGGGTATTTTTGTGCGTAAAATTCGTGCTTTTGTGACCGTATTTGATACACTCACTAATAGGTCAGACAATTCCTGTATTTTTAGCTTTCACTCATTGTCTGTCATTGCTTCTTGCTTATCAAATCTTGTAATCTCTTTTATTATGTGGGGAGGCTTTGGAATTATTTTATATCATAGCATTGTAGTTCTCTTAAGCTAGAGAGATTTTTTATTTTCACTATAAAAGTGTATATTCAGGAGTTTATCGTTTTATGAACACTTCATTCTAACCATAAAAACATACACACTAATATGGAGACTGCTGAAGAAGTAGCCGTTTCAAAAACTGAGGACAAAAAAATCATCAAGAATTTGATCTCTTGATGATTTTGGTTGCTTTTTCCTCCTTTAAAGTGACTATTCGCTTCAAATTGACCATGAATATAGTGGTGGCCCCTTGAGTGCAATCGTACTTGTCTTTGAGTTCTTCATAAATAAATTGAAAATCATCCAGTTCTTTTAACTGATGCAATTCATGATTTTTGGGAACCAGAATATCAAAGAGAGCAAGATAAGGACTTAAGAGTAATTCCTCTTGACGTTTGAGCATAACTTTATTATATAGAAAAACGATAAAATCAAGAAATCTTACCGTTTTTCAGCAACCTCTGTGATGCCTGCTTTGTAATTTATCTTGATTTTTTTAAAGAAGGAACAATCGCTGCTGTTAAAATGACGGCAATAACAACTTCAGCAATGGTATTACTTGTAATAATCAGCTGAATAAGTCCTGCGAAAGTCATCCCTGTGTATTGACCAAAAAATAAAGTAATGAAACTTAAGACAAGTACTGTATTTGTAGCTGTACCTACAAAAGCAGCAATACCTGCACCTGTACGTGTTTTCATGGCTTTATAGATAAAATAAGGAAATACACCAATGAGGATTCGAGGGACAATAGCAACCACTAAAGCCCAGAGGGAACCATGATTTGTACCAGGAATGGGTTGAAGTGGGCTAAACACATAACTCAAAGGTGTAGTAAGGATTGTGGAGTTAATAACGCTGATAATTCCCATTACAAGCCCTAAGAAAGCACCTTTCCGTGCACCTAAGACAATGGAACCGATGATTACAGGAATATGCAAGAGTGTAGGCACAATAGGCAATGGCCACACGCTATAGACGATTTGACTCAAAACTTGCACGACCACCATGATAGCAATAAAGATTGCAAGGATGGCAATATCGGATGCCCGTGTGTCAAAAATTCTTCAGCAGTTAAACTAATATCGTGTGTATGTTTTGATACTATTCATTGAAATTGTCAGTTAATTTCTACTGCTGGATAAGTCTCTTTATATGTCTCACCGTCTGCACCATAATAAATGATATATCTCTCAATGAAGTTAACTTCATATTTCACTATACCTGATTTCCATGTGTTCATCAAAAATTCTAGGAATGTAGTTTCTCCTGATTGATCAGTTCGCAAGGCACTTATTAGTTTCTCTTCAGAGTAAGGTGGGTAAGTAGTAATATCTTCAATTAATGGTTTTCCTGGAATTACAAGGGAGCCTTCTTTTGTAAAGTAAAAACTATCACCAGAAGGAAGATACCAAGTGTTCTTAGTGAACCCTTCTTCTCGTAAACATTCGGCTAAATAAGGGAAACCGCCAATTTTCGGCCGCACTTTCTCGGATTTTGACATAGCATTTTTTAAATTATTTAGTAATTTCATTGAATACCTCAAGACTTTTTCTTTTATTATAGCATTTGCCAGCAAATAATAACTAGAAAATGGACATTCTATGAATACTAGGAATGAAGTTATTTTATGATAACAGAACCAATAAATATAGGTATAACTCTGATATTGATTTACTTGACAATTCTCCAAATTATTTGGAATTAGCTAGTTTTACTGATATACTTATTTTTAACAAACAAGGAGGAATATTTATGAATGAAGAATTTTCACAAAAACTAAAGAATGGTATTGGGATAAATGGAGTGATTTCACTCCTAATTGGGGGTCTTATTCTTTTCTTACCAGACAAGGTTGCACAAATAGGAACGATTATCATTGGAATAGCATTTTTAATTATAGGTCTTTTTTATCTTATCCCAGCCCTCAAGTCTTCAAATACAGAAGGGCACCCACGCTTCAGCCATATTCTTTTAGGAGCTATTTACACAATTGTTGGAATATGTTCTCTTATTAACTTAGCTATTGCTACAAATATTATTTTTATAGTTATTGGGATACTTGTTGGCTTGACTTGGATTGTGGAAGGGATTATTTCATTCGTTCTTAGACACTATCTTGACTCTAATAAAGGTTTTTTAACATCTGGGGGAGGAAGCATTATTGCAGGATTGATTTTTTTATTTGTTCCTTTTTGGGGAACAATGTTTCTCTGGACAATGCTTGGTGTCATTTCAATAATTTTAGGGATAATAAAAATTATTCAATACTTAACTTGGGGAAAATAAAGGATTGGATTAGATTAGAATATAACAAATCTTATAAAAAGAAAAACGGAATTCAACCTGAGCTCCGTTTTTTTATATTGATTCACCGTGATTCCCTAAACTGTAAATTATAAGTCTGCTTATAATTTACAGTTTAGGGAAAGATAAAGGACTCACTCGATACAGGGCCTCGACGGCAATAACAAGTTCAAGAGCTATTAACTCACCAAAGTGATGTGTACCTCAAAGAGACCGTTTAAGCTAGTTAAATAGTAACTTATATAGAAATTGTGAAATATAATGAAGAAACTTGTAAAAGTAAGCATTGACGTTATGCTGTTTGAAATACTCAGAACTATCGTCTTTCTAGTTTGATAGGGTAACTCCTACAATTCAATAGACCTTACACATCTTCTAATTCTGCAATCACAATTTTCTGTTGTGCCATCATGACCTGTATTGCCTTATTCCCTCCCTTGCTTAAAAGTTCACCCATATTTTTAGGAACGATTTGCCAAGACATTCCAAACCTATCTTTACACCATCCACATTGTTCATTCTCAGGAAAATGACTCAGTTTCTCCCAATAATAATCAATCTCTTCTTGATTTTTACATTCAATTGTAAAGCTAATTGCTTCATTCATTTGGAAGATAGGACCGCCATCTAAACAGAGGAATTTTGTACCATCAAGCACAAATTCTCCAGTGATCACTTTGCCTGACATTCCTGCAAAATGAGGGTCTAAATCTTCATCTGGGTAACGTTCTATGTGCGTAATTTCTGAGTTTGGGAAAACAGAAGTATAATGATTCATCGCAGCTTCTGCTTGTTTTTCAAACCAAAGACTCGGTATTATTTTTTGATTCATTGAAACTTCCTTTTGTTATTTGTTACATTCATTATATCATGAATGTAAGCACACACCCAATAATAGAGAGATGATTATTCCTGCATTTAAAGCAGGCAAAGTTTTGAAAGATGCTGTGAAATAGGGATTACTTTTGATATAATAATGGTAAAGAAAAAGGAATTGTTCGATACAAGTCCCATGTAGCCGTTTTGAGAATGTCAGCAACACTATGAGAAGCAGTTAAAACACGATGTGCTTCTTTTATTAATATTAAATCTATAGACAAGAGCTCTGTCTATAGATTTTTAACTTTAAATAACATTTTCTGGGCACTAAGCTTAACATAAATATTTTTTATAGTCGATGATGTCGATATTCTCTTGGTAGAAATTTTCGTATTTCATCTTCATTATATCCAATAAGATGGTTATGTTTATCCATAGTAATTGGTGTCTGAAGTACGCAGGTATGTGAAAGTAAAAAGTCGAGGGCTTCACTGAATGAGAGGAGTTCCATATATTTTAGCGCATTTCTCACCTCAGAGCTGCTCTTTCCTGGGCGCTTTACAATATCTTTCAGTCCTTCATCAGAGTGTTGGAGCAATTTGACAAGGTCATCTCTGGTTATTTTACTTATTTGCTGTTTTTGTACATTGATATTATATTTTTCAAACCAAGAAAATGCACGTCGAGAAGAACCACAGCTTCCTCTATAATAAATTTTAATCATCTCTCACCCTTTATTTAACTTCATCTATTGTATCATAGCCATGCAACATATCATATTTGATTTATTTAGTAATATAATTTTACTTATCAAATTATTATGTTATAAGAAGGGTTATAAATAAAGAAATGTAGGAGTATATATTGAGTAAAATAAAATCAAGTGTTGAAGCAGCTAAAGAAGCAGTTAAACCTTTTCTAGAATTAGAACTTCCTGAGTTTGAAAAAGTTGAGATAAATATTCCGATGTTGAAGGTATGGTTAAAGGTACGAAAGTAAATAATGAACTGGGAGATCTACTAGGTCAGTTTGATAAAGCATTGAAAAATTTTTCTCATCAACTTATTGCTATGGCGGAGAAAAAAGAGAAAGAGGAAAAAATGATAGTACAGTTTTTTCATCAGCTGTTGCAGGAGGAAGTGGAGGAGGTCGTTCTTTAGACCACGAAAGTGTGAAAGACATACTAAATAAAAAGCCCGATTGGCAAAAATATGGCAGAGAGAATTTAGAGGAAGCTAGCGTATATATTAAACAAGATGGTTGATATGTAATGGCGGGGCAAAAGCTGTTGAGAACATTGTTAACGCTGAAGCTGAAGGTGCTATTAAGCACGTTTAAGATGGGATTGAACGAGGTAGATTTGGAGTAGGAAATAAATCTTCGACTACTTATCCGAATGGTCCAGATTTTGACCCGGAACCGTAAAATGAGGTAGACATGGATAAAAAAACTTCAGATTTTAAAATATATTTAGAACATTTTCTAAATATGAAAGAAACTATTCCAGTTAGTACAACAGGAATGGAAATCAAATGTTTTAGGGGCTCTTGCTTTTAGCATCATGTTTATGTTTAGACCATAAGAACTGTGAGCGCTCAAATACGAGCTTTTGAGGACTCATAACGATGGAGCACCAAGGGAAAATAAAGTTCGTTTGTGATTGCAAAGTATTAAGAAAAGGATTATAATGTAGTTGAAAATATTTGTTAAAACTGCTTGAAGTGAAGAATTCCCATTCTAACTTAAAGCTTAAAGCAATTTGGAGCTCTATCGGTGAGGTTTTAAATTGCTTTTTTGAAAGAATCAGAAATAATATAATTAGTGAATGTGAGCAGTACATTAATCATAAAATGATCTGCTCTCTATCAAGGTTTAGTACCACTGCTAATTATAGCAAATAAAACAAAGAAGAGCCTTGCTGGGCTCTTCTTTGTTTTACCTAATTCTGGTCATGTTATTATCACATATTAATCATAACAAAATTCTTTTACTTGAGAGGTGGGAAAACGCTTTCGGAAATGGTACGATTCCATTATACGAGATAATTTAGTAGCGATAATGGATGTTCTATTGTGCATGATATAAAGAAAAACTAAAGATTGTAACTTGTTTTATTATTTTCCATTACAA
>NZ_KQ968943.1:0-8916 GCF_001578715.1 Lactococcus sp. DD01 | reverse complement strand
GTTTTATTATTTTCCATTACAAACTGGTGCTTCAGTGAGTTATTATGATTTCCTTTTTGAAGGAAATCAACGAACCCCTTGAGTATTATGGTAATATTTTAATGAAAAAGAGAAAGGAGGATACGAAAAACAGAGAGCTTGTGTACCAGACACCGAAGTAAACAAAATTTGATTTAAGGAGTGAATAGAGATGAATATTCAAGAAAAAATCACAAAAACAATAAATGAAAAACAGGATATACTTATTGATTTAAGTAATCGGGTGTGGGAAGCCAATGAAATTAGATTTGACACCCCCGTTTCCGCCCAGGCATTTAAAGATATTTTGCTGAATGAAGGGTTTAATTTAGAGAGTGCTGTAGGGAATATGGAACATAGCTTTGTAGCGACCTATGGTTCTGGAGAACCCACTATTGCGATGTTTGCGGAGTATGATGCACTACCTGGATTTAATCAAAATGCTTTTGCTCTAAAAGAGGAAGCGAACGTAATAGGTGGAAATGGACACGGCTGTGGTCACAACTTACTTGGAACAGGGACTTTGGCAGGAGCAGTAGCTGTGAAGGAACTGATTCAAAACGGAGACATTTCAGGAACGATTAAACTTGTAGGGTGTCCAGCAGAAGAGGCCCTATCTGGAAAAGGTTTTTTTTACTAAGTCCGGAGGAGTTGATGATATTGATGTTGCTTTATCATGGCACCCTACGGATGTTAATAGTATCTATGGCATACCTGGATACGCTGTCCTTGGTCTAAATGTTAATTTTAAAGGTACACAATCCCATGCATCTGTGGCACCTCAATTCGGAAGAAGTGCATTGGACGCTTTGGAATTGTTAAATGTAGGTATTCAATTTTTGAGAGAGCATGTGGAGCGAGATGTTCAATTCCACTATTTTATTAAAGAAACTGGAGAAAAAGCAGCTAATGTTGTCCAATCTAAAGCAAGTGGGGAATATTGGATTAGAGCCAACTCTGTGGATCAGTTGCCTGAGCTGAGAGAACGGCTCGAAAATGTCATCAAGGGCGCAGCGATGATGACGGGCACAACTTGTACGATTGAAGTTTCAACTACGTGTTGTGAGTATGTACCCAACCAATTTCTATCAAAGTTAATGCACAAGCACGTCACAAATGTTGCACAAGCAATTACGTACAGCGACGAAGAACTCGAATATACAAAACAATTAAGCGAAACAACAGAGGAACAGTCGCGTAAGTTCAGAGAAAAAGCATACCGAGATATCTTTCCAGAGGCATCGGACAAGCAGGTTGAAGACTTTATGAAACAAGCTATCGTCACTACCGTTATCCCTCCCATTTTTTTCAATGATCCAGCTGGTTCAACAGATTTAGGAGATGTGAGTTTGAAAATACCCACAGCACAAGCCTTACTTGCCTGCGAACCACAATTTACTTTGATGCACTCGTGGCAGTGGGTAGCGCATGGGAAGTCAACAGTGGCTCAGAAAGGTATGCTTGCGGCTGGGGAAGTTTTAGCTCGAATGGCTGTCGATTTATTCCAGGATAAAACATTGATTGAAGACGCACAAAAAGAATTCGAGAAGATGAGTCAAGTCCATCCGTACCTATGTTTGATTCCATTTCTAATAATTGTTATGTTGTGAGAAAATTGGTATGAAAAAGCTATAAACTGTATTATACAAGGAGTTTGTATGGAAACGAAACACAACACAACACAACAAACAATAATATCATACTCATAGGTATTTGTTTGTCGGTCTTAACTTATTGGTTGTTCAGTTCAGCCATGGTCTCTGCGGCGCCAAGTATTCAGTTAGAAACTGGGTTCTCTCCGGAAATGATCAGTCTAGCTATCAGTGTGCACGCTTAGATTGCAGGTATTACTATGGTTGCAGGTGGATCTGTAGCCGATATTTTGGGACGGAAAAAAATAATTCTATTGGGATTGGGGATATGCACTTTAGGTTCCCTTCTAATCGGTTTAACACAGAGCGGTTTCTTAATGATAACAGGTCGTATATTACAAGGTCTATCAGGTGCATTTATTATGCCCCCCTCACTGGCTTTGATCAATGTGAATTTTCAAGATGATGCAGAAAAGAAGAGAGCTATGAGCTTCTGGTCAATGAGTTCTTGGGGAGGAGCTGGACTTTCGAGTTTCTTTGGAGGGGCAGTAACGTCATATCTAGGTTGGCGCTGGATATTCTACCTTACAGCGATTACTTGTATATTAGCAATGGTATTGCTCTGGAATATAAAAGAGAGTAAGCTGATAAAAAAGTCACAATAGATTACATGGGGATGATAATTCTTGTTATCACTATATTGAGTGTTAATTTAATAATTTTATACGGGTAATCACTGGGTTGGCTTAGTCCGTTAATGATTCTAGCTTATGCTGTCTCAATTATTGGATTCACTATGTTTTGGAAAGTAGAACAAAATAAAAAGAACCCTTTAATTGACTTCTCTCTATTTTCAAGCATGCCCTTTAATGCGGCAACTATTTCTAATTTTTCATTAAACCTAATGACATCCATTGTTGGCTTTTCTATTATGTTTTATTTACAGGATGGTCGAGGTTTGCCTGCTTTTCAAGCGGGGCTTACAACAGTAGGTTACTTGACTACTCTTATTTTCTTTATTCGCATTGGCGAAAAATTGATGTCCAAATTTAATAGTATGTATCTAATGGCTGCGGGGAGTTCTATTGCGGCTGTACCGCTACTTATATTAATGTTTACTAGCGCTAGCAATATCACATATACAGTCCTATGTTTTCTAGCACTTGCTGTGATTGGCGTTGGGAATGGTGTTTATGCAACTCCTTCAACTGTAACCGCAGTTAGCGCTTCAGCTGAAGAGAAGGCCGCGGTAGCTTCTGGTATTTATAAAATGTCCAGCGCTTTGGGCTCTAGCGTAGGCATAACAATTGCTGGGGCAATTCAAACATCTATTTTAAAGGCTACGAATAATATTAATATGAGTATGAAAACTCTGATCGTTGTAGCTTGTATTACCGGTTTGTTGGGGGCTGTTGCGGCTATTCTGTGTAAAAACTCTTCAAAAAAAGCGTTACCAAATAGAATTTCTTTATAAACCACTCAACGCCCCATGGAATACTTTTCCTATTCCGCAAACCCTCAAAAAAATAATCCATAAAGCTATAGTTGACATGTTTCGTGGTTTTCTTTGTTCCTTTTGACAAATGCGTAGTATCATACGGTTAGGATTTTCGTCAGTCCCTCTCTCGTGATTAGCATGATAGTAGTATACAGGATAATCCAGAGCTTAGCGAACGCTTTACCCTTGTCTTGAAGTTACAGATCGTAGAAGTCGATGTCCCTCAAGAATTTGAAGGGAGATTCAAGTTTGAACATCAACGTTCAAAACTTGCTGGAGAGATATGTAGGTCATTTTTTGTTTTAAAACAAGGATGGATTTAGAATCTAAGAGAAAATGGAATGCAAAAAATGGCGAGGTGAATAGTGCAAGTAAAAATATGAAAGCAAAAACTCGAGGATTACAGTCCTCGAGTTTTCTTTTGTTAGCAGTGATAACTAACGCAGGTTAAATGGTACCTATAACTATTATTTTTTCTTGTCTAACCAACAAGAGATGAGATGTACAGCTACTCCAGAAACTAATGGTTGTGAACAGTACGTGTAATGTATTGGACTGCAGATAATGTTGATGCACAAAGTAATAACTTATAACCGTCAGTACCTAAAGGACGGTTTCTTTTTTAGAGGGATATGGCTTTCTTAACCCCACCTTGACGACTGACTATTAAATTTCACAGTAAGCAAATAATCATCTCACCAAGTCAAGGCTTCAAAGTTCTCAAACTCTACTTTTCTCTAAGCATGGTTTTGCCCTTTTTACCTGTAAGACTTTCTACTTCAAGATAAACGGAGGTACGTAAACAACTGTGCATCTTTCTTGTAATTTCATTTATTTTCATATTAAACCTCTTTTCTTTTGTACTAATGCCCGGAAAGGACTTATACAAGAAAAGAAAATTATATGAGAAAAGTTAAATCAAACCATAGTTCAGTTATATCGTCAGCAAGGATAGTCTATTAAAGGATACTGAATGGGAATTATAACAAGTATATCGAATTAGAAATGTTATTTTGTCCAGCGTTCAACTTTCTTAAGTTGGTATGGGTAGCCCCATTTCTACCAATTTCAAGCGTTTCTTCAAAAGTTGCATTCGGTGCAGTATACGCTCCGTTTTGGTAGCGATACTTACAGAATTTCTCAGACTTTGAATCGTCTGTTTCAGTTCTTCTCATATCTTCCTCATGTCGAGAAAGAGGCATAGCAACGTGGTTCAGGTTTGCACGTAAGGTGCAGAAAAAGCGCAGTTATGAGCGTGACAAAATTAAGAGCGATTAGAAGCCAAAGTAAGGGTCTTCCGGTCAACTACTCTACATTCACCATTCTCTAACTTCACAACGTAGATATTGTTAAAGAACGTACTCTCATCTCCTACTGTGACCGTGGCTTTCTCTCCAGTGGATAGAGTTATAGTATCATCTTTTTTTATTGATTTTTTTGATTTCATTATAGAATTATGTTCTTTGCTAGGGTGCAGTTTTACCTACTCCTTCATGTATGATTTGAACTATAACAATGGTGTATAGTTATAGATACGCACCTCGTTTTAATTTCCGAAAGTTGAGTACAAGTAAATTTTTACATGTACTAGTTTTGTTAGGGGTCTGAACCATAACGGATTAAGTAAAGTCAGTTTGCACGAACTTGGATAAAACAAAATGGGTTAGCACTGTGGTTAAAAGTTGAGGTGATTGAACTACTGATTACTTATTTATAGCAATCTCAGCTAAGTTCATTTAGAAATTGAGTAAGGATGTCTTTGTATTTTTCTAGAAAATTTTTGTTTTTTATACGTAGACATTTTTTCCCAACAGAACTCTTGGGGAAAATTGATACATACTTGTCAAATGAATTTTGTCTCTCTAAAAAGCTATAGAAATAGATGGAAATATTATTCTTTTGAGAAGCAATATTAATATTTCCTGTGGTACAGGATTATTCCCGAAAACAATTGCGGAAAAAGTTTTTCCGTTGTCAAAATAACGAGGTATTTCATGTGGGAAGCATTCAGAAACAAATTGAACTATTTCAACAAGTAATTCAGTCTTGTCGTGTCTATTAAATTGTAAAAAAAACAAAAGTATATAAAATACTCCGAAAATTAAAGATAATAATCATTATTTAGCAAACAACAATGCTTATCAAACATAGACGGATTAAATGAATTATTCTACTAGATATAGTATTATTATGCCAGAATTCTCCGTACTCATGCAACTTTAAGGAACAAAAAATCACGCTGGCAAGACGTGATATAGAATTGATAAAGATTCACTTTGTTTTTTATTGCCTCTTCCATTCTAACATATCCGATCCGAACAAGAAAAAAGAGCCGCCATAAAAAAATTACGAGAACCCTTTTTATTAATCTTATCGAAGCCGTTATAACATTTTCTTTAAAAATAAAACACGCTAAGATGTCAGTGCTCTAGATACTGATGTCTTTTGGGGGGACTTCTCATGTTTCATCGTCTTTATATTTGATGAGGTGACCACGTCCATTCATAATGATGATGATGATGATTTTTATATTGCAAACTCTTTTTTGATTTGAAGTATTGAATTTTTTATTGGGGCAATTTTCACCTCATTGTTTTTGGAGTAGCACATGTAGATGGTGAGATTTAGAGGGGGAGATAATGGCTTATATGCAAGTTGATTCTTATTGGGAAGATTTGAAAAGGAAGAGGTGGGTAAGAGTGTGATAGCGTGAAAACGAAGACAATATCCAATCAGAAACTTCAGAGAGCTAGACTTTATCTTAGAATTTAGAGTTAATTTCTGAGATAAAAAGTGTTTAGTGATGATGCGACTTAATAAATATGTGTCACCTAAAGTGCAGAGTACTTGAGAGTTGACTTCTTGAAGTGTCACAACATTTTTTTGATTGTGATTTAGTATATGTGTGTGTTCCATATAAGCTACAATTTCATCGTCAAAAATTGGAATATAATTCAAGGTGTCATTAGGTGTGGTGGCTATGAAGGCAATGTCAATTTCCCCACTATGCAGTTTTTGCTTCAAAGAAACCCCACCTTCTTCAATGATTGAAATTTGCATTTGCGGATGGCGGTTAAACAATTCAAGGATAATATTGGAGACATAACTTGGAAGAAGAGGTGGGGGTACTCCAATTTTTAGTTCTTCTTTTTTAGAAAAACTGGTGAGGTAGTTTAGTAATGTGTGATGAGCTTCCAATGTTTGAAGGGATAGAGAGTAAACATCGTATCCAAGAGCTGTAAGTCCAACAATTCTTCTATTTTGACGTATGAATAACTCGACATCATATAATGCTTCCAATGAATTAATAATTTTACTTAAGGCGGGTTGAGAAATATAATTTAATTGTGCTGTTTTTGTGATGTTGAAGTCATTTGAGACTAAGGCGATAAAATATTCTAAATGGCTAATGTTCATGTTTGAGATCCCCGTGAGTATGTTATCCCTGAGCTAGAAAAAAATATATTTTGTATATTAAGAAAATTATAAACTATTCTATAATCAAAACAAAATAAGTTGCTCAAAAGTACAGTGCATCTAATACATGGGATAATTCCGAATCTATATCAGGAAACACTGCTTTTCATTATAAGACCATGAGCCATAAAGAAAACGTCACGATAACTCCGTCATGGAAAATTTCTTTGACTTATTGAAGCAAGAAATTTATTACGACTATACCTTTACAACACAAAAAGAGTGAAGAGAAAATTAGGCTGGTTTATCTCCAGCCGAATACCGTTTAAAAAATGATAAAGGGGAAATTTCTTCTGAAATGTTCGATGCCGATGGAATTTCAGGACTATAAGCTTTAAAAAGCGGAAGTGAATCTCAGTGCAAAACTGAAAAAGAAGAATTAGTTGTCTCATCTAAGCGATACTTCTATAAAGTTAATAAAATAATTTATAGTCAAAACCACTTGTTATACGGGTGGTTTTGACTTTCAATAGACTAGACTATGTTGATTGGAGGGATCTACTTAATGTTTTTCTTAACATGCTTTGTACTGGAGTAGCGACCTTAATAGATCGTTTTTTACTTTAAAGTGGGTTGGTAGAAGTGTGCACCTTGATGCGCCGTTTTTAAACAAATCGAGAAAGAAATCGGGTAAAGGTTCTATCGGGATGTTTTTCGCTTGTATGCAAAAAAGTTATGAAATACATTCCTAAAAGGTATTTTTTTATATAGCTGATTTTTACCGTAATATTATAGGTGTCCACTTACTTTCAAAAAATAAGGTTATTTCTAAAGTATATTGTCAAGATAAACAAAAATTTTGTTTGAATAAGGCTCATTTTTCAAATGTGTAGTAATAGACTATATATACAGACGGATTTTAACTTTCAACCAATAAGGAGGTGTCTCATCAGATAGAAAAGTTTTATATCTTAATTATAAAAATGTTGTGGAAAATAATGTGTTGTAAAAACTATATTTTTTTGAGAAAGATCAAAATATTACAATTTAGGTTTAATATAACACCAATGCAGAAGGAATTAATGATTGAAAAATAAGAAAAAAGGCTTAATAAAGCAAGTAACTCGTTTCAAAATGCACAAATCAGGGAAGTTCTGGGTAGTTTCCAGTTTGACGCAATTCAGCTGGTTGAATTTATCGAAGAAAACAGCCCGTCAAGTTAAAGCAGAAGTCAAAGCAGAAGTAGATAATGATGCTTATCAACGCTTATATGAGGAAGATGACTCAGATCCGGACCATCTGGGACAAGGTTTGAAAATCCTCACTGGCCTTGCTGCAGGATTAGGAGTTGGTATAGTTGGTGATGGTTTAGTAGGAAATCATGCATCAGCGGAAGAAGTTGGTATTGAAAAACAACAATCAACAGATGTGCTTGCTCAAAAGGACAGTGTAGCTATCACGTTAGGGGCTTCGGAATCTGTATCAGAAAGCACAGCTTCATCGCTGTCTGAATCAGAATCAGTCTCGGATAGCTTGGCTTTACAATCAGAGACGGATCTAAGGGCATCGGTAGTACCTTTTGCCAAGTTGGAGGGTTTTGAACAGATTGAAACAGGGGCGTACACTTATAATTTAGGGGCTTGGTTCAATGATAATCTATTAGGACATGCGACAAGGGATATCCATGGCGAAATTAATACGCGTTCAGGTAATTTTAACGGGAAAGCATGGAATGACGCTCTTGCTGCAGAAAACGGTCTGACGGATGACTTCAAAATTACATTGAAAACCAATAATGGTGAGTATGTGAAATGGGAGGAGAAAATTGGTCCTCTTGACGTCGGTCACGTAGGTGTCAAAATTAACTTCTCATTTGTGGATGAATTGTACGCTCCAGGAGCAGGAGAAACTTTTGATATTACTTTCCATATGAATGGTGCAAATCATACCTTTACTTTGCCTAATAATGCGTACGATGCTTCTGTTTCTAGTTCAGAATCAGAATCACTGAGTGGCTCAGAAAGTACATCCGTATCAGAAAGCACCTCAGATTCAGAGTATCCATCACTCTCAATCAGTGAGTCAGAATCATTGAGTAGTTCAGAATCAGGTGCATCGTTGAGTGAATCGGATTCAATCAGTGCGTCAGAATCGTTGAGTAACTCAGAAAGTGAATCGTCATCAATTTCAGAATCACTCAGTGTATCTGAATCAGAAAGTACATCAGATTCAGAATACCCATCACTCTCAACCAGTGAGTCAGAATCATTGAGTAACTCAGAAAGTGATTCAGAAAGTACATCAGAATCAGTAAGTGTATCCGATTCAGAATCAACAAGTAGCTCAGAATCAACATCCGATTCATCATCAATCAGTGAATCAGAATCATTG
>NZ_KQ968942.1:0-105431 GCF_001578715.1 Lactococcus sp. DD01 | reverse complement strand
TTTTTTTAAAAAATTTTACCTTTGTTCGGTTTATCCCCCATTTACTGGGCTTTACGCCATTTATTTTTTTTGTGATTTCCAGTTAATTAAGATAAGAACATCGTTATGTAAATAAAAAATGGCCACTTGGCCATCTTTTTATTTACATATCCACATTATGATAAACTTTTTGAACATCGTCGTCGTCTTCTAAAGCATCTACCAAACCTTCGAAGGTTTCTAAATCTTCACCAGAAAGTTCAACTTCGCTCTGTGCAATCATCTCAAGTTCAGTTGTTGTAAATTCAGTAATACCTTTTTCTTTGAGAGCAGCAATTGCTTTGTGTAAATCTGTAGGTTCTGTATAAACAATAATTTGTCCTTCTTCCGCAGAAACATCACGGACGTCAATTTCTTGTTCAATCAAATATTCAAAAATCTCGTCAGCATCATCACCAGCAAAGACGATCACACCTGTATTATCGAACATGTAGCCTACAGAACCTTCCGCACCAATATTCCCACCATTTTTATGGAAAATTGTGCGGATATTAGAAATTGTACGGTTTACATTTGAAGTTAACGTTTCACAGATAATCATTGATCCATTCGGTCCGAATCCTTCATATCGTCCAGAAACGAAAGCTTCTTCTGCTCCACCTTTAGCTTTGTCAATCGCTTTATCAATAACATGCTTTGGAACTTGTGCTTGTTTCGCACGTTCAATAACAAACTTGAGCGCGGTATTTGACTCTGGATCTGGCTCCCCTTGCTTTGCGGCTACATATATTTCAACACCAAATTTTGCATAAACTTTTGATGTTGCTCCGTCTTTAGCTGATTTTTTTGCGGCAATATTGGCCCATTTGCGTCCCATGGGACACCTCCTATTTTCAATTTATTCTTAAATATTATATCACAAAATCAATGGTTTGCGCCCATGGTTCTGTTCTTTAAAATTACGATTTCCTAATTGATAAATATCATCTGATTTTTGCGTAAGTAAGTCCCATGATTCTTTTCCAATGCGAGTCACAAGCTTATCCTTCACTTTAGCCAGATGTTGTTGTCCTTGCTTTGTAAAACCTAAAACATGAATGTTTTGAGGCAACTGAAAATCACGTGGAATATCCAATAAAACATAGGTCAAAAGCCGTCTTACACGTGCTCTAGTATATCGTTTTGTATGCACTGCCTCTATCAATTCATCGACAGTATTCACTTGCTTGATGGCTGTTTTTATCCGACTTTCCAACTCTGTATTCATTTGAAAAATAAGGCTCAAATCATGGGAGATTATCTTATACTTAAGCAAAGTGAAATAATTATCCCAAGAAACTCTGGGGTGCTGATAGAGTTGTTTTAAATTTTCCGGCACAAAATTCAAAATATCTTGTTGGTCGATATTTGCTCTAATAGCTGTTGCTGAAGCAATTTCACCAGATAAACTACGAGAATGAAAATCGTTACTACGCTGAATGGCTTGTAGTCTTATATCTTTGCCCGCACTGGCTTTGGCATAAGCAAGAGCCAGGACATGGTTGGGTGTATTTCCATCAAAATGTAAGCCTGAGAATTTCTGCCACATCATCTGAGTTTTTTCGGGATAACTCAATGTATCAGGTAAATCTTTAATGAAGTTCTCCATTTCGGTTGACTTCTCTTCATAAAGATTCACGATTTTTTGATAATCAAGGGTAGACTCCGAACCAAAAACAAGTTCACCAATCCCCATTTTATCAAGAATATCCACTGCTGCCTGTGCAAAAAAATCAGCAGCTTGGACAGCTCCCATGACAGGAAGCTCAACCACGATATCTGCACCATTTTTTAGAGCCATTTCAGCTCTTGTCCATTTATCAAAAAGAGCCGGTTCACCCCTTTGCATAAAATTACCAGACATGGCAACGATTTTTATACCATCGCCTGCCTGATCTAATAAATATTTATGTCCATTGTGAAAAGGGTTGAACTCAGCAACAATTCCTATTATTTTTTGCATACAAAGAACCAACGTAAGCTTTCTTCTTCAGGTTTTTCATCTTCAAAATCAGCATATACTTCTACTTTAGAAAATTTTTGAAGTCTTGTCAAATATTCCTTTATTGGGTACGTTCTCTCTTGATGTACTTCATCTTTACGCACAAATTTTCCATCGGAATCTTTAACAAAGAAAGTCAATTCATGGACGACTGAATGAGGGTAATCCCCTACAAAAGAATCCCAGAGAAAAGCAAAATCTTCATCGTTTTCGTGATAAGAGTAACCTGGAAAGACCGAATCCACTTGATATGTCGAATGGACATCAAAGATAAACACACCTTCCGCATTTAAAGAATTATAAACACCATCAAAAACGCGTTGAACTTCAGAAGCATTCGACATGTAACAAAGCGAATCCGAATAGCAAGTCACAACATCAAATGTGGTTTCTCCTGATAATTCACGCATATCTCCGGCAGCAAAAGTAATTTTTGCCCCCATCTGACGTGCACGTTTATCTGCAATGGTCAGCATTTCCTCTGACAAATCAACACCGGTTACTTCATAGCCTGCTTGACTAAATCTTATCGAGAGAATCCCTGTACCACATGCCAATTCCATGATATTTTGCGTTTTTGCTGGAAAATGTCTTTGACTAAACTCAAACCACAAGTCATAGAGCTCCTCATCCATTACGGAATCATAGACCCGGGCAAATTCCTCATAAGAAGCCGTCATTTATTCAGAAATCCATTCATTAATATCAACAAGTGGTGCATCTGACCATAGTTTCTCTAAGTTAAAACGCAAGCGTGAATCATGGTCAAAAACATTGACAATCACGTCACCTAAGTCAACTAAAACCCATCCTGTACGCGCATCTCCTTCAATATGACCTGCTGCTTGAACACCAAGCTTATCTGCTTCTTCAGCGACATTATCAACAATCGCATCAATCTGACGTGTATTCATTGCTTCAAGGACAACGAAATAATCTGCAACGCCTGACACAGCAGCGACATCAAGTGCTACAATATCTAAAGCTTTTTTATCATCGGCTGCTTTTACAACTGTTTCGAGTAATTGTTTTGAATTCATTTTATTCCTATTTTCTATTTTTATTATTATTTTTTAAGATATTTGATAAATGCGTTATATGTTTCGATACTTTGGGGGTAAATTTTTACACGAAGTTCAGCCAGATAATCAATAAGTCGCATTGTCTCAAAGGCAACTGCCATATTCAGAGAGTAATCCGCGATAGCTCGCGCTTCAATAACACCCGGGAAATCACGTCCCTCTTCAATATAGTCCGCCACATAAAGTACTTTTGCTAAGTCAGACATCGCTGCATCCCCTACAGTGTGCACCTCGATTGCATGTAGAATTTCGGGATCTTTCAAACCTAAATCTTCTTGCATTTTATAGATGCCCACTGTACCATGCCATATGTTATTGCCCCAATTTTTCAAATCAGGATTCAAGTTATACTTTTCAATCAGTTCTAAAAAGATGTCATCTGCTGTTTCTTTTGCGTAATCATGCAACAGAGCAGCAAGACTTGCTTTATGCACATTTACATCATATTTTTCAGCAAGTGCAACTGCTGCTTTCTCTACTCCTAGGATATGTTGGAAACGTTTTTCAGACATTTGAGCTTTTATCTTCGCAAGTAGTTCTTCTCTTGACAAGTTTACTTCTGGATAAAAATCAAACATAAAGTCCCTCTTTCTTAATATAAGCAAGTACTTTGGGTGCTAACAAGAAATTTGGAACAAGCCCTCGGCTAAATTGTTCACGTATCATATTACCAGAGATATCCATTCCCGGTACATCCACCCACAAAATAGGATAACTTGTCCCCGCGCGGAAGCGTGGTCGACGTACGCCAACCAGCTGTACTAATTCTAAAAGTTGCTCAATATTTTTCCAACTTGGTAAACTATTGATTAAATCTCCCCCAATGATAAAGTAAAAATCTGTATCGGGATGTTCTTCCTTGAGGGCCTTTACTGTTTCATATATGCCTTCATCTGCTTGGCAGCGGCATTTGTTCAATACAAGACCTTCTTTTCCTTCCAGTGCTAGCTCTAACATGCGGGTAACATGCCCATCGGTATTATGTTCCGGAAGAAACACAACTTGTTCTAAATTCAGCTGCTGACGCACTTGATCAGCGATTGTTAAATGTGCGATGTGTACAGGATTGAAACTTCCCCAAAAAAGACCGATGGCACGGCGAACACGAGCATTTTCCTCTTGTAGATCCACCTTAGTAAAAGGTGTTAGAAGTTCAAGCGACATAACTTATACCTTTTTTACATCTTCTGAAATTTTACGATTTTCTTTACGATCACTAACCTTAAAGACTACTACATTACGTCCGATAATTTGGACAACGTTGAGCCCCATTTCATCAATCATCGCTGCAACATCTTTGGCAGTTTCATCAGAGTTTTGTAAGATGTTAACTTTAATTAATTCACGCGCATCTGCAGCGTGGCGAATACTTGTAAGAATTTCGTTCGACAGTCCAGATTTTCCGATTTGAACTATGGGGCGAATATTTACTGCGAGGCTTCGCAGGTAACGCTTTTGTTTTCCAGTTAATTCCATTTTAATTCTCTTTTCTAATAATTATCCAGCTTCCAGGTCATGCTGGGAGCAATGATCCCTTTAACTTTATAAGCTGTTTCACCTTCAACAACTTCGTTGACCATGGCTATTTTTTTCAGTTCAGGTAGTTTATAAGCCATTGCATAAGGCAAATCTAACTCAAAAGCAACAAAGAGCTCATGCAATTTTTCTAAAATTGCCGTACGCAACCACTGGACACCTTCGTCTGACTTAATCGAAAGCTGTACTGCTGGTGTCAAAGTAGGTACAAAATCCTTAGCAATATCCATCTTATTATAGACATTTAACACAGGAATACCTTGAATATCCATTTCTTCCATCAATTTTTGGACTGTTTTTTCATGGACTTCATGATGGGGATTACTCGCGTCAATGACATGGATGAGTAAATCCACATGAGTCGACTCTTCTAAAGTCGACTTGAATGCCTTAATCAGCTCCGTCGGCAAATCTTGAATAAAACCAACTGTATCTGTAAGACTGACTGTAAAATCCTCTTTTATTTTTACCAACTTGGTTGTTGCATCTAGTGTAGCAAAAAGTTCATCTTTTTCATATTGCGTTTTTTCAGTCAAAGCATTCATTATGCTTGACTTCCCGGCATTCGTATAGCCAATCAATCCGATTTTAAAGATAGAGCTTTCTTTACGCTTTTTCCGAATCGTTTCACGGGTTTTTTCAACTTTTTGGAGCTGTTTATCTATATTTTCAATACGTATCCGAATATAACGACGGTCTGTTTCAAGTTTACTTTCACCAGGACCTTTGGAGCCGATACCTCCTCCTTGACGACTGAGCATGATACCTTGGCCGACCAAGCGTGGTAACAAATAGCTAAGCTGAGCTTGTTCGACTTGAAGCATCCCTTCATGAGACCGCGCCCGCAATGCAAAAATATCCAATATCAATTGCATCCGATCAATAACTTTGATTCCTAAAGCTTCTTCCAGATTAATGTTTTGGCGAGGTGTCAGACGGTCATTGAAAATAACCGTGTCTATTTCTCCGACTTCAATTGCCCACCTCATTTGTTCAAGCTTGCCGGTTCCAATCAGAAATTTAGTATCGTATTTGTCCCGCTTTTGTGTAAAGGCATCAATCACAATCCCCCCTGCTGTTTTTGTGAGTTCAGCAAGTTCAAGCATCGAGCTTTCAAAATTTTCGCTATTTTCAAAGGTCTCTACGCCAGCGAGTAAGACACGTTCTTGTTTTTCTTCTAGATTTATCATACTTATACCAATGCCTTACGCAGAACTACGTCTACACCTTCTGGTACCCATGCTGCCACAACGCCACGTTCCGCAACCCGAATCCATCCTAGACCAGAGAAGACAATATCTGATTTTTCTTTGACAGAAAATTCTTTACGGATGAGTTTTGGAAAGTCCGAAAGATTTTTCGCACGTGGCGGTTGAAGTAAACCACCCACATGTTTTTCATAAAATTCAGTAGCTCCTTCTAATTTTGTACGATGAATATCTAACTCATTATCACAAAAAACAGTAAGCCCTTGTTTTTCACCTTGTATATAGTCAAAACGTGCAAGCCCCCCTAAAAATAGAGTTTGCCCTGCATTAAGTTGATAAGTTTTAGGCTTGATTTCTTTTTTAGGTGAAACGAGTTTCAGGTCTTTTGCTTCAAGATAGTGCGCCATTTGTCCACGATGAATAATCCCCGGTGTATCAATAAGCAAGCTATCATCATCAAGAGGAATCTCAATCTTATCTAAAGTCGTCCCTGGAAAACGGCTAGTGGTAATGACATTGTCATCCCCTGTGACAAGTTTGATAATGGCATTAATTAATGTAGATTTACCTACATTCGTTACACCAACTACGTAAACATCACGACCTTTACGCATTTTCTCAATTTTTTCCATGAGTTCTCGAACATCATCTTGATTTTTAGCTGAAGTTACAAGAACATCAAGAGGACGGAGACCAGCTTTCTTTGCTTGCTCCTTGAGCCAAGCGCTCATTTTACCAACTTTTAATGAGTGCGGCAGAATGTCTTTCTTATTGGCTACTAAGAGAAGGTCATTATTGCCCGTAAAACGATGCAAGCTTGGGATTAAGGAGCCATTAAAATCAAAGATGTCAACAACATTCACGATTAACGCATCATGCTCACCGATTTCGCTCAAAAGGCGCAAAAAATCATCGTCTGTCAAGCTGACATCAGCGATTTCATTATAGTGACGAAGGCGGAAGCAACGTTGACAGTACAGTGCGTCATCTTCTCCTCTTTTCGCTAGCGCTCCTGCAGGCAGGAAACCCAAGGCATTTTTATCTTTTGTTTGAATCAATGCACCGCAGCCAATGCAATGCAATTCTTCCATAATATTTTCAGTTTCATTCATAGGCCTATTATAACATATTTCATACAATAACCATTTGTGCTTTTATTCGAGACTTGAGCTTGTTAGGAAAGGACATTTTAAAATGATATAAAATAAAAAGACGTAAGTTTCCTTACGTCTTTTTATTAACGATAATCTGGTTTTTCTTTGTGATTATTGTATACATTTGCAATACGTTCTGCTGCTCCTGGTTCAACCATTTCTAGAGCGTTTGAAATTTCGTTAAAAGCTCCATCATAGTTGCGCGCACGATCAAAGAGTTGTAAGCTTCGAGCAATGGCTCCAGCAATACGTTCATCACTTGCTTTATAACGATTAGCATATTGCATCAACTGTTCTGCAAGAACGGCATGATCTACTAAATCATCTGTTGCATCTTTCAAGGCTTCCATATCTTGAGTAGATGTGTCAAGTTGATGGTTCACTACATCAATATTAATACGTACTTTACCTAATTCTTTAAAGAGGGCTTCTAAGCGCTCACTTGTCGCAAAGAAGAGATCTAAATAATCTTTCGGTAAACCTGGAAGGTTACGTTTTTCCACATAACGCTTGATGATGCGTAATTCTGAGTCAAAGCGATCAGCAGCTTCTTGTGCAACTTTTTCTTGCTCACGTAAGTTAGCAAGTCCTTCACTAATACTAATTTGGTTCTTTTCGATATCTTCCAAAGCTTCAATGATTGAATTTACATTTCCACCTAAAGCAGAGTAAGGTTTTTGTTTTTCTTTAACTGCTTCAAGCACACTGTCAACTTCCCCTTCGAGGATATCAAGATGTTCAGAGTAGCTACGTACAGCTGCTTTTTCATTGTCAGACAGCAAATATGACTGCATCGTGTGGTCGATTTCTAACAAGAGGTTTTTGTTGTTTGCACGTGTGTGTTCGATATAGCTTCGGAGAATATTGACGCGTTTTTCTACGCTACGACGTGCTTTATATTCACGCTCAAAAATGTCATAAATACCGTTAATACGGTCATTAATTGAAGAAATACGGGCTTCCGTTGCTTCAAGTTCAAAACTGTCAAGAAGGGCTTTAGCTTCCTCCAAATCATCTTGGATAGCTTTCATTTCATTCTCAAGGTTAACACTTGCAGGAAGTACGTAATCTTCCTCTTCGAACTTATGAACTGTTTCTTCTAACTCTTCAATTTGTTTTGGCAACTCTTTATCGACAACAACAAGCAAGTCTGGGATTTGCTCTGTAATTGCACGCAAAGCAATTGTATGTTCTTCCGCAGTTTCTAACACTTCGGCTGCTTCAATCGGATCCCCTGTTGAGTTAAGCGTAACAAACTGTGAAAATTCTGTTTCTATGTTTGCTAAGTGACGGTTAATTTCGTCAATAACTGTACCATATTTTTCTTGGTTATCAGTGATTTCATCGCGGAGTGTTTCATAAAGGTCAAGAGATTCTTGAATTTTTGTCGAATTACGTTTTTCTTGTTCGACCAGCTCTGCAACACCTGCACGAATCGCTTCGACTTCAGATTCCATAACTTCGATTTGTGCTTCGCTATCATCAGCAGACTCACGTGCACGGAAAAAATGGAAGGAGTCATTCAATTGCTCAGCTTCAAAAATATGGTTTTCTAAATCAGCAAATGAATCTGATGACAAATCAATCCATTTTTGGTTCCACTCACGGAAAATGGTCTGTGACTGTCCAACGAGATGCATCTTCTTGACGGCATCTAATTCTTCTTGCACAGGTAAATCAAAAAGCAGCTCTTTGCGCTCTTCCAACTCAAGAATACGATTTTCTGTTTTCTTACGCATTACCATTGAAAATACATAGAATCCAACGACAATCACTATGAGAACGCCCAAAAGAATAATTATTGTACTTGACATCTTCTCTCCAAAACTTTAGGTAATTTTATCTTTTTATTTAAACTTATTTTTAAATACAAAGTTTCACTCTTTATTATAGCACATTATATTTGATTTTACATCACTTTTCTACATTTTTTAGATTACACACACTATAAGTTTAAAACCATGAAAAAGAAGCGCTTCACACAAATAGTCATAAAAAAAACAGCTCTAATGAACTGTTTTTTTATAATTAAGCAAGACCTGCTGCTTCAGCAACTTCAGCCGCGAAGTTATTTTCTGCTTTCTCGATACCTTCACCCACTTCGTAACGTGTGAATGCTACAACTTTAGCACCTTTAGACTCAAGGAAAGCTTCTACTGTTTTGCTGTCATCCATAACATAAAGTTGTCCAAGAAGTGTGTAGGCTTGGTCGACTTTAGTGTTATCAATGATGAATTTTGCAACTTTACCAGGGATGATTTTACCCAAGATCGCTTCTGGTTTACCTTCAGCCAAAAGTTCTTCTTTCATTTCTACTTCAGCATTTGCAAGAACTTCTTCAGTCAATTGGCTACGTGATCCGTAGGCAAGATGTGGAAGCATTGGTTTGTTTACCAATTTGCGGCTTTCGTTATCTTCATCGATTGTGTGGTTTAATTTAGCTAACTCATCATGAACAAACTCAGCATCCAACTCTTTGTAAGAGAGAACAGTTGGATTCATCGCAGCGATATGCATTGCAACTGCTTTAGCCAGCTCAGCATCTCCACCTTCAACAACTGTAACTACACCGATACGACCTTGGTTGTGTTGGTAAACACCAAAGGTTTGCGCATCTGTTTTTTCGATAAGTTGGAAACGACGGAATGAAATTTTTTCACCAATTGTCGCTGTAGCTTGTGTGTAAGAATCTTCAAGGCTGATACCTTCTGCAGTTGTCAAAGCCAAAGCTTCTTCATTAGTTGCAGGTTTTTTCTCTGCAATAAGTTCAGCTGTTTCTTTAACGATGGCAACGAATTGTTCATTTTTAGCAACGAAGTCTGTTTCTGAGTTCAATTCGATAAGTGCTGCAGTATTACCATTTACAGCGATACCTGTCAAACCTTCAGCGGCGATACGGTCAGCTTTTTTCTCAGCTTTCGCAATACCTTTTTCACGAAGGAGCTCAGCGGCTGCTTCCATATTTCCATCAGTTTCAACAAGTGCACGTTTAGCATCCATGATACCTGCACCAGTTTTTTCACGCAATTCTTTTACTTGAGCTGCTGTTACTGCCATTGTATAATTCTCCTATTATTATATTTTATAAAAAAACAGGGAGGCGTAGGGCCTCGCCTGTATTATTCATTACAAATTATTTGCCTTCAACGATTTCAGCAAGTTCTTCAAGTGATTCTTCTGAAGCAGCAGTATCTTTAACCGCAAGTTCAGCTTCTACTGAATCTTCGCCTTGACGACCTTCGATGATAGCGTCAGCCATTTTAGCAGTGATCAATTTAACTGCACGGATAGCATCATCGTTTGCTGGGATAATAACGTCGATTGGATCTGGGTCAGCATTTGTATCAACCATTGCTACAACTGGGATTCCCAATTTTTGAGCTTCTTGGATAGCGATTTGTTCATTGTGTGGGTCAACAACGTACATCACATCTGGGATGCGAGGCATGTCAGCGATACCACCGATGAATTTTTCAAGACGTTCGCGTTCTTTGTTCAAAAGAACAACTTCTTTCTTAGGCAATACTTCGAAAGTTCCGTCTTCTTCCATTTTGTTGATTGATTTAAGGCGTGCTACACGTTTTTGGATAGTATTCCAGTTAGTGAGCATACCACCAAGCCAACGGTGGTTTACATAGTATTGACCAGCACGAAGTGCTTCTTCTTTAACAGCTTCTGAAGCTTGTTTTTTAGTACCAACAAAAAGTACTACAGCACCTTCAGATGAAGCGTTACGTACATAGTTGTAAGCATCGTCAACAAGTTTAACTGTTTTTTGAAGGTCGATAACGTGGATACCATTACGTTCTGTGAAGATGTATGGTTTCATTTTTGGGTTCCAACGACGAGTTTGGTGACCGAAGTGAACACCAGCTTCAAGAAGTTGTTTCATTGAAATAACTGACATATTAATGTCTCCTTTTAAAATAGTTTTTCCTCTTTTAACTGTCAGCCAATGCCGCTACACAAGTGCACTACGACACTGTCAAGTCAAAATGTGAAATTATTGCCCATAGACAACAGTACTATTATACACTAAACACTCCCTTATTGCAAGAGCTTGTTGTGTCATTTTGTTGACTGTCCTGTCTTCACAAATTCCGAGAGATTTAGTTTCCTGAAAACGCTCATTTATGATAAAATAATTATACGAATATTAAATGTTAAAGGAGCCAAGATATGCGTGAAAAAATTCTAGTTGGCGGTTACACTAAGCGTGAATCAAAGGGGATTTATAGTTTTGACCTAGATATTGCAAAGGAAGAACTTTCTAATCTAACTGAAGTTGCTCATGTTCAAAATGCTACTTATTTTGCTTTGGACAAAACAAAACAACACCTTTACACTTGTGCTGCAGATGAAAATGGTGGCGGTATTGCTGCTCTCAGCTATAAAAGAGGTAAAACAGAGCTTCTCAACTATGTTACTAGTGTTGGCGCACCTCTGTGCTATGTAGCCGTTGATAATAAACGTGGTTTTGTTTACGGTGCCAATTATCACTTAGGGGAAATCCGTGTCTACAAAATTCAAAAAGATGGGTCGCTTACCTTAACAGACACTGTAAAACATGAAGGCGAGGGATCAAAAGTACACCCTGGCCAAGAACGCCCTCACGTGCATTACACAGATCTTACACCTGACGGACGCTTAGTTACTTGTGATTTGGGTACAGATGAGATTACAGTTTACGATGTTGTTGGTGAAGAAGGCAAGCTCTCTCTTGTAAGCCTCTATCGTATGCCTGCAGGTACTGGAGTACGTCATCTTACTTTCCATCCCAATGGTAAGATTGCTTATGCTATTGGTGAGTTTTCTTCTACTGTAACTGTTCTCAGCTATAATGAAGAAAAAGGACGCTTTGCTGCACTGGAAACAATCAGTACTCTTCCAGTAGATTTTGAAGGCACAAAGAGCGCATCTGCTCTCCGTCTTTCTTCCGATGGTGCATTTCTTTATGCTTCAAATCGTGGACATAATTCTATCGCCATCTACAGTGTGAGCCCCTTAGGGACAAAGATAACTTTAGAAGATATTGTAAAAACTGAAGGGGAAACGCCCCGCGATTTCAATTTCAACAGTACAGAAGATTTTATTATCGTAGCACATCAAGATAGCGATAATATTAGTCTTTTCCGCCGTAATAGGAAAACAGGAATGCTCACACTTAAGCAAAAAGATTTTTATAGCCCAGAGGGCACATGTATTTTACCAACACTCTAATGAAAACCGCCCTTAAGGCGGTTTTTTTATCATTAAAATGCAGATAGTATTTTATCAAAAAAAGTTTGTGTGGTTTTACACAATATTATTTGACAGCACTTTCAAAGTTTGTTAAAATAATAACGTGATAAATTTCACAAAGGAGAAATTTAAATATGTCAAGCAAGAATACCAAAAAAGAACTAACAACCGCTGATAAAGCTGTACTTGCGGAAAAAGCAGAGCAATATACAGACGGTCTTGTCAAAAAAGCACATCAAGCCGCTTTACAATTTGAAGGCTACACACAAGTGCAAGTAGATAAAATTGTCGCAGCAATGGCCTTAGCGGCAAGCGAACATTCCCTTGAACTTGCGCACGAAGCTCATAATGAAACAGGGCGAGGAATCGTTGAGGATAAGGATACTAAAAACCGCTTTGCTTCAGAATCTGTTTATAATTCAATTAAAAATGATAAAACAGTAGGAGTAATCAGCGAGAACAAAGTTGCTGGCTCAGTAGAAATTGCAGCCCCTTTGGGTGTGCTTGCAGGAATTGTACCAACAACCAACCCTACTTCTACAACAATTTTCAAATCACTTTTAACAGCAAAAACACGAAATGCTATCGTATTCGCCTTTCATCCTCAAGCCCAAAATTGTTCCTCTCATGCCGCACGTATTGTCTACGAAGCTGCCCTAAAAGCTGGGGCACCTGAGAACTTTATCCAATGGGTTGAAGATCCAAGTCTTTACAACACTACTGCACTTATCCAAAACCACGGTATTGCTTCTATTCTAGCTACAGGTGGACCCGGAATGGTTAACGCAGCACTCAAGTCAGGCAACCCTTCACTAGGAGTGGGCGCAGGTAATGGTGCCGTCTTCGTTGATGCTACTGCAAATGTGGATCGTGCAGTTGAAGACCTGCTACTTTCTAAACGTTTTGATAATGGCATGATTTGCGCTACCGAAAACTCTGCTGTAGTTGCTGCAGAAATTTACGATGAATTCCTCGAAAAACTTCAAGCTCACGGTGCTTACAATGTTCCAAAGGAAGATTATTCAGCCATCGAAAAATTTGTTTTTGTTGAGCGTGCGGGTGAGGGCTTCGGAGTAACTGGTCCAGTTGCCGGCCGTCCTGGCCCATGGATTGCTGAACAAGCAGGCGTAAAAGTACCTGAAGGAAAAGATGTTCTTCTCTTTGAATTGGAAGAAAAAAACATTGGTGAAGCTCTCTCTTCTGAAAAGCTTAGCCCGCTTTTGTCAATTTACAAATCTACCTCACGCGAAAATGGTACCGCCATCGTTCAGAAACTTTTGGCTTATCAAGGCGCTGGGCATAATGCGGCTATCCAGATAGGTGCACAAGACGATCCTTTTGTGAAAGAATATGCTGATGCTATTGGTGCTGCACGTATATTAGTTAACCAACCAGATTCTATTGGAGGCGTTGGTGATATCTATACTGATGCAATGCGTCCATCGCTGACTTTAGGAACTGGTTCATGGGGGAAAAATTCAATCTCACACAATTTGAGTACATATGATCTATTGAATATCAAAACAGTGGCACGTCGTCGTAATCGCCCACAGTGGGTTCGTCTGCCAAAAGAAATTTACTACGAAAACAACTCTATTTCTTACCTACAAGAAATGCCTAATATCGAGCGTGCTTTTGTCGTCACAGACCACGGCATGTTGCAATTTGGCTTTGTCGACCACATGCTTGAGCAATTGGCCGTTCGTGAAACACAAGTTCAAACTTCAATATATGGTTCTGTAAAACCTGACCCAACACTTTCACAAGCGATTGAAATTGCTCGACAAATGGCTGATTTTAAACCTGACACAGTTATCGCACTCGGCGGTGGTTCTCCACTTGATGCAGCAAAAATTGGCCGCTTGATTTATGAATACTCTGTTCGTGGAGAGGTTGACCTCAATGATGACGTTGCACTAAAAGCTCTATTTGAGCAGTTGGCGCAAAAATTCATCGATATTCGTAAACGTATCGTCAAATTCCCGCATCAAGATCAAACGCAATTGGTATGTATTCCGACCACTTCTGGTACAGGTTCTGAAGTAACGCCCTTTGCTGTTATCACCGATGATGAAACCCATGTTAAATATCCTTTAGCTGATTATCAACTTACACCTCAAGTAGCTATTGTTGACCCTGAATTTGTTATGACCGTGCCAAAACGTACTGTGGCTTGGTCAGGTATTGATGCCCTCAGTCACGCGCTTGAATCCTATGTTTCAGTCATGGCTTCGGATTATACTAAACCATTATCACTTCGTGCCATTAAGTTAATCTTTGATAATTTGACAACCTCATATCACTACGACCCATCAAAGCCTTCTAAAGAAGGACAAGTCGCACGCGCCAATATGCACAATGCAGCAACCTTAGCTGGTATGGCCTTTGCCAATGCATTTCTCGGTATTAATCACTCCCTAGCCCACAAAGTGGGTGGTGAGTTTGAATTACCACATGGTTTAGCTATCGCTATCGCTATGCCTCACGTCATTAAATTTAACGCTGTAACAGGAAACGTTAAACGTACACCATACCCACGTTATGAGATTTACCGTGCCCAAGAAGATTACGCTGAAATTGCGCGTTATATTGGTCTTACAGGTAAAGATGATGCGGAACTCGTAGACAAACTTATTAAGGAAATTAAAAAATTGACGGACAGCATCGATATCGATGTCACTCTATCAGGAAATGGTGTTGATAAAAACCACTTGGAGCGTGAACTCGATAAGCTTGCAAACCTTGTTTATGATGATCAATGCACACCTGGAAATCCACGCCAGCCAAGTATTTCAGAGCTTAAAACACTCTTACAAGATCAATATTAAGCATAAAAAAAGCTGTAAATTACAGCTTTTTTTATTTTTCGAGATAATCTAGCGCATCTTGAATCGTCTTTACAGGTACAATTTTCATATCTGTATTCAACTTTTTAGCTGCCGCAAGCGCATCTGTGTAGTTATTTGTTGTACCAGAAGCCTTTGTCTGTTCTTCCGTTTCATCTGGGCAAAGGAAAATTTTTGCGCCCGCATTACTTGCTGTAGCAACTTTTTTATCAACGCCACCTATTTGCCCGATGCTGCCATCCTCATTGATCGTTCCAGTACCTGCAATTTCGCGTCCTTGACGTAAATCTTTGCCTGTGATTTGGCTATATATTTCCAAGGTAAACATCATACCAGCACTTGGCCCGCCAATACTTCCAGCATCGATTTTAACTTTAGGGTCTGTCACAACCTGGGTATGATCTACTAAACCAATACCAATCCCTGTTTTACCATTACTCAACTTAATGTACTTACCTGTGGCTTCATGATTACTGCCATCCACACGTGTATATTTGATGGTAACGCTATCCCCAACTTTTTGTTGCGATACATAATCAATCATCTCAGTTGAAGATTTGAAAGTATGTCCATTAACTGCCGTTATCGTATCTGAAAGTTGTAAGTCATTTTTAAAGGTTGAATCCTCAGTGATGCTCAAAACATAAACACCTTGATACTTCATCTCATAAGGTTTCCCTGCCAACTTAAAGGCCTGATAAATAGCCGTGTTTTGCGCTGTCTGCATATAAAACTGGTTGACCAAGTCAAATTGCTGATTGGTCATTCCACCCGTCATCTCTTCACTACTCACAACAGTGGCAAAAGAGTTCGACTTGGAATAAAGCATACTTGCTGCATTGGCGCGAACCATTTCAACTGTCGTTAAATAAAAGTTGCCTTTATGTTCGTCTTTTTTCCCTGCAACATCAACCATTTGGTTAACTGGAATGGTTCCTCCTGGCTGCTCGATATAGTAAGGTAAGGGGAAGAATAAACCCACTACAATAAGAAGCGGTAGCGCGATGGCAAAGAATAGCTTTAGTTTTTTATGCTTTTTTATTTTTTCATTTTTCATGTGCTTTTTTCTCATTCAATGTTTCAATAACATTTGCAGGTAACCATCGACTTAGGTCTTGACCAAAATGATAAAGTTCACGCATTCGGGTAGAACTAATATTTTCGAGTTCTGGTTTTGCAGTCAGTAAGATGGTTTCGATCCCTGTCATTTCACGGTTAAAGTAAATCATATTTTTCTCATAGTCTAAATCAGCCGCATTGCGAACGGACCGAACAAGCGCTGTTACCTCAAGTTTCTCCGCAATATTTACTGTCAGATCACTCGCATGTGCAATGACTGACACATTGGTTAATTGTAAATCTGCTAAGGCTGTTTCGATTAGAGCTACACGTTCTTCTAGACTGAACAAAGGATTTTTAGCTTCATTTTTAAAAATACCGATATAAAGCTTATCAAAAAGCTTACTGGCACGTTCAATGATATCAAGATGGCCTTTTGTGACCGGGTCAAAAGTGCCCGTAAATAAACCGATTTTATCTTTCATAGATGGTTACCTTTGAAATTCCATATACTTTTTCTTTACTTAACGACAAGTGACCGATATTTTCCGGAAGTGTGACCTCCTTATCCGTCTCACAAACCACGACAGCATCATCTGCCAACAAGTTTTTTTTCTGCATTTCTTCTAGGTTAGCAACAATACTTTCTTTCGCATAAGGTGGGTCTAATAAAACTAAGTTGAACTGTCCAGAAAGATTAGCCAAAGCACGTTCTGCTGGTATTTTAAGAAGTTGAAACTTTTTCTCTTCCTTGGTCATCTTAATATTTTCTGCAATCACCAGCTGTGCTGAACGGTCTTTTTCAACCATTACAGCATTGTCCATCCCACGTGATACAGCTTCTATAGCAAGCGAACCCGAACCTGAGAATAAATCCAGAACTCGTCCACCTTCAAAATATGGACCAATCATATTAAAAATTGCTCCTTTAACTTTGTCTGTCGTTGGACGTGTTGTTTTTCCTGCCAATGTTTTCAGTGGTCTACCACCATAATTTCCTGCTACAACTCTCATTGTTCTATTATAGCACACTGTGTCTTCTTCGCCCACAAGCATCAAAAAAACCACAGTTCAATGATGTACTGTGGTTTTTGTTTTTATCTCATTTTTGATTAAAGACGTGCGTTCAATTCAGCACTCAATTCTTCAAATCCTGGTTTGCCAAGAAGTGCAAACATGTTACGTTTGTAAGCTTCAACACCTGGTTGGTCAAATGGATTGATACCATTCAAGTAGCCTGAGATCGCAATTGCAAGCTCAAAGAAGTAGATAGTGTAACCTAAAGTGAATTCATCTTGCTCAGGCAAAGTAACGATCATATTTGGAACGTCACCATCTGTGTGTGCAAGGAGAACACCGTCAGCTGCTTTTTTGTTGACAAAGTCAACATCTTTACCTTGCAAGTAGCCAAGACCATCAAGATCTGCTTCAAGTTCAGGAATGTTAATGTTCTTACGTGGTTTTTCAACACGAATAGCTGTTTCAAATACAGAACGTGTACCTTCTTGGATAAATTGACCCAATGAGTGTAAGTCTGTTGAGAAGTTTGCTGATGTTGGATAAATACCTTTTTGGTCTTTGCCTTCAGATTCACCTGCCAACTGTTTCCACCATTCTGAGAAGTATTGCAATGATGGCTCATAGTTAATCAAGATTTCTGAAAGTTTACCTTTGCGGTAAAGGATATTACGAAGCGCTGCATAAGCATAAGCATCATTTTCACGTACGTCTGTGGCTGTATATTCTTTGCGCGCTGCGTTAGCACCTTCCATAAGAGCTGTAATATCAGCACCTGATGCTGCGATAGGCAAGAGACCAACAGCTGTCAAAACTGAAAAACGTCCGCCAACTGAATCCGGCACAACAAAAGTATCCCAGTTGTTTGCATCAGCATTAACTTTAACGGCACCTTTTTCTTTATCTGTTGTTGCATAGATACGTTTATTTGCTTCTTCACGGCCATATTTTTTAACCAAAAGTTCTTCAAAGACACGGAAAGCAATTGCTGGTTCAGTTGTTGTTCCTGATTTAGAGATAACATTAACAGAGAAATCTTTATCTGCCACATATTCTACCAAGTCTGAAAGATAGCTTGAAGAAATTGAATTTCCTGCATAAAGAATTTGTGGTGCTTTACGTTCTTCTTTTGATTGAAGATTAACAAAGCTGTTGTTCAAGAAGTCAATTGCAGCGCGGGCACCAAGGTATGAACCACCGATACCGATAACAATAAGAACTTCTGAGTCAGATTGAATTTTGCTTGCTGCTTTTTGAATGCGTGCAAATTCTTCTTTATCATAGTCTTCTGGAAGATCTAACCAACCGATGAAGTCAGAACCAGCACCGGTTCCTTCACGAAGAAGTTTATCTGCGCCATCAACTTGCCATTGAATTTCGTCAAGTTCTTTATCAGCTACAAATGGTTTCAATTTAGAATAGTCAAATTTAATATGTGCCATCTTATATCTCTCCTTAGAGTTTTTTTCTTTGTTTATTTTATCACTTTTCCATAGGTTTAACAAGAAATGAAAATTTAAGATATTGTAAACCTATCTATACCAAAAAGAAAAAGTTCCCACAATTAGGAACTTTTCCACGTCTCATAAACTATTTTTGTAACTCTTCAATACGGGCTTGTGTGCTTTCAAACTTCTCTTGATAGTCTGCTAATTTAGCACGTTCTTTATCTACAACTTCTGCTTTGGCATTTGCCACAAATTTTTCATTAGAAAGCTTACGGTTAACCATATCGAGTTCTTTCTGCCATTTGTCTAGTTCTTTATTGAGACGAGCAATTTCTTCCTCGATATTAATCAAGCCTGCTAATGGAAGGTAGATTTCCGCACCAGTAACAACTGCTGACATGGCTTGTTCTGGTGCTGTCACATCCGCTGCAATAGTTAACTCACTTGGGTTAGTGAAGCGTTTGATATAAGGCGCTACCTTGTTCAGGAAGGCTTCTTTGTCTGATTTGATCATCATTGGCACGGCTTTTGATAAAGGCGTATTCACTTCCGCACGAATATTACGTACAGCTGTAATAATTTCAATGAGCATGGCAACACCATCTCCAGCTTCTACATCATCAAATTCTGGACGTACTTCTGGATATTCAGATACCACAATAGATTTGCCTTCAGCTGTCGGAAGTTTTTCGAAGATTTCTTCTGTGAAGAAAGGCATGATTGGGTGCAGCAGACGAAGCACTTGATCAAGGACATGCACAAGTACTGAACGTGTGACGTCTTTTTCTGCTTCATCATCGCCAAACATTACTTCTTTAGTCAACTCAAGATACCAGTTGGCAAACTCATCCCAAATGAAATTATACAGAATATGACCTGCAACACCAAACTCAAATTTATCCATTTGTTCCGTAACGCGCGCAATTGTATCGTTTAAACGTGTGAGAATCCAGCGATCGGTAACATTACCTGCTGTTTTCGCTGCCACTTGGTCAAGATGAGCAGAAATTTCTTCTGCTGTGATATCTCCTGCATTCATCAAGATATAGCGTGAAACATTCCATATCTTATTGATGAAATTCCAAGCTGCATCCATTTTGTCGTAGCTGAAACGCACATCTTGTCCAGGAGCTGAACCATTGGACAAGAACCAACGCAAAGCATCGGCACCATATTTTTCAATCACATCCATTGGGTCAATACCATTCCCCAAAGATTTGGACATCTTGCGTCCCTCTTCATCACGAATCAAACCGTGGATAAGTACATTATTAAATGGTGCTTTTCCTGTAAACTCAAGTGATTGGAAAATCATACGCGAAACCCAGAAGAAGATGATGTCGTAGCCCGTAACCAATGTCGATGTTGGGAAGTAACGTTGGAAGTCTTCTGCCTTTTCATCCGGCCAGCCCATAGTTGAGAAAGGCCATAAGGCTGAAGAGAACCATGTATCAAGTACGTCTTCATCTTGAACCCAACCTTCACCTTCTGGGGCTTCCTCGCCAACATACATTTCGCCAGCTTCGTTGTACCATGCAGGAATTTGATGTCCCCACCAAAGTTGGCGTGAAATAACCCAGTCGTGTACGTTTTCCATCCATTGGAGGAAAGTGTCGTTAAAACGTGGAGGATAAAACTCAACAGCATCTTCTGTTTTTTGATTTGCGATTGCATTTTTAGCCAACTCTTCCATCTTAACGAACCATTGTGTCGATAAGCGAGGCTCAACCATTACGCCTGTACGTTCTGAGTGCCCAACGGAGTGCATCATTTTCTCAACTTTAACTAAGTTGCCGAGCTCATCTAATTTTTTAATGATAGCTTCGCGGGCCTCAAAACGATCCATACCATTAAATTCGCCTGTGAGCTCGTTCATTGTACCGTCAGCATTCATTACATTAACTTGTGGCAAGTTATGACGTTGACCAACCAAGAAGTCGTTAGGATCATGGGCAGGGGTAATTTTAACCACACCTGTCCCTTTTTCCATGTCTGCGTGTTCGTCACCAACAATAGGAATTTCTTTGTTAATGATAGGGAGAATAACACTTTGACCAATGTATTTGGCATAACGTTCATCTGCTGGGTTAACAGCAACAGCAGTGTCTCCAAAGAAAGTTTCTGGACGCGTTGTCGCTACTTCAAGTGCACCTGAACCATCCGCCAAAGGATAAGTTATGTGATAGAAGGCACCTTCGACATCCTTATGGATAACTTCAATATCAGAGAGCGCAGTCATGGCCTTTGGATCCCAGTTAATGATAAACTCACCACGGTAAATCCAGCCCTTTTTGTAAAGTTGAACAAAAACTTTGCGGACTGCAGCAGACAAACCTTCGTCTAGAGTAAAACGTTCACGGTTATAATCAACAGAGATACCCATTTTACCCCATTGTTCTTTGATGGTTGAGGCATATTCGTCTTTCCATTCCCAAACCTTGTCTAAGAATTTCTCACGGCCTAAATCATAACGGGAAATACCATCTTCAGCTAAACGCGCTTCCACTTTGGCTTGCGTTGCAATTCCTGCATGGTCCATACCTGGCAACCAGAGGGTATCGAAACCTTGCATACGTTTTTGACGGATGATAATATCTTGCAAGGTTGTATCCCAAGCATGTCCTAAATGGAGCTTCCCTGTTACGTTTGGTGGTGGGATAACGATACTATAGGGTTTTGCTTTTTTGTCCCCTGAAGGGGCAAAAACACCTTGTTCGAGCCATTTTTCATAGCGCCCTGCTTCGACTTCAGCAGGATTAAATTTTGTTGATAATTCTTCTGTCATTTATTTTTCCTTTCGGTATGAAAACAGTTAATAATGTCGAGGGAGAAGTTCAAGAGTATGTCAATAAAAAAATACCGCACCTAAACATCCAAAATAGGACGCTCACGCGCGGTACCACCTAAATTCCTGCCTTTTTTAAAGCAGACACTTAATTTTATTTAACTGACCACAATGCAACCTTCACAAGTTTCATCTGAAATCTCACAGCGACCGATTTCTCTCTCAAAGACTAGACTTGTTACTCCTCATTTAGTGTTTTTATTCTATCAGATTTGTCAGTTTTTTGCAAGGTCGCTCAGCGTTCTTTGATTATTTCTAAGAAATGCTCTAAACCTTCTATTTTTTGCATTTGTCGATTACAGTTCACACTATCAACACAGATATATGTTCCGTTCTTAGTATAGGTACCATCAGAACCTCTTTTAGTGGTTGCTAAAAACTGTGTCACTTGGCTTGTTTTTTGACAAATCGCACAGATATTTTTTATACTTCCAGAAGTCGTCCCATAAAAACCTCGTCCGTCACTTGTCACGATATATTTTCGCTGACTGGAAATTTCATTCCAAGCAAAATAGGTGAGTTCTTTCATGTCCCAAGATGCTTGAGCTGGAACTTTAAGCTTTTTGACCTTCCTAAAAATCTTTTTAATCTGACTTTCAGATGGTAAGGCAAAAGGTTCAACTAAATTCTTTAAATGGAGCAAATCTCGTTCTGCTTGCTCTTTAGTTGTTTTACTGTCAGCAATTCTCTCTAAAAAGTCCCCGACTTCTTTTGCTTTCGAGAGCTCTTCTATTTCAGCTACAGTTTGAGCATAAACTGCTTCTACCGTGGCTTTATCATTAACCGAATGGTAGACATTGATGAGGTCAAAGGTAAGGTATTTTATTCTGTTGTATTCATATGCTTTCATTTTTTCTCCTTAACTATCCGCTAAGTGAGAATATTGTTAACTTAGCGGTAAACTTACGCGAGAGCAGTTACTCGCACTTGTTTACCAACCATAGGATTTAATTTCATAAAACCCTCCTTATTACTTAAAAAGTTTTGGTACCTAAGTCTGGTACGTCGTGGAAATCTTTACCTGCTTTATAGTTTTCAAATTTCCCTTGAATAAATTGATAGGCATCGAGACGACTTTCATAACGAATAGCTGCTTCTTTTGCTTCAATTTTTTTATCTTCATGCGCAATTTTTTCTGCGGCTTTCATTGCAATTTCTGAAAGTTGAACCTGTTGGTCCACCCACTCACTAAAATCTTTTAAAAATTTTTCTTTATATTCCATTTTTATTCTCTTTTTGGTTTGATTAAATGATAACTGTTCTCAATCATCTGTTTCGCTTGCTTCTCTGAAACGTCACCACCAAAATGAATATCATTCCAGTGCGTTTTATTCAATTGAACCTAAACAGAGTTTTTTATTCCCTGTTTTAAAATTCAGTGTATTTTATTCATGTGCCAAGCTGGTCGTATTGAGACAAAAGATTCACGCAGTTCCTCATTGACTGAAGGTAAACCTTTGACAGCCAAAACAAGCTCGCCGTCACGCTCCGAGATGTAGACAAAAGATTTTTTATTTTTTAGATGCTTCACTACAATCGTCGCTGGCCCTTTTTCCATCTTTGCAAAAGGTGTATCTGCAAAAGTTGGACCAAGCGCTAAGCAAAACTCTAGCCAGTTTTCTTTATCCATCTTATTCTCCTAAAAGGAGTTGATAAGCGAAGCGATCTCCTTCGTAGAAAACCATGCCGCGCTTTTCAAAGCCCTCACGTTCAAAGACTGCCTGCATCACTGCATTAGCTGGATGCGTATCCACGCGGAAATCATTATAACCGCGTGCCTGCATCAAAGTAAAGATATTTGAAAAAAGATATTTTGTCAGACCCAAACCACGATATTGGTCGGATAGTGCTAAACAATGGACAGTGACATAGTCCAAGCTATCATTCAACCACTTGCCATTATAAATTTTCGTATATTGTGTATCTTCTCCAGTAATAACCGCACAAAAACCTGCAACTTTCTCATCTACAATCAGAACGTAACCTACAGCTTTATGAAGAAAATTTTCAATATCACTTTGTGCGGGGTACTCTGCTTGCCATTGATCGCTGCCTGATTTGCCCAAAAATTCACGCGCCTGAGCAATAATCGGCATAATAGCTACGATATCTGCTGTGGTTGCCTTTCTTAAATAAATCATGTTTTTTCTCCCCGCTCAAACTAAACGCCCTATTTTATTTTCTTTTTCTACGTGGCTTGTCATATTGTTGCTTTGGTTTTTCCGCACGGAAAGGTGCTGCCAAAGGTTGGGCAAGTTTACGCATTTTCACTACCGCTTCAGTACGAGCTGTATGTGGGAACATGTCGACAGATTGGATATATTCGATGCTGTAAAATTGCGAAAGAATCACTAAGTCTTTTGCCAATGTTGAAACATTACAAGACACGTAAACCAGTTTTTCTGGTGTATAAGTGGTGATTGTTTCCAACAAAGCATCATCCAATCCTGTACGCGGTGGATCAACGATAAGGGCTGTGGCTCTATGGGCTGACTTATACCAGTTAGGAATGATACGCTCCGCCTTACCTACTTCATAGTGACAGTTTTTAAAGCCAAGACGTTTTGCATTGATTTTAGCATCTGCGATAGATTCTGGCGTAATATCCATTCCGTGGACAGATTTTACTTTCTTGGCCACACCAAAACCGATTGTCCCAACGCCACAGTAGGCATCAATCACACGGTCATCTTTTTTCGGATTTAGCGCACGTACAGCTTCACCATAGAGCACATTAGCTTGTTCTGAATTGAGTTGATAAAAAGCACGTGGTGACAACTCAAAGTCATAATCCAAAACGCCTTCGGTAATCGTTTCTTTTTCCGCAAAAAGCATCTGTGTACGGTCACCATAAATTTCGCTGGTTTTCTTCGGATGGAAGTTGGCCGATACAGAAACAATCTCTTGGAACTCTTCCGTCAAGTCAGATAAAATATTATCCATCTTCACCAAGTCTTTGCGTTGACGTTTTGAGAGCTCTTCACGTGGGGCAGGCCAAACCTGTCCATCTAGACTAATGCGTGCAGATGTCACGAAAATAATTTGGACTTCACCTGTTTTTTGGCTACGTCGCGCAACGATTGTGCGAATCCCCATGACTTTACGCTCATCATAAACAGGTAAATTGTATTTTTCAATCAAGCGACAAATACGATTAGCGATATTTTGAATGACTTCGTCTTGGACCAAGCAATTCTCTAAATTCACCAAATGGTGTGTGCCTTCTTTGTACAATCCAGCAATAACATCGCCATTGTTTAGACGGCGCACTTGGAATTGCAACTTATTACGGTAACGTAAAGGATTTTCCATACCAAGTGTTGGCCGAAGTTCGTACTTCTTCCAACCTGTTGGACGGTATTTTTCAAGAGCTTGACGGAGCAAATCACGCTTAAACTCTAATTGTTGCGGATAAGCAAGATGCATGATGTGTGAGCCGCTCAGCTCATGGTAAACACGATCTTCAGGCTTAACACGGTATTTTGACTTTTTATTTATCTTGACAACTTTTGCGCGTGAAAAATTGCGGGCATTTTCTGTAATTTCTGCCAAAATTTCTTCTGTAGGCAGTGCATAAGGCACAAATACCAAGCGCCCATGGTAAGAGGCGATTCCTTCGCCATTGATACCCATACGCTCGATATTGAGTGGGATTTTTTGTCCAATTTTCAGATTAATCATATCCCAATTTTAACATAATTTCCCTATAATTGGACCACTAAAATCCAAGGATTCTCCTAATTGTAAAGAAAAATTCCAGTACCTTCACTGGAATTTTTTTCTATTCATGTAATTCTATTGGCAATTCATCAGGATCATAGAAGAAAACCATCTTTTTATTGGTAATTTCATCCACGCGCAGTTCTTCAACTTTAATCCCTTGATCCGATAAATAAGCTATGTCTGCTTCAATATTATCGGTCTGTATTGCCAAATGACGTAAACCTTTCGCCTCTGGATAGGAGACACGCTCAGGGGCATCAATTTTAATGAAGAGCTCTATTTCAGTACTGTCATTCATTTGAAGATCGATTTTCACATCCCCTTTATCCGGACGATGGCTTTCTCTGATTACTGGAAATCCCAGAATATCTACATAAAAGTGTCGTGATTTTTCATAATCACTCCCTATAATAGCGATATGATGTATGCTCTTAAAATTTGGTGTATACATGTTTCCCTCTATCTTATCTTCTCAGCCGTAAGTTCATCTTCTTCCAAGATGCAGACTTCTTCTCCTTGAGCTTTGAGATTACGGACGTGATCTTCCCCCCAAGAACAAAGATTATCTAAAATGTTATTCAAGCTTTCACCATATGGGCTAAGCGAATATTCAACTTTTGGCGGCACTTGATTGTAAACGGTGCGGACAATGATATTATCCAGCTCTAATTCACGTAATTGTTGTGTAAGCATTTTTTGACTGATCCCTGGAATACTTCGTTTAAGTTCCCCTGGACGGCGTGGTTGGTGTCTGAGGTTACACAAAATGATAGATTTCCATTTTCCACCAATGACGTCCATTGTGGCTTCTACACCTATGTTATAAGTTTTTTCCAAAAAAAATTTCCTTTCTAAATCCTTTATTTCAAACAAAACTTACTTTTTTGTATGTATATGACAAAAAAGTAGGTACTATTCAACAAGTTATTTTTATTATATACTATTTTTTGTCAAAAGAAAACCTAAGGAGAAAAGACAATGAAACTTAACAATACAACACATATCCCCGAATTAGGATTAGGCGTTTTCCAAATCTCAAATGAGGAAACTGCTGAAGTCGTAAAAAACGGAATCATCAACGGCTATCGTTTGATCGATACCGCCCAAATTTATGGTAACGAAGAAGGCACAGGACAAGGGATCAAGGCTGGCCTTGAAGACACAAATCTTACACGCGAAGACCTCTTCATCACATCAAAACTATGGGGCAGCAACCTTTCTTATGAGGAAACCATTCAAAGCTTTGAAACAAGTTTAGAAAAATTAGGTCTGGATTACCTTGATCTTTATCTCATTCACTGGCCAGGTACTGATTATGGGTTTGAAGCTTCTTGGAAAGCTATGGAAGACCTCTACAAAGACGGTCGTATCAAAGCTATCGGTGTAAGTAACTTCCAAAAACATCACTTAGAGCGTCTCTTTAATTATGCACAAATTATCCCTGCAGTAAATCAAATCGAGCTTCACCCTAAACTTGCTCAAAAAGAACTGCGTCACTTTTTAGAAGCACACGATATTAAAGTACAAGCTTGGTCCCCATTGATGCAAGGACAACTGTTAGACAATGAAACAATTAAAACAATTGCTCAGAAGCACAATAAATCAACAGCACAAGTTATCCTTCGTTGGCATTTAGAGCAAGGTATTTTGGTTAACGTGAAATCTGTCAAAACAGAACGTATGCTTGCCAACCGTGATATCTTTGATTTCTCTCTGGATCAAGATGATATGGAACTCCTCAACAATCTTGATGAAAATCTGCGCGTGGGACCAAATCCAGAAACATTTAATTTTTAAAAAATAGGAAACCTTCATGAAAAAAATTTCACCAAGCCTAACCTTATTGGCTTTAGCCATTAATGCCTTTGCCATAGGTTCAACAGAATTCATCAGTGTTGGTCTTATGCCGATGATTGTGAACACTTTTAATATCAATTTATCTCAAGCAGGACTTACCGTCTCTTTATATGCCTTAGGTGTGACTATTGGAGCACCTCTTCTTACGATTGTTACAGGCACATGGAATCGGCGCTCATTAATGTTAGCTATTATGCTACTCTTTATCAGCGGTAATCTCTTATCTGCTTTTGCTCCAACTTTCCTCCTGCTCTTAGTTGGACGTATTTTAGCAGCGTTAGCACATGGTATCTTTATGTCGGTGTCAACACTTATTGCTGCAAATGTAGTTCGTCCTGAAAAACGTGCTTCTGCTATTGCTTTGATGTTTACAGGACTTACTGTAGCAACTGTTATCGGCGTGCCTTTGGGAACTTTTATCGGACAACATTCTACATGGCATATGTCCTTTATCTTCATTGCCGCAATTGGATTGATTGGATTATTAGCGAGCATCTTTTTAATTCCGACAAACCTCCCTATACCAGGCAAAGTAAATTTAAGTGGTTTTGCGAGAATTTTCCGCAATAAATACATTATGACTTCTTTCTTTATTACTGCTTTTGGTTACGGTGGTACCTTTGCTGCTTATACTTATTTAGCTCCTTTATTAGAAGATACCTTTAATTTCAGCTCAAGTACTGTTGTTGTCGTTCTGGTCGCTTACGGTATAATGGTAGCAATCGGTAATACTATCGGTGGACATTACTCAAATAAAAATATTTTACCTGTATTACTCAAAATGTTTGGTGCTTTAACTGCAAGTTTGCTTATCCTTTTTATAGCAGCACTATTGGCTTCTCAGTGGCTTGGATTACTTGCAACGCTTTTGCTGGGTTTATTTGCCTTCATGAACGTGCCTGGTTTACAACTCTATGTTGTCCAACTGGCTGAAAAATTCACTCCCCAAGACATCACTCTTGTTTCAGCTTTTAATATTTCAGCTTTCAACATTGGTATTACACTGGGTTCATTTGCCGGTGGCGAGGTAGCGAAGATAAGTAGCGTTATCTATACACCACTTGCAGGGATTGTTATTGTCCTCCTTGCTATGCTTCTCATTATTGGGGCTCAAAAACAAAAAGTTGCTATCAAATAAATCACTCCAAGATAAAAAACAAAGACAACTTTAGAAAAAGCTACTAGTTCATTCGCTAGTGCTTTTTTCTTAGATCCAAAAAATCTATTTCTCCTTCATCCGGTACTCTGTTATAATAAAGTTATGATAAAAATCAAGGAAATCACAAAACTCAAAAAGCTTTATAAAGTTATACTAACAGAGCCTTTTTCATATAAGGACTGGGAGGAAGCTAAAGATAAAATTTACGTCTGTGAGGATACAGTTGTAAAATATATGCTGACGAGGGATAAAGCCTTTTCTACAGCGGAACTGGAGCAGCTGTTAGCTTTTGACAATTTTGCGCAAGGTAAATCCTTAGCACTTTACTTTATCTCCTACAAGGCTCGGACATCATCAGAAGTCAAAAAGTACCTCTATGAACACAATATCCAACCAATTCAAATCGAAGCGATCATTGACAACCTTACTAAAAATGGTCTCCTCAACGACCGAGCTTATATCGAAAGTTATATCCAGGGAAAAGTACGCACAGCAAGTGCTGGTCCTTATCAGATCAAACAGAAACTCCACCTAAAGGGGCTAGATTTACAACTTATTGATGAGGGTATAGCACAAGTTTTCAATGAAGAAAAACAAATTGACGTGGCTGTCGCTCTTGCGGAAAAGATAGTCCGTCAAAAAGCAAGTCGTCACACTCGACAACAACTAAAACAAAAAATCACACAAGGACTCACTGCTAAGGGTTTTTCCTATGCCATTAGCGCTATAGCTCTTGAAAGTCTAGAACTTGAAGTGGATGAAGAAAATGAGTTAGAGCTCCTTTACACTGAACTCGACAAAAGTGCCCGTAAATACAGTAGAAAATACGAAGGCTATGAGCTTAAGCAACGCATCACCCAAGCCTTAGCCCGTAAAGGTTTCGACTTTAGTGATATTTCTAGCGCAATACGAGACTATGATTTTGAAGAGGAATAAATCAACTTTCTCTTTAAAAGCATTTCCCATTTTCCACCTCAAAATTGTGTTATGATATAATAAAAGCAAGACTGGAAAGCATATGACACAATCTCTCATCACACGTATCAACTCTTATTACGATAATCTCAGTAAATCTGATCAAGCCATTTCAAATTACTTGATTGAAAATATGGACACGGCTGCCCGCTTATCCATTCAAGAATTCGCAAAGAATACTAAAGTATCTACTGCAACCATTTCGCGTTTTGCCAAAAAAATCGGTTTTGATTCATTTCAAGATTTAAAGTTAGCTATCCACAGCACCGAAAAATTTAAATCCGACAACTTTTTCAGCGAACTATCGCCAGAAGATAGCTATAAAGATATTCTTGCCAAGAATTTTACAAGTAATATTTCTTCTCTCAATGCAACATTGCAGCTGATAGAGAGCGAAACTTTGGATAAGGTTATGAACATCCTCCTATCCGCCAAAACATGTGGTTTTTTTGGTCTGGGTGGCTCTAATGCCGTTGCTTTAATTGCTTACCATAAATTTTTGCGTATGCCACTGCAAACGGTATATCATCAGGATTTTCATTATCAACAAATGTTGGCTTCTAAACTGACCGAAAAAGACTGTGCTTTTGTTATCTCACATACTGGTAAAAACAAAGATACACTGAAAATCGTTGATATTTTGAAGAGCAATCACGTTCCTGTGATTGCCATTACGTCATTTGCCAACTCAGCCTTGGTGAAAAAAAGCGACTTGGCACTTATTTCAATCGCTGAAGAAATATCTTTTCGACCTGAAGCTGTCGCTTCAACCGTTTCTCAAATTAGTCTTCTCGATGCCATCTTTTTGATGTACGGGATGAAAGCTCAGGATTCAATCGAAGATACTTTGGAAAACATTCGAGAAGTGATCAGCCAAACCCGTTTAAATTAAACTAGAAAGTTAATGATAAAGGAGGACCAAAATGGCATTTACTGAAACAAAAGGACGCTATGCAAGCTATGGAACTGTCTCTAGTATTCCTGGTGAAATCATTGACAGTTTTTGGTTCATCATTGACAATCAGCTAAAAGGCGTTATCCCGCTTGAGCCCCTTATCAATTTTGAATTACTCAACCAAAAAGGACTGCTTTCTGTGAAATTTTCACAGCCGCACAATCCTTTAACCATTACAGTTGATTTCCAATACCCTTTTAATAATTCTTGGCCTCGGCATTTCCATGCTGTTGATAATAATGGTAAAGAAACCATTATCTCTTCACAAGAACGTTAAACAAAAGTCTCCAGATAAAATTCTGGAGACTTTTTAAATTTCATAATAGACGATTTCTGGAGGAACACCAAATCTGATTGGTAAAAAGGTTAGGCCAATACCGGCATTGACAAAAAGTTTTGTATATTTCCCTAATATGTATAGACCAGAATCATACACCTTTGAGCCATCATTACGTAAGCGCAAATTACCAAGACGAATTTGCCCACCATGGCTATGTCCTGCAACGACTAAATCATATTTTTCAGGAAATTCTACTTGTAAAATCGTATCCGGCTCATGAATCATTAAAATCGAAAACTTTCCTTGCTCAGGGACCATACTAAAATTTGGTTGTCCTTCACGTAAATCATCAAGTCCGGTTAATGATACTGTTCCTGACATGAGTGATTGGTTGGTAAGTACAGTAAAACCTGCTTCCTTTAGAAAAGTTCTTATATAGTTAGCATCCCCTTCATGCGAAAAATCATGATTACCCAAAATCGCAAATTTTCCTAAGGGTGCTTCAAGTTCTGCTAAAATTTCTTTTACCTTATCAACATCATGCGCTTGCGCCCAATCGACTTTATCAAATAAGTCGCCTGTGAACAAGATCAAGTCAGGTTGTGTTTTATTTATGTGTTTTGAAAATTTAAAAAAGCGGCGTGGATGTGTGTGCCAATTAAAATGTGTATCGGTAAAGTGTGCAACTTTCAGCCCGGCTGTGTTTGAAATTTTCACTTGTCGCACACGCATCAAATGCGGTTCAACGAAAATACCATAAGCCAAAAGGCAGAAAAGTAAAATTATAATCCATGTCATTGCTTTATTTTACCATATTCAGATTTTTTATTCTTCATAATGAGATTCACGCTCCCTATTGTATCAAAGCACGTAACAAAAAAACACCCGAAGGTGCCTAGTTATTTCTTAGTTTTCGTCTGAAGCTACGAATGGCAAGAGAGCCATAACACGTGCGCGTTTGATAGCTGTAACCACTTTACGTTGGTTTTTAGCTGAAGTACCAGTTACGCGACGTGGCAAGATTTTACCACGTTCTGAGATAAAACGTTTCAAGAGTTCAGTGTCTTTGTAATCAACAACTTCGATTTTGTTAGCTGCGATAAAGTCAACTTTTTTACGGCGTTTGAAGCCACCACGTTTTTGAAAAGCCATAGTGTGTTTCTCCTTATATTATTGTATGATGTTGTTGAGTAGAAAAGTCAATACGGATACCGCTTTTATACTCAACGAATAGGGCTCAGTTAGACTGCCTTGTACAGCTGCCTTACTTATTAGAATGGAAGATCATCATCTGAGATTTCCATCGGTGAGCCACCAAATGGATCTGCATCACGACCAAAATCAGGTGTTGAATTTCCTGCTGAGCTGTTAGAGCCAGCAAAAGGACGATTTTGTGATTGTTGTTGCTGTGGTGCAGAATATGAACCAGAGCCACCTTCACGTGCGGCACGACTTTCAAGCATTTGGAAGTTATCAGCCAATACTTCGGTCACGTAAACACGTTGACCTTCTTTGTTTTCATAATTTCGCACTTGAATACTACCTGTTACACCAATCAAGGCACCTTTTTTAGCCCAATTTGCCAAGTTTTCAGCAGATTGACGCCAGATGACACAGTTAATGAAATCAGCTTCACGTTCGCCTTGCGCGTTTTTAAAACGACGGTTAACAGCAATCGTAAATGTAGCAACCGCAGTATTTTGCGGTGTGTATCGCAGTTCAGGGTCACGCACAACGCGTCCGACCAAAACAACATTATTAATCATGATGCTTCTCCTTTAAATTTGTCCAGCTAAACTAGAATTAAGCTTCTACTTTAGTGATCATGTGACGAAGAATGTCGCCGTTAATCTTAGCAAGACGGTCAAATTCGCTCAAAGCTTCTGAATCAGTAGCAGCTTCAAGAGTTACGATGTGGTAGATACCTTCGCGGAAGTCTTGAATTTCGTAAGCGAGTTTGCGTGTTTCCCAGTCTTTAGACTCAAGATTAGCAGCACCGTTGTCAGTCAAGATACTATCGAAACGTTCAACGAGGGCTTTCTTTGCTTCTTCTTCAATGTTTGGACGAATAATATAAAGAATTTCGTATTTTGTCATTGATTTTTCCTCCTTTTGGACTAATGACACAGGTTGGAGCCTGTGTAAGTTATGAGTTTTTACTCACAAGTATATATTCTATCAAATTTAGCTACATTTTGCAAGTTGATTTATCTTATTTATTCTATTATAAAATAAAAAATAACCCTCTGCCTCTGCAGAAGATTTCTCATCATTTTTTATTATTAAGCGACTACCTCAAGCACATTAGCTGGAATGTAGCGATACTCACCTTCTTTCGATTGATAATAGCCAAGCTTTTTCACGATAAAATGCAACTTGCAACGGCTATCAAAGCGCTGGTATAAGTGGGAGATTTCCCCTTCCTGGCTACGGGTTACGCATACTATTTTTTCTCCCACGTAAGTTGGAGATACATATTTTGGGGTAAACGTCATTGAAAACCACCTCCAGATATAATTGAGATGAAAACGCAATCATCTCTTCTTATATTATAACTCTTTTTAATCTCTAAAACAAATGTCTAGATTTTTAATGGCTAAACATTAAAAAATCTGTAATTTTAAACAACAACGTGTATAATTATTCAAATCTAGCAGGCTCGTCCTTGACATCCCTCTCAAATTAATCTAAAATATTCATAAATACTTAATAAACGATAGAGGTCGCAACCAATAATAAGCTAAGCAGAGCTAGAGCATGCTGAGAAGTTTAGCCCAGGAGCGGTTGCCGAAAGAAAAGTTATGCTCACCGACTTTTCTTGGTTTAGCGGGAAATACCTGTTAAACTGTCGTGGTCTAACTATGACCATGATGCGCTATTCGGATGAAAGATCTTTCTGACGTTTAGCAATCTCTAGGGATTGCTTTTTGTATTAATATTTATAAATTTAGGAGAGAAGTAATGGATAATACTTCAAATAATGAGGCCACGCCATCCACGCAAGTTAAACGTGGCCTTAAACATCGTCACTTAACAATGATTGCCTTAGGAGGAACTATTGGCACCGGGCTATTTGTTGCATCAGGCGCAACGATTTCTCAAGCTGGACCTTTAGGCGCGTTAGTTGCCTATGTCGCCATTGGGCTCATGGTTTTCTTCCTTATGACGTCTTTAGGTGAAATGGCTTCCTATCTTCCAGTATCAGGCTCTTTTGCTTCTTTCGCTGACCGTTATGTAGATAAAGCTTTCGGCTTCGCTATGGGATGGAACTATTGGTTTAACTCAGCAATTACTGTAGCGGTTGAGGCAGCTACAGTTGGTGTTATTATGCAGTTCTGGTTGCCCCATGTGCCCACATGGATATGGTCGACTATTGTGATTGCGCTCATCCTCTTGGTTAACCTCATTTCAGCTAAAGCTTATGGTGAAGCAGAATTTTGGATGGCGACAATTAAAGTCATCGCTGTTATCGCCTTTATCGTGATTGGTCTCGCAACAATTTTTGGAGTTATGAGTTATAAGCCAGATGTGGCACGCAATCTTTCTGCTGGAGGAAATCATGGTTTTGTCGGTGGTATTGGAGGTATGATTGCTGTCTTCATGATTGCAGGCTTCTCTTTCCAAGGTACAGAAATCGTTGGTATCGCAGCCGGCGAGTCAGAAAACCCTGAGAAAAATGTACCCTCAGCGATTAAACAAGTCTTTTGGCGGATTATTATTTTCTATTTCCTCTCAATATTCGTAATCGGTGCCTTGGTTTACTATAAAGACCCTAGTCTTCTCCGTGCAGCAACCCAAAGCGACATTACCGTTTCTCCATTTACCTTGGTATTTGAACGTGCTGGCTTAGCTGCTGCTGCATCCGTTATGAATGCTGTCATCTTAACCTCGGTTATTTCATCTGCAAACTCTTGGTTATATGCTGCTTCTCGCATGCTTTTTGGTATGGCAAAAGAGGGGCATGCACCGAAAATCTTCGCTAAAACAAATACAAGTAACGGCGTACCAATTTATGCAATTTTAGCGACTGTTGCCATCGGTCTTTTGGCCTTCTTAACAAGTATCTTCGGAACTGAAATTTATTTCTATTTGGTCGCTGCTTCCGGTTTGTCTGGTTTCTTGGCTTGGATTGGAATTGCTATCTGCCATTTCCGCTTCCGCCGTGCTTTTATTAAACAAGGTCATAAACTTTCTGAGTTAGGCTACCATGCTAAATGGTTCCCTATTGGACCAATCATCGCTCTTATTCTTTCAATCATTATCGTTATCGGGCAAATTACTACCGTAACGATGAATGCGCAAAGCATCATTACGACCTACCTTGCTTTACCTCTCTTCTTGATTTTATATTTCTCTTACAAAATCGTGAAGAAAACAAAACTTATTCCGCTTGAAGAAGTTGATTTAAGCCGTGATATTGATTAAAACGACTAAAAAAAAAAACGCCATAAGGCGTTTTTTTAGTCGTTGATTATCTTCACTTTTTCGCCAAAAAATTCTTTAGCCTTACTTACAAGAACTTCTTCTGCTTCTGGCTCAGATTCCGTATCTTTTGTAACATGCTGCTCCCCTTTTTTAAGGCTTAAGACATACTCTTGACGTACAGACTGCCAATCTTGCTCTGCTAAAGCAATAATCTCAGGCGAGAATCCCAATATTGATGACATTAAATTGCCAAAAGTTAATTGTAGGTTTTCATTTTCCGTAACACGCTTTGCTAAATTACCATGAGGAAAAGTAACTACCACAAAATTACTTGAGGCTGCCACGGGGGCAGTATTATTGATTAAGGCACGGTCTGAAGGTTTGGTAAAGCTGGAAACAATTTCAGGCCATGCACCAAAAACTGCTTGACGAGCTTCGTTGGTCGCTTCCTTTAAAGCTTTAAAAACCAAATCTTGATTTACAGTGTACTTTTCGGTGACTGTTTTCGTTTTCACTTGCTGCTTAATTTGAACTTCTTGACTGACAGTGGATACCACCGTTTGGTTGCCCGTTTCTGCCAATTTAGCTTTTAGCTCTGCAACTTCTGCTTTTAAAGCCTGAAGCTCATGGCTCAAACTTTCCGGAACTTCCTTATCTTCCGCAGAAGAATAAGCACCTGCATCTACAAGACGCATCGTCATCACATCAGCAGCAATTTTGCTCTGTGTTGTTTCTTTAATAATTTTCAGAGACTCAATCGCAATGTTGATCCATTGGTAAAGACGAGGTCGTGGGATTTCATTATTTTCCCGCAAAAGCAAATCACGGAAATAAGTTAAGAGATCTTCCGTAAAACGCAACATATTTTTACCTTCAAGAAAGATTTTCTCCAAAGCATCAAGTGCAGTTGGTCCATCTGAAGCGGTCAATGCTGCAACATAAGAGACAAGCGCTTCATTGGCAATGGAGCCTGTCACTAAAAGAGCATCCTTCTCTGCAAGCTTGCCATCAGAAAAACTTAAGGCCTGATCCAATAAACTCAAGGCATCACGCATTCCTCCCTCGGCAGATTTTGCAATGACATCAAGTGCCGCATCTTCAAACTCAATCTTCTCATCAGCTAAAACTTCTGCTAAGTGCTGACGAATATCATTTGTCGTGATAGCTTTAAAAGCAAATCTCTGCACACGACTAATAATTGTTGCCGGAATTTTTTGAAGCTCAGTTGTTGCTAAAACAAAGACAACATTATCTGTAGGTTCTTCCAAGGTTTTCAGTAAAGCGTTGAATGCTCCCGTTGAAAGCATATGAACCTCATCGATAATATAAACCTTATAAGTTGCGCGACTGGCTGCATAGGTTGATTTATCTCGAATCTCACGAATTTCGTCAACTCCATTATTCGAAGCAGCATCAAGTTCAATCACATCTTCAAGACTGCCTTGGGTAATAGCTTGACAAATATCACAAGTGTTACAAGGCTCTCCCTCTTTCTGATTAGGACAGTTAATTGCTTTGGCAAAAATTTTTGCCGCGGAAGTTTTTCCTGTCCCACGTGGACCACTAAAAAGATAAGCGTGGGAAATCTGCCCATTAACGATAGCATTCTTTAAGGTTGTGGCCACCACTTCTTGGCCAACCATCTCATCAAATCTTTGACTACGGTATTTTCTATATAAAGCTTGGTAAGCCATTTTTCATTCCTTCTAATAAAGGTCTGGCTCTGCGCCAAGACCGAGCTCTTCATTGATTCGGAAAAGAACATCACGCGCCAGTATAGACTGATCAATATCGGCAGCGTTATAATTTTTCATTGCCTTGTAAATAGCCCAAACGCGAGCGCGGATGACTGTTGCCTTATCGGCTTCAGCGGCGGAGAAAAATATCTTTCTTTGTTTCTCATCAAATATTTCCCATGCAATAGTCAAATCACAGGCTGGATCGCCAACTATGGAAGCTGTTGTTTCAGCCACTCCCGAAAATTTGTCGGCCATCTTCCACACGGTATCTAAGTTCAAATCCCCATGTAACACGACCGCGGGCTTAGTCCATGGATTTTTAGAAGCTTTATCCCAATACAAGCGCAGACCTTCTACAGGTGCAATTCTTTTCATTTGATCCAACAGTGTCAAAAATTCAGCTTCGATGACCGGCAACATTAAGGCTGGGCTTTCGGCTCCCGTTGCTTCTAATTGGTGCAACTGATACACAAAGTTACCCAAATCTTGAGCAAATGCTTTAGGTTGAGCCAAAGCATTAAAACCTACAGGCTTCACCTCACTGGTACCAAATTTATCTGCTATAAAGTTATTTACTGTTTCCTTCATTGTTTACCTCGCTCAAAAAAATTTCCAATCAGTCATATCTGACAAAATGTGGCAAAATTCTTCAAGATATTTTTGATCGACATCATCATAAAAGGAAGTTTCTGAAGCATCCAAATCTAAAACTCCTTTTAATTCGCCGTCTTTAATAATCGGTACTACAATTTCTGACAGTGCTCGGCTGTCACAAGAAATATAGTTTTTATGTTCTTTAACATTGTCAACAATCAATGTTTGGCGTTTTTCTGCGGCTTCACCACATACTCCAGCGCCTAACTTTATTTCGACACAAGAAACCCCACCTTGAAAAGGACCTAAAATAAGTTGTTCGCCGTTGTACAAATAAAACCCTGCAAAGACTTGATTAGGCAAGAAGTCATTAAGAAGAGCTGATGCGTTGGAGAGATTTGACAATGTATAGTTTTGTGTTGAAAGTAAACCTTTCAATTGTAGGTTAAGGAGTTCATATCCTTCAATTTTTTCGCTTTTATTCATCTTATAATTATAAACTTAACCCACAATAGAGTCAATACTTGCGGTTAAATTATCTCTTATTTTCTTTTTGAAATATCTTTGGCTTTCATTTTCTCTAACTCTTTATTTATCTTGCTTTTTCTTGACTCTTTTCCTCCTTGATACAGCATGATTAAGACAAAGAGTCCAACAAAGGGCATCACAATATCTTTAAAATTAAACCCGAGAGCACCTCTGTATAAGAAAACACCTACAGCGGCCAAGAAAGCAAGCGGAAGTATGGCACCCAAGTACTTATTTTCCCTATATCCCGCAAATGTCTGAAATGCGATAATGACTCCAATTATTGCTATATCCATTAAATGATTCATCTCAAATCTCCCTATATTTTCTTATAATCTCTTTTGCACTGCTCAGACTCACTTTTTCATCAATAACCATTTGCATAATACTCACTTCAAAGGAATCCTTTTTAGTATCATTCAGAGCAATTTTCTCAATTAAACGGTCTACACGCAACCGCACTGTAGGATAACTCACCCCATAATACCTGGCCAACTCTTTCAAAGAACCCGATGCAAAAATAAATTGTTTGATAAATTCTTGTTCTTCATCTTCCAGATTAAAAAACCAATCCATAATTTCTCCAACCTTAATATTATTTATTAAAGTTTAACATTATTAAAGTCGAAAGACAAACTTTTTCATTTTAATAAATGTAGATTGCTTTTTTTATTTAAAAATTGTCCTCCAGAAGCTTTTGTGTCATAATAAAAATATGACTTTAGAAAAAACCCGTAAAGAAATTGATGCACTAGACGATCAAATTATTGCGCTTTTAGAAAGACGCATGTCCTTGGTTGACGAGGTAATCACAGCTAAGGCAGAAGAAAATAAAAATGTCTACGATGCGGATCGAGAATACTTTATTCTCGAAAAGATAAAAAAAAGGACAGAGAAACTCCAATACGAGCCAGCTATCCACTCTATCTATAAAGAAATTATGAAACGTTCCCGAGAATATCAAGAAAAAAATCGCTTTAAATAGCGATTTTTCCTTTCATACTTGAACGTAATGCCATATATTCTAATTGTGGCAAGTCCAAGAGAACTACCTTGCTACTTTCGATTAAACCAGCCGAGAGTAAGGCATTCAAAAAGCCCTTAATTTCAGTCGTACCTAATTCAAGACATTCTACGAAAATGATATGTTGAGGAGCTTTTAGTTGACCAAGCAATACCTCAAAATCTTCTGGTTGAAGTGCAACTTCTGGGTCTTTGCGATTAACAACCGTCAAATCTTCATTCTCCGACAAGTATTTGGATGCAAAGTCCTCAAACAGGTCACCATCAGCAGCTGCTTCCTGCGGTCCAGATACTGCATAAGCTCCTCTCTCCAACATTGCAAGTTTTGCAACCTGTCCATAGTCTAATTTATCTATAATATTTTTTAAATTTTCTTTTATATCCATATGTATAGTTTAGTCTTTTTAGTATAAAAATTCAAAAAAAGCATCTTAAAGATGCTTATCTCTTTTAGTAAAGTTCCAAATAGTTATCGATTTCCCATTGACTTACAAATTGTGCATAGCTCGCCCATTCGATTTTTTTAGCTTCCACAAAGTTAACCAAAACATGCTCACCTAAGGCAGCTGTTACTACTTCATCTTCACGTAGTGCCTTCACAGCATTGTGTAAAGTCGACGGCAAGTCTGTAATACCATGTGCTTTACGTTCACTTTCGGTCATTACATAAATATTCGCTTCAACAGCTTCTGGTGCGGCGATTTTATTTTCAATCCCATCAAGACCAGAGGCAAGGAGAACAGCCATTGTCAAGTAAGGATTGGCTGATGGATCTACTGAACGAAGCTCGACACGTGTAGACATACCACGGGATGCTGGTACGCGAATTAGCGGTGAGCGGTTACGACCAGCCCAGGCAATGTAAACTGGTGCTTCATATCCGGGCACTAAACGTTTGTAGCTATTAACTGTTGGGTTAGTGATGGCTGTATAGTTATAAGCGTGCTTGAGCAAACCGCCAATAAAGTAGTTTGCAGCTTCCGAAAGTCCCATATCACCTGCTTCATCATAGAAAGCATTTTGCCCATCTTCTGTGAAGAGCGACATGTTGCAGTGCATACCAGATCCATTAATACCAAACTTAGGTTTGGCCATAAAGGTTGCGTGTAAACCATGTTTACGTGCGATTGTTTTTACCACAAGTTTAAAGATTTGAATATTGTCACAAGCTTTCAATGCATCGGCATACTTGAAGTCAATCTCGTGTTGCCCAACAGCTACTTCATGGTGGCTTGCTTCTACTTCAAAACCAAGGTCAGTAAGGACATTTACGATTTCGCGACGTGTATTTCCTGCCAAGTCGGTCGGTGCGAGATCAAAATATCCACCTTTATCGTTTACTTCCAGTGTTGGTTCTTGATTTTCATCAAGCTTGAAGAGGAAAAATTCAGGTTCTGGACCAAGATTGAATTTTTTAAAGCCTAATTTTTCCATATTTTTAAGATTACGTTTCAATACGCCACGTGGATCTCCTGGGAAAGGTTGTCCTTCTGCTGTATAAACATCACAGATAACGCCAGCTACTTTTCCGTACTCATCTCCCCAAGGGAAGATAATCCATGTGTCCCAATCTGGATAGAGGTACATATCTGATTCATTGATGCGGACAAAGCCTTCAATTGAACTGCCATCAAACATCATCTTGTTGTCAAAAAGTTTGTCTAACTGTTCATCAGTTGCTGGAACTTCTACGTTTTTAAGTGTTCCTAAAATATCGGTAAACATTAGACGTAGAAACTTAATATTTTTTTCTTTGACATCACGACGGATGTTTGCTGCTGTGATTCCCATAATACGGCTCCTTTTAAGAATAAACGATGCTTCAATTTCTTTGATGTAAGTTTTTTCTTACATACGCGGCTGGTTAAAATGAGTTGATGTTGGATGTCCGAAGCGTCCTTGCTGTGCAAATTCACGTTCTAAAGCAAGATGTACTTCACTGATAGAGAGATTTTTCATAGCTTTTTTCTGTCTTTGAGCATAGATACGCTTAATATCAGCGATATTATTGCCTTCCGACAGTAAATCAGCAATATCAAAAACAATCTCAATATCATTAAGAGAGTACATCCGACGGTTACCTTCGTTACGCTCTGGAAAAAGTAAACCTTGTTCCTCATAATAGCGAATTTGTCTTGCACTCAATCCTGTTAGTTTCATAACAGTACCAATAGGTAGCACTGCTAGGGAGTGTCTCAATTCACGTTCTTTCACCCGTCATCTCCTCAACTTCAACTCTATGGCCATATTATAAACCTAGTTTTATCTCTTGTCAAAGGTTTATGTCATATCATATAACATCAATTGCCATTATTTTCTAAAATATTTAAACAACCCTCTTTTACCAAGCGGTAAGTTTCCTCAAAATCTCTCGTATACCAAGGATCTGGGACTGATTTATTCAAAAGCATTTTTATTTTATGTTTTTGGTCTGCAGGAGCCATTTTCTCTAAATTTTCTTTATTAGATTTATCCATTGCAATAATTTGATCAAAATATTGGAAATCTTCCCGTGAGATCTGTTGGCTCCCTTTGGCAGCATCAAATGGGATGCCATACGTAGTTAAAAGAGAACGTGTCCCTGGATGGATGGGATTCCCGTGTTCCCAGCTCGATGTGGCTCTACTTTCCACCTCGAAATTTTTCCCCTCTTTTTCAACTAAGTCCTTCATGACAAACTCAGCCATGGGACTTCGACAAATATTACCTAAGCAGACAAATACTATTTTTTCCATATCTTCATTATAGCACAGCTATGAGCATAAAAAATATCATATAATGGAAATTTACTTAAGTAAGACATATAAAAAATACTCCATACGGAGTATTTTTTATTTCTCTTGATAAGGGTAGCCCAAATGTTCATAAGCTTTGGGTGTCGCTTTACGTCCTTGCTTAGTTCTCATGATAAACCCTTTTTGAATCAGATAAGGCTCATACATATCTTCAACAGTCTCTTGGTCTTCTGCTATATTAACCGCTAGCGTTCCTAAACCTACAGGACCTCCATTATACATTTCGATCATTGTGCGTAAGATTTTTTGGTCAATATAATCAAGTCCCGCATTATCCACATCTAAAATCTGAAGTGCTTTATCTGTGATTTCTTTATCTACGCGACCGTCACCCATAATTTGTGCAAAATCTCGAACGCGCTTCAGCAGGCGGTTTGCGATACGTGGTGTGCCTCGGCTTCGCAATGCAATCTCAAGCGCACCTTGGTCCACAATCTCCACTTCAAATATATCCGCTGTCCGTTTGACAATTTCCTCCAAGTCACGTTCAGTGTAATATTCCATATGTGCCGAAATTCCAAAACGCGCACGCAGAGGATTGGAAAGCATCCCAGCTCGCGTTGTTGCCCCCACTAATGTAAAAGGCGGCAAATCCAAGTGAACTGAGCGACTGCCATCGCCAGATCCGAGCATGATATCAATATAGAAGTCTTCCATGGCAGAGTAAAGAACCTCTTCTACTTGCATAGGCATACGGTGGATTTCATCAATAAAAAGGACATCTCCTGGCTCAAGTTCGTTTAAGATAGCGACCAAGTCACCTGGTTTTTCAATTGCTGGTCCCGATGTTTGTTTGATATTCACCCCCAGCTCATTCGAAATAACAAAGGCCATGGTTGTTTTACCTAATCCAGGAGGGCCAAAAAGAAGCACGTGATCCAGTACTTCTTCACGTAGTCTTGCTGCTTTGATAAATATTTCAAGTTGTTCTTTAACCTTGTCTTGACCGATGTATTGATTGAAAAATTGAGGCCTTAAAGACTTCTCAACCATCATTTCATCTTCAAGTGGTGTTGGTGATAAGTTTTCGTTCATTGTTTTTATTATAACAAAAATCCGTATTGTACGGATTTTATTTCATCATTAATTTAAGGGCGGCTTTGATATACTCTTCACTGGTCAATCCAGATTCAACTTCAAGTTTCTTCTGAATTTTCTTAAGCTCGGTTGCTTTATAGCCTAGAGCTTGCAAAGCTTCAATCGCTTCAATAAGAGCTAGATTTTCATTTTTAGCCGTAGTTTTGACCATTTCAGCTGAAGTCGTAGCATCAAACTTACCAGCTAAATCCAGAACCATCTGCATCGCTGTCTTTTTCCCGACACCTGGAAATTTCGTCAAATACTTGATATCGCTGTTGTCAATCGCATGAACAAGACCCACATTATCATCTGCAGCGATGATTGCTAAGGCAGATTTTGGTCCAATGCCCGATACACTAATCAAACGTAAAAACAAAGCTTTCTCTGCATCATCCATAAAGCCATATAAGCTATGTGCATCTTCCCGAATCACTTGGTGTACATATATTTTAATCTCTTGGTTCATCATATGGGACCAAGCATAAGGATTTGCTACATTGATGAGATAGCCAACACTTGCGACATCAACAACGATATATGTTGGTGTAATTTTAACTAACTTGCCTTGGAAGTATTCGTACATTAGCCCTCATCACCTTCTGTGTTAATAAAGTCTTGGATAATAAAACGTGGGCGTGCTTTAACTTCGAGGAAGATCTTACCAATATACTCACCAATAATCCCAAGAGCCAAGAGTTGAATTCCACCCAGACCAATAATAGCAACCATGATTGAGGCCCAACCAGTCGTTGGAAAGCCTCCGATGAAATGACGCGCTACAACATAAATTCCAGCTACAAAAGCAAGAAGGAACATTGTCAATCCAGTCCAAAAAATAAAGCGCATCGGTGTTGCTGAAGTTGAAGTAATACCATCAATCGCAAAACTCACCATCTTTTTGAGAGGATATTTACTTTCCCCTGCAAAACGTTCCCCACGTTTATAGTAAACATTTGTTGATTTATATCCCACAAGAGGGACCATTCCACGTAAAAAGAGGTTTACTTCCTCATACTCAGCTAAACCATTTAAGGCGCGACTGCTCATCAGGCGAAAGTCTGCCGAATTGGGCACAGATTCACTGCCTAGTTTCTTCATCAAGCCATAAAAAGCCATAGCTGTACGACGTTTAAATGCCGTATCTGTGTCACGATTATCACGTACGCCATAAACTACTTCGTAACCTTTTTCGTACTCTTCAAGCATCGCATCAATCGCATTGATATCGTCCTGTAAGTCTGCATCCATTGAAATAACGGCATCTGCTAAGTCTTTAACTTGCATCAAACCTGCCAAGAGCGCATTTTGATGCCCTCTGTTGCGTGAGAGATTGATACCACTAAACATCGGATTGGCCGCATGTTTTTCTTGAATTTTTTCCCAGGTACTGTCTCGCGAACCATCATTAACATAAACAACACGGCTTTTTTCATCAATCTTGCCAGCTTGCTTCAAAGCTGCATATTTCTCTTCAAGGCGGCGTGATGTTTCATCAAGTACCAATTCTTCGTTGTAACAAGGGACTACCATGTATAAAGTTGTCATTTTTCTTCTTTTCCTATTTTTAATTTATATTCTTCCAACTTGCGGCTTTGGAAAGATGTGTTTCTTGACGGCGTCGGAACATTTTTTCTAAATCTCCGCCATTAAAATGGACAATTGTTGGACGTCCATGCGCACAAGAGTAAGGATTCTCACAAGTAGCAAGTTCTTTGACTAATGCCCGCGCTGATTCTACATCAAGCGGATGATTTGCCTTAATCGAACTCTTACATGCCACCATTGTTGCTAAATCATGTCGATATTTTTTGACTGAGAATTCTTTTGTCAAAAGGATTTCATCAATCATCTCATAAACTGTTTCTTCTAAGTCATTTTCTTGAAGCCAAGTGGGATGCTCACGGAGAATTAATTGATTTTCTCCATATTCTTCAAGGAACAATCCTGCTTCTTCCAAAATAGATTTTCGATCTAAAAACATCAAAAAATCATTCTTAGGTAGACTAAAAATGTAAGGGGCCAGTAAAATTTGTTGATCCATGCTTACTTCACCAATTTTATCACGCCAATATTCATATTTTATCCGCTCTTGGGCGGCATGTTGATCAATAATATAAAGTCCATCTTGCGCTTGGCAAAGCAGGTAAGTAGCATGCAGTTGTGCCAGGTATTCCAAATCAGGAAAGGCCGTTTTTTCTTCTATTTTCTCTGAGCTTTCAGCCTGTTGTTTTTCTTCGACCACAGTTTCTTCGAAAATAGAAGGTGTGCGGGCTTCATCTGGAGGAACAACCTTCTCCTGAGGCATGCTGTACTCCTCATGTACCTGAGTCTTATTCACAAAGAAATCCTGACTTACCTTATCATAATAAAGGTTTGTTGATTTGCTCTCATTTGTAACTTCTGGTTGTTCCTCTACTTTCGCCCGCCGTGAATTAAGGTTTTCCAATGCATCAGGAATTAAAGTTTGCTCTACAAAAACACTTTGAATAGCTTCTGTAATCAAACGCATTAGTTCACGCTCTTTTGATAAGCGTACTTCTTGTTTTGTCGGGTGCACATTGACATCAGCTAATTGCGGATCAATCTCAATAGAAAGCACAACGATAGGAAAACGCCCCACCATCAAACGATTACCGTATCCTTCAAGGATTGCACGGTTTAGCAAGAAATTTTTGATGAATCGGCCATTTATCATCAAGGTAATGTAATTACGGTTAGCACGTGTCAGCTCAGGCAAACTCACGTATCCCGAAATCGTAAAATCTAAATCTTCCGCTTCTACTTTTAACATTTTTTTGGCAGTTGAAAGGCCGTAAACACTGGCGATAACCTGACGTAGATCACCATTTCCCGCCGTTTTCATCAATTCTCTGCCTTCATTGATCAGTGTGAAAGAAATCTCGGGATGAGCCATACTTTGACGATTAATGACATCCGTAATATGGCTAAGTTCTGCTTGCAAGGAGCGAATATATTTTAAGCGTGCCGGCGTATTGTAGAAAAGATTTTGTACAGTAACCTTGGTCCCTTCTCTTTGGGCAATTGCTTCTAATGTGTCCACTTTTCCACCATGACTAATCAAGCGTGTACCTGACTCTTCATCTGTCACACTTGTCTCAATAGAAAATTCACTGACTGAAGCAATTGAAGGCATCGCTTCTCCCCGAAATCCAAGAGTACGGATTTTAAACAAATCCGCTTTATTTTTGATTTTACTGGTTGCGTGCCGCTTCAAAGACTTAGCAACATCTTCTTTTTCAATCCCCGTTCCATTGTCAATCACTTCAATGAGTCGTAAGCCACTCTCTTGAATTTTCACAATGATACGCGTTGCACCGGCATCAATTGAGTTTTCTACTAATTCTTTTACAACGCTAGCAGGCCGTTCTACCACTTCACCAGCTGCTATCTGATTAGCAAGTGCTTCATCAAGTTCGATTATTTTTCCCACTTATTCAGACCTCCGCATCAAGCGACTGTTTCTCTTTTTCATAGTCAGTACTTATTATAGCATATTTTAAAGAGAGAAATTTGAAAGCTGAAGAGCTTCATGACAACAAAGAGAACCTCTCCTGAAATACACCGGAGAGGTCTCTCATATTATCACTTCATTAATCTATTTTAATACTGAAGCTGATCCATGTTACTGAATATAGCTGCGCCAAGAATCATAAAGAAAAGCAAGAGAAGTACGATAACTACTGCACCAATGATAAAGGCAACTAATCCAGCACGATTCCAACCGTCCATAACCTTACGAAACTCTTCTTCATCACGGTAGCGATTGTCTGGATTTTGTAGAGCCCAACGTTCTCCATTAATACCGAAAACAATAGCCCAAACAATACCAAAAATCCAGCCAAGCCAAGGAATACATACAAGTAAACTGAGCAAACCGAGATAAGAGCGATTAGCTACACCAAAGAAGACGGGCATAGCCATTGCACCCCAGTTCCATTTTGGAGTTATTCCTGATTTGACACGGTTGTCTGCCAAAAATGGCTCATCTGCATAATCAAATGGAGAAACTTGAGGTGCTTCAGTTTCTTCTTTTTCAGGAAGAATCTCGTCTTTGGATGCTACATCGGGAGCTGCAACCTCTTCTTCAATTGTAGTTTCCACGATTTCCACAGGCTCCGAAACAGGCGAGACAGAGCGCTCTGTTTCTGATACTATAAGTGTTTCTTCCTGTTTACCTTCAGGAGTTACGCCAACACCATCTTCTTCCATAGTTTCAACTTCGGGGACTTCAGGTGTTTCTACGATTTTATCTTTATCTTCCGCCATACACTCTCCTTTTAACACTTCTATATTTATTCACTTTATTCTAACAATTTTACCATTAAAAACCAAATCTTACAGCCTGTCTTTGAGATCCCACAAAAAGTTCAAAGCTTCGCGTGCTGTCATATTATCGACATTCGTTTCTTTTAGCATCTCAATCAACTCTTGATGGTTATCTTCAAAAGTGAAAAGGCTCAATTGCTCTTTTTCAACTTCATGTGCCTTGCTCATCACAGGCTTATTCTCCAACTTTTGTAAAATAATATCGGCACGTTCAAGTAATTTTGTTGGCAATCCTGCAATTTTAGCCACATGAATACCATAGGATTTGTCTGCTGGACCTTCCGTAATCTTATGCAGGAAAGTCACATTACCGCCTTTTTCTAAGGTGGCAACGTGAACATTTTCTAACTCCTTAAGATTATCTGCCAACTCCGTCAACTCATGATAATGCGTCGCAAAGAGTGTTTTAGCATGAATATTATCATGAATATACTCAATAATCGACTGCGCCAAAGCCATTCCATCATAGGTTGCAGTGCCTCGTCCAAGTTCATCAAAAATAATTAAAGAATGCGGCGTAGCATGTTGGATAGCATGATTGGCTTCCATCATTTCTACCATAAAGGTCGACTCTCCTGAGATTAGATTATCACTTGCACCAATACGTGTAAAAATCGCATCAAATATTGGAAGTTCAGCAACCTCAGCTGGTACGAAAGAACCTAGCTGTGCCATAATAACAATCATCGCAAATTGACGCATGTAAGTTGATTTACCAGACATATTTGGCCCAGTGATGAGTTGAATTGCAGTTTGGTCCGGTAGCTTAATGTCATTGGGTACATATTCTTGTGCCCCAAGAACGCTCTCAACCACAGGATGACGCCCTTTTATAATGTTAACCTTACGTTCTGGAGTAAAAATTGGACGGATATACTGATATTTTTCGGCAACAGTCGCTAAGCTTTGCAAACAGTCGATACTGGCAATTGCTTTTGCTAATTTCTGCAGGCGCGATATATATTGTTCAGTTTCTGTACGTACTTGCGCAAAAAGATCATATTCTAAAATACTTGATTTTTCACGTGCCTCAAGCATAATTTCTTCGATTTCAGCCAACTCTTTTGAGCCAAAACGCTCTGAATTTTTCAACGTTGCCTTACGATAAAAGTGGTCAGGAACACTACCAAGCTGACTCTGCGTAATATGGAAATAATAACCATCTTTGCGGTTAAAATCAATTCTTAATGTCGAGATTCCGGTGTTGGCTTTTTCTTTCGCTTCCAACTCTGCTATCCACGAGGTACCATTTGTTAAAGCTTCGCGATACTTGTCCAGTTGCTCATTATAACCTGACTTAATGACACCCCCTTCAGTGATGACACGTTGCGCCGATTCGTCAATTGCCTGACGTATCAAGGAGATAAGCTCTGGAATTTCATCCAGTTGAGAGATCAAGGGTTTCAAGGCTGGATTGTTCATGGTCAGTAAAACATTTTTAATGCCTGGGACATTAGATAAAGAATTTTCTAACTGTAAATAATCCACGGGAAGAACTTTACCGAAGGACACACGGGAAGCCAAGCGCTCAAGGTCGTAAACTCCCTTTAGAGCCTCAATCAAATCTGCCCGTTCAAAGAAATTGTCCACGAAAAGTTGTACAATATCCGCACGTTTATTGATTGCGCTGGCAGAAATCAACGGACGATCTACCCAGTTACGGAGTAAACGTGTGCCCATAGCTGTTTTGGTTTCATCAAGCAACCAATAGAGTGTCCCATGTTTTTTTCCTTCGCGTTTATTTGCGGTTAACTCTAGAGAAGATTTTGTTGCAAAGTCCATTTGCAGAAAGTCTTTTATTTCATAGTGTTCCACTTCCTGTAAGTGACTCAAATCCCGCAATTGAGTGCGATTAACATAGGCCAAGAGCTTTGAAGCCACTTGATTTTCCAAAGGAGTAAGTGTGGAAGCAACGTCTTCATACTCGTATTGCTCTGAAACCATCACGTTCAACTGTTTTTCAAAGACTTGCCTGTCATCATCTGATAGCTCATAACCGACGACAATCTCACGTGCTTTTAGAGATGATATCTCACTGAGGGCTGCTGAAAAATCAGAGAACTGTGTCGCTTTAAATTCGCCTGTCGATAGATCCATATAAGCTAGGGAAAATGTTTCAGAAGCTTTATCCAGGGCCACTAAAAAGTTATTTTCCGTTGTTAAGCCCACATCAACAGCTGTTCCTGGTGTGATAACTTGAGTGACGGCACGTTTGACAATACCGACAGCTGTTTTAGGGTCTTCCATTTGCTCTGCCACGGCAACTTTATGGCCTAAATTCACAAGCTGCTCGATATATTGATCTGCTGAATGGTGAGGAACACCTGCCATTGGAATCGGATTTTCTGCATTCTTATTGCGCGAAGTCAGAGACAATTCTAAAATTTGGGCTGCATTCACCGCATCTTCATAAAAAAGCTCGTAAAAATCTCCCATACGAAAGAGCAAGAAAGCATCCGGATAATCAGCTTTGATATCAAGATATTGCTGCATTCCTGGTGAAATTTTTTCAGACATATAATTCTTCTTTCTTTTGAAAATTGTTTGCTTCTATTATAACATACAAAAAGCCAGCTTAAGCTTGTAGGTAAAAACAAAAAGGACACAAGGTCCTTCTCCTAGCGACCTAATGTCCTAAGGCTTCATTAACTTTCCTTTCAATTTCACCTGTCACATGATTCAAAAGAGCATCAACAGGCTGCATTTTTAAAAGATAATCCTCAACTAAGGGATCATTTTTTAAAGACTTGTGTATCTTTTGTGCTGCATTAGATGTTTCTTTAAAGGCCTGTATTTTACCTATTTTTTGATAGAGAACAGCTTCCTTCTGCAGCTCCTTCATTTTACTTTGTTGCTCAAACAGCTCTTTTTCTTCCTGTAAGGTATTTTCTGCTTTTTGAAAAGCCTTAACATAATCCAAATCAAGAATATGCGCAATCAATTTTTCTTTACTTGCATTATAAGGCATCTTCAATCTCCAAGGCTAAGCTTTCTGCAGCCGCTTCATCCTTACAAATGAGTAGTAAAGTATCTGCACCAGCCAAAGTCCCTAAAATTTCCGGGCGTTGCTCATCATCAAAAGCATTCGCCAAAAGATCTGCCTCACCCAGATGCGTGTGTACAACTACATTAACACTGGCAACATCAACTTTCAGTACAAAGTTAGTCAGATATTGTTGCAGCAAAGATTGGGAAGGCGAGTTAAGCTCTGTCAAAAAAACATAAAAGCTCTTGCCGTCTTCACGCTTTTTAATAATATGCAGCTCACGAATATCACGTGACAGACTCGCCTGCGTAATCTTTACCCCTCTAGATTCTAGGACACTTTGAAGCTCTTCCTGTGTCGCAATCTTATTTTCAGAGATAATTTGTTTAATTAAATTTAATCGTTCTTCTCTTTTCATAGTCTCATTATAGCATAAAAATACTCAACAAAATACAAGAATGAAGGTACATTTGTCATTATTTTAAGTTATTATTTATACACATTTTACCTCTTAGGATAAAAATATATGCACCTATCCTCATAATACCAATGAATAAAGAGACCTCTTCCTTGCTTCAACCATTCCACCTTCTAATCAAAAATGTATAAAAATACAAAATATATCTTTTATAATTTTTTCAGTCCGTAAATTCAACACATCACACAAAAAAACATCTCTGAAAAAGAATGCTCCTTATCCTATAAGTTATTTGGCTCACTTCACTCATAAAGCTTAAAATTTAACACAATAAGCACTATACTTTTTTATTTCTATTATGGTATAATTATTCCATGAATGAAAAACTATTAGCAGCAAAATCTTTGTTCGCCGTACTCGATGGTGCGCTTGAACTCGAACAAATCGAAAATTTGCTTGAAAAACCAAAATCATCAGAAATGGGCGATATCGCATTTCCAGCTTTCAGTTTAGCCAAGACTTTGCGCAAAGCCCCACAAATCATCGCTGGTGAAATCGCTGAGAACATTGATGCTACTGGCTTTGATAAAGTAGTTGCTACTGGTCCTTACGTGAATTTCTTCCTTGACAAAAAAGCTGTTGCCACAGCAGTTATCAACGAAGTTATCACTGAAAAAGAAGACTATGGCGACCAAAATATCGGTCATGGTGCTAATGTTCCTATTGACATGTCGGCTCCAAATATTGCCAAGCCTTTTTCTATTGGTCATTTGCGCTCAACTGTTATCGGAGACTCGCTTTCAAAAATTTATGAAAAGATTGGTTACAATACAATCAAAATCAATCACTTGGGAGATTGGGGCAAACAGTTTGGTCTCTTGATCACTGCTTATAAAAAATACGGTGATGAAGCGACAATTACTGCCAATCCAATCGATGAGTTATTGAAGCTTTATGTACAAATCAATGCCGAAGCTAAAGAAGATCCCGCGGTAGACGAAGAAGGTCGCGCTTGGTTCCTTAAAATGGAACAAGGTGACGAGGAAGCCCTTCGCATCTGGAAATGGTTCTCTGATGTCAGCTTGATTGAATTTAACCGTATTTACGGTAAATTAGGCATTGAGTTTGATCACTTTACAGGTGAATCTTTCTACTCTGATAAGATGGATGCCGTTGTTGAAGACCTAGAATCTAAAGGCTTAATGCACGAATCTAAAGGTGCGATGGTTGTAGACCTCGAAAAATACAACCTCAACCCAGCCTTGATTAAAAAAACTGACGGTGCAACATTATACATTACACGTGACTTAGCAACAGCAATGTACCGTAAAGCAACTTTTGATTTTGTAAAATCACTTTATGTTGTTGGTGGCGAGCAACAAAACCACTTCAAACAATTGAAGGCAGTACTCAAGGAAGCCGGTTATGACTGGTCAGACAACATGACACACGTGTCCTTCGGTATGGTAACGCAAGGCGGGAAAAAATTCTCAACACGTAAAGGTCACGTTGTTAAGTTAGAAACAACACTTGACGAAGCGGTAGAACGTGCTCTGAAGCAAATCAACGATAAAAATCCTGACTTGCCAAACAAAGAGCGTGTTGCACAACAAGTTGGGGTTGGTGCCGTGAAGTTCTACGACTTAAAAACCGACCGTAACAATGGTTATGACTTCAACCTTGAAGAGATGGTTTCATTTGAAGGTGAGACTGGCCCTTACGTACAATATGCGTATGCACGTATCCGTTCAATCTTACGTAAAGCAAACTATGTACCGCAGCCAGTCAATGTTGAAGAAACACCAGCTGAAGCTTGGGAAATTGTGAAACTACTCCAAGACTTTGGTAACATTGTTAAACGTGCTGCCGATAAGTATGAACCTTCTATCATTGCGAAATACTCAATTTCCTTAGCACAAGCTTTTAACAAATATTATGCACATGTACGTATCCTTGAGGACAACGAAGGGCTTCAAGCACGTTTAGCACTTGCTAATGCAACTTCTCTTGTCTTAAAAGAAGCATTGCGTCTGCTTGGTGTAGAAGCACCAGAGGAAATGTAAGTTTTCAAATAAAAAAATAGACCACATGGTCTATTTTTTATTTATTCGGTCTCACGCCTTCTGGCCACCAAAGTTTAATCAGCGCCTGAGTGCCATCATTTTCATATCCTTTTTCTGCTAAACGATCATAAAGTTTTTTCGCTCCTGCTGTGGCAGGAAGTTCAATCCCCATTTTTTCAGCCTCAGCTAAAGCAATTCCTAAATCTTTAATAAAATGTTTAACGAAGAAACCCGCACTAAAGTCCTCACGTAAAATACGCGGTGCATAATTAGTCATTGACCAAGTGGCTGCCGAGCCTCCTCCTACTGTTTGAAGAACTTTTTCCACATCTAAACCAGCTTTATCTGCGTAAACCATCAGCTCTGTCATTGCAGTCATCGTTCCTGCAATAGCAATTTGGTTGGCCATTTTGGTATGTTGACCCGCTCCTGCTGCTCCTTGACGTGTAATCGTTTTGCCGATAGCTTCAAAGTAAGGCAAGAGATGTTCATAGGCTTCTTTCTCACCACCTACCATAATTGTTAAGCTGGCATTCTTTGCCCCAATGTCACCTCCCGATACTGGAGCATCTAAAGCCGAAGCTCCTGCTTCTTTTGCAGCCTGATAAATCTCTTGAGCCAAAGCCGGCTCTGATGTCGTCATATCCACCAAAAACGTGCCTTGTACATCTGCCTTAAATACACCTTTTTCGCCGAAATAAATTTCGCGAACATCTTTGGGATAGCCTACAATAGAAAAAACAATATCCGTTACTTCTGCAATTTCTTGCGGTGTCGCGCAGTAAGTTGCTCCACGCGCTACTAAAGAATCAGTTTTTGCTTTTGTTCTATTATAAACATACAGTTCATTGCCTGCATCAAGTAGATGACCTGCCATTGCTGCGCCCATTACTCCTGTACCGATAAATCCGATTTTTGCCATGATTTCTCCTTTATTTGTTCAATCTTCTTTGCCTTGCTACTGTTCGACGTAAGGCTTTAATCTTTTGATTACGATAATCTTCTAATTTATAGCTTTTCAGCAATTTTTCAATCCCAACACGTGTTAAACCTACTTCCTCTCCTATACTTGCTAGAGCACGGAGGGGATTTTCATCTATACGCTCCTGTAGCTCTTCTTTTGTCAATCTTCTTGCCATATATTCACCTCTTAAATAAAAAATCCCGCCTAAGCGAGATTGTAACTGGTTATGGGGGAGAGGGGATTTGAACCCCCACGCCCTTACGAGCACATGCACCTGAAGCATGCGTGTCTGCCATTCCACCACTCCCCCAGCACTACCTATAATACCAGTTTCAATAGTGTTTTGCAAGAAATAGCTTACGCACCTGTATGCCCTAAAAGGATAGCTATAATCAATACAGCGAGTACCATCATCGTAATAATGACATACATTTTATCACCTTCTTTTGCAAAGGCAAAAATAGAAGCAACTACCCGAAGGACAGGTGTTAAAATCAAAAGAAACAGACCAGTCATAAGCCAAGCGAAGGCTTTAAAAGCGACAAGCCCCTCTGCAATTTCCGACAAGCCTCGAGGATAAGTCGTCCCGGGGTAACCAGAATGCCCCGTGAAAACAAACATAATTAAACCAATAATGATAATTGCCGAGCTAATAAACACACCCGCTCTTAAAATTTTTCCTATTCTGAGTTCAATTTCAAGTAATTTTTCTTTTTCTTCCGTCATAAACCAAGTCCTTTAAGTATCATTTGTAAAGCCATAAGACCAATTACAGGAATAAATATCAAGCGAATCGTCCGAGCAGGCAAATGTGGCATAATACGCGAACCAATAGCTGCGCCAGCTACAATTCCTATCGCTAAAGGTCCTGCTAAGGACGGATCAACATAGCCGTTAAAGAAGTAGACCGTCGCTGAAGCTGCTGCAGTTACCCCAATCATGAGATTTGAGGTTGCGGTTGACGGTTTTAATGGCATTTTCATCGTTGTATCCATAGCTAAAACCTTAAATGCCCCCGAACCGATTCCTAAAAGTCCTGAAGCTATTCCTGCACCAAACATAATCGATGCACCAGCTGGGACTTTTTCCACTTGATAAGCGACCTCTTTTCCTGTTTGCTTATCAAAGTAAGAAGAATTAAGCTTCATCTTTTCTGCCCATTTGTCTGAGGTAACATTTTGCAAGACTTTTTCACCTTGATGTAGCTTACGCCACATATTATAGGCTTGAAAAATCAATAAACAAGCAAAAAGTATATTTAATACCGCAGCATTAAACAGTCCGGCCAAAATCGCTCCTAGTAATCCACCAATTGTGGTAAAAATTTCTAAAAACATGGCGACCCGAACATTGACCAGATCATCTTTCAAATAAGAAATGGCAGCACCTGAACTCGTTGCAATAACAGCGACAATACTTGCACCGATTGCATATTTTATATCAACCCCAAAAAAAGAGGTAATAATCGGTGTGATGATAATTCCACCACCGAGACCTAAAATGCTTCCTACAATACCGGCAACAACGCCAAGTATGAGCATGCAAAGTGTAAAAGTTAATAAAGACATATTCCTATTCTATCACTTTCATTCGAAAGAATCTCAGTTGGAGGGCGCAAAGATATTTTTGTGATATAATTTTCTTAGTAGTAAATTTTTCTCATATAAGGAAATCATTATGAATCGTAAAGAGCTTGAAGAGAGACTTCAAAAAGAATTAAACTTACCTTTTTATCGTGCTAAAATTGCTGAGCGTGATTATACTGAAGCTGAGTATCAAGATATAAAGACCCAGTTAAATAAAGACTATCTGGATTATGTTGATACTTATATCGACTATGCTGAAAATGATGTTTGATAATCAATAGAAAGAAGAGACTTATGAGTAAACAAGTACTTTTTACCATGTTCGGGGCTACTGGTGACCTCGCAAAACGGAAACTTTATCCCGCCCTTTTCCAACTTTATAAAAAAGGCGAAATTGCAGAAAATTTTGCAGTGATTGGTACTGCTCGTCGCCCATGGACCGATGAGTATTATCGCCAAATCGTTATGGAATCTTTAGCTGGTTTAAGCAGTGACCAAGAAGAACTCAATGACTTCTCGAGCCACTTCTACTATCAAAGCCATGATGTAAATGACAGCAGTCACTATCATGCCCTCAAGGAGCTCGGAGATGAACTCCGAGAAAAGTATAATACTGCTTGCAACCAAGTTTTCTATCTGGCTATGGCGCCACAATTTTTCTCAATCATTGCTAACCACCTCAAATCAGAAAAGATTCTGACAGGTAAAGGTTTTGAACGTGTGATTATCGAAAAGCCTTTCGGAAGTGATTTGGAAACAGCTCAAGAACTGAATACTGCACTTAAAGATGTCTTTTCAGAAGATCAAACCTTCCGTATTGACCACTATCTCGGAAAAGAAATGATTCAATCCGTTTCGGCTATCCGCTTTGCCAACCAAATGTTTGAATCCATCTGGGACAAGGACCACATCGATAATATACAGATTACTTTTGCTGAAAGTATTGGCGTTGAAGATCGCGGTGGTTATTACGAAACGAGCGGCGCGCTCAAGGATATGATTCAAAATCATGTGCTTCAAGTTTTGGCTTTACTGGCTATGGAAAAGCCTCAGACTTTTACACAAAAAAATATTTTGAACGAAAAGGTTAAGGCCCTTCATAGCATTCGTAAATATTCCAAACAAGAAGCGCTTGAAGCTTTCATCCCTGGACAATATATTGAGGGTAAGATTGACGGTAAGAACTTTGTAGATTATCGTTCTGAACCCTCTGTAGCGCCAGATTCTAACACAGAAACTTTTGTCGCTGGAAAATTCCTTATTGATAATGACCGTTGGGCTGGTGTTCCTTTCTACGTACGTAGTGGAAAACGTCTGACAGAAAAAGGAACACGAATTAACATTGTTTTCAAACAGGACCCTAATAATATTTTTGATACAGATCTTGGGGAAAACATCCTTACCATTTATATCCAGCCTACTGAAGGCTTCTCCCTTACAATTAATGGGAAAGAAGTTGGCCAAGGATTCAATATCGCGCCTATCAAATTGGGCTACCGTCATGATGCAGCAATTTTAGGAAATTCTCCTGAAGCTTATGAAAAACTCTTGCTTGACGTTTTACATGGTGATGGCACTAACTTCTCCCACTGGGAAGAAGTTTCCCGTTCTTGGGAACTTATTGATGTTATCCGCCAAGCATGGGATGAAGCGCATCAAGACCTTCCGAAATACCCTGCAGCAAGCATGGGACCACAGGAAGCCTTTGAACTTCTCAAAAAAGATGGAAGACAGTGGATCTGGCAACCTGATCAATGGTATAAAGAACGCGGTTTAATGTAAATAAAAAAAAGAAACTTCATTGAGGTTTCTTTTTTTCCACACATTTATTCACAGTTTTCCACATTTTTGTGAATAAGGTGTGTAAAACTGTGGAAAACTTGGGATAAGTAGAAAAATACAGTGGAAAACCTCGGGAAAAGCCCAATAATAGAAAATAACTCTGCCTCTGCAGAGTTATAATCTTGTATTCCATTTAGGATAGCCGTATTTCCGAATCAACTTTTTCCACACACGGCGTTCACGCCAGCGGTTAAACTTGGTACTCCAACCATCAGACTCTACCAATTGTTTCACAAGAATACTGCGAACCCCAGCACGGTGTGCAGCTCGAATATCTGTCATTAATTGGTCACCAACCATAATGACATGGTCCGGTCGTTCGTTAAGTTTAACTAAGGCTTTATTTATTCCCCAAGCAAAAGGTTTCATCGCACGCGAAACAAAATCAACATCAAACTTAGCTACCGCACGTTTGACACGGTCATGTTTATTATTTGAGACAACAATAACCTTTATACCATTTGTACGCATTGTTTGTAGCCATTGATGCAATTCGGGTGTTCCATCGGGATTATTCCAAGCAATAAGTGTATTATCTAAGTCCACCATAATTCCTCGAATATCTCGCTTTTTTAAGTTTTCCACATCCAAGTTATACACAGCTTCTAGAAGATAGTCTGGTTTATAATTCACAAGTTTCATAAAAACATTATACCAAATACAGCAGCATTTACCTAATTGATAAACAAAAAAACTGTCTAACGACAGCTTTTTTATTTAAATTTATCGAAAAATCCTTTTTTCTGTTCTGATACATTTTGTCCGCTAGCTTTTGCAAACTCACGCAAAGCATCACGTTGAGCATCATTCAATTTTTCTGGTGTTACAATATTAATCACAACGTGTTGATCACCTTGACCACTACCACGTAATTTAGGTGCACCTTTACCTTTAAGTCGGAAATTAGTACCTGTTTGCGTACCAGCAGGAATCTTCAACTTCACATTACCGTGAACAGTTGGAACTTCAATCTCATCCCCTAAGGCTGCCTGAACAAAGTTCAATGGCATCTTGTAATAAATTTCGCTACCATCACGTTCAAACTTATCACTTGCAGCAACTTGGAAACGGACATAGAGATCACCGTAAGGGCCACCGTTTGTCCCAGCATCACCTTGACCTTGGAGGCGCATTTGTTGACCTGATTCCACACCAGCCGGTACTTTTACCTTAACTGTGTGTGCCAATTTTTCGTGACCTGTACCGTGACATGTTGGACAAGGAGATTTGATTTCCTTACCTGTACCATGACAAACATCACAGACGACATTTGTTGACATACGCCCTAATGGAGTGTCTCGAATAACTTGTGTTTGTCCTCGTCCATGACATTTATGACATGTTTCAGCATGAGTACCTGGTTTGGCACCTGATCCTGCACAAGTGTGACAAATCTCTTCGCGATGGTATTTGATTTCTTTCTCAACACCAAAAATAGCTTCTTCAAACGTCAAATTGATACGATATTGTAGGTCATCTCCTTGGCGTGGTGCATTTGGATCAGCTTGGCCACCGCCTCCACCAAAGAAGCTTGAGAAAATATCCTCAAAACCGCCAAAGCCGCCTGCACTTTGGAAACCGTCAAAGCCAGAGAAACCACCTTGACCTCCGCCAAAACCACCATTAGCACCTGCAGCACCATATTGATCGTAGCTGGCACGTTTTTGTTCATCACTTAAAGTTTCATAAGCTTCTTGAACCTCTTTGTACTTGTCTTCTGCACCCGGGTCTTTATTAATATCTGGGTGATACTTTTTAGACATCTTTCGATAAGCTTTTTTAATTTCGTCTTGGCTGGCATTTTTATCCACACCTAGGCGTTCGTAAAATTCTGTGTTATTCATATGATTTAAACCTTCTTGACATGGAATTTTTAGAGATTTACTTGGTTTTTCAACCACTTACTCTCTAAAAGTAGACTATATTCACTTCTACCATAATCTATTTTAGCATTTTTTATGACTTTTGGCAAAAAAATTAGCACTCTTATATAAAGAGTGCTAAATCCTAGAGATAAAAAATACAAACCGTAGTTTGTATTTAAATTTTATTTAATTATGGTCGAATGAAACTTACACCAGCTGTTGAACATTCACGTGTTGTTCCCCAACCGCCGTTGAAGTTTCCTTCAATAACTGTCATTTTTGAACCAGATACAGAAAGAACAACTGCAACGTGTCCTACGCCGCCTGCGCCTTGATTACCTGGAGGGAATACAGCAATTGTACCTGCTGCAGGTCCACTGTTTGCATAAGCCACCCAGTCACCAGCATTTCCCATGTATGTTGGCATGTTACCACCAAAGTAGTCCCAAACAAATGCAGTACATTGACCAGCTGGATAAGGGTTAGTACCACTGTGTTCTGGGTCTGGATCTGGTGTTGGCGTTGGTTTAGAAGAATTACCATTGCCACCTGTATTATTTCCAGTCGATGGTGTAGACGAATTGCTATTGTCAGCAGTATTATTAGCAGCTGGAGCTGGATTAGAAGCTGCAGGTGCTGCAGCTACAGCTTTTTCTTGTTGAGCTACTACAGACTTCGCTGCTGCTGCTTTTTCTGCTGCTGCTGCTTTTTGAGCTGCTTTTTCTGCTGCTGCTTTTTGGCTCAATAAATCTTGTTTTTTGCCTTCTGCAGTAGTTACTGTAGCTTCGTAGTCTAACTGAGCAACTTTGAGAGCAGCTTCTTGTGTCGCCAACTCATTAGCTTGTGCGTCTAACTCTTGTTGAAGTTTTGTTGCTTCAGCATATTTCTTTTGGTTATCAGCTAACTTCGTTTGAATAGCTTTTTGGTCAGCTTGTTGTTGCTCAATCATTGACTTGTTAGCGCCAGCAACAGTTGCCATTGCTGTCATTTTTTGAATCGCATCTGTTAAAGATTTTGAGTCTAGTACAGCAGATATATAGTTTGTTGCTGAACCATCAGTTTGTGCACTACGTGCTTGAGCTTCAAGGGCAGTATTGCGCTCCTTGATACTCTCACTCAACTTTTGAATCTGTTGTGATTGTTCCTTTTGTTGAGCCATCAACTCATTAACTTTTTTAGTCATTGATGTTTGCTTTGATTTTAAAGTGCTTACTTGTGATTGAATTGAATCAACTTGTGATTGCGCTTTAGCAGCTTCATTCTTTGCATTAGCGATTTTTGAATCTTGTTGTGCAATTTTTGAATCTGTTGAATCAGCCTTTACGGCAGCAAAAGGTGCGCCAGCCGTAAGCACGACTGTCGAGAGCATCAATGCTGTAATAAGTTTTTTCTTCATAAAATTTTAAATTTGCCTCCCTAGGTTAGTTCGGTGAATATAGTATATTGTATCATGTGCCTTCACCTGTTTTGTAACAAATAAATTACAGTTACGTTTAAATTTGTTTCTGTCGGTTTCTGTTTTTTATCAATGCACAAAAAAACAAGCAATATTTCATTACTTGTTTTGAGTTATTTCTTATGGGCGGATGAAACTTACACCTGCAGCTGACACTTCACGAGTTGTGCGGATGCCGAGGCCTCCACCATTAGGACCTGAGAAGTTTGTTTCTGAGACAGTAAGTTTATCACCATTTACAGCTGTGACCACAGCAACGTGACCTACGCCACCTGCGCCTTGGTTACCTGGAGGGAATACCGCAATTGTACCAACTGCTGGTCCACTATTTGCGTAAACTACCCAGTCACCGGCGTTACCAGCGTAAGTAGGAATACTTCCACCGAAGTATTCCCAAACACCCCAAGTACATTGTCCCCAAGGGTAAGGATTGCTCAAGCTTGTTCCTGGAGTACTTGATGAACCTGAACCACCAGATACATTATTATTGTTAGTATTATTTGACCCAGTATCAGTAGTTGTAGTTGAGTTTGAACCAGTATTCGTAGTTGTTGTGTTATTGTTTGATGCTGGTTTGCTTTCTTCTACAGCTGGCGTTGATGCTGCTGGTGCAGAAGCCGCTGGAGTAGTCTCAACAGGTGCTGTAACAACAGGTACTGTTTCTGTATTTACTGTACTTGCATCTGATTTATTTTCGCTCTTAGATGCTGCAGCTTGTTCTGTTTGTGCTTTTTGAGCAGCTTGAGCAGCTTGTTCAGCTTCCACTTCTGCAGCTTTTTTAGCTGCAGCTTCTTGGGCAGCTACTGCAGCTGCTTTTTGATCAATCAAACTTTGTTTTTTACTCTCAGAGTTAGCAATTGTTGTTTGATAATTTAACTGAGCAACTTTGAGGGCGGCTTCTTGGCTTGCCAACTCGTTACTTTGTGTTTCTAACTCTTGTTGAAGTTTTGTAGCTTTAGCGTATTTTGCTTCATTATCTTTCAACTTAGCTTGAATAGCTTTTTCATCTTCTTGTTGCTTTTCAAGCATGGCTTTGTTGGCACCAGAAACGGTTGCCATCGCTGTCATTTTTTGAATTGCATCAGTCAAAGATTTTGAATCCAAGATAGTAGACATATAGTCTGTCGCTGAACCGCTTGTTTGAGCGCTACGTGCTTGTGCTTCAAGAGCTGTGTTACGTTCTTTGATGTCTTTGTGCAAACGAGCAATCTCTGTTGATTGTTCTTTTTGCTCCTTCATCAATTTATTTACTTCATTTGCTGTTGAAGTTTTTTTAGATTGTAAGCTATTTACTTGTGATTGAATCGCATCTACTTTTGCTTGCGCTTCAGCAGAAGAACTTTTAGCAGCGCTGATTGCTGCATCTTGCTTTGCGATTTGATCGTCTGTGCTGTCCGCTTTTACCGCTCCAAGGCTTGCACCCGAAGATAAAATGACTGTCGACAACATCAATGCTGTGATAAGTTTCTTTTTCATAGTTTTCTTTTCTTCCCGTTTTCTATAATTTATAAATATAACGCTAAGATAGTCCCAAGTATAACACTCTTTTATAACTTAATCAAGTCAATTTAATTTCTTTAAGAATACTTTTTTTACTCTTTAATTACAAAAAGATGTTCACCGAAGGCGATACATCTTTTCTAAAGGCCATTGCAGCAGTATTGCAAAGGCAATATTTAGGGCTAACGTTGGTGCAAGTTGCCTAACGATAAATGAGACAAAGTTGACATTGACAACACCAACTAAGTTAACAATAAGCGTACTTAAAACTTGAAAAGCAAAAACAATGATAATCACTGTAAATAAACGTGTCCAACGATTGGTAAAGACAACCGTTTGGATTTGATAAACGAAAAGAGCAATAAGAGGTAAAATCAAACTTGCAATACCAAAAATTCCCAAAAAGTAACTGTCATAGATAATTCCCAAAAGAACACCTACGATAAGAACATAGCTATGACGGTGCTGTGTCACAGTATATACCATAAAAATGAGCAACAAGTGGCTTACAGGCATGATACTTCCACCAGACAAAGCCGTAAAGAAATGCGTCAGCTGCCCATCAAGCAAGAGTAGGAAAAAAAGAAATAAGGGACTAAAAAATTGGAAGCTAAAACGACTCATATTTAGTTGCCTCCAATCATGCCTTGAATCACAAAGACAAACCGGATATCATACAAATTGCTGGCAGGTTTCACATATACTTTACGGTTCAAGCCTTGATCTGTTTCTTTAACATCAATTACGGTTCCAAGCAAGAGACCCCGCGGCGAATCTCCTCCAAGACCGCTAGTAACAACTTGGCTTCCCTTTTCGATATTACCTTCCCCTACTAAAGAAGTGACAACATAAGCATTCTGATCATCATCATAACTCGCAAGAAGTCCATTTACTGGATCACTCGGGCTACCAAGGCGAACGGGGATTTTAGCGTCAATACCTTTATCGGAGCTCAACAAGGAAACTTTAGAGGAATTTTCGTTTACCTGACTTACACGCCCAATAACACCCCCATTAGCCATGACGAGTTGACGGTTTTTGATGCCTTGTTTACTGCCGCTATCAATTACGAGCGTATCTGCCCAACTGGCCGGATTACGGGTAATCACATTTGCAGAAATACTCTTATAGTCTGTCAATGTTTCTTGAAGCTTCAATGCTTCTTTTAATTCTTTATTTTCAACTTCTAGACTTTCTTGGTTATTTTTTGAACTACTTAAGTCTGCCACCTGCGTTTTTAGGGACTGATTTTGCTTGTATGTATCAAAAAGATTGCCCACTTGATTGGCTTTGTCTTGAACAAAGCGGATCGGTGCACCAATGATTCTGTCTATGGTTCCTGTACCATCATTAATAATTTGTGTCATCGTTGATGGATTTTTATTATTTTTAAAATTATCAGCCGAGATGAAGATTGCTGTAAATGCTGAAATAACAATAATTAAGGCGATAATAATCATTTTACTAAGATTGAATTTTTTCACTGTTCATATTTCCCTTCGCAAGAGCTTTGTTTAGCCTCTTTATTTTATCAAAATTGTCAACTTTTTGATAGAATATAATTAAATTTTCTTCTATAAAATTATATCGGAGGTCCGTAAATATGACACAACAAGAAATTCCAGTCTTCGGTGAAAAAATTGCCGGAGTTGATTACCAATACCGCTATGGAGTGTATGGTATTGTTTCACGTGAAAACAAGAGCCAAATCTGTCTTGTGCAAGCACCAAACGGAGCCTTTTTTCTCCCTGGTGGAGAAATTGAAGCAGATGAAAACCATGCTCGCGCCTTAGAAAGAGAACTTCTGGAAGAGTTAGGTGCGACTGCGACTTTAGGACGTTATTTCGGACAGGCCGACGAATATTTTTATAGCTCACATCGGGATAAATATTTTTGCAATCCTGCTTATATCTATGAGACTTTGGAAGTTCATTTTGATCAGGTTCCTCTTGAGGATTTCAATAAAATTTTCTGGTTTGACGTTCCGACTGCTTTGGTTAAACTCAAGCGCGGTTCTCATAAGTGGGGCGTAGAACAATGGCTTAAGAACAAATAAAAAGAAGGAGCACACTCCTTCTTTTTATTTTTCTATAAGTTTAACTCCGCCTTGTCCTGCAACAATAACTTTTTTGACCATGTTATTAAACAAACCATGTTCGACAACTCCCACTGTTAAATCAAGCTCTTCAGCCAGCTTTTCTGGCTCAGTAATCTTCTCAATATGCAAATCAATAATATAATGTTGCATATCAGTGATGAGCTTGTCTTGGGCATTCATCCGCCATGTTGGTGCATAACCAGCCGCTGCAAATTTTCGGAACAACTGCTCTGAGCCGTAAGGGATAACTTCGACAGGAACTTTAAAACTGCCAAGATTTTCTGAAAGTTTACTTTCATCAACAATCCAAATATAATCTTTAGAATATGTTGCAACGATTTTTTCCATCAGCAAGGCCGCACCACCACCTTTAATACCATTAAGGGCTGTATCAATTTCATCTGCACCGTCTACTGTCAAATCAACATAATCCACTTCATCAATTGATTTTAAAGGGATATTAAGACTTGCAGCTTGCTGACTGGTTACATTTGACGTCGTTACTCCAACAATATCTAAACCTTCTTCTTTAACACGGCGCCCCAATTCTTCCACAAAGAAAGCTGCCGTTGAACCTGTTCCCAATCCAACAATCATACCAGACTTCACGTACTCAGCTGCTTTTATACCCACTTGTTTTTTTAAATTTTCCATTTGTAAAATCCCTTCAAATACTCTTCTCAATCATTATAACAAAAAAGCGAAAACAACTCGCTTTTTATTTGAATATCTAAGTTTTTCTTAAACCTTTCAAAGCCACTACATTAGCTACATAAAATACAAGAGCAAGCATTCCTAAAATAAACAGGTTGTTTCCAATTTGAGAGAAACCTTCGCCTTGTTTCACTACTTTTTGAAGTGCATCAACGCCATAATACAGAGGCATAAGATGTGCAATCCAGCGTAAGGGCGCTGCCATTGTGTCGACATTAATAATACCTGAAAAAAGGAATTGTGGTACGACAGCTATCGGAACAAACTGAATAAATTGAAATTCAGTTTTCGCAAGGGCAGACAACAAAAGTCCAATCAACAGCGCAATCAGAGCAATCAATAAATTAATCAACAAGACTAATATAAAGTTCCCCAAAATCTGCATTTGTAAAACATAACGTGTCCAAAGTACAATTAAGCTTGTTTGAAGTAGTGCGAGGAAACCGTAGGCTAAAGTATAACCTGCCACAATTTCAGTACGTCTTACAGGTGTAACCAGCATTCGCATAAGTGTACCACTGCTTCGTTCATTAACAAGTGAAATGCCTGATATTAAAAAGACAAAGAAGAAAACGAAGAAACTTACCAGCAGTGGCGCTAAATTATCAAACATACTCAGGGAACTGTCACCATAAAGATAATGACTTTTTATGTTCAGAGCTAGTGTTTCTAACGAGGCTTGCGGCACTTTTTCTGCAGAACTTTTTGCTTGGTTTTCTCGCATACTCGCTGGGATCTTTTGAGCAATTTGTCCAATCATCTGAGTAAGTGCCTGTGTTTTTGACGTATCTCTATTTGCATAAGTTACTTCTATTTCATCTCCTACCAGCTGTATCAGAGCATCTAAATTGTGAGTATTTACTGTTTCTCGAGTATTTAACGTTTCTTCTATTTCAATCACTTTTAGTTTTTCGTTCTGCTTGAGAACTTGTGCTAAAACAGGTTGGTTTTCTTGTAGACCCACACGATATTTTATATCCGAAGGAACTTGAAGAAGAAAATATAAAAGACTGATAATGCCAAGGGGAGCAAAGAAAAGTAAAGCCAAGCTTCGTTTATCTCTCAACCTTTGTAGCAGTATACGTTTAAAAATCGCTTTAATTCTCATCATAATCACCTGCTTGAGCTGCTTGAATAAATGCCTCTTCCACAGTAGTAACATGAAACTGGGATTTAAGGGCTTCAGGACTTCCTTGGGCCACAAAGTGCCCGTCTCTTAATAAAACAACTCGATCACACCGCTCTGCCTCTTCCATTACGTGTGTCGTCAAGAGAATAGCTTTGCCCATCTCTGCTTGTCGCTTAAGCTCTGTCCATATTTCCTGTCGAAGTTCTGGATCAATACCAACTGTGGGCTCATCTAGGCATCAGAGAGGAGCACCCGTCTGGAGAGCAATTGCTAAAGATAAGCGACGCTTCATTCCACCAGAATATTTCGAAACAGCCTTGGACAAAGCTGATGTTAACCCAACGGTTTGAGCAGCTTTGAGCAGCTCCTCTTCACTTATTTTTCCTTGCAGGGCTCCAAAAAATTCCATATTTTGTTTCCCTGTAAGTTCTGTAAACAAGGCATCCGACTGTGCCATATAGCCAATTTTGCGCATCACTTTGCGGTTAGGAATCGAGATATCAAGTAGTTTGATTTCTCCACTATTAGGAGCAACAATCCCGAATAATGCATTCATAAAAGTTGACTTTCCCGAACCTGAAGGACCGATGAGTCCAACAATCTCTCCTGCAAAGAGACTTAAAGATAGTTTTTTTAAAACCTCTTCTTTTTCAAATTGGACACTTAGATTTTTTACAGAAACTATTTCTTCCATAGCTACTCCTTGAGTTTTAAAATTTCCTCTTCTGTGAGCGGACGGTATGCTCCCTTAGTTAATTCCGGATCCAATCTTAAACTTCCCATACGTAACCGTTTGAGATAAGTTACCTTCATCCCTACAGCTTCAAACATTCGTTTGACCTGATGAAATTTACCTTCATGAATAATCAGGCGAATTTCACTTTTATTCTCCTCTGATTTCTCAATAAAAAGTTGACCTGGTTTGACGTTTTCTCCAGATTTCAAGGTCAAACCTGCTGCAAATTCTCGAACAGTCTCTTGTGTAACCTGGCCTTGGATTTGAGCAAAATATTCTTTTTCTACATGTTTTTTAGGGCTCAGAAGATTATGGCTCAGTGGCCCATCATTTGTAAGCAACAGAAGGCCTTCTGTATCTTTATCTAAGCGCCCTACAGGGAAAAGATCTTCGCGAAAATCTTTTCCCTTTAATAATTCGACAACTGTTTTGTCCTTATTATCCTTCGTTGCCGAAACAACACCAGCGGGTTTATTAAGGAGGTAATAATAAAATTCTTGATAGCCTATGGGTTGCCCATCATAATTTATAGAATCTTTATCTGGCTCAACATGTAGTTTGCCGTCTTTCACCTTCTGATCATTCACTGTCACTTTTCCTGTCTTGAGAATCACCTTAACTTCTTTACGTGATCCCAGCCCGGCTTCCGCCAAATATTTATCCAATCTCATACTTTTATTTTACTAGAATTTTGCTTAATATGGATAAGATAAACCTTTAAGAAAGAGTTGACGAATCTTTATTTTTATGACGACTTGTTATATAATAGGGCATACTGAAATTAGTAATTAGGATAAAAATATGATAACAAAAGAATTTGATACTATAGCAGCCATCTCCACACCTTTAGGTGAAGGAGCAATTGCTATCGTCCGATTGTCTGGTAGCGATGCTGTCTCAATCGCTAAAAAGGTCTTTCAAGGGAAAGATCTCGATAAAGTTGCTTCACACACCATCAACTATGGTCATATCTTTGACGAGGACCGTCTCGTTGATGAAGTTATGCTCTCTGTAATGAAAGCTCCAAAAACCTTTACGCGTGAAGATCTTGTGGAAATTAACACACACGGCGGAATTGCTGTCACCCAAGAAATTTTGCAACTCCTGCTGCGCTCTGGCGCTCGCCTCGCTGAACCAGGTGAATTTACTAAACGTGCATTTTTAAATGGACGTATTGACTTGGCGCAAGCCGAATCCGTAATGGATTTGATTCGTGCTAAAACAGATCAGGCAGCCAATATTGCTGTAAAACAGCTCGATGGAAGCCTCTCTAACTTGATTAACAACATTCGTCAAGAAATTTTAGAATCGCTCGCGCAAGTGGAAGTCAATATTGATTATCCCGAATATGATGACGTTGAAACGATGACAAGTCAAATGCTTCTGGAAAAAACAGCCCATTTTGAGCAACTTCTGGAAACACTTCTTGCCACAGCTAAACGCGGTAAGATTCTGCGTGAAGGTTTGAGAACAGCAATTATTGGCCGACCAAATGTTGGTAAATCAAGTTTGCTCAATCAACTTTTACGTGAGGAAAAAGCCATAGTTACCGACATAGCCGGAACAACACGTGATGTTATCACAGAGTTTGCCAATATTGGTGGTGTGCCCCTTGAGTTAATTGATACTGCTGGTATACGAGAAACTGAGGATATCGTCGAAAAGATCGGTGTTGAGCGTAGTCAAAAAGCCTTAGAAGAAGCCGACTTGGTCTTACTTGTGCTTGATGCTTCGTCACCTTTAACTCCCAAAGATCTGGAATTGTTGGAACTTTCTTCTTCGACAAACCGTATCGTCTTATTGAATAAGACCGATCTACCAGAAAAAATTGAGCTCGAAAAACTCCCTAAAGACTTTATCAGAATTTCTGCCTTAAAAAATGAAAATCTTGATGCCGTCGAAAAACAAATACGCGCGCTATTTTTCTCTGGGGAGATTGAAACAAAAGATGCAACTACTCTTTCCAATGCACGTCATATCGGCCTAGTCGAACAAGCTTTAGATGCCTTGAAGGAAGCAAATAGAGGTTTGGCGATGGGACTTCCTGTGGACCTCATCCAAGTAGATATCACACGTTGTTGGCAATTGCTTGGTGAAATAACTGGAGAAGCTGCACCAGATGAACTGATTACTCAGCTTTTCAGTCAGTTCTGCTTAGGAAAATAAAAAACATAAGTAGGAGATATTCTACTTATGTTTTTTTATTCACTGCCAGCCCATGAATAAGGCCAGAAGAATCGATGCTGATCCGATAAATGAAAGGAAACACAAGGCAAAGCCAAAGGTGAAGATACTTGTGCCATCTCCTTCATAGGATCTTCTTGTGCGCTTTCCTTTATAGGCGAACATACTACTTAAGGAAAGGAGAGTGAAAATAAGCTGCAAGGAAAGAAACCGCCATTCGGCAGAAAAGTTCAGCAAAGAAAGTCCACCACCTAGAAATGCTAAGAGAAGTCCCATTTTTATCATCCTTTCTTGAATTCATAATTGAAACGTTAATCAAAACCACCGTCAACATCCAAGTCTGCAAGCATCATCTGATATTCTGGACGGTCAGGTGTTTTAAAAATTTCCTGCGCTTCTTGACGTGCCACTTCTAAAATATTGTAGTCATTCACTATATCAGCTGCTAGAAATTCTGGTAAACCTGATTGACGTACGCCAAATATTTCTCCGGATCCGCGCATCTTCAGGTCTTCTTCAGCTAAACGGAAACCATTCTGCGTTTGACACATTATCTTCATCCGGTTTTTACCTGATTCTGTCTTGGGATTGGCAACGAGAATCGTATAGGACTTCTTACTCCCCCGTCCTACACGGCCTCTTAACTGATGCAACTGAGAGAGCCCAAAACGATCCGCATCCATAATCACCATAATCGTTGCATTTGGCACATCCACACCAACTTCAATAACCGTTGTGGAAACCAGAACCGACAAATCCCCTGCTTTAAAGGTCTGCATGATCTGGTCTTTTTCTTCATTTTTCATTTTCCCGTGCAGTAAACCTATGCCTGTTTCTTCGCCAAAGTATTGGTTTAGTTCTTCATAAAGAGCTACAGCATTCTTTAAATCTAAAGCTTCTGATTCTTCAATAAGTGGTGAAATAAAATAGACTTGTGCCTGCTGCTCCAGTTCTTCTTTTATCCATTTCAAGACCTCTGGAAGTTGCTCGTGTTTTACCCATCTGGTCGTAATCGGTTGCCGCCCTTTAGGTAATTCGTCGATAATGGAGACATCCATATCACCAAAAGCTGTGATCGCCAAGGTCCGAGGAATTGGTGTCGCAGTCATCATAAGTACATCAGGATTTTGACCCTTTTCGCGTAAGACTTTCCGTTGGTTAACCCCAAAGCGATGTTGTTCATCGGTAATGACCAGCCCCAAATCATAAAAATCAACCCCTTCCTGAATTAAAGCGTGCGTTCCCACAACCATTTGTGTCTGACCACTTGCTAAACTTTCTAGTATCGCTCTTCGCTCCGCAACTTTTAATCCCGAAACAAGAAGACTAATTTTTAGTTCAGGAAAAAGATTTTGTAAGTTAGCAAAATGTTGTCGCGCTAAAATTTCAGTCGGAACCATTATAGCAGCTTGAAGCCCAGATAAGACTGCTGCATACATTGCTAAACTAGCAACAACTGTTTTCCCTGAACCGACATCACCTTGTAAAAGACGGTTCATATGGTAAGCTGAAGACATATCTGCTAAAATTTCGTCTAAGGATTTTTGTTGGGCTCCTGTCAGTTCAAAAGGAAGATTTTTAATTTTTTCTTCCATCAACCGCTGGTCAAAAATAACCCTTCGTCCAAAGCGTTGTGCTTTCTCTTTATGTTTCAAAGCCTGCAACTTCAGTTGAAAGTAAAAGAGTTCTTCAAACTTCACGCGCCTTAAAGCTTGCTTGTGCATCTCCATATCATCTGGAAAATGCATGGCACGTACCGCTTCCTGCCGAGGCATCAATCGGTACTTTTTCAATAAATAGTCTGGCAGATTCTCGTTTAATTCCGATAAAAGCCCACTCTCAAAAGCCATTTGAATTGTTTTCACCAAGCTGGATTGCTTCATCCCTGCGGTAAGATGATACACGGGGGAAAAGCCATCTTCTGCTTGTGTTAATATTTTCATGCCCAGCAGTTGCTGCTTTTTTTGTTCCCATTTGCCATAAACCGCAACCTCTTTTCCAACCTCAATCTTATCCGCTAAATAGGGCTGATTAAAAAAGCTCACAGCAACTACAGCTTCCCCTTGTTTGAGTTTAAAAGTAAGTTTGTTGCGTTTAAATCCATAATACTGGACATTAGCGGGTGTTACCACTTCACCAATCACCGTTGCTTTTTCTCCATCTACTAACTCAAAAATGGAGCGTCCAGCAAAATCTTCATAACGGAAAGGAAAATAAAGCAATAAATCCTGTATTGTGGAAATGCCAAGCTTTTGATAATTTTCAAAAGATTTAGGTCCGACACCTTTCAGGTATTGTATACTGTCTGTTAGTTTCATAAGTTCATTTTAGAAAACAGAAGCCCATAAACCCTTTAAATAAGCTGTTTCACAGCTATTCAAGATAATCTCACCTCCTCTGTTTTCCCTAACTTTCCCTCTCTTTCCGCCTAGTTTGGTTAGTTTTTGGTTAGTCCTAAAAACTAAGCTCATTCATTTTAAAATTTAAATCATTTCGCATATTTTTGGTCACATGACTGTACACTTGTAAAATCATTTTCTCATTTGAATGCCCCACTCGTTCCATAATCACCTTGATAGGTACATTCATTTCAACTAATAATGAAATATGAGAATGTCTTAACATATGTAAATGATAACGCCGTTCTTCACCTTCACTCCCCAACTTTTTAGAACAAATTCTCTTAAAATAGGTTGATAATTCGTCTCTCCCATAAATACGACCTTTTTCACTTACAAAGATAAATTCTTTATCATAACTATCCTTAGAAAATAACTCTAATATTTCCATACATCTTTTATTCAATGAAATAGTACGATATGAATGCGCAGTCTTAGGTGAAAGCAACTGTCTTGCATTCGCTACATAACCATGTAAATTTAAAGTATGATTAACAGTTAGAGACATTTTTTGAAAATCAATATCTTCCCATTTTAAAGCAAGCAATTCTCCTATACGTAAACCCGTTAGAAACATAAATTCAAATAATGCTGTCTGTCTTCGATACTTTGACAAACTATACCCATAATTAAGAATTAATCTCATTTCTTTACGATCAAGAAACCCATTTTGTTTTCTTCTTACATCATCTGAAGTAGCTCTAATTTTAGGTAAAACAACCTGCAACATTGGGTTACTTTTTATATATCCAACCTTTTGAGCATACTCGAATAACAAATTATAATAAGTTTTTCTTATCACACGTGTTGTCGGTGCTAAATTTAAATCTAAAATAAATCTCTGTATTTCCTGTCCTGTAACATTGGATATTGGTTTTGTTCCAAACTTTTTCAAAAACTTAATGAAAGCCCATGTTTCAGTATGAACAGATGAAGCCTTTAATTCTTCATCTCGAATTTCTCTCCACTCTTTAAAAACTTCGTCAACTGTAGGTACTTCTTGTAGAATTTGAACTTCTTCTTTTAAAAGTATTTTTTCAATTTTTAAAGATAATCTATTTCTTGCTTCTGACTGTGCAATTCTACTTTTTGAATTAAGTGTAATTGTTGTTTGTCGCCATTTCCCTTGATTTTTGTCAAAAAATTTTTCAAAATAGCGATACTTACCATTTTCTAACTTTTTATAAAACATTTATTCTCCCTGTAAACCAAGCAAGAAAATGTGTATACCGTTATTATAACATTTCTCGTTGCTTTTCTCCTTTACTTATCCAATAATCGTAAAACCCTGCATAACTTACCATAGTGTGCCCTCGTGGTCCAACTACATATTTACTGAACTCATGATTCCCTCTCATCTGACTAATATAATTTTGTATTGTCTTTTTCTCATATTCAAAAATTTCTGCTAACTTATTTGGTGTGCATAAATCTGTAAATCGTTCTTCCATTTCTTTTTCCCTTCTCTATTTTTTAGACACAATAGAACCCATCAAACATTGATAAGCTCTTTTTATCCAAAAATAAGGCGAGATTTCTCTCACCCTTAATATTCACCGATTTTATTTTTACATTGCAGCAATTATCACTGCCTAAACTAATTTCCTAAATGTTACGTACATAGCCATGTGACGTTTGAGAATAATCACTTATTGCTAAGTCACGACCAAAAGCTGCATAGTTGAAATACTGTTCCAAAGTGGATTGGCTTAGAGTTTCTACTCCTCCCATTTGTGCAACCACTTCCGCTGCTAAATCTTCATCATCTTCAGCTTCTACAAATTCCAAATCATCTTTAGAAGAAATAACATCTTCTATTGAATATATTTCCAAAAATTCTTTGATGTGGTCTAAATCTGATATTTCTTCTAGTTTTTCCGCATAATCATTAAGTTCACTAATAGAAGAATATTCGCCTACTGAAAATCCATAAAAATTTTCAAAATCATGAATTGCATATTCTTCCCCATGCTCTGGATCAAGCTGCAATTCTCGTTCAACTCTACCAATATCAACTGGCAGTTCGTACCATTTGCCCCTTGTATTGCCATTATTATAGCTGCTTAAGTTTACAATATATATTTTGGGTGTTTCCATATCTTCTCCTTTAAAATAAAAAAGACTTGTTCCACGACAAGTCTTTACTTCTTAATTTTTATATGAAATGAACCTCATGATTCATCTCTTATTCTATTTGTACTCAAAACATCCTCCTCAATTCATTAATGGAAAATCAACACTAGATATTAAGTACTGATTGCTTTTTTGCTCCACATTTATTTTTAATACCTGTGGTGTCACTTGATTGCCATTAAGTGAATAAGTAACCAAAGCTAAATATTGTCCTTCTTCTCCTTCATAAATATCTGAAGAAATGATGGATGATTCCATTTTTATTTCTTTTTCCACTTTGACTAAGTGCAGCTTCTTCTGAACCTCTGAAGTACAAAAAGCTTTAGTCAATTCATTACGCTTGTTTTCTGAATCATAATTGTAATAACTGCCAAGAAATTCTCCGACTACATCTCTTGCTTTTGCTGCTTCAAATTTATCTTCAGAGGTTGATGCACTTTTTGAAGGTTTATTCGATTCTACCTTTTCATTTGAAGATGATTTTTTTATTTGTTGCGAAGATGATACTTCTACTTTATCTGGCTTAACAATTTCGTTATTGCCACAAGCTGAAAGTAACAACAATGAAGAAACTCCAAATATTAATAAATTTACTCTTTTCATTTTTTGTCTCCCCTACTATTTTTTAGGTGGTATAGCAATACTTGTAATACTGTCATCCCATGTGCGATTCATTTTTTGAACAATTTGAACTCCCCCTACATTTTGCTCATAGGTTGTAAAACTATTCCCTTTTACTGTACTGATGACACCAGTATGTCCGTAAGGATTCTCACTTGCCGAACCTGCGACTGGTCCGAAGCCCCAATTGACAACTGCACCTGCTACAAGTTCACTGGCTTTTGGTTTCATAATGACCTTCCAACCGTGAGAAGTAAAGGCACTAAAGTTGTCTGAACCAATATTAAACGCACAAAGTCCTTGAAGATGAAAACCACTGATACTATTCACATAGTAATCAGATAAAGCATAACATTGTCCTGTCCCTACCTTTTTACCTAATACATCATTAAGGAGTTTTATATCTCCACCTGATGAACCTGAACCGTTAAAGTAGGCATACCATTGATTCGCTAACTGAGAAATCATTTCCAAATTTGTTTGTCCATCAGATAGGCTCACACCTTCATAGTAAAGCGACCAATCTTTAGCTGCCTGCACAGGGTCTTTGGATTTGCTTAACAAAGTTTTTACTTTTGAATAAGAACCGTTTAATTCTTTATCCATCAGTTTAAATTCATTTTCAAGTGTCAGTGTAGACAAGTCCATACCTTGAATCGAACCTTCTGAATGAATTCGGTCTCCATTAATGAAACTCCCCCATCCAGACCATTGGAAAAGTCCTGCAACACCTCCCGCAGGATTGATAGCTTGTGGGTTAAACATACTTTCACGCTGACCTACTGCAAGCGCCCCTGAAGCACCTGCCGAAGTAAACTTATGTTCTTTCATCAAGTGCTGATAAGTTTTTGTCGCAACTTCAAGGGCTTGTCCTGTGACTGGCGGTGTGCCGTTCCCTGAAATATCAGGTAGCTCTTCTTGACTACCAATACTTAACATTGAGCCAAAGAGAACCAAGATAAGTCCAAAGAAAAGAAAAACAGGAGTGAGAACTCCTGCAATTATTAACCCTATTTTCTTCATACTATACCCTCACTTCTTGGAGATCATGATTCGCTTCTTCCCAACTAATTAAATCTTTTTCATCAATAGCCCCTTCAATAATAGGAACTTCTTCCGTTGCAAATGAATTTTCAATAAAAGAATTATCTTGTAAAACTTGTATGTTTACTTGTTCCATTGTTTCTTCATTCTCATTTTCAATAGTTTGTGTTTCTTCAGAGATAAAGTTTTCTGTATTTTCATGTTCGGTATTATCATCTTCCATAGTTAATACCTCTGCTTCAGGTGATATTTCAATATTTGGATTTTCTTCTGCAAATTTCTGTTCTTCAGGCTGCGCTGCATCTGAAACTTGACTATCATTGGAATTTTGTTCTTCAGGCTGTTTTTCAGGTTCCTGAATATTTTCAGAAGACTGTTGCTTCATTTCTTGAAAACGATTATATCCATTCGTCATATTAGGCGCAACCATGGAAGCTCCATCAGCAATAAGTGCTGGATTTTCTGTCGCAACACCTGCTGCAACCTTAGCACCACCTTCTGCTTTTTCCTTAAACCCATTTTTAAAGTTTTCCCATTCCATCTTCATATGTGAAAGCTCCGCATTGCCTGTAGCCATATTTGTACCTGCAACTTTTTGAGAAATACCAGAGCGATTTTTCCATAATATCGTCATGAATACTACTTTCAGGATAAAAACAACTGGGAAAAATATAAGAAATTCTATACTGCTTAACCCTGATACTGCGGCTTCTAAATTCGTTTGTGGTTTACCAATAATCAGACTTAACACACCATAATCAATCTGTATCATTAAAAAGAATAACATTCCAAGCATAACACTTAAAATAGACGGTGCAACCAATAAGCCAAGCGTTGTTTTTATTGTCGTAAAGAAAGCATTTCTAAACCACGGAACAAAACTCAACAGAGCGCTCAAAGGTATGAGTATAACAAAAACACAAACCAAGAGTGAAAGAGCTGATATAGTAGAATTGACTGCAATAATTGGAACAGCATAAATCCATAAATTCATACCTCCCATGAAACCTGCAGCAACTTGAAATCCTAACTGCTTACCTGTATTTTTAAGATAAGGATTTCCTTTACCTCCTCTAGCTAAATTATCTACATATGCTTGTCCACCACTTCCATTTGCTTTATTGTAATCAAATGCTTCTCCAGTTTCAAAATCAATGATCCCTGCAGGGTTACCTGTATTGATAAAATTTGCGGTAGGTTTAACCACATAGTTTTCAATAAAATCACCTGATTCTTCTGTATTAGAAAAACCAGTCATACCGTTATTAATTTCTTTTTTAGCAGTATCTGCAATATTGGTTACTGTATCAAAGAGGATTTGACCGCCCATAGCTGTTTTACTATTTCCTGCTTGTGTTGTTACCGTAAAATTTCCAAAAAAGAAAAACATAGTCGCAACAACTGCCATCAAATGTATAAAGGCACGCATGAAATTGCCTTTACCATTAGTATATTGGTAAAACAAGTAAAATCCTGTGAAAACCAATAACATTCCTGCCCCTGAAGCCTGCGCAATTGCACCATTTGAACCACCAATAAAACCTAAGAAGATAGCTTTAGCATTGGTCATCATGGTTGCTTGAACAGATTTCAAAGAGCTTGAAATATTAAGAAGATTTGTCAAAAAACTAACCATTACTGCCTGTATTTTAAAGATTTGGAATGGCATACCAATAAGAATACTTGATATGAAATTCCAAAATAAAGGCACTGGCTCTGCAATCTTACCTCCAACTGTTTCTCGGTAAATTTCATATTTCATTATACCTTTATATAGAATACTAAAATCCATATATTTACCTCCTAACGTTTTTGATATTGTTTTTCTAACTGAGATTGTTCTGAATCAATTTCTGGTGAGAATAATTCTAGCCACGCTTCAGGGATTTCAATTGAAATACGATTAATATTACCAAAAACATCTAAGTACACACATTGCCCTTGATTCATGTTACGAATCCATTGAAGATTAGTTTCATTGACTTCTAATTTCAAGGTACGTAAAATTTGTTCTTCTTCTCCGTCCTCATAGAAACAAAAACGTTCACCTGCGCCCGTTGTATCTTTTGAATCTTTCACATCATTGACAGACTGCGAAATAAGAACTAACTTATTATTTTGAGAACGTCCGACACGCTTCATAGTTTTGATGATACGTTTACCTTCTTTAGAAGTTGTAATCACCCAAACTTCATCCATAAATTCGACTGTTTCTTCTTTATCATTCATTGAACCAAATCGTTTACAGAATGTCCCTAATGCCATCATCACTGCGACAGAGTTACGTTCTTCTTCTGAAAGTTCATCATCTGAATCAGATTCAGGCAATTCTAAATCCGCAATCTCTAAGAGCGTACCATGTTCTTCAAAAGAAATCCCCTTGACATCACCATAAGAAAAGGCTAAAGACAAAATAGAGCCATCCACTGCTTCAAAAAGATACTCTCCTGCAGCCCTTACAACTTCATTTTTTGATTTTCTTAAAAGTTCAATAACATGCATAAAGCCAACTGTTTCGCCTTTAATTTTACGCTTGACAACTTCCTTTGCTGCCTGAGAAATAGCTGTGGTTTCATCTTTTTTCCACGTTCCCTCACCCAAATACTTAAGCATGGTTTTAGCCACAGTCAAAGCATCTTCTGGGTTCAAAAAGACAATAGGGTCAAGAACACCTGTATTTTCTGATTGCTGATAATCAAGTGTCACATAATTGATACGCTCAACAACATCTGCCAACTCAGGATTTTTCTTACACCACACAGGGTCTTTCAATTTACTTTGCCATTGTTCTCTAACTTTATGTTTAGGGTCAATATAAAGTGATTTAATTTTAGAGTGAACATTTTGTAAAAATTGATTTTGTGCAAGAATTGTCTTCCCAGAACCTGTCATACCAGTAATTGTAGTTAAGAGATTATTAGTAATTTTCCCTGCAATCCCTTCTTTATTGGCAAGCATAGGGTTATAGAGAACAATATTTCTAGAAGCATGGATGGCTTGGTCTAAGTTTTCCCACTTGTGATAATTTGTGTCTACTCGACCTAAAGGAAAACCTGAATCTGAACCGCTCTTTGTTGTAGTAAATGGCAAGTGTTGAGAAAAACCTGCAGAATCTGAAGAGTGATACCAAAAACGTGTCGTACGGTCTAATTTTGCGCCATAGAGTAACGATTGAAAAAGATAGGCTTGATCCATACGTGCACGTTCCAATTCAAATTTACCTTCAAATGCACCAATTGCTGTTTTTACACGGCTTCTCAATTGTTCACGACTTGAAGCTGCGATAAATAAAAAAGCGCCATATTCAATAATAGGCTCTTTTGCTTGAACTTTTTTTGCCATGTCGTTTAAACCTTTACGCCCAATAATAATACGGTCGTGCATAACATTTCCTGTATTTGCCGTTTCTCGCATAATTGTTTTTGAACGAACTAAACTTTGGCTCATTTTAGATTTATAGCCAAAAGTACTCTTCATATCAGGAAAATGGCACTTCTTCTTAAGACCAATTGGAAAGTTGAAACTTTGAACAATTTCATCAATATGATTGTTGGTCAATATTCCTGTAGACTTTCCGATAGGTAAAATTGAAAGATAACTTGTACCATAAGGACTCACAAACTGTAACTCCCCCATATTATTCGCATAAATCATAGTATCCGTAATATTGTTGATACTTCTTGATTCCAGTACATCTTTAAACAAATGTGGGATATAAGGTAAAAATTGAAGTTTTTGGTAATAATACATTTGTTCATCAGACAAAGGTACAGGTTTTAACGCTGAAAGAGTTTGTCTGAGTTCCATTTCTGCATGATACCAATTTTCTGACCAATCCTCTCCTACTTGAACATATCGCCCTAAAGCATTCATCAAAGCTGTTGTTTGTTTTGTAATTGCATTTTGAATAAGCTCTTTGAAAGACATATCTTTCATTTCTTTTGAGAGATAGACCCCTAGTAACCAAACATACTTATAAGGAATCTCCATCTCTTTTTTATAACGTTCCGTTACTTCTTTAAGATAAACTTCTCCTGATTTTTTATTTTCAGATACGAATGTTTCCGCAAGGTCTGACATTTTTTCTTCCAAAAGAAAATCACGTGAGACTAAAGAAAGTTCAAAATAGGCATTTGGCAATAATTTTTTTACTGCTTTTTCTATTGTTTCTTTTGTTTCTCTTTTTTTCTTAAAATTGATTGGAGAAGAAGAAAAATAAGGGATAGTATAAAATGCCATTACTTCTCTTTCTTTGGTTAAGACTAAATTCTCCTTATAACGTTCTATTGGGTAACTAAGTTTCATATTCCTCTTTCTAGCTTTATCTAAAGCATTACTTTTTCAAATACAATCTTTTCTTGCACTTCTTCCCTCCGTTCCTCACCATAAATACAACGTTTATCAAAACCGAAATTTTTTATAAACCGAAATGTACCATAAATAAAGTAGTGCATTTTTTTACCGTCAGGCTCTTTTTCAACATAGGCTTTTCCTATAAACCAAGGAACTATCGTACAGAGCGAAACTGGCACAAAAGGCACATATCTTAAAACAGGCAGCAGCGGATGAATGAAAAGAAAAATTGCGACTGCACTTAAACTCATGACACCTAAAAATGGAACGGATAAGGGCGTTTGAAAAGTCCAGTAAACCTTCCCACGTAGCCTGATTTCTTGAATCCAGTAAGGTGTTTCTAAGCCAATCGCATAATCATAATGTAATTTCTCTTGTTTTTCCATAGGCAATCACGCTATATGAATTCCAAATACTTTTAGAATAGCAGTGATAAATTGCCACATCATAGCAAAAATATCTTTACCTGAGAATAGCGCCCACATAATACCACCAATTCCAAGAACAGATAGTATCTCGACCCAAGCTCCATTTTTCCAATGCTTAAAAATCATTACCCCTGCAACAATAGCGAGTAACACTATAAAACCACGTTTAATATCTTCAATACTCATATTTTAATCCCACTTTCTATTTTTTATTTTTAGACGGCTGTACTTTAGCTTTAGGCGCTGAAGTCGTTTTATCAGTACTCTTTGAGGATGATTCTGACTTTTTCTGACCATCTTCTAATGTTTTTACACGACCTGTCAATTTTTCACTCTGATCCATAAGAACTTTTTGATTCTCACTCAAAGTTTGAGTCGTTTCATTCACTTTTTTTGTTAATTCTGTGACTTGAATATTTGCATTATAAGCCGAATAGCCTAATCCAATGAACAAAGCAATAACAAGTAGAGCAACTAGCCTATAAATGCGTAGCGCTGTTCCTTCTTTTACTGCTTTAGTTTTAGGAATTTTAGGTTCTTTTGGCTGCTTTTCATATTTCTTCAAATTAGAAAGACCTGATTTGAAAAAACCTTGTTTTTGCGATACTTCATTTTTAGTGACCTGAGGTGCTGTGATTTTTGAAACAGCTTCAACAGGTTCTAAAACTCCTCCTGCTTCATCAAAAGCTTGAAGTAATTTAACCTTATCATCAGAAGTCAGTTCTGAAGCTATACTTTTCGCTTCAATACCTTGTTTTTGAGCAAAGAAAAGAAGCGATTCTCTATCCACACCTAACTCCCTTGCCAATTCATAAATTATCAAGTTTTACCTCCATATTTTTCCACCATCCCACCACTTCACCGCTTTTCACGGTCAATATTTATTATTATTTTTTATCTTTGTTAAAAAAAGCTTTAATCTTGTCACGACGAGCAGCAGCTAATGCTACAAGGATTGCACCAATACCTACCAAGCTCCAAATAGCTTTTTCTTCACCTGTAGAAGGGAGAACACTCTTTGGAGTGTCAGGCGTTTTTGGTGTAGGAGTTGGTGTTTTTGGCTTAACAGTGAATGTTTCACTTTCATCATTCTTATCGTGGTGATGGATGATAGGACGGTTTTTCTCCGTTTCCTTGCCTACCCAAGCATCCTCATACAAGGTAATCTTATGCCCTGCATATTTTGCTGTATCAATTTTGACAGGCACATCAACCGTACCTGACGAACCCTTAGCTGTAAAGGTTAACTCACCATCCACATCAATCACTCTTTTCAAGTTATGGTCATAGGCTTGCTTGATTTTTACCGTGTACTCTGTACCTTCGACCAAATCCTTATAATAGAATTTGTCCGTGATAGAATTTTTACCGACTTCAAGTTCCTTCGTTTGTACTTCAGTGTGACCGTCCGCATCCGCAACTTTTACTGTTTGAGAAGGATTTTCCTTAAAGTTATTTTCTTCTACAACCGTGTTCCCTTCTTTGTCACTCACAAGCTCTGTCACAGTATACTCCTTGTTTTCATCTTGTGAATTGTCAATAAGTGGAAAGTCCAGTTGTACTTCCGCATTCCCTTCTTTGTCCGTGGTAAATTTCTTCGTTGCAGTCACAGGCTTACCATCTTTACCCATGACAGGTTTTCCTGTGCCTTTATAAACCACCGTACCTGTAAGCGTGTATTCAGTGTTAGGCAGAAGGTCTGAGATTTTCGCCAAGTCTGTAACTTGTGCATGACCAACACCCAATGTCTTATCGCCATCTGCTTTGTCTGTCGCAGTTGTTGTGATTTTAGGTTGAGCTTGCATTTTATCTGTAAAGATACCGAGATTAACCTTAAACATCAAATTGTTATCTACTAAGCTCGAAGCATCAACTTTAATTTTATCAATCACTTGCCCTGTGACTGTATCTGTAAAGGTTGCAGTGTAAGATAAAGGATTGCCTTTGTCGTCCACTTCATCTTCAATCGAAACATCCACATCATTAATTGGTTTTAAGCCGTTTGGTGTTTTTGTTTCTGATAGAGTATAGTCACCGATAGCAATACCATCTTTAGAAGGGTTTCCTGCTTCTTCATTGGCTTTACCATCAAAGACCGTTAAGCCATTGACAGTAAAGCCGTTAGAGTCTACTCCTGTACCAGATATGGCTTTAATCGGATTACCCTTTGTCCCTTCTTTTGGCGTGAGTGTAAACTCTGCACCATTCAGGCCTGTAAGTGAACCGTTGACTTCTTGCGATTTATTAAACATGAAGTTAAAGACATTAACTTTGTTTGAAGCCTTGTCTTTATCCGCAAAGTCATTTGTCGCAACATCTACTTCACTCTTATCATCAAAGACCACTGGAATTTTCTTAGAAGATTGAGAATAACCTGATGAAGTGCGTAGCTCTTGCCAGTAGAAGGCTTTGCCATTCTCTTTCAACGGTAAGTTTTGAACACCAACTTTGTTAGAGTCGTCAATGGTCAACTCTACCTTCTTATCATCTGCTTTTGTACCAAATGTAGGTGTAATTGGAAGATTTTCAGTTGAACCTGCTGTTTTGTCTGTCAGCCCCTCAGACCATTCAACAGCTTTACCGTCCGTATGGAAAAGACCGTAAGTGACACCTTTAAGTGTGGCTTCACCTTGTGTCTCGGAAGAGTCAGTGTCAGCATCCACCTTTGTTAAAGTTGTTGATCCTGTAGGAATATCTTGGGTGGCTACATCATCTTGATAGTTCTTTGTTGTACCATCAAATTTAGAGTTTTCGTCAAAAGTCACAGGAATTTTAACCGCATTTAAAGCAAAACCAGCTGGAGCTTTTGTTTCCATGAAATAATATGATTTGGTGTAATCAAGGTTCTTGACACCAAGTTTCGCATCTTCACCCATTTTCAATACGACATTTGTATTGTTAGCTTTCGTACCTGCGGTAGAAGTAATCGGATATCCTGCGTGTCCATCCGTCCATTTCACAGGTTTGCCATCAGAAGTATAGAGTGTAAATTCTGCGCCTGCCATTTTCTTATTGGCAAAAGCATTGTTTGTGGAAGTTTTTTGAAGTGTCACTTCGCCTAAGCCAATAACTTTTATTTTCAACTCCCCATCTAAACGAGCTGGGTCTGTTGTAGCGAATAACGTTTGTCCAACTTTTCCATCAGGATTAATTGTGCCGTAAATATAATGTGGAACAAAATTTTCATTAATGTTGTTATAAACTTTAACATTACCACCATTTCCAATAGCTGATGGAGTGGCAGAAACTACTAAGGAATTTCCTTCACGTTTAGCACTCAGCCCTTTTGAAGGAACAAGCTTATCAAATGGAGTACCGTATCCACCTGCGCCGCCTGCAAGCACTCCTATTTTATCTGTGGCAGTTGCACTTGAACCTGCAATAACGGTCAAAGGATTAGGGTTAAAATCCGGATTTTTAGAACTTTCGACTGCTTGTTTCAAAATTGTAGTCGCATATTTGACAACCTCAGATATATCCGCACCAGTAGACTCTAAACCTGTAATTTTATTCCCACCTACAACATTATTCAGTTTTGAAGTGTCAACCTCTGAAACTTTAGGAAGAAGTCCTGAAACTTCATTTTGTCCTGCTTCAACCAACCATAAAGCAAACTGTGTCGCAAGGTTAATGTTTTTGTCTGCTTCCGCATTATTCACTTCACCAATGTAAGTAATATTATTTACAAGATTACGTTGATACTCTGTCATGTTGTTCCACAATTGATAAACTGCTTCACTTTGCCCTGCCTTTGTCGCATAAGCACCATTAAAGACATCTACAAATGGTTCTAAACAGAATATTGTCGCACCGTTAACTTCCATAAAGTTTGCGGAAGCGTCATGCCCATTCGACCACTTGACCGTCCCTGTACCTGAAAACTTATAATTTACACTCCCTTTATCAGGAAGAGTAAGCGAACGTGAAGGATTTGAAAAAGGTTTAATGTTAATGACATCTGCTTGTGCAAGACCTGCGACTGTCCCACCTACGGTAAGTAATAACATAGCTGTTGTCACAAAATGTTTTCCCGATTTACGTAATCGAAAACGGGTTTGTTTTTCTTCTGTGAGTGCTTTTTGTAATTTTTTCTTTCTAAATTTAGACATAAATTTTCTCCTATGTATCTTTTTATTTTGCGCAAAATAAAAAAGCCTAGTTGTGGCTCTAGGCTTCATGTTTCAAATTATTTTTATCCTCTTCTTCCTACAAACCTTTTTATGCCTTGATTGAGGGCAAAATAGAAAAACGGCAGTTTCACAAGAAACCACCGTTCTTTTTTATATTAATAAGCACCTGATGACCATGCGTCCTCTGGATTAGGTTGAGCATTTGCCCAAGCTGCTGCTGCACTTGCTGCTGCTTCAAGTGAAGGAAAACCACCTTGTGACCAAACTGTTTGTCCTGCTCGATTTTTTACCCAACCAGTAAATGTCTCTGCAGGTGGTGGTGTAACGTTTCCGCCACCATTATTTCCTGAGTTCCCATTTCCACCACCTGTTGGTGGTGTTACAGCATTACCGCCACCAGTACTTGGAGGATTAGGATTTGAGGTGTTTCCACCACCTGCAGGAGCTTGTGGCGTTTGAGGGGTAGGTTGATAAGCATTAACATTATCATTTGTAGCTACACCATCATTTACAGGTGCTGGATCAGTCACAACTGAATTTTCAGCTTGTGGTTGATTCACTTCTGAAGCATTACTTTTGGCTGTTTGATTTGAATTGTCTACAGTTTTTGCAGCTTGAGCTGATTTTTTAGCTTCTTCTGCTTTTTTGGCTTTATCTGCCTGTGCTTTTGAAGCTGCAATATCTTTTGTTAATTTTGCTTTTAAAGTTTTGCTATAATCAGAAGTCAATTTTGATACAGCAGTCTGTGCTTTTTTCAATTTATCTGCGTTTGTAGCATTTTTTTGATAATCCGCAACTGCTTTTTTAGCTTCCGTTTCAAGTTTTACACGATTTTTAATACCGTCTAATTCTTTCGTCAGTTGTTGAGCTGCTTTATCATCTTTTACAAGAGAAATAGCTTTTTTCGCAAGTTCTAAATTATTAGCACTAGGGCTTTTTTGTGCTTCAGCAAGACTTGCTTTAGCTTTTATCAATAATTCTTTATCTGCTTGTTTTGCATTTTCAATTGCTTGTTTTTTCTCTTTTTCCTGTTGGACTTGTTTAGCCTTTTCAGCTCTCACATTGTGAGAATATGTAGCGCCTGCTGCACCACCAAGCAAAAGAATTGCTAAGCTAACACCTACAATAGTTTGTTTTTTGTTTAATTTCATCAGAGTTTCTCCATTTTCATTTTTTATTGAAAATAAACGGTGCTTTTGCCCAAATCCACACCTTCGAGAAGCTATTATTGCTCGGCTTTATTTATATAACTATTATACCATTTTTCCCTTATAAATACAGGGTTTAACAGTACTTTTTTAATATAATTTCAGATGTGTGAAAGCAAAATCCCACCCATTTTTTATACTATTTTCGCTGTTTTTTTATTTTGCGCTACGGCGAGCTTGCGCTTGTACATCTTCAAGTTTTGCTTTCAATTCATTGAAAGATTTTTTTGAAAAATTGTAAGATGATGAAGCTTTAACCAAGTTTTTAATAACATCATTTGTACGATTTGCAATAATTTCAATTGTATCATCCAAAATCGTTGTATCATTTTCAACTGTTCGTAAAACTTTACCTTTTCCTTTGAGCTTTTGAGCTGCTTCTTGAAAAGTGTTTCCTGCAGCAAAGAGTGCTTCAATGTCGTTTACTTCTGCTTGAAGTGATTTAATTTCTTGTGATAGTGTTGGCATATTGTTTTCCTATTCTTTCTATTTTTTCCCTCCTCTGATTTTGCCTTCACACATCTGAAATTATTCAATAAAAAATGTTTATCCAAAAATTTCAGCAGTCCAACGTTCCGCAAAAACTTCTATAATACGACTTGTACCGTCTGCATTGTAACCTAGGCGTTTATCCAAGCTAGAAAAGATTAAACGATATTCTAGATCAGTCAATTCTTCTCCAGCTTGAATTTTTTCCATTAATTCCGTATATTCTTTCTCTGATAAAATAACACTTTGTCCTCCGTTCTAAATAAAAAATAGAGAACCTCTGTTCCCTTACGTTGAATGTTATTATTTTTGAAAAGCCGCTTTCATAACAGCTTTACTCTTTTTTTAAGAGATTTTTTCTCTAAATTTATTCCTTCATCTCTTTAAAAATTATATGCGTTCCAACTAACAAAAAAACTAAGCCGAAAAGCATAATAAAAAACGAGGGATAGATTAGTTTTGCTGCAGTTAAATTAGTAAATATTTCCCAAGCCAGTAAAGTTGTAAGCCACACCCAAAATGATATAAACAGTACCAGTCTACCAAACCAGACCAATACTACTCCTAAAACTTTCTTCATTAATTCTCCTTAATTGTTTTAATTTCTACAAAACGGCTTCCGCATAACCATTATCAATTAAAAAATACACAGCTAATCTATAACCATAGGGCAACGTTCCTATTTTTTGATTTTTATGTTTTTCATAATAACTTTTTCTTGAAAGTTGCGCTTCATGAGGAAACATTAAGCCTACTTCATCTAATGTCTTTAGAGCCGATTCTTCATCTGTAAGTTGAAAGTACAAAGAATCATGAACTTTATTATCATACTTTTCTTTATCAAACGTATAACTGCTTAAAGTTATCTTCAGCAATCTTGCATGATTTGAAAGCCGCTTTTCCTGCATTTTGTGAAAGTGTTTCAAATTAGTTTCTATGGCTAACCTCCTTTGATAAGTTCGAGTTGTTCCAGTATTTTTTCATTTCTTTCTGTTATTTCCGCAGATTCTATGATTTCTTGTAAACGACTATCTCCCATCATTTCATCATATTTACTCAATAATAAATATGTTGAAGCAGGTCCACCATTTTCAAACCAATGAAACATACTATTGACATCAGGTTCTTCAGGCTGCACAGTAAAGTGATAAGCATTCATTGTTCCCATCAACTTATACCAGTCCATATCCAAATTGCCTTCTTTATCATAAAAGGTCAAGTTATCATTAATCAACTTAACCCCTTCTTCCGCAAAATTAAAATTTTCATTGACAAAACGCTCTACAAAAGCATTAGAAATTTCTTTACGCATGACTATTTCATAGCGATTTTTTAAACCGTAGAGATCTCGAACAGATTCGACTGAAACTTTTTCTTGTTCTGCACGTTCATAATCTTTTTCATAGAAACGAAAAAATAAGTGTGTACGTTTTGAACCAAAATAAAGAGATAAGCCATCATTGACTAACCCCTCTGCAGTTCTTCTTCCTCCCAAAATAGCCGCATAACTTTTTTTCCGACCGTTCCACCGTCCATCACGTGCGGCACTCAATAAGCTAAATAAATCGAAGTTTCCTTCTTTTTCGTTATACTGTTCATCAAGTGCCAAGTCAAAACGTGTTACTTTTACAAAATTTTCATTTTCAGGCGCTTTTCTTAACCCATAATCAATAGCATTTGAAAAGAAGTCATACCATGTTTTCTTATTTTGGTGATATTCAAACTCATATTCTAATTCACGACATGCTTGACCACTCATTTCAATCAAGACACCTGCTTTAGAGTCTTTATCATGATAGTAAACATTGATATGTCCATAATTAAGAAAGAAGGGATAATTGTAACGTTTCATATCATTCAAGTGAAAGTTTTCGATTTTTAACCCCAAAACTTCTTTTATCACTTCGTTGACATTTAAAGTTTGAAATCGAATATTCACATAGTCAATCGTCGCAATAATTTTGTAGTGACTATCAAATCTTTTAAAGAAAGCCATTTTTATCTTTTCCTTTAATTCAGGAGTAAGAGGTTTAATTCCTTTCTCGATTTTTCTATAATAACTTAAAGAAATACCAAGAACATCAGACATAAATTGTTGTGTAACATGAGCGCCTTTCCTTACAGATTTTACATCAATTTTTGTAGACCTCCTTCTCAGTAAATTTATTTAATCACTATCTAATTGCAATCAAGCACCAGTCACACGATTATGTCATATCTCAGAACATTTTATACAGGTGACACCTGCTGAACTCGCTTGTTTACTGGGATTGTTACGCTAGTGTCACTTCTTACCCCCCTCATTAGCACTCTGGGGGTTTATCGAGTGGCGACTTACGCCACCACTCCGTGCATTCGCACGCTCACTCCTTACGCTGCGCACGGAGCTATGCTTACGCTACTGCACGCATTAAATCCAAATAGAGAAAGCTACTTCTCAATAAGTGGAAACTGCTGTCACGCACTACCGTTTGTGAGGGCAGTGCGACCGTGGAAAATTGCTTGCCTTTGGCAAGTGTCCTTCGGACAGACGGACAAGTCCTATAATTTACGCACCGCCGACTGCAGGTTTTAGCAATTTTTTTGAATAAATCTAAGCCACAGGCTTATTGAAATTCTCAAAATCTTTTTTGTACTCCGCTTCATCCGCCAAGATTTCATCGATAGCCGCATTCAAGGTCAACTCTCCTGCTTCTTTGGCAGAAAAGACAGATTGAATGGCATAGTAATCATCTTCAGTATAAGGAGCTTCTTCTCGAATAGAAAAACCCCCTGCAGCTAAACGTTCAATAACTGTTTTTACAGTTTTATTTGGCTGTTCCAATTTGCGACTTAAAGATGTGATAGTATAAGTTTTATCTTCTAGTTGTCCTGCTTCAGCACGTTCCTGCTCTGTATTTGAGATAGGAGGTACTTCAAGCTGAACAGGTTGAACTTCTTCCAACACAGGAAGTTTTGCAAGCTCTGAGATAAAATCATAGCCTTCCGCAATAGGCACAAGTGGACTATAAAATTCTCGTGCCAATTCACCATTATTTGAAACATAGCCACGACCGATTTTCCCTTTAATGTATTTAAAGGTTTTCTTTTCGTTTTCATCCCCAAAAATCATACGATAACCTGAAGCCGTTAAACGACCAACCGCCAAACGTTTCATGAAGTTATCACGGAGTGCTGTTTTAAGATATTCCCCATCAGGGCGTTGCATAGCCAAGATAAGAAATACACCTGAAGCACGGCCTTTTAAGACAATTTGAGTGACCCATTGAATCACTTCATCATATTCTTGGTAAGATAAACTTGCAATGAATGCTGCCCACTCGTCAAAAAGAATAAAGTCAGGAGGTAACCCATAATCTGAATACCTTTTGCCTGGCTTATATTCTGGATGACTGGTCATGGTATCATAGCGCTGATCCATAAATTCAACAGCTTGCCTTAAGCAATTCATCATACTTTCTTTATCGATGAAAACACGGTCTTTAAAAACTGGAACATCCTTTAAACCGACAAAGTCCGAGCGCTTAGGGTCACAGATACTCACTCTACCTACACGAGCTAAGGCTGAGAGTAAGGACATTAAAAGCACTGTCTTACCTCCCCCTGTACCGCCTGCAATCAGTAAATGTGGGTCTGATTCATAATTCCAGTACACCCCATTCATGAGTTTCAAACCTAGTTTCTTATCGATAACAACATCATCAACACCAATTCTATTTCGCTCTCCATCAATCGCAAACACATATTCCACATAAGACCTTTTAGCTAAAACCCTATTTTCATTAATAAAGTTTTGTTCTTGAAAGTCCGCAAAAAAAGTTGTTTCGAGTTCTGCAGAAAGAGATAAGAATTTTTCTTGATGTGTACCTCCATCAATTGGGAAATAAGTATGTAACTCATAAGAATTGGGCTGTTTCACATAGATTCGAGCAAGTTTATGTCGTTCTCTTGTTCCTTTATCTGTTTTAACCGTCACTTTCTCAATAAGATTATGTTGCACCAAATAATTCAATAAGAGCCGTTTATAATTTTTCATAGAAAAACTTCTAAAGTGACTATACGTGAATATGAGCAGACCAAAACCTAAAGAAAAAGCAACAAAAAAAATGCCTGTCAAAACAAGAGCGAGCATTTTAGAATCCATTGCTTGAAAATCTTTATAAAAAGCTGCACTAGGACTACTCAAAATAAGCCCTACAATGCCTACAAAACTTTGACGGTCATATTTATCAGACAGCCTTAACCGAGAACCCTTAGACACATTTTTTTGTCCCATAGGCTATTATTTTTGGTCTGCAGCTTTATTTTCTGATTTATTTTCAGTTTTTGGAGCAGCAGTTGGATTGGAGTGATTAACTTTACTTGCTTTTTCAATACTATCAGCACGGAACTTCACACCATCATAGTAATTTGTACGGTTTTGACCAGCATAAGTCGTTACTTCTTTATCATTCCAGAAGAAAGCAGAACGATTGCCGAGCTTAACTTCATCTTCATAATCAATACCATCAAATTTTGTGGATGCAGGCATTTTCACTTCAATTTGTTCTTCCATAGCTTCAGAGTACAATTTCACATTGTAATAATCCACTTCTTCAGTAATACGGCTCTTGATTTCGCCTTCTTCTGCTTCATAATCTTCAAAAACCATTTGCGGCTCTGCAGACATAAAGAGCAATTTCCCAAGCGCTTTATCAAAATCCGCAATTTCTTCAGTCAATACATTTTGTTTTTCAAATACTGTACTTAATTTCAATGTCATATACATTTCTCCTTTTAGACTAGTTTCAATGATTCGGCATAAATTACATACTCATAAACAAACTTTCCTTTTTGAGTACGATTACGAACTTGTGCCAGTTTAACACCTGTTAACGCTACTTCTTGACGGCGTGTAGGTTTTGCGGCACTAGAGCCTTCGACACGGATTTCAAAGCCTTCTGGATGACGTTTACTTGTGGCATGATATAAGGTATAACCTGATTCAACACCACGTTTTGGAACAATTTCGATTTTTTTATCAACAGTGATTTTTTCACCTAGGAAACTTTTTGCTTTAATTGGAATTTTAATCATTTTTTCTCCTTAAGATTAATGTATTTTTACTAGTTAATGTCATAGCAGACAAAGTTAGGACATCATTTTTTCAGGTTAAATATGAATTTGAAAATTAATAATGGTAATAACACAATTGAAATAACCATAGCCATTAATATAATCACTAAAGAAACATTTTCTTCATCTTCATTTGGCACTTCATAATAATCATAAATCATATTTTCATAACCTCAATAAATATTTACTTAAGACATAAATTTTTTATATGTTGCTTTAACACGTGTTAAAGTCCGTTCTGCATTCAAAAAGCCCCAGTCATTACTGGAAGCTTTTATTTTTTGTAGCTGATCTATCGCTTTTTTATACGACAGTTGCAAGGCTGTTCTTTGGTCATAACGTAAACAACAGTCCATATGAAAATTATCATATATCAAATTGCAACGTCGCTCTATTTCTGTCAAATAGTTTCCTCTCTTATTCTAAATTATTCAACCAGTTCTCACTCTCATGAAAAATCCTTTGAATAACAACTTCATCTGAATAATCAATAAAAAAATACCAATATTTCCATTGGTATTTTTTACGTATTTTTTTATTGTGTTCAAGTAAAGGATAACCTGATGGATTCTTTGAAATACTATCCTTAGCATTTTCAAACTCTCTATCAAATTTTCTTAAAACTTGTCTTGACCTTGTTTGATGATAAAGGAAGTCCCTTAAGCGTTCTAGGTCACGAGCTGCTTTAGTCGATAAACGTACGTTGTTCATCTTTAACCTTTAATCTTCCCAATGCTTCATCAGCATCTACTGTCCCTTCTCTGTAAGCAGAAGATAAGCCCTCCATAAGTTTGCCATCTAGGATAACTTGATTACGGAGTTTTCGCAGTTCATTCTGCATATCATCATATTCTCTTTTAGAAATGGTAACCATTTCCTCACGTGATATATTCAGCATAGCCATAACTTATCTCCTTTACTTTTTCTACTTTGATTATACCATAGCTTTATAACTCTATAAACTGTCCTACTTTCTTTTAGATTTTATCTTTGCGTTATACTTTTTGATTTTCATTGCTTATCGACTACCGCCTTCCGTCTGCCGTACTAGCAAATAGTTCAAGGTTTGAAAAACAAAAAAAGCTCTTTCCACGACCAAGAAGAAAGAGAGCAGTGAAGCCTTTAAGCATTCACTATTGACCGTACAGGAATCGAACCTGTATTTTCTTTGGTACTCTGATGAAAACCAAAGGTGTTTTGCATTAAACTAACAGTCATTATAAAATCAGCTGTAAAAGCCGATTTTTTAAAATTTATAACATATACTATTAAAATATCTTCATCATACATTACTGCCAGTAAAACAAACATTACTCTAGGAGCAACTCATTGACTTAAGTTTCTCTTTATAAATAAAAAAAACAAACACAATCTATTTAGTTGTTCATTGACTTAAGTTTTTACTGTTTTTCAGAACAAGCCCTATCTATTATTTCAGAAGGTCAGATATTCTTTCTTTTCTTTAGATATTTTTGATTGAATTGAGAAAGCGTGGAAGATACCCTGAAACTCAATATCCAGATAATGTAATCAATCGTTCAACATTATCACTATTTCTTTAAATATTTTTGTTTTAGCTGAGAAAGCGTGGATATTATACCCTGAAACTCAGCAGTCTTATTAGTTTTTTGTTTGAGCAACTTGTTAATCCCTTGTCACCAAGAGCAAGAAAGGCACGGACTTTTAGGATAACAAACGCAATGAAAGTCGGTTTGGTTTCCGATTCACACGAGTTCTTCTGCTATTGCATAATGCTAGCATGAATCCTATATCCCAAAGGGCAGTTTCCTGCCACCTTTATACTCCTTCAGATTTTCTAGGCTCTCCTATCTCTCTGAAGTTGCTCCGCTCAGTCGTATCTTTCATTCACCTGCAGAGTCTGATACACATTATCTCACCTTTTACAGCTTCTTTACTGTTGCGTAACCACCATCAGTCAATTAATCACACTTGAAGCAAATACTTCTTCATGCTATAATAGTAGTGTTCATGTACTATTAGTAGCACAATTAGGTTTAACTTTTTTGTTTTACTTAATTGAGTTATTTATAATGTTGCAAAAGCTCCATTTATTGGGGCTATTTGCTTATTTATTTTGTAGAATTATTTTCTACATTTATTATTGTAGCATTCAATTCTACATATGTCAAGAAATAAATCAAAAAAATTATTTTTTATTTTAAAGGAGATAGTATGCTCTACGAACGACTTACAAAATTGATTGAAGAAACCGGAAAATCAATGAATCAAATTGAAACTGAATTGGATTACCCTCGGAATACCCTCCAAAGCTACAAACGCTCAAAACCTTCTGCAAAAAGATTAGAAGAAATTGCTAAATATTTTGGTGTAAGCACTGATTATCTTCTTGGGCGTAAAGAAAATAGAACAGATATTGATTTAACTGAAGAAGAAAACGAAGTTATTGCTGCTTTTCGTCTGGATAATAATAATATGAGCTTAGAAGAACAAGCCGAATATAATGAAGCCATTAAAGAAATGATGGCAATAGCAAAACGACTTTTAAACGACGATTCTAAATGGAAAAAATAAGTTATTTTTATGAAACAATTCGAATATCGAGCAGTAAGTCCTACATTTTATAATCAATGTCTTACAAAAGCCAATATACTTTTAAAGCAAATATCTGAAACTTTAAATAAACCTAAAATAAAAATAACTCCTTTAGATATAATTGAATTTTTTGAAATAAATTATAATATCCTTTTCACTTTCTTTGAAGAAGCACCTTCACACAATATAAATAAATTTGAAGGTCTGGTACGAAATTCTAGCTTCGAATGTGTAAACATTAAATTAGCTAATCGTCTGCCAGGATTTACTTACCCTAGTAATGGAAGAATCGTTATTATGGTTAATCAAACTTTGCCACGTTCTCGAGTTATTTATACAATTCTTCATGAACTTTGTCATTTATACTTCCATAACATAGAAGAAAATAAAAAATATTTGCTTCAAAATTCTATGGAATTTATTCTAATAGTGTCCTCCCATATGAAGATGAAGCGAATGTTATTACTTCCATTTTATTCTGTCCTACGACTAAACTAGAATCATTATTTTATAATAATTATTCTTTTAATAAAATAGCCTTAGTAACTAATATGAGCAATAAAGCGCTACATAATCGACTAATAAATTATTTATATTATATTTTGAGACTTCCTCGCCCACAAGCCTTAGAACTTGTACTAGGACTTAAGAATAATAATCAAAAAGCTTCTGATAAAATAAAATATCTTGTACTACAGAAAAATACAAAACACTCAATTGACAATAGCCCTCCAATTAAAATCAGTAACGGAAACTTCATAAATAAAACAGCCTGTTCATCCTTTTTAAAACGCCTATCCATTAATGAACTAATTCTAGAACTGGAATATGCACACTCTACACGTAATCATTTACTCGAACAACTTATTATGGAAGAATATTATATAAAACAAACAAACTAAAAAAACGCTAAAATTAGCGCTTTTTTAGTTTATTAATATCTCTTTGCATCGCATTTTGTTTATTACTCATCAATAATTGAGAAACTAAAGCTAAATTTTGTTTGCGTTGAATCATATTTTGTTGGTTTTGAATATTATCCAACTTTTGTTGTTGCTCTTGTTGAAATCTTCTATTCCTTAAAACTTGAAATGCTTCTTTCAGGTTATCAGCTTGTTGTGTTTTTATCAAATTATACAGAGTTGATACATCTTGAAAGTTATAAAATTCTTTAGGAAACACTGTTTCATATTTTTTATAATCAGCAACAAAAGGCTGTAGTTTTAAAGAATCCTGCTCTCTTGAAAAGAATAACTCTTCATTTCTTCATTTCTTCTTTTCAATTCATCATGTCTCTTTATACTACCAACATATTTTTTTAATAAAAATAGCCCTATACCTCCCAAAAAGAATATCAGAATCCCAGCAATTATATAAAGAGGAATTACATTTATATTTTGATCTATCTTCATATTATGAGCTGCTAAGAAAACTTTACTTCCCTCAGTAAATGCTAAAAAAATAAAAATAATACCGCTAATAAGAAAAATTGGCCTTTTTCGTTTCCCTACTTCTTGAAATCCATATACTTTCGTCTCAAAATCATAAAATGGTTTTAATACACTACCAACTTTACCTAGGTACTTCAATGTATCTTCTCTTGTATCCATTCCATATCTTCCTTTATTTTATAAGTTTCAGTACACACATATTTTCATTGCTTAGTTAATTTTAATTTTCGATTATACACAGCTTCCTCAAAGGATTTGATTATAGCTTTTTGAAAATGCCTTATCCATATCATCAGTTTTCTCAGAATAACTTACTTTTTTCTCAAATGTACCATGTACAATAATTCTATTCACTGCTCCTGGATCAGCACAAGTCACTAAAGTTATTTCAGTTTTCCCAACATGATCCTCAATAACTTCTGAATGCTCTGGTGAAACGACAGATACATTATCAATGCGATACTGATAAATGTCTTCTTTGTCTGTAACATAAATCACCATTCCCTTTTTTGCATGTTCTAAAGGTGTAAAAAGTAAATCCGTATTACTATTAAATCCTGTAACGTTATGACTTGCTAAGGCATAATTCCCTTGCCCCATAATTTGATTTTCTTTCATTGTGCCTGCACCATATGCTACATTTTCATTGGCTAAACCTTTAAATATTGGAAGGTTAATTCCTACTTCTGGAATTGCAATCCCACCAATAACTGGCATATGTTGCGCATTGAGTTGACTACTTGCAATACTCTCTGAACTAATTGGCTTTACTCCATCAAAATCAAAGCTCGCTTTTGCTTTCTCATTATCTTTAATAGCTTCTCGAGACACTTTGTTGACTTGATAATGATTGATATTTTTACTAATAAAAAAATTTCTAATCGGTTTATTAAATACGAGAACTAAACCCACTATAAACAACAAAATAATAAAAATATTGATAACCTTATTCTTCCATGTTTTATTTTTTGTTTTCCTTCTCTCGGATCTCATCTTCATTCTAAACTCTTCCTATTCTTCTTGAAATACATCCACTTAATGATCATTTACATAAAAAACAAATGATTTCTTTTATAACAAATATTAGTCTTATAATATCAAAAGACTCTATAATTATAGAGCCTTACCTAATAGAACAGACCCTTATTATAACATATTTTATTATACTTCAAATCGACGGTAAGCCCGTGAGGTAAATTTCCTAATCTCTTCTGAATTAAATCCAATCATCAATTTATTTTCATCCAGAATAATTGGCACTTTTAATAAATCCGTATGAACGAGTGATTAGTTTTTATTTGTTGAAATAAGAAATACTATAAAAATATTAATTTTCATTATATTGAACAATAATGTCTTGTGCAATTTTTACTGAGGGATCAACTTCTAGTATTTGTTTTGCGTATTTAATTGCATCGTCTTTAGATAAGAGGCGATCTGGAATATTGTGATAAAACAATATTAATTCTTTATAGTACATGTTCTCAGGGTCAAACATCATTGCTTTTTTTAAATGATTGAAAGCCACTGAGTATGCTCCAGAAATCCAAGCAAAAGGAAAACTTAATAATGATGAAGCAATTTCATTGAGTTTAGCATTATCGTTTTCAAATATTAAATATAAAATAAAAAAGTAAGGTGAAAGGTTGTCAGAATCAATCCCCCCCATATCCATCAACTCGTTTTCTAAAAGGTCATAATCTTTAATATCTATATATTTTTTTGCAATTGTAAAATCTCCATCTATAATTGCTTTCTTAAATTTTTCTATGTTCATAGTAGAACCTTCTTTCTTCGAAAGTATTAATATTTAACCCATGCATCAGAAATGGCAATTTTGCCATTAGATAATTTTTGATAGGTTACTTCAACAGTTTTGCCATTAATTGTTAATGTTTTTTTAAATGCTTTTCCTGAAATTTCTTCAATTCCGTTTTGCATAACCTCAGCAACAAGCGGTTTCACGTTTTCCCAAATTGGAGGATTGACTACTTTTTCCCAATCATGATGCCCTTGCATAATGTGGTGAACTTTGTTAGGTTGTAATTTATCGACTTCAGTCGCAAATTTTCCGCTTGCTTGCTCTGTCTTCCACATGTCCTTAAATGCTTCAAGTTCCTTTTCTGTAAGACCTGCAGTTTTCCCGATTTTATTTAAATCAACTGCAATTTCTCCTCCTGCTTCAAGCAATTTCGCAGTTTCCATAGCTTTTGCTAGTTTTACAGCTTTTGAAGCTGGGAAATAGGTTAACAGAATTGAAAATAGACTCATTCCATCTTGTGCAAAGCTCGAATTTGGATCTAAGAGAGTTTTCACATCATTGATACAGAGAAGCTCTGCAAGGACATCTGGCGCAAGTTTCTTGAAATTAGCCCAGCCCATTTTTTGCATAGCCCAACGTGCATTGGCTGTTTTTTCTTTATCTAATTTCCCATTCACATAAATTTCAGGGTAACTTTCACCCATTCCATTCATCGATGTCCACTTAACAGTAATATTTTCTGGCTTGGTTGTTGTATCTTTTGAAAGACTAGAACTTAGTTTTTGTTTTTGAAGATTGGATAACCATGACATATTCGCTCCTGCAGGGAAAGTGATTGTGCCGTCCGAACTTGCTTTGGATTGATTAATAATATCAACGCCTTGCAAAGCATACTTAAAGGATTGCATACTGTCCGTGAAGAGTGAGTTTGTTAGGCTCGCAAATTTTTGAAGGGCTTGGATTTTCTTTTCATAATCAGATTTCAATTGTTTTAGATTTTCAAGTTGTTGCTCAAGTCCCGGTATCTCTGCTAATCCCTGTGCAAGTTCATCAAATCCCCCAGACATAAACTTTTTAAGTATTTTTTTATCCTCTTCAATCTTTTGCTCGACAAGATGAATCATTTGATTTACATTGTTAAGCATGTGTGTGAGGTACTCCTCATCAAGACGACTATCTAAGGCTCGAACTTCTTGTTCAGCTTTCTTGTAGCTGTCAAGGTCACCTTGAATATCGTTGATTGCCAAACTCAGTTTTTGAATCATCGGTGTAATCTTCGATTGGAAGAGGGTTTGTCCTGCACGATAGGCTGCACCAGATAATGTGCCAGAATCAATGACAGAATTAAGATGCTGTGTTCCTCGATTGACTTTTTCAAAAATCTGTTTAGCACTTTTGAGATTTTCAGAGAGTGTCTGAATGAGATTATCAGAATCCCCACTGTTATAAATTACCATTCAAGTTTGTTCCTTTCTTGCTGGAGTCTGTCAAGATTTTCTTCTTTTTTCCGTTTCGTTTTTTGTCCGATATCTTCAAAAGTTTCATTTTGACGATTTATTCCAGAGAAGAGAGCATGTTGTACTTCTAACAATAAGGAGTGTTCCTTGGCACCCTGTTTAGTATTGGAATCTATAAGCGCCTCTGTGTCACTCATGAGGTTATTCATTCCCCTAATGACCTGCGCATTGTTCTCCTCAACACTATAACTCATACGAGTGAGTTCCTCTAACTCTTCTTCATTTTGATTAATTTTCTGGTTAAGCTTTGCACGTTGGCTGGCATTCTTATCCTTTAGTTTTTTGGGAGACACAGAAACTATTTTCTGAGCAGAGGTATCTTCTGATTTTTTTATAACCTGACTTGTCCAAATTTCCGATAAGGACTTAGGAAAAGCTCCTTCCGCAAGAGCTTTCTTCTTTCCTTCTTCAAAAAGTCGATCCGTTTCATGTTTAAAGTCTGGAATTTTATTATCAAAGTAAGTTTTAGTATACTCTTCAAAGGTCATCTTTTCTTTAATGAAATGTTCATGAACAAATGCAAGGGCTTCTTTAGGTAAGTCCTTCCAAGTGAAAGAGCTAAAATTATCGGCTTCATATAAAATTTTAGGCATATTTTCCTCTAATTCCAATTTTTAGCATCTTGATTATCACGTTCTTCAATACTTTGCGCCAGCTCTGGGAATTTATTGGCTTGTGTGAGCACACAAGAAATGACTTGGGAAACATCTCCCATAAGTGAGTTGGCTAATTGCTTGCCATTAAGCATAGACGAAACTGTACTTTCTCCAAAATCTACTGTTTTAGATGTGGTTATCCCTTTAAGTCCAGTTAGTTCTGAAATTGCATTTTGAGCATCGACAGTACTCGATTTTATTTTTCCTGAGCTCATTTAAACTCCTAGATATTATTTTATTTTTATTATATCAACAAAAGTCCTTTTTTTCATCTGATACACAATACAATTTTTTAGATAGTATTTTCTCCCAATGTAAAAATACTCCTTTACAAATTAACACAATAAAAAATTGCTAAATATTTTACAGTTTAGCAACCCTTTATTTTATAAATTTTAAACACAAAAAAAATTACTCTTGCTTGGTTAGTTTCTTGGTTAGTATTTTTTATTGACAGCTATTAAAGCCTTATTACTCGTAGTTATACATACATATATTTCATAAGTTCATTATAGCAGAAAAGCTGTTTTACTACCTTCTCCTTTATACTCAAATAAAAAAAACGACCAGAAGGTCATTTTTCTATTGCTTATGCTTTCTTGACAACAGATCCCTTCAATCCAATGGCCCCAAAACCATCAATTTTTGAATCAATATAGTGTTCATTTTTCCCAAATTCATTGATACGTATGTTTTTAACTTTTGTACCTTTTTTAATGGACTTTGGCATTCCCTTTACTGGAAGATCTTGTATGATAATTACAGCATCCCCATCAGCTAAAGGTTGTCCGACACTGTCAAGCACAACAAATTTATCTGCTTCTAAATCTGCTTGTGTAAATTCGTTGCCGCATTCTGAGCATCCAAATGTCGTGTCTGAGAGTTCATAAGTATATTCACTTGAACAAGTTGGGCATTTAGGTGTTTCCATTTTTTCTCCATTTTCTGTTTTTTTTATTGTTTATTATGTGTTTAATCTACTTTATAGTAAATTGCTTCTTGTATTCCTAATTTTTGTCTCTCTGGTAAGTTCTGTACACTTGGACCAAAAGTGTTGGACAACCAAATACGAGGTTTCGCTTTGTCTGTATCTGCCCAATCATAACCTGTTGGAATAAAGGAGAGTCCCGCTCCAGCAGGAGAGCCTTCAGGATTGCTATTTACCATAAGGAATCCTTGATTTTGCGGATTATCTGCTGATAGAGTAGTCAGAATAAGTCTGGTTTTCTGTTCACCCTCCACTATGTAACACTGATTAGTTTCAAAAGTTAGTGTGCTGCCTGCCAAATTTTTCCAAGTGCCTTGCACACTTGAATAATCTCCTTGAGCAATTTGTTCTAAATTCATCTCAGCATTTAAGCTTGTCAATCTGGCAGAATCGATTAGCCTGGAAGCTATTTCTTCAGTAACTTGTTTAGCTGTGGGGGTTTCAAAATAATCTGCAAGAACCGTATCTATCCTTGTTACTTGCTCTTCTGTTTCCCATGTTTCAGCATTGATGTAGTTATATTTAATCATCGTTTGGTTAATTTTCACATTAACCTTATGGATAATTTTGTTTGAATCATACCACTCTATTGTACCATCATCAATATCCCCTGTCATTGCCATATGGTCCGATGATAAAATTGTGGACTGAGGATTTAATTTAGCATAGGACTGAGCCAATAAAGCAATTTGTTGGTTAAGAGCTAAACCCTTCCATTCCGTTAAAGCTGTCTGTATCGGATCTGATTTACTCCCTTGAGTTGAACTCATCTTCATCTTTGAACTTTCTGAAGTTTTATGATGATTTAAAGCCCGCGAGGTATCTTTTTTAGGTGTTGAATAGACAACAACAATCAGGAATATAGCTATGCCAACAAGTAAAAGACCCGTAAGGATACTTCCAAAAATAACTCTTCGCTTTTTCGAATTTTTATCCATAATCCAATTCCTGCTTTCTCAACCACTACTCCCTATAGTGTACTATATTATGAAAAAAATCTCAAAGACGCTCTAAAAAATAAAGACAACAAAAAAACAGAGGAGCTAAGCTTCTCTGTTTCTAACGTTAAATAACAGAATTATTTAGCGATTTTAGCGAAGTATTCAAGTGTACGAACGAGGTTAGATGTGTAAGACATTTCGTTATCGTACCAAGCAACTGTTTTAACCAATTGAACGCCGTCAGCTGTAGTAACTTCAGTTTGAGTAGCGTCAAAGAGTGAAGAGTTAGAGATACCTACGATATCAGATGAAACGATTTCATCTTCGTTGTAACCGTAAGATTCGTTAGATGCTGCTTTCATAGCTGCATTTACTTCTTCAACAGTAACTTCTTTATCAAGAACTGATACAAGTTCTGTCAATGAACCAGTTGGAACTGGTACACGTTGTGCGTGACCTTGAAGTTTACCATTCAATTCTGGCAATACAAGACCGATAGCTTTAGCAGCACCTGTTGAGTTAGGTACGATGTTTTCAGCTGCAGCACGTGCACGACGGAAGTCACCACCACGGTGTGGGCCATCAAGAGTCATTTGGTCACCAGTGTAACCGTGGATAGTTGTCATTGTACCAACTTTAAGACCGAAGTTTTTGTTCAAAGCATCAGCCATTGGTGCGAGACAGTTAGTAGTACATGATGCACCAGAGATAACTGTTTCTTCACCAGTCAAGATTTCGTGGTTAGTGTTGAAAACGATAGTTTTAACATCGTTTCCACCAGGTGCTGTGATAACAACTTTTTTAGCACCGTTAGCGTGCAAGTGTTGTTCAGCTTTTTCTTTAGTTGCGAAGAAACCAGTTGCTTCAAGAACGATTTCTGCACCATCTTCAGCCCAGTTGATGTTAGCTGGGTTAGCTTCTGCAGTAACTTTTACAAATTTACCGTTAACTTCGAAACCACCATCTTTAACTTCAACTTCACCGTCGAAACGACCTTGAGTTGTGTCATATTTCAACAAGTGAGCAAGCATTGCTGGATCTGTAAGGTCGTTGATTGCTACTACTTCAACACCTTCAACGTTTTGAATACGACGGAAAGCAAGACGACCGATACGTCCGAAACCGTTAATACCAACTTTAACTACCATGAGTAAGTCTCCTTATAGGTTTAAAATTTTGTTTATAGAGAAATTCTCTATCACTAAGTTAATCATTTAACTTACTCTTACATTTTAACACTTTTTTGAGATTTTGCAAACATAAAAGCCGGAAAATAGGCACAACCGTGGGAACGAAGAGGAAAACGTTTACATTTGTCTACTTCCTTATATTTCTAATAAAAAAATAACAGTTTTGCCACTGTTATTATTTTCCGAAAAGTTTGGCAAAGAAGCCTTTTTCTGATTCAGCCTTCATTTCAAGTAAAAACTGATTATTATCACTCAAAGATTTTTCCATCAGTTCTTGTTGACGGTTGATTTGCTTATCTTTTTCTGCAATTTGTGCATCTTTGGCCATCAATTGCTGATTTAGACGGTCAATTTCTGCATTCTTGTCTTTCATCAGGTTTGAAACCAACTCAAAAACAGCTGTGTCCGTTGGCGCTGTTGAAAGTTCTTGTGTTTCATCTTTACCATCAACAACTTCCGCCTGCGCTGTCACAACTTTGCCATAAAGGCGTTCAAGTTCATGAATACCGCCTTCGTTAATTACAGTAACATTTTTTTCATTTTTCTCTACATATTGCTCGTCTAGCTGCTTGATGCGTTTATTCATCGCTTGGCGAGTCACACCAAAAAGTTCTGCAAGTTCACTTACTGTTTTCGTTTCCATATCTACCATAATACCACATTTTTAGCTATTTATACAGCTTTTTCTGAATGCTAAATCGTTTTGTAATAAATGATAAAAATATTATAATTCTATTATAAAACATTTTATAAATATGACAAAAGTAGAATAGAGGATTTATGAATTATAAGAAAAGTAATATAAAAAAGATTAAAGAGTACTATAAAACAAGCGCTTCAGAGGGTTTAAATAAAAAACAAGTTACTGCTCACCGAGCCAAATACGGCAGCAATGTTTTTCAAGAAGCCAAAGAAAAAAGTATTTTTCAAAAGCTTTTGAAACATCTACTTGAGGTAATGAATCTTGTTTTAATCATTGTCTCAGTTCCTGCTTTTTACCTATCGATGGATACTGGAAACTTCACCAAACCAATCGTTATTCTGTTAATCGTGGTCATCAATGTCATCGTTGCCCACATGCAAGAGGAACGTGCCGAAACCGCCTTATCCGCCCTCAAGAAATTATCGGCTCCAAATTCTACGGTTATACGTGAAGGGAAGCTCAGCACAATTCCTTCTGAGCAATTGGTTGTCGGTGATTTGCTTCAACTGAGCGCTGGAGAACAGGTTGGTGCTGATGTTCGTCTCCTTTCAGCAAATAGCTTACAAGTCGATGAATCCTCCCTAACAGGAGAGTCTGAACCAATAGAAAAAGATGCTTCACGTGAGATCCTCGAAGATGTGCCTTTGGGAGACCAAGTGAACATGGTTTTCTCGGGAACAAATGTGCTTAACGGTACAGCTCAGGGAATTGTTGTAGCTACAGGAATGAAAAGTCAGATGGGACAAATTGCCCAACTTTTAGAAGACCAGGTTAAAGGGAAAACACCTTTACAAAAACGTATTGATTCTCTGGCAAAACGCCTTGCTGCAATTGCTTTTGGTGCAGGGGCAATCATCTTTATTGTCAACTTATTGCACGGTGGCATTCCCTTCAGTGAAAATATGATGACGGCTGTTATTCTTGGTATTGCTGCCGTGCCGGAAACTCTTCCTGTCATCGTGACCTTATCACTCGTTTATGGTGTAGAAAATATGGCATATAAAAAAGCCATTATTCGTAACATTCCTGCTGTTGAAACCCTGGGAAATGCTTCGGTCATTGCTTCCGATAAAACAGGAACACTTACTCAAAACCAGATGACTATTCAACGGCTTTGGGTACAGGGAGAAGATATTTGGCATAAGGACCAACTCTCTGATAAAGAAAAAGATTTAATTTACAAGTTTGGTTTAGTATCTAATGCAACAGCCGTAAAAGACGAGGGGAAATGGGTAACATACGGCGATCCAACAGAAACAGCCATCATCAACTTCCTTATCGCACATAACTCTTATCATCCTGATAAAAATCCCCCACGTCTCTTAGAACTTCCTTTTTGATTCGACCAGAAAAAAAATGACGGTTGTTGTATCTAACGAAAGCGGGGGCTACCTCGTTATTACAAAAGGAGCCTTTGATCGGCTTGTCCCTAATCACTTTAGCAAAGCACATAATATTCACGACACCTTTGCAGAAAATGCCTTGCGTGTCCTCGCACTTTCCTACAAAGTAATTGAAGAGATTCCAGAAAACCATCAAAGCTTGGAAGAAGACCAAACATTCTTAGGAATAATTGGAATGATTGATCCTCCAAGGCCCGAAAGTAAACATGCTGTAGCCGAAGCCCGTACTGCTGGAATTATTCCTGTAATGATTACAGGGGATCATGCCTTAACTGCTAAAGCAATCGCACAGGAACTTGATATTTATCTCGTGAAGGAGACTAGGTCGTAGACGGCATTACCTTGGCAAACATGACAGATGAGGACCTCAAGGAAAAGATTGAAAAAATTTCAGTCTATGCACGTGTCTCGCCTGAAGACAAGCTCCGGATTGTTAAAGCATGGCAGGATAAAAAACATATAGTTGCCATGACCGGTGACGGTGTCAATGATGCTCCCTCTCTACGAGCAGCAGATGTCGGAACCGCAATGGGAATCGCCGGAACAGAAGTGGCCAAAAATGCCTCTGACATCATCTTAGGCGACGATAACTTTGCAACTATTGTTAGTGCAATTGCTGAAGGCCGCCGTGTTTACATTAATATTAAAAGAACAATTTATTATCTTCTATCTGCCAATGTTGCCGAAATCCTTATTATGCTATTTGGGGCTATTATTGGTTGGGGTCTGCCACTTACAGGTATGCAGCTTCTCTATATCAATGTTCTCGCAGATGGTATTCCTGGATTTGGCTTAAGTCGAGAAACCTCTGATAAGTATATTATGAAAAAACCACCAATCGATGTAAACGAAAGTCTCTTCTCTAGAGGTGTTTCACAACGTATTCTCACATCCTCCACAACCTTTATCATTATTTCGCTTATCGGATTCTATCTTGGTAGATTTGTAGAGATAGCGGGAACTACTCCAAGTATGCAAGTCGGACAATCGATGACATTTCTCGTTCTTGCCCTCGCTTCAACCTACCATATCTTTAATGCTCGGAGTAACGATTCTATATTTAAAGATGGTTTATATTCAAATAAAACAATTTTCTTGACAACCATTATATCCTTAATCATAACCTTTGTCTTCACACTTACACCCTTACGAACATTCATTGATGTAGTACCTCTCACAACAACACACTGGCTTATCGCTATACTCCTCTCTCTCGTGATTTTCATCGTGATAGAAATTGAAAAGTTCATTATCAAAAAACTCAACAAAACTTTTCTTGCCTAAACATATTACACCACTTTTACTTTTTGTGAAAGTGGTTTTTACATTTAGATAAAAACAAAAAAGACCTAAGAATACTTAGATCTTTTATTTTATGCCGAAGGCCGGGGTCGAACCGGCACTCCCGTGAAGGAACCAGATTTTGAGTCTGGCGCGTCTGCCTATTCCGCCACTTCGGCAACAGACTTTTCCAAATAAAATATTTGAACTGGGGTAGCTGGATTCGAACCAACGCATGAGGGAGTCAAAGTCCCTTGCCTTACCGCTTGGCTATACCCCATTAAAAGGGCGGATGACGGGAATCGAACCCGCGAGTGCCAGCGCCACAAGCTGGTGTGTTAACCACTTCACCACATCCGCCATAATACAAACACGGGCAGCAGGAATTGAACCCACACCAAAGGTTTTGGAGACCTTTGTACTACCTTTATACTATGCCCGTAAAACTATGGAAGGGGAGGGATTCGAACCCCCGAACCCGAAGGAGCGGATTTACAGTCCGCCGCGTTTAGCCTCTTCGCTACCCTTCCGATATTTAATTGTCATTGAATATATTATAACATATTCA
>NZ_KQ968941.1:143491-150215 GCF_001578715.1 Lactococcus sp. DD01 | reverse complement strand
AAAATTAAATATTATGCACCCGTGGCTCAACTGGATAGAGTACCTGACTACGAATCAGGCGGTTGCAGGTTCGAATCCTGCCGGGTGCATTGATTTCTGAATGAAATCATGATGATAATGAACTTTATCTCGGGAAGTAGCTCAGCTTGGTAGAGTACTTGGTTTGGGACCAAGGTGTCGCAGGTTCGAATCCTGTCTTCCCGATTGATAGATTATTCTATCAGAAATTTTTGGCGGTGTAGCTCAGCTGGCTAGAGCGTTCGGTTCATACCCGAGAGGTCGGGGGTTCGATCCCCTTCGCCGCTATTATATTTTACAGCTGGATCTTTAGCTCAGTTGGTTAGAGCTCTCGGCTCATAACCGAGCGGTCGTTGGTTCGAATCCAACAAGATCCACTTTTTGGAGGATTACCCAAGTCCGGCTGAAGGGAACGGTCTTGAAAACCGTCAGGCGGGTAAAACCGTGCGTGGGTTCGAATCCCACATCCTCCTTTCCTTTGGCTCGGTAGCTCAGTTGGTAGAGCAATGGATTGAAGCTCCATGTGTCGGCGGTTCGATTCCGTCTCGCGCCATTTGCGGGTGTAGTTTAGTGGTAAAACCTCAGCCTTCCAAGCTGATGTTGTGAGTTCGATTCTCATCACCCGCTTAAAAATTTTCTGGGATATAGAAGATTTTTTAATAATTTGGGAGCATAGCTCAGTTGGTTAGAGCACTGTGTTGATAACGCAGGGGTCCGAGGTTCAAATCCTCGTGTTCCCATAGATGTTTATAATATCTATATATTGTGAATAACTGGTGGGGAGTTACTCAAGAGGCTGAAGAGGACGGTTTGCTAAATCGTTAGGTCGGGAAACCGGCGCGAGGGTTCGAATCCCTTACTCCCCTTCCGTACAACGACTATTGTTGAATAGTCGTTTTTTATGCTTTATGTAGAATGTTTAAGATGAGAGGGGGTTATATGGCTTTTCTTGCAAACGAAGAAGTAACCGAGTTAAAAAATCAGGTAAATATTGCTGATTTAATTTCACAATATGTGCCTCTCACTAAGTCTGGAAAGAATTATTTAGGGCTTTGTCCTTTTCATGGGGAAAAAACACCAAGCTTTAATGTCAATGCTGATAAAGGGTTTTATCACTGTTTTGGTTGCGGAAAATCTGGCGATGTTATTGATTTTATAAAAGATTATAAACAAGTTGGTTTTGTGGATGCAGTAAAAGATGTTGCGAGTTTTGCTGGAATTACCTTAAATATTGATAATGATTCTACTGCAGAAAAAGATAATCCTCATGCAATGCTTTATGATATAAACAATCAAGCTGCACGGCTTTATAACATTGTTTTGACTTCGACAGAAATTGGTGAAAAAGCTCGGCTTTATTTAGAAAAACGTGGGATTACTTCTGAGATTATCAAGCAGTTTAATATCGGTTTAGCACCAGACGAAAACGATTTTATTTTTAAAAATCTCTCTGGAAAATTTGATGAAAGTGTTCAAGCGAATTCTGGGCTTTTCAACTTTTCAAGTAACAAGGTTTTCGATGCTTTTCAAAATAGAATTATGTTTCCACTCAAAAATGAGTACGGGCATGTTGTGGGATTTTCAGGCCGAAAATGGCAAGAAAATGATACAAGTAAGGCAAAGTATATTAATACAAGTGCAACAAAAATCTTTGATAAATCTTACGAGCTTTATAATTTGGATAGAGCAAAACCAGTTATTTCCAAAACACGTGAAGTTTACTTGATGGAAGGCTTCATGGACGTTATTGCAGCTTATAAGGCTGGTGTGTATAACGTTGTGGCGACCATGGGAACAGCTTTAACAGAGAAACACGTAAAGCGTTTAAAAAAAATAGCTAAAAATTATGTTCTTATCTATGATGGTGATCAGGCAGGTCAAAATGCAATATATAAAGCAATTGATTTGATTGGTGAAGAGAAGACACAGATTGTTCGTGTTCCAGAAGGTTTGGATCCAGATGATTACAGTAAAAAGTATTCATTAGAATCTTTATCTGGTCTGATGGAAAACAGCAGGATACAACCGACAGAATTTCTGATTGATTATTTGAAACCTGAAAACCTTTCAAATCTGAAAAACCAATTGGATTTTATTGAGCAAATGGCGCCTGTTATTGCAAGGGTTTCGTCAATTACAGCACAGGATGCTTTTATAAGAAAATTAGTTGAGATTTTACCTGATTTCGAGTATAATCAAGTAGAGCAATCTGTCAATTTAAAGCGTGAAAACGTCCTTAAATCAAGGGCAGAAGCGGGAAATTTTGAAGAGAGTTTTGGGAGCTTTTCGGAAGAAGATTTTTCGAATTATCCTGATCCTGGTTTTATTGCAACGGAGCAAGATTATTATGGTGATTTTCCTTCTGGTCAAGAGGCTGCTAAAACTGTACAACAGCCGCAACTTCCAAGTTTATCACGAAGTGAACGGGCAGAGGAACAACTGTTGAATCGCATGATTTATCATCAAAGTATTCTTCAAAAATTTGCGGAGGATGAAACTTTTCGCTTTGTCCATCAGCGTTACCAGAACCTTTTTGACAAAATCATACTTGAGGTTATGAGTTTTGAAGAAATTGATCCTTCTCACTTTGGCACCTCATTAGATGCCGATGAGAAAAATTTATTTTATCAAATCCTAAGTCTTGATTTGCCAGATGAGACAAGTAGTCAGGAGCTCGAAGATTTGGTGGCCGTTTTTGCAAAGGAAATGGAGCAAATAAAGTTTAGTGAATTGCAAAAACAACTAGAGAATGCCCAAAAAGTAGGCAACAAGGAACGTGAGCTGGAACTCACAATCCAAATCATTAATCAGAAGAAAAAAATATAAGCTATTGCTTATATTGTTCATTGGGGAGGATTAAATTGGCAAGTAATAATAAAAAAAGAATCAGTCAAATTGCAAAAGAAACTGGAATCACTAACAAAGCTTTAATCGCAAAAGCACAAGAGCTTGGTATGGCGGTTAAATCGCATTCAAGTTCTATTTTTGAAGCTGAAGAAGCAAAACTCCTTGCGGCAATGGATTTTAAACCAATTATTGTTGAAAAAGTTGATGTGGAAGAGTTAAAAGAAAAAGGTTCTAAACATGTAACTTCTGTTAAAGAAAAAGCGGCCAAGAAAATCGATATTAAAGATTCGGATACTTTTGACAATAAGGCTTTTGATAAAGCAGTAGCAGCTTATATTACAAAACGTAAACCTCTCGAAGAAGCTTTAGATGATGAAATTACAGATGAGCTTGTGGTGAAGTTTGGTTTGGAAGCCGAAGCTATCGAAGATTTGCTTCAACAAATCCAAGATGCAGGTATTTCTATTGTTGATAAAGAAGGAAATCCTAGTCCATTAGCTTTGCAAGCTGAAGAAGAAGAAAAGCTTGATGATAATGCCATGGATGAAATCGTGACAAATGTCCGTATTGATGATCCTGTCCGTATGTATCTTAAGGAAATCGGACGTTATCCATTGATTTCGCTTGAAGAAGAAACAAAACTTGCGGAAGCTATCGTGGCAGGTGGTGATGAAGCAGAATTTGCCAAACAAATGCTTGCGGAAGCCAATTTACGTTTGGTTGTTTCAATTGCAAAGCGTTATTCTGGACGAGGGATGCAATTCCTGGATTTGATCCAAGAAGGAAACATGGGACTTATGAAAGCTGTGGACAAATTTGACCATACGAAAGGTTTCAAATTCTCAACTTATGCGACCTGGTGGATTCGTCAAGCAATCACACGTGCGATTGCTGACCAAGCACGTACAATTCGTATTCCTGTCCACATGGTCGAAACAATCAATAAGTTAATCCGTGTACAACGTAATCTTTTACAAGAATTAGGTCGTGATCCTTTACCAGAAGAAATTGGTAAAGAATTGCACATGACACCTGATAAAGTTCGTGAAGTCTTAAAAATTGCGCAGGAACCTGTATCATTGGAAACACCTATTGGTGAGGAAGACGATTCACACCTTGGAGATTTCATTGAAGATGATGTGATTGAAAGTCCGGTAGACTATACCAACCGTATCTTGCTTCGTGAACAGCTTGATGAAGTTATGGATACCTTAACGGACCGCGAAGAAAACGTATTGCGTATGCGTTTTGGACTTGATGATGGACGTATGCACACACTTGAAGATGTTGGTAAACAATTTAAAGTGACACGTGAACGTATTCGTCAAATTGAAGCGAAAGCGATTAAAAAGTTACGTCATCCTCGTCGTAGCAAACCATTGCGTGACTTTATGTAATATAAAAAACTCTCTCGACAGATGTCGAAGAGTTTTTTCTTATAATTGAAAAAGAATATAGTACAAAAGATTTGATAAATTTGAGAGAAGTGATATAATAAAAATTATTAAAGGTCAAAAAAGGTCAAACTTTAAATAAAAGAAGCCAGACATGATTCTTTAATTCTAAAAAAATAAGTTAAAATAAAGAAAAGACGTAACCACAAAGGAGGAAGAGATGCTCTGCCAAAATTGTAAAATAAACGAAGCGACAATTCACCTTTATACAAATGTGAATGGCCAGCGTAAGCAAGTGGATCTATGCCAAAACTGTTATCAAATTATGAAATCAGGTGGTCAAGAAAGCTTGTTTGCTGGAGCTACAAATATTTCGAATAATGATGATCCCTTTAATCCATTTCCAGATATTTTCCAAGCCTTACATGGTAATGATCAAGGTCGGACAATGACACCTCCAACACAAGCGGGTGGTCGAGGCCCAGGAGGTCCACAAAATCCTCGAGGAAGTCAAGCACCTAAAGGACTTCTTGAAGAATTCGGAGTCAACATTACTGATGCTGCACGTCGTGGAGAAATAGATCCTGTTATTGGACGAGATTCTGAAATTACCCGCGTTATCGAAATTTTGAATCGTCGAACAAAAAATAATCCTGTTCTTATCGGTGAACCTGGTGTTGGTAAAACAGCAGTTGTTGAAGGTTTAGCCCAAAAAATAGTTGATGGTGATGTACCACAAAAACTACAAAATAAAGAAGTTATTCGTCTTGATGTTGTCAGTCTCGTCCAAGGTACTGGTGTGCGTGGGCAATTTGAAGAGCGTATGCAAAAACTGATGGAAGAGATTCGTAAACGTGATGACGTTATCCTCTTCATTGATGAAATTCATGAGATTGTGGGCGCAGGCTCTGCTGGGGAAGGAAATATGGATGCTGGAAATATCCTTAAACCGGCTTTAGCACGTGGAGAACTCCAACTTGTTGGAGCAACAACCCTCAATGAATATCGAATTATTGAAAAAGATGCAGCGCTTGAGCGCCGGATGCAACCTGTTAAAGTTGATGAACCTTCTGTAGATGAGACTATCACAATCTTACGTGGTATTCAAAAACGTTATGAAGATTATCATCATGTAAAATACTCAGATGAAGCAATCTTAGCTGCTGCAAATCTGTCTAACCGTTATATTCAGGACCGTTTCCTTCCCGATAAAGCAATTGACTTGCTGGACGAAGCGGGTTCGAAAAAGAATCTGACACTCAAATTTGTTGATCCTGAGGACATAAAAAAACGTATTGAGCAAGCAGAGGCGCAAAAAAACGAAGCCATGCAACGTGAAGATTTTGAGAAAGCAGCTCATTTCCGTGATCAAATCGCTAAGCTTCGTGAGCTTCAAAGCCATGAAATCTCAGATACTGACATGCCAAATATCACAGAAAAAGATATTGAAGCAATTGTTGAAGAAAAGACACATATACCTGTAGGTGATTTGAAAGAAAAAGAACAAACACAGCTCATTAATCTAGCTGAAGACTTGAAAGAACATGTTATCGGGCAAGATGAAGCGATTGATAAAATTTCTAAAGCTGTGCGTCGTTCGCGTGTCGGACTTGGAAAGCCTAATCGTCCTATCGGTTCATTCCTCTTTGTTGGACCTACTGGTGTAGGGAAGACCGAACTTGCAAAACAATTGGCTTATGAGCTTTTTGGCTCAAGAGATAGCATGATTCGCTTTGACATGTCGGAATACATGGAAAAACATAGTGTGGCTAAGTTGATTGGTGCTCCTCCAGGATATGTGGGTTATGAAGAAGCAGGTCAGTTGACAGAACGTGTGCGCCGTAACCCATACAGCTTAATTTTATTGGATGAGATTGAGAAAGCTCACCCGGATGTAATGCATATGTTCTTGCAAATTCTTGATGACGGGCGTTTGACAGATGCGCAAGGTCGTACAGTTTCCTTCAAAGATGCTATCATCATTATGACATCGAATGCTGGTACAGGTAAGGTTGAAGCAAGTGTTGGTTTTGGCGCTGCACGTGAAGGACGTACGAATTCAGTGCTTGGAGAGTTGGGTAATTTCTTCAGTCCAGAATTCATGAACCGTTTTGATGCTATCATTGAATTCTCAGCATTGAGCAAAGAAAACTTGCTTAAGATTGTAGATTTAATGTTGGATGAAGTAAATGCTCAAATCGCTCAAAATGATATTCATCTTGACGTCACACAGGCGGTTAAAGAAAAACTCGTTGATCTGGGCTACGATCCGAAAATGGGAGCACGCCCATTACGTCGTACCATCCAGGATAATATCGAGGATGCTATTGCTGATTTTTATATCGAGCATCCTGAGTATAAAGAATTACTTGCAGATTTGGTTGATGATAAGATTGTTATTGTGAATAAGCCTGAAGAAGTAAAAGACACAGCGGATACATCTGATACTGAAGATGAAGAGAAAT
>NZ_KQ968941.1:118930-143201 GCF_001578715.1 Lactococcus sp. DD01 | reverse complement strand
AGATAAGACCGATTGATGGTCTTATCTTTTTTTGTTAAAGTAAGGTAAATATGAAAAATACAAATCAACTTAAACAAGAGATAAAAACTTTTTTATTAGAAAAGAAATGTTATGCAACATATAATCATTGCATAACTGTTGGTGACTATGCTGAAGAAATAGGACATGAATTTCTATCTGCTATTTATCCCAATAATGAAAGAATTTTTGTAGCAGAAGATATGAAGATGGAGCTTTTTAAGGAAGAAAGACAATTTCCTCTGATTATTCATCAAAAAATATTAAGAATAATGGCCAAAGAGAATTTGGTATCCAAGACGAAAAAATTCTTTCAGCAATTTCTTGCCATACTACCTTGAAGAAAAAATTTTCAAAGGTTGATTTAGTTTTATTTGTGGCTGACAAAATAAGATGGGATCAAGAATGACAACCTTCTTATCTAAAGGAATCACTCAGGCGCTAAATTATTCTTTTGAAGCAGCAGCCTTTGCTTATATTGATTATATTTTGAAACACGATATAAAAGTTATTCATCCTTGGCTTTTAGAAGCTTATGAATTTTTAAATCTGAGAAGAATTAGTTAATGAAAAAACTTTATCTTTGGTGCATATTCCTTATATTTTTCGTGCTAATAAATAACTAAAAATACTTTTAGGGGGAGTACTTATGCTCTGGAGAATTTTAAACGAAGAAGATATGTCTCGGAAATATGATCAAGAAACGTCTTCAAAATACACAGCCTTTAATCAAGTCAATAATTATTTTATTGGAGCAATTAGTGGATTTGTGATAATAATCGCTCTCCCCTCATATATTTTCCTTTTTTACCCTGTTTACCTCATAATAACATTATCCTTAATGTTCAAGACTATAGGATAAGAAAAAAGAAACTTGAAAAATTATTAAAATAAAAAAGAATAAGCTTTTTAGGCTTATTCTTTTTTATTGGGGGAAATTATTGGACAATCAGAAGTCCATCTTTGACAGCCCAAGGTTCTTTTTCATTGATGTGGTCGTAGAACATTATACCATTTGTATGGTCGATCTCATGTTGGACACACATTGAAGGGAAATCTTTCAGACGAATCTTGTGTTTCTCACCATTTTTGTCATAGTATTCTACAGTTACACGCGCGTGACGGATAACCAGACCAGGGACTTCACGATCGACAGAAAGACAACCTTCACCAGACTCGATAGCTGCATCTTGAACAGAGTGACTTACAATTTTAGCATTATACATGATTTCTGCCAACTTATAAGCTTCTTTTGGCGCTACTTCATTGCCATTTTCATCTACTTCTGGATCGTTAGGGATAAGAACAGCGATAATTTTTTTGGCAATATCGAGTTGATTGGCTGCTAAACCAACACCTGGACGGAGCTGCATTTTTTCCGCCATTGCTGGATTTTGTGAATTACGGAGAAATTCCATCATTTTTTCGCCTAGAATGATATCTTCATCAGACAAGGGTAAGCTTACTTCATCAGCAACAGTACGTAGCGTTTCGTTTCCTTCACGGACAATATCGTCCATGCTAATCATATGACTTGCTTTGATTAATTTTTCTTGTACAGACATTTTTTTACTTCCTTGATATATTATTACTATTAGTTAATTATATCATAAATTTTCAGTCAAAAATGTTAAAATTGATTAAAGAGAAGGTTTATAAGGGGGCAGAAATGAAAACTTATAGAAAAAATACAGCAGCAATCATTTTGAATGCAGAAAATGAAATTTTACTCTTTCAACGTGCAGATTTGCCACAAATTTGGGGTTTCCCACAAGGAGGAATTGAGACAAGTGAAACCCCTGAACAAGCCGTGGTAAGAGAACTTGAAGAAGAGATTGGTACGCAAGATTTTGAAATTATAGGGAAATATCCAGAACTATTACGGTATGATTTTCCAGAAGGTATGACTTTTCCTGATTGGAGCTATGATGGACAAGAGCAACAGTATTTTCTTATCCGACTTTATCCCGAGGCTTCTATAAATGTAAAAACTGGTCATCCTGAGTTTATCAGTTATAAGGCTGTTCCTTTTGCAGATATTGATTTTAATACATTTAGTTTCAAAGCCGATGTATACCGAAAGGCCCTCACTTATTTTAAAAAAGAATTTAAGGAAATAAAATGATAGAACGTATAACAGATAATAAATTTGATCTGGTCAGCAAGTATGAACCAGCTGGAGATCAAGGACAAGCTATTGAGACGCTTGTAGAAAATATTGAAAATGGTGAAAAAGCGCAAATTTTACGAGGAGCTACTGGTACAGGTAAAACATATACCATGAGCCAAGTTATTGCGCGGACAAATAAACCTACCTTAGTTATGGCACATAATAAGACACTTGCGGGTCAGCTTTACAGTGAATTCAAAGAGTTTTTCCCTAATAATGCTGTCGAATATTTTGTCAGTTACTATGATTATTACCAACCTGAAGCTTATGTGCCTTCTTCAGATACTTATATTGAAAAAGACAGTTCTGTCAATGATGAGATTGATAAACTGCGTCATAGTGCAACAAGTTCCCTTTTAGAGCGCAATGATGTCATTGTTGTTGCTTCTGTTTCATGTATTTATGGTTTGGGTTCTCCTAAGGAATATCAAGATAGCGTCGTCAGCTTACGTCCTGGACTGGAAATCTCTCGTGATAAATTACTCAACGATTTAGTGGGCATCCAGTTTGAACGTAATGATATCGATTTTCAACGTGGTCGTTTTCGTGTACGTGGAGATGTTGTGGAAGTATTCCCAGCATCACGAGATGAGCATGCTTTTCGTGTTGAATTTTTTGGTGATGAAATTGACCGGATCCGTGAAATAGAAGCCCTGACAGGACAAGTTTTAGGCGAAGTAGACCATCTTGCTATATTCCCGGCTACTCACTTTATGACTAATGACGACCGTATGGAAGAGTCCATTGCCAAGATTGAAGCAGAACTTCAACAGCAATTAAAGGTCTTCCGTAGTGAAGGAAAGCTCCTTGAAGCGCAACGTTTGGAACAAAGAACCAACTACGATATTGAAATGCTACGTGAGATGGGCTATTGTAATGGTGTCGAAAACTACTCGCGTCATATGGACGGCCGTACCGAAGGGGAACCACCTTTCACTTTACTTGATTTCTTCCCTGATGATTTCATGATTATGATTGACGAAAGCCACATGACGATGGGACAAGTAAAGGGAATGTATAATGGTGACCGGGCGCGTAAAGATATGCTGGTCAATTATGGTTTCCGTCTGCCTTCAGCCTTGGATAACCGTCCGCTTCGTCGGGAAGAGTTTGAAAGTCATGTACATCAAATTGTCTATGTTTCTGCCACACCTGGTGACTATGAAATGGAGCAAACAGAGACAATCGTGGAGCAAATTATACGTCCTACAGGTCTTCTTGATCCTATCGTGGAAGTTCGGCCAATGATGGGGCAAATTGACGATCTCTTAGGAGAAATCAATGCGCGTGTTGAAAAAGATGAACGTGTTTTTGTAACAACCTTGACGAAAAAGATGGCTGAAGATTTAACTTCCTATTTCAAAGAAATGGGTGTAAAAGTTAAGTACATGCACAGTGATATCAAAACTTTGGAGCGAACAGAAATTATTCGTGACTTGAGATTGGGTGTTTTTGATGTATTAGTCGGTATTAATCTTTTACGTGAGGGGATTGATGTGCCAGAAGTTTCTCTGGTTGCTATTTTGGATGCGGATAAGGAAGGCTTCTTACGTAATGAGCGTGGCTTGATTCAAACCATCGGACGTGCTGCACGTAATTCTAATGGACGTGTCATCATGTATGGTGATAATATTACACAGTCTATGCAACGTGCAATGGATGAAACGAGTCGTCGTCGTGAAATTCAAATGGCATATAATGAAAAACATGGGATTGTGCCACAAACCATTAAGAAAGAAATTCGTGATCTGATTTCCATTACGAAACGTACCGAAAGCGGAGAAGTTGAAGAAGTTTCGGCTGAAGCAATGACGAAAAAAGAACGTAAAGCATTACTTAAAAAGCTGGAGAAAGAAATGGCCGAAGCTGCAGGAGCGCTTGACTTTGAATCAGCTGCGCAGTTACGAGACATGATTTTGGAAATTAAGGCTTTAGATTAAATAAAAAAAGAGCACCTGCTCTTTTTTTATTTTTCTTGTTCAGCGGCTTCATCCACGATGAAGGTAAACTCACAAGTTGTTACTTTCTTGCCATCAACATATGCGGCAGCATCAGCCTTACCTACTTTGCCACGGAATTTAGTGATTTCAAATTCGAGTTTCATTACATCACCAGGAACAACTTTTTGACGGAATTTAGCTTTGTCGATGCCACCAATATAGGCCATTTTTCCTTGGAATTCTTCTTTTTTAAGAATCAAGATTGAACCGGCTTGAGCTAAACTTTCCAAAATCAAAACGCCTGGGAAAGTTGGGTTGCCAGGGAAATGCCCATTAAAAACTTCTTCGTTAATTGTAACGTTTTTTGTTGCAAGAATCTTATTTTCTGAGATTTCGTCAACATAATCGATAAACATAATAGGATAACGGTTAGGAATAACTTCCATAACTTCTGTCGCTGTCATGGCATACTTTGAATTTGTCATATTAATAGTACCTCATATTTTATTTGTACTATCTCATTATATCACTATTTTTATTGTTTTATGTATAAAAACATTAAAATACTCCTTGGATTGCTACTATAGACCATGGAGAAATTCGATAGAGGTATAACTAGAGCCAAGCATGACAAATTTTTAGAATATTAAACTTAGATGTTTATTACTAGAAAAATTGAAGACACTAGTGCTATACTATTTGAGTAAAGATTACTTTAACATAAGCTCTATCTCTCAGCCACCCTTGGTTTGAGAGATTTTTTTATTCAGCTTGCTTTATAGCTTTGATAAAGCGGGCAGTAATCTCATGAGGACGTGTAATTGCTCCACCAACAACTTGAGCAAGCACACCAAGTTCCTGAATTTTTTTAGCCTGCTCGGGAATATGGATACCACCTTCAGCAATCACTGGAATATTGCTGTCCAAGAGTGACTGAATAAGCTCAATATCAGGTTGAGGTCGTTCTTTTGTTGCCTCAGTATAACCAGAAAGTGTGGTTCCGACAAAGTCACAACCAGCTTCATAGGCCGCTTTTCCAGCAGCAAAAGTATCAATATCTGCCATGAGCAATTGATGAGGATATTTTTCCTTCACCTGATAAACAAAATCTGCCATACTTAAACCATCATGACGTTCACGCAGTGTACAATCTAAGGCAATTACGGCGATATTAAGGCTAGCTAACTCATCAACTTCCTGCATAGTTGCAGTAATATAGGGTTCTTGTGGAGGATAATCACGTTTGATGAGGCCGATAATGGGCACATCAACAACCTCTTTAATTTCTTCAATGTCTCGTACAGAATTTGCTCGAATGCCTACAGCGCCCGCATTTTGGACACCTAAAGCGATAAGAGGCATAATTCCACCATCAATAGTATAAAGTGGTTCGCCTGGTAACGCTTGACAGGAAACAATCAGTCCACCGCGGACTTTTTCAATAAATTCTTGCTTATTCATAAAACCTCTCTTTCATTCTTAATTTTATTGTATCATCAAATTTAGGATTTTTAAAACGTTTTCTTTTAGATTGAAGAGGGAAACTTGACAATTACAGGCTTTTACATTACAATGTTTTATGTAGTAAGTATTTTGATATACTAAACTATTTACTTATATTTTTTAACTTATATTTTCTGAAATATATTTTTTTATTTTAAGGGGACTTATTTATATGTTTTTAGAAGGAAAAAAAATCGTCATTATGGGTGTGGCTAACAACAAGTCTATCGCTTGGGGTTGCGCTAAAGCTATGAAAGATCAAGGGGCGACCTTGATTTACACTTATCAAAATGAACGCATGGAAAAACAGCTTGCAAAGCTTGCTGGACCAGAAGATCTACTTATCGAATGTGATGTTGTATCTGACGAATCTATCCGTCGCGCATTTTCAACTATTGAAAGCCGCGTGGGCAAAATAGATGGTTTGGTACATGCCATTGCTTATTCAAAAAAAGAAGAACTTGATGGTAATGTATCTGATATCTCACGTGACGGCTATGCCCTTGCACAAGATATCTCAGCTTACTCATTGCTTGCTGTAGCAAAAGCTGCAAAACCTTTATTCAATGAAGGCTCTGGTATTGTTACTTTGAGCTATATGGGCTCTGTTCGTGCGATTCCTAACTACAATGTAATGGGTATTGCTAAAGCAGCTCTAGAAGCAAGTGTACGTTACTTGGCAGCAGAAATGGCACACGTTGGTGTTCATGTTAATGCTATTTCAGCGGGTGCAATCAAAACACTTGCGGTATCTGGTGTTGCAGGCTACAAAGATTTGATTAAAGAATCAAACAGCCGTACAGCTGACGGTAAGGGAGTAACAATCGAAGAAGTTGGACAAACCGCTGCCTTCCTCGTTAGTCCATTAGCTACAGGCGTCATTGGAGATGTGGTTTATGTGGATAAAGGTGTTCACTTGACATAAGCAAAAACAGAGAAATACTTGATAGGCTTTTGGCCTTATCAAGTATTTTTTTTATTTTTACAAATAAGAGTTGTTAACATATGTTGTTCATATTTTGCAGTATAAATTGTTGTAGCGATGTTACGCTTTTTCTTATATTATATTTCTTGTACATAAAATGTCGAAATGAAAGTGGCCACTAAATTTTTGACGAGAATAAAGAAAAGGAAAATTTAATAATGAAATTTGAATTTAAAAGTTTATCTACATATGAAGAAGATGCGACCCCTAACTTTATGGGCGGAGTAAACTACCACAGTCTAATCGAAGAATTTGACTCCATGGCCGAAGCTGTAAAATATGTGACTGATCATCACGGTTATTTGATTACAGATAATGGAAAATTTGCTTTTGAAGTAAGAAATATCTCCCTTATCAAATAACAAATAAAAAAGTATCTTCATAAGATACACATCAGTCGAGGAATAGAAAAAATCATGAAAAAAGAAAGTCTTTTTACAGCTACTTTCATTATTAATACACTTATTAGCTTTTTATTTTATATTGTTTTTTACGTTTTAACGTCATCTATAGGGACGTATGCGATGGAAGAACTCCATCAATCTACAGTAGTGAGCTTATCATTATCAAGTATCTTTGTTATCGGGGCGCTTATAGGGCGTGTATGGACCGGTATCGTTGTAACACGGATTGGGATGAAAAAGCTCCTTTATGTAGGTGGAATTATCTTTTTAGTTTTAACCTTGGGGTATTATGCAACGACTAATATACCTTTACTCTTTATTATACGTGTAATTCAAGGTATGGGATTTGGGATTGGAGCAACAGCTTCAGGAACGATTGCTGGACATATTGTTCCAGCTTCAAGACGAGGCGAAGGGATTGGCTATTATGCTTTGTCCGTTACGCTGGCTGCAGCTGTGGGACCTGCTTTAAGTATTTCCATTTATTCTTCTTCGTTAGGTTTTAATGGGCTTCTTGCTTTGGCACTTATCTTACTTATTTTAACTTTTGTTTTGATATTCTTTGTCCATGTAAAAGAACTCTCCGAAGAAGAAGTGCAGGAAGCATTACTTCACAGTCCAAAAGGCTTAGATAAATACATCGAAAAATCAGCCTTACCTATTTCTTTTGTGGCCTTTTTGGCAGGATTTATTGACTCCGCTATTTTAACAGGAATGGGGCCATTTACATCCTTCTTACATATTTCGACTGCTGGTTCATTATTCTTTACTTTATATGCTGTCTTGATTTTCTTATCACGCCCATTAACAGGACGCATGTTTGATACTAAAGGAGACAATTGGGTATTCCATCCTGTCTTTATCTTCTTTGCAATTTCAATGCTCTTCGTTGGTTTAGCAGGTTTCATGAGTCCAGGTGCTGGCTTTATCATGTTGCTTATTGCTGGAGGGACATTTGGTCTCGGTTATGGAGGAGTTGCACCTTTTGGTCAAGCTATTGCGATTCGTGAAGCACGTAAAGATCGTATAGGTGTTGCAACTTCAACTTTCTTTGGCTTTTTAGATTTGGGCGTTGGCGGCGGTCCGATTATCCTCGGAGCTATCATTCCAATGCTTGGAAAAGGTATGGTTGGATTCCGTAACCTGTATCTTTACAGTGCGCCAGCGGTTGTCATAGTATGGATTATCTATTATCTTGTGCATGGGAAAAAACAACACCAGACAAATGTTGCTTAAAAAATGGTATGAATGACATAGAATACGTAGTAGAGCTTTTAGAAGAAAAAATGTGAGTGTAGTTAGTCGTAGGAAACACAGCTATATCATGTATCAAGGCATTGAATCAGAGTATCTTTATGTTCTTAAAGAAGGTGTAGTAAAACTGAGCAGTATTTTGCGAAATGGTCGTGAGTTTAATATTACTTATGTTTGTGAACCAGATTTTGTTTCATTGCTTGAAGAAGAACAACTGGATGGAGTTTCAGCTCTCTTTAATGTGAGAATAGAGTCGGATGAGGCAACTTTTTATCGGGTGCCACGTAAAGTTTTTTGGGAATGGATTGATAAAGATATCAAGCTGTTTCGTATTGTGGATAATTTCTATCGTAAAAGATTAGTCATGATCTTAGAAGCCTTGCAAAAAATGACTGTAAACGGCAAAAAAGGCGCTGTATGCGCGTGTTTATATAATTTCATTGATTGCTTTGGTAAACAAAAAGCGGAAGGGATATTAATTGATTTTCCCGTAACCAATGAAGACATAGCAGGATTTTGTGGAATCTCAACACGAACCAGTGTCAACAGAATACTTCGTGAACTCCGGGAAGAAAAAATTATTGATATTGTTCAGCATAAGATTATGATTTGTGATCAATACAGCTTACAAAACTATATCAGCTAGAGTGAAGAACAGAGTTCAAAACCTCCAGAATCTTAAGGTTCTGGAGGTTTTTTTGGCTAGAATAAAAGAAGCAACATAAACTTGCTTCTTTAGAGTGTATTATTTACGCTTTTGCTTACCAGCATTACGTCCGTTATTGTTCTTCTTACGTGGTGCATCCAAATCTTTTAATCCTTGTTGTGTTGCAGATTTAGGAGTGACATCTTTTGGAAGATCAGCCATTTTTGGAGGATTATTTTTAAATTCTTCGTCAATTTTCTTACGCATGCGTGGTTTCATAACGTAAGTAATGATAATTTGTTGGATAACCATCACGATACCACCAACGGCCCAATAAAGAGCTACACCTGCAGGGGACATGAAACTGAAAACAATAATCATCACGGGACTCATAATGAGCATAGTCATACCTGTTTTCTTTTGTTCAGGTGTCATACTCTTGGTTGAAATCCAAGTTTGCAGGAAGTAGAAAACACCAGCAATTAGAGTGATTACAATACTTGAACGTCCGAGGTCAATTCCAAAGAAAGTTGCTGTTGAAATACCAGGAGTATAGGCTGCAGCATTATAGAGGGCAATGAAGAAAGGCCATTGGATAAGGAGGGGGAGACAACCCAATGAAGATAACATATTGATACCATTATCTTTTTGTGCTTTCATCAAAGCTTGTTGGGCAGCCATACGTTCTTCAGGTGTCGTTGCAGCTTTCAATCTTGCATTAAGTGGTTCAAACACTGGAGCCAAGTAAGCTGTTTTTTCTTGCATATAAGTGGACTTATAGGCTTGGTTGAGTCCCAATGGAAGGATAAGGAAACGGATAATCAGAGTGACTAAGACGATACCCCAACCATAACCAAGGTTCATGTTATTCGCAAACACATCGACAAAGGCTGACATTGGTTTAACAAGAATTTGGTAAGTCATACCATGTGTTGCAGCTTCGGTAGGGACACGCACACCATCAACAATATGGGTTTGGACACAGCCAGAGAGCAAGAGCAAACCAGCACTTGCTACACCTAAGAGGGACAATTTTTTGTTCAAATTTTTCAAAATAAATTCGCTTTCTATAAATAAACGGTCTGTTACCATTTTACAGGAAATTGCTTTATTTTTCAATAGGTCTATAGTCTGAAATAACCTATTTTAAAGGTTTGCAGCAGCTTATTTTTCTTGCTTGAAGATTAAAAAAGATTGAGTTTTTTATTATGTTGGTGATAAATAAAAAAGCTGTCTGTGACAGACAGCTTTTAGGACAATTTATCCGATAAATGTTGTGATTTCTTTTTCAAAATGATCAATTTTACTTTGTGCTTGTGCTTCTGTATCTGCTACAGCAGCCATATAGAATTTTATCTTAGGCTCTGTACCAGAAGGGCGAACAGCAATCCAGCTACCATCTTCTAAATGATATTTTAAAACATCAGAAGGAGGAGTTGTTAATTTTTCAACTTTGCCACTGTGTGATGTTGCAGTAAGTTCTTTGAAGTCTTCAGTCAAAAGAATTTCAAGACCGTCAAATTTTTCTGGTGCATTGTCACGGAATTTACCCATGATTTCAGAGATTTGTTCTTTACCAGTACTACCTTCAAGCGTAACTGAAAGTGTCTTTTCAACAAAGAAACCATATTCAGCATAGATATCTTGAATACCATCATAGAGTGTTTTACCTAAAGAACGGTAGTAAGCGGCAACTTCACAGATAAGGAGCATTGCTTGGATAGCATCTTTATCACGGACAAAAGGCTTGATGAGATAGCCAAAGCTTTCTTCAAAACCAAACATGTAAGTGTGTTCACCTGTAGTTTCCCAAGCATGAATTTTTTCGCCAATGAATTTGAACCCTGTGAGTACATTAAACATTTCCACGTTATAGCTTTCAGCAATATGACTGACTAACTCAGTAGAGACGATAGATTTAGCCATAGCCGCATTAGCCGGTAATGTGCCAGCTGTTTTATGTGCTTCGAGGATATATTTAGCTAAGACGGCGCCGATTTGGTTACCTGTCAAAGGTTGGTAGCTTCCATCTGGTAAGCGGACTTCGACACCGATACGGTCGGCATCTGGGTCAGTAGCAACCAACATGTCAGCTCCAACTTTACGGCCAAGTTCTTCAGACATAGTAAAAGCTGCTTGACTTTCTGGGTTAGGTGATTTTACAGTTGAAAAGTCGGGATCGGGGATAGCTTGCTCTTCTACAACAGCGATTTTTTCAAAACCAGCTGTGGCAAGAGCTCGACGTCCCAGCATTTCACCAGTCCCATGGAGAGGTGTGTAAACGATGTTAAGATCACGACCGTATTCGTTAATTAAATCATGATTGATTGTAACAGTTTCGATATTTTTAAGATATTTTGCATCAATATCTTCACCGATAATTTTGATCATACCATCCGCAATATATTTTTCCGTATCACCTAAAGTGATAGAGAAAATGTCGTCAATTTGTCGAATATATTCGGTCAAGGCTGCAGCATCTTCAGGCGGCATTTGACCACCGTCTTCGCCATAAACTTTGTATCCGTTATAAGGAGCAGGATTGTGGCTGGCTGTAATCATAACACCTGTGAGAGTATTCAATTCACGAATTGTAAAGCTCAAGGCTGGAGTGGGACGAAGACTGTCATAGACATAGCTTGGAATCCCATGGTCTGCTAGGATCGTTGCCGTTTCCATAGCGAATTCTTTAGAAAAGTGACGACTATCATAAGCAATAGCTACACCTCGTTTTTTCGCATCACCTTTGCTGTCCATCAGACGTGCAAGTCCTTCAGTTGTTAAGCGCACTGTGTAAATATTCATACGGTTTGTTCCAGCACCTAAAAGACCACGTTGACCAGCTGTACCGAACTCAAGATATGTATAGAATGCATCTTCCTTTGTTTTTTCGTCCATTGCAAGCAATTCTTTATGCAAGTCAGGCGTTAAGTCAGCATTTAACCATTGTTCGTAAATTTCATTGTATGACATTGTTTTCCTCCAAAGCCTTTGTTTTCAAGGCTTCAATTAGTTATTGTTTATTTTAAATCCTAATCAAAAATGAATTCGGTTTCAGATGTATTATATCATTTTTCATTTCTATTTTCCAAAAAATAAAAAACAGACCATGTGATGCCTGCTTTGTAATTTATCTTGATTTTTCTAAAGAAGGAACAATCGCTGCTGTTAAAATGACGGCAATAACAACTTCAGCAATGGAATTACTTGTAATAATCAGCTGAATAAGTCCTGCGAAAGTCATCCCTGTGTACTGACCAAAAAATAAAGTAATGAAACTTAAGACAAGTACTGTATTTGTAGCTGTACCTACAAAAGCAGCAATACCTGCACCTGTACGTGTTTTCATGGCTTTATAGATAAAATAAGGAAATACACCAATGAGGATCCGAGGGACAATAGTAACTACTAAAGCCCAGAGGGAACCATGATTTGTACCAGGAATGGGTTGAAGTGGGCTAAACACATAACTCAAAGGTGTAGTAAGGATTGTGGAGTTAATAACGCTGATAATTCCCATTACAAGCCCTAAGAAAGCACCCTTCCGTGCACCTAAGACAATGGAACCGATGATTACAGGAATATGCAAGAGTGTAGGCACAATAGGCAATGGCCACACGCTATAGACGATTTGGCTCAAAACTTGCACGACAACCATGATAGCAATAAAGATTGCAAGGATGGCAATATCGGATGCTTTTGATTTTTTCATGTTTTTAAATTTCCTCAATTTTAGTAGCTTGATCCAGCGTATCAACAATGGTATCAATATTTGCGAGTGCGCCTTCACCAAAGTCTCCACAAGCTAAGAGAGATTGTTTGGGTTGTATAACATTGTATCCTATTGATTTTAAAATATCAATATTTTTCATCGTTAAAGGATTGGCATACATATTAGTATTCATAGCAGGAGCAATATATTTGGTTTTGCTTGGATGTAGCGCAAGGGCTACAGAAGTTACAATATCAGAAGCGGCACCATGAGAAAGGCGACTTATGGTATCCGCTGTGGCAGGAGCAACAACAAAAATATCAGTGTGTTTTGCGATATCGATATGATTAACAACATCGGGATGTTCTTCATCCATAATATCAAGGTGTACTTTATTTTTAGATAAAACTTGCAAAGTTAAAGGTGTAATGAATTGTGTAGCTGCTTTTGTCATCAAAACAGTAACATTATGGTTCTTTTTGTTGAGCATTGAGACGATATCTGCAGCTTTGTAGGCTGCAATGCTGCCAGTAACAGCAAGAGTTATATTAGCCATGATGAGCCTCCTCGGATTTTTTTACAATTACTTGAGCAATTTGTGGTTTAGTTTGAAGCTGAGTAATATCCGCAGAACCACTAACTAAGAAGGCCAGATGGTTTTCTCCTTGGATATTAGCTAAATCATTTGCAATAATAAAATCAGCAGAAGTTTCTTTGAGTTTGCTTTGGGCAACCTCCAGCAAGTGCTCCTCACTGACGCCAGAAAGGAGTTTAAAGCCAAAAAGAAGAATTTCAGGTTTCCATTTTTTAATAAATGAAATAACTTTCGGTGTTTTTTCCAAGAGCATCATTTGGTAATCAGAATTTGAGGATATTTTTTTCTGTACTTCAGGGCGGAAATGAATGAGCTGTTCTTTTGTAAGTGGCTGTGGCAAGTCATCTACCCCAGTCATATAAACAGGACGATAATCAGAAACTGCCATACTGTGGACAACAACATCGACTGCTGGAAGAAATCTTTCTACATTATTTAGTAAATCTTGTGTATCGCCAATTGGGATAACAGTTAAATTTTCTTGTTCTGAGGGCAGCTGTGCAAAACGTCCAGCTAACAAAATAACCTGATGTCCGTGTGTCAAAAATTCTTCAGCAGTTAATTTTCCTAAACTACCTGTCGCGAAATTAGTGATACCGCGGACGGTATCAATGGACTCAGTGGTACCACCTGCTGTAATTAAAATCTTCATGGCTTTATTTTAACCTAAGTCTTTTCGCAATGCAAGAAGAGTATACCCCGCTAGGTAACAAAGCCGAGAAAGCGGTTGCAATAATTAGGGACATGAACTATAATTTAAAATGAAAAAGTCAAAAAGAAAAGAGAGCAATATGCTGACAGAAGAAATTAGAAATAGTTTTTTACAAGTTTTAGAAGAAGGTGTTAAGCCCGCTACAGGTTGTACAGAGCCTGTAGCTGTGGCCTATGCTGCTGCAGTATGCCGCATATATTTAGAAGGTCCCCATATCGATCGAATAAATATACGGGTGTCCGCTAATGTAATGAAAAATGCCTTGGCTGTAATTGTTCCTGGAACGAGAGAAGCTGGAGTAGAAGTAGCTGCAGCTGCTGGTGCCCTAGCAGGAAATGCTGAAGCTGGCTTAAAGGTAATTTCTGAACTCTCGCCAGATATAGTTCCAGAAATTATTAGCCTTGCTCGGTCAAACCAAGTAAAAGCTGAGGTTGCTTCTGTAGCAGATAAATTGTACGTTGAAGTTAGCATAGCTTCAGGGTGTGAAACAGTTACAGTTAAAATTGCAGGTGGGCACACTTCCATTTACTGGATACAAAAAAATAAAGAAGTGATTTTCAAAAAAGAAAAACTTCAATCTAATGAAGAAGCAAGTAGTGTTGAATTTTTAAAAAAGTGCAGTTTTGCGGAAATCTGGGATTTTGTAACTAGTCAAAATCTGGAAGATATTTTACCTTTAATAAAAGCACAAGAATTAAACATGACTTTGGCTTCAGAAGGTTTAAGCAATGATTATGGGATGGGGGTTGGAAAAGCATTACTTAACCACAGAAGCCTTTCAGATCTCAGACTTGAAGAGCAAATTGTTATTTGTACAGCTGCAGCTTCAGATGCACGTATGGGAGGCTGCCAGCATGCAGCAATGACAAATTCTGGCTCAGGAAATCAAGGAATTACAGCCACAGTTCCTGTTTGTGTCTTTGCGCAAAATAGGAGTGTGAGTGAAGAAAAACTTATCAGGGCATTAACTCTTTCACATCTTACAGCTCTTTATATTCACTCATTTTTACCTTTACTTTCTGCTTATTGTGCTACAGATTCGGCAGCAATGGGAGCAGCAGCCGGTTTAATTTATCTCGAATCAGAGGATGAAGAAAAAGCTGGGATGGCAATTAAGAACATGATTGGTGACGCAGTAGGAATGATTTGTGATGGTGCAGGTTTTTCTTGTGCACTAAAAGTAGTGAGCTCTGTATCCTCAATGTATCGTGCAGTACAGCTGGCTCAGTCAGGTGTGGTTATTCCAGCAACAAATGGGATTGTTTCAGGAGAGGTAGATGACTGTATCCGTGATTTAGGACTTTATGTTTCTAGCGGAATGCAGAATTCTGATCCTGTCATATTAGATATTATGATGCATAAGAAATAAAATCTAGAAAAAGAAAAAGCTTAGAGAAAACTCTCTAAGCTTTTTTCTTTATTGTTTAGGTTCACCGTGGGGATAAAAATTATCTTTTGCCATCTCATCATAGATGACATAAATAGCTTCACGAGGTGCTCCAGTATGTTTCATCACAGACTCTGTGATCTCTTTTGCTAAAGCTTTTTTGGCTTCAGCACTACGTCCTTCAACTAATTCAACATGTACAAATGGCATAGTAATCCTCCTTAGGATTGTTTAATATGCTTTTATTTTATCATTTTTTTTACAAATGAGCATCTTTTTAAATAGGGGTAACATAAGGATAAAAAAATAGTACACTTTCCAAGCTCATTTTTTTGATTTAATAATTTTTATAATTTATAATTATTCATATAATGTAATTTTGGGAAAAGTCACAACATTCTAATGTTTGTGATTTTGCTAATAAAATAGCTTGTTTCCACTTATTTCAGGGGAACTAGATATAGAGGAGGAGTTGAATAAAAAAAGGTTGTTGAATAAATATTGTTAAAATAGGAGGATATATTGTGAAAAATGAAAAATGGAAAAATTATTTAAAAAGTAGTCAATATATAAAAAACATTTATTATCAGCCGGTATATCAGGAAATGTACTTCTAGCAGGTGTCGTAGTAGCTGGGGCTTATACGCTATTCCCTAACCCTATCGTTGCCAATGCTGCGGTATTAGGAGTAGAAATCTTTGGGGATACCACCTCTTCAAACAACACGACTTCAAGTCTAGCTAACCCCTATCCAGAAGGGTCACAACAAAATGTAAACTTTACAATTTCAGGGAATTCTGCAGTAACTACGAATGTCTTATCTGGTACGCGATATGCAGTCATTGTTATTCCACCAGAACTACGGGGAACGATAACACCGGGACAGGCAACCGGAAGCACCAATGTCTCGGTTGATTTGACTAAAGTTCCACTAATAACAGGACTAGTGGGAACATTAAATAATACGTTGAGTGGTTTAACAAGTATTGTTGACACAGTGACGAGTACAGCAGGACTGAAGTTTGATACCTCGCGACTCTATGCTGATTTGAATTTATTGTCCAATGTAATGACCATTGATCAAGGCGCATGGTCACAAGCAGCAACTCTAAGCCCAGATGGCTCAATGATTATAGTTGATTTGGATAAAGGTTTGGGTCCAATTTTAGCTAATAATGTAATTAATATCTTGCAAGACTTAAAATTAGCGGTTAATGACCTCAATGTTACTGTTACAGCAAGTGATCCTTTGGGTACATTACACTTAACAGCTGCGACTCTTAAACTACAGCGTAACTTTACCGGGTTCAGTTGGCTCAAACGCTGATATCACAGCGACTGCAACTGATGCGGCCGGCAATGTGAGCGCACCAACACCCGGTAAAACGCCAGCCGATACGGATACTACAGCACCTGATGCTCCAACTATTACTAATGTGACAGGTAACTCTACAGATGGCTACACTGTCACAGGTACGGCTGAAGCGGGAGCTACGGTTGAAATCAAAGACTCTACCGGAACAGTCATTGGCTCTGCCACAGCGGATGGTTCTGGCAACTACAGCGTAACTTTACCGGGTTCAGTTGGCGCTAACGCCGATATTACAGTGACTGCGACAGATGCGGCAGGTAATGTAAGTACACCAACAGCCGGCAAAACGCCAGCGGATGCGGATACGACAGCACCTGATGCACCGACCATTACTAATGTGACAGGCAATTCCACAGATGGCTATGTCATCACTGGTACGGCTGAAGCGGGTTCGAAAGTAGAGATCAAAGATTCGACTGGCGCAGTCATTGGTTCTGCCACAGCAGATGGTTCCGGCAACTACAGCGTAACTTTACCGGGTTCAGTTGGCCCAAACGCTGATATCACCGCTACCGCAACCTATGCGGCCGGCAATGTAAGTGTACCAACAGCCGGCAAAACGCCAGCCGATGTGGATACGACAGCGCCTGATGCACCAGTCATTACCGGCATCACAGGAAACTCTACAGATGGTTACACTGTCACAGGTACGGCTGAAGCGGGATCTACGGTTGAAATCAAAGACTCTACCGGAACAGTCATTGGCACTGCCACAGCGGATGGTTCTGGCAACTACAGCGTAACTTTACCAGCTTCAGTTGGCCCAAATGCCGATATCACCGCTACCGCAACCGATGCGGCCGGCAATGTGAGCGCACCAACACCCGGTAAAACGCCAGCCGATACGGATACTACAGCACCTGATGCTCCAACTATTACTAATGTGACAGGTAACTCTACAGATGGCTACACTGTCACAGGTACGGCTGAAGCGGGAGCTACGGTGGAAATCAAAGATTCTACCGGAACAGTCATTGGCACTGCCACAGCGGATGGTTCTGGCAACTACAGCGTAACTTTACCAGCTTCAGTTGGCCCAAACGCTGATATCACAGCGACCGCAACCGATGCGGCCGGCAATGTGAGTGTACCAACAGCCGGCAAAACCCCAGCCGATGTGGATACGACAGCGCCTGATGCACCAGTCATTACCGGCATCACCGGCAATTCCACAGACGGTTACACTGTCACAGGTACGGCCGAAGCGGGTTCGAAAGTAGAAATTAAAGACTCCACTGGCGCAGTTATTGGCACTGCCACAGCGGATGGTTCCGGCAATTACAGCGTAACTCTACCGGGTTCAGTTGGACCAAACGCTGATATCACAGCGACAGCGACAGATGTGGCCGGCAATGTGAGTGCCCCAACCGCAGGTAAAACGCCAGAAGATCCTAAGGAACCTACAGATAGTACCGCACCGGATGCACCGACAATTACTGAAGTCACAGGAGATTCTACAAAGGGTTATGTCGTGACAGGTAAAGCCGAAGCTGGCTCTACTGTGAAGATTAAAAATGCGGCAGGTACTGTTATTGGCAGCGCCGTAGCAGATAGCTCTGGCAACTACAGCGTAACTTTACCAGCTTCAGTTGGACCAAACGCTAATATCACAGCTACCGCAACCGATGCGGCCGGCAATGTAAGTGCACCAACAGCCGGCAAAACGCCAGCAGATCCAAAGGATACTACAGCGCCAGATTCACCTCAGGTTACGGACGTCACTAAGAATCCTGACGGAGGCTATGATGTAGGTGGAACTGCAGAACCAGGTTCTACGGTTACGATTACGGATGGCAATGGTAATGTGGTTGGCAGTGGTAAAACAGATGATTCTGGGCACTTCCACATTACATTACCAGCTGGTAGTGTGAAACCAGGGGATGTTCTTAATATTACAGCAACAGATGCAGCAGGTAACGAGAGTGCGCCAAGCCATTTTCAAATCCCATCTAATGCCGTTGTACCAGTGACATTTGGTGGAAGTGGAGGTCAATATTCAAATGGCTTGCCAGCTTCTTATGCCAAGAGTGTAACTCTTCCTGCAACAGGGGAAAGTGACAACACCCTGCCAACAGTAATTGGTTTTAGCCTTTTAGCTTTTCTAAGCCTTTTACTTACAAATTTAAGAAGAAAAAAAGATGTTAACTAAGATATATCATAGTGGGAACTGAAGCGATTTATTTCTTTTTTCTTTTCAAAACCCTGGGTGAAAATCTGGGGTTTGTTTTTTTTATATTCTTGATAAAAACAATTTATTTTACTGTGGATAAAAATTAAATGTAGATAGACAAATTCTAATAATATGAATAAAAAGAAAGAAATTTTCTTATTCTGTAAGCATTAAATTATCTGAACGATATTAGAGAGTGTTATAATAGTGGTTGAGAAAGGAACTTATTTATGAGAAAATATTTTGCAGAATTTATCGGAACATTTGTTCTTGTATTTTTAGGTACAGGTACTGTAGCTATTGCTAATACTGGAGAAACCGCTATTGGTTACTTAGGCATTGGTTTAGCGTTTGGTTTAGCCGTAACGATTATGGCGTGCGCGGTAGGAGGTGTTTCAGGTGGACATTTTAATCCAGCTGTTTCCCTTGCTATGGTAATTAATAAGCGTTTGGCAATTAAAGATGGTGTTGCTTATGTAATTTCACAATTTGTAGGTGCACTTGCTGCTTCTGCAGTATTGTCAATTTTCATTAAAGCCTTGAACCTTCCTAAAGATGGTTTTGGACAAACAGACTTTCCAAATATTACAGCTGGAGAAGCTTTCTTATTTGAAGCTATTATTACCTTCTTATTTGTGTTTGTTATTTTGATGGTTACCAGTGAAAAATATGGGAATGCCGGCTTAGCCCCAATTGCTATTGGTTTAGCTTTAGCATTCTTGATTATTGTAGCTTTGAATTTAACAGGTGGATCATTGAATCCCGCACGTAGTTTTGGACCTGCTGTCTTTGCAGGCGGTTCGGCATTGTCACACTATTGGGTGTACTTATTGGCACCATTGGTAGGTGCGGCAATTGCTGCAGTAGCTGCTAAATTTATGGGTAGCGAAGATTAATTATAATAGAGTAGATTAGTAAGTCTGCTCTTTTTTGATGAAAATTTATCTTTTGAATTTAGAAATTGTGAGTAAAAAAGAAAAAATGCCTCGCTTTACGAGAGCATTTTTATTTTATGCTTGTCTATTTCGACGTAGCGAAAAAGCTACAAATGAGAGAATGAGTAGAACGAATCCAGAAAGGACAGAGGTAAGTCCATTGTCATCACCTGTTTTTGGTAAAGTATTACCAGATTGTTTTTCCCTTTTTCTGAATGATTTCCAGCGGGCATTGCAGGGCTATTTGACTTACTTGTTCTCGTTGTCTGTACGTCTGTCTTCGTGCTTTTCTTTTTCTCTGTTATCACGGGGTTTACTTTTTCAAACTGTGGCTGTTGAACATCTTCCACTTTTTTGGATTCATCAACAATGACTTCTTGACTAGGCACAACATGTACATCGACTTGATGCTTTTCTGCTGTTTGATTGGCCTCATTTTCTGTTATAGAAGAGTTTGCGTTCTCTGTTTCAACAGCAGGTATTTCTTCGAGCTGCTCTGATTCGTCTTGCACAACTTCTTGACTAGGCGCAACATGTACATCGACTTGATTTTTTTCCGCTGTTTGATTAGCCTCATTTTCTGTTACAGAAGAGTTTGCATTCTCTGTTTCAACAGCAGGTATTTCTTCGAGCTGCTCTGATTCGTCTTGCACAACTTCTTGACTAGGCGCAACATGTACATCGACTTGATGCTTTTCTGCTGTTTGATTGGCCTCATTTTCTGTTACAGAAGAGTTTGCGTTCTCTGTTTCAACAGCAGGTATTTCTTGGAGTTGCTCTGATTCGTCTTGCACAACTTCCTGACTAGGCGCAACATGTACATCGACTTGATGCTTTTCTGCTGTTTGATTGGTCTCATTTTCTGTTACAGAAGAGTTTGCATTTTCTGTTTCAACAGCAGGTATTTCTTCAAGCTCTTCAAAGTTGTTTTCAAGTGTTTCTTCAGTCGCTTCCTTGATTCCTTGTTCACCATTGGCATCACCATCTGCAAAAAGGTTTACAACATCGGAAGTTCCTTGATCTTGAATCGTTTCTTGACCATAGGGTTGGTAATTCACATTGCACGTGTTAGTAAAGGATCTGATAGTGTTATCAGTGATGATTGTGTTATACATGAAGCTAAAAGAGGCTAGGCGCGCATGTTCGCGTTTAATTGTAATGCTAAATGAGTCATCGGGAAGAATCTCTATGCTACCGTATCCTTTAGCTACAAACTCATCGCCGGTTATCTGGAAGTTTCCTAAATAATTTTCAATACTAACGCGAAATGATTGTGCATCAAGTTTTTGCCCAAGTCCATGCGTGTCAGTTAATACAATATCACTTGAGAGTTCTTCCTTTGTCATATTAGCATTAACAAACCAGCGGACTTTTCCTTTTTCGCCTAGCATGTCACCGCTCTTCCAAAAGAAAGGACGAGTTCCTATTTGCCCTGTATTTCCAGGGTCACCATGAATTGTAATTTCTTGGGCTGTTGCAGTGGTGCTTAAATTTGTTTTGATACTTGTATCGTTAGGATTTTTAGTTCTTGTTGCCTGTAATCCAAAATTAAAATAGCCTTTGACATGTTCAAGCTGATTAACTTTTTCATTAAAGGTGGCAATGACACGGTCTTTATATATGAGTGCTTCACCCAATTCACCTAAAGAAATTTTACGAGGAGAACCGTCGTTTTCTGTCATTCCTTGTAACTCGGTAGGAAGTGTGAAAGTAATCGTGTCACCAGCTTTTACCTTGAGGTTATCCTTGCTGCTGAACTCAACTCTGACAGAAGTCGTCTGACCTTGTGTCAGTTTAGTATTTGAAAATTTGAGACTATCGATAAAGTTGGTGTTGCTTAGTTCTGCAGCAGATGCATGTTTTGAATGGAGCATCAAACCTAAAAAAGCGGTAAAAAAAATGAGCAATATTTGTATTGTTCGTTTTATATAAGAGTATTTTTCCTTTTTGTTTTCTTTCTATTTTAAAAATTGACTTTTTCAGTCTGTTGAAAATTCTAACAAATTTATTTTATGAAAACAACTGTATTGACTTGAAGGAGCAAATATAATTAACAGAAAAACTTTTATTTTGATAAAATAGATGCAGAACACAGAGGAGTAAATAAAATGATAACAGCTATTGCAACAGATATGGACGGCACTTTTTTGGATGAAAAATCGACTTATGATAAAAAGTACTTCTCTACTCTCCAACAGAAAATGAATGCCAAGGGAATCCGCTTCATTGTGGCCAGTGGCAATCAATACTTCAAGTTAAAGTCTTATTTTTCAGATACGAAAGATATTATTTTTATCTCTGAAAATGGTGGGATTATCACAATCAATGATGAGATGGAAATGGTCGCAAGTTTTGATGCAAAAGAGGTAAGTCAAGTTCTAAAGTTACTTGAAGAACTCGAGATTCCTGTTGTTGTGTGTGGTGCCAAGAGTGCCTATACCTTAGAGAGTGTTTCAGAAGAGTTTGAAACTTTCGCCCATAAATATTACGAAAAACTGGAACTTATCTCCTCTTTTGATAAGTTACCCGATGATACAGTAGTTAAATTTGCTACAATTATCCCGGAAGCAGAATTAGCTGCTGTCACGGCAAGATTGAATAGTCGTTTTAAAAAAGGAATAAAAGCGGTAACGAGTGGGAATATCTATCTGGATATTGTCCTTGAAGGCAGTAATAAGGGAGCAGCTATTGAGAGAGTTTTGCAAGAACTTGCACTTTCGCCGCAACATTTAGCGGCTTTTGGAGACGCCAATAATGATCTCGAAATGTTGCAAATGGCTGGTTATTCTTATGCCGTAGCCAATGCTAATGCTCAAGCGAAGGCCAAGGCAAAGAAGGTTATAGGCAGTAATAGGGAAAAAGCCGTGCTGGCAGAGATTGATAAAATTATGCAGTGAAAGTAGGAAAAAAGTACAACTTCGAATGCGTACTTTTTTATTTTATGCTTTTTAAACTAAAAAATTAAGAAAGTATTAAGAAATCAAGCTAAAATTTGTTAATAACTTTCTGTTATACTGAGGGCATCAAGTAGAAATGAGGGAAAAGATGAAGCATACCGTTCTAATTGTGGATGATGAAAAAGAGATACGTGAAGCGATTGCACTTTATCTAAATAATGAGGGGATACATGGGATTCAGGCAAAGGATGGTGTTGAAGCACTGGAAATTCTTGATAACGAAGAAGTTCATTTAATTATTATGGATATCATGATGCCCAAGCTCGATGGTATCGCAGCCACTTTTAAGATACGCCAATCACAACAGATTCCTATTTTGATGCTGAGTGCTAAAAGTGAAGATACAGATAAAATTTGGGGCCTACAAATTGGGGCGGATGATTATCTGACAAAGCCCTTTAATCCTTTAGAATTAATCGCTCGTGTCAAGTCACAGCTACGCAGATATACCTCCTTAGGGAGCTATGAAAAAGCAGAAAGTACCATCCAGCTTCATGGCTTGACTATTGATCAAGACGGTAAGGAAGTACGAGTAGACGGGGAACTGATAAAATTAACACCCACAGAATTCAAAATTACAGAATTATTGGCTTGTAATGCTGGAAAAGTTTTCTCTATTAAGGAAATCTATGAACGTGTCTGGCAAGAGCCGGGATTTAATGCTGAAAATACTGTAGCTGTACATATAAGAAAAATCCGTGAAAAAATAGAAGTAAATCCAAAAAATCCAAAATATTTAAAGGTGGTGTGGGGCATTGGCTACAAAATGGAAAAATAAATTCGCTGTGAGTATTGGACTAGCTTTGCTACTTTTGGGAGTGAACAGTTTAGTTTTTACAGCCTTGAATGTTTCTCATGATTTAAGAACACCTTTGACTTCAATCATTACTTCTGTTGATTTATTGCGGAATGCCGATCTGTCCCAAGAAGAAAAGAATAAGTATGTTGCAGTTATCGATCAAAAATCAAAGCGTTTAAAAGTTCTCATCGATGATCTTTTTGAGGTTTCCAAAATGGCCAGTGGTAATATTGATTTGAAAAAAAGTAGAATTGATCTTGTGCAATTGCTCGATCAATCACTGGCTGAACTTTCTGAGAAAATCGAAGATTCCTCCCTCAAGTTTGTTACGCAAACGGATAAGGAACTCTTGGCTTTAGTGGATGGGGATAAGATGTGGCGCGTTTTCGAAAATTTAATCCATAACATCTTGAAATACTCTATGGAAAACACTAGGGTTTATATTTCAGGACATAAAAGTGAAAATGGCACAATTGAATTGGTCTTTAAAAATATTTCGCGAGAAGAACTCGGAGAAAATAGTCAAGAATTGTCGCAGCGTTTCAAAAGAGGCGATTTATCGAGGAACACAACAGGTTCAGGCTTGGGGCTAGCTATAGCTCAGTCGATTGTGGAAGCACATGAGGGACGTTTCCTTTTAGAAACAGATGGAGATTTGTTTAAAGTAACTTTGTCCTTTCCGAGTTTAGAGCTTGAATAAAATAAAAAAAGC
>NZ_KQ968941.1:91906-118910 GCF_001578715.1 Lactococcus sp. DD01 | reverse complement strand
TATTTTATTTTTTGTGGTGATCAAGTTTTTCTTTGACATTATCAACTGCATCTTCTGATGCATCTTTAATGTCTGCAGCAACTTCCTTCACCTTACCGATTGTTTTATCAAGGACGCCTTCAGCTTTTTTCTTGTTGTCACCTGTAACATCACCAACAACTTCTTTAGCGTTACCTTTGAGTTTGTCTGTTGTACCTCTGTCGACCATAAAAAATACCTCCTTGTTGTTTATACTTTTATTCTACTGGTTATTGTCTCCTTTTGCAAGGTATTCAACTCGTAAATTTTTAAGCACCTGATTTATAGGATTTTCTGATGTATGACAGTTTTTATAGAAAACCTAATGCACTATATTTGACTCTGTGAGATTAAACTGCTAAAATTTATCCTAAAGTGACACTGTGTCATTTATAGAGTCAAGGGAGGAAAAAATGCCTAAAGCTACTTATCTAAAACTTCCAGAAGAAAAAAAACAACGCATCTATGCGGCTTGTAAGACCGAGTTTGCGGATAAACCCTTCCATCAAGCCACGGTGAGAAATATTGTGCAAAGTTTAGAAATCCCGCGGGGGAGTTTTTATCAATATTTTGAAGATTTAACAGATTGTTATATCTATGTTCTGTCTCAAGAGACAAGTGAGCTTCACCAGCTTTTCTTAGATGCGATTAAAAAATATCCGCTTGAAAAAGCCTTAGATGAATACAAGCATTTGCTACTAAAGGAACTCGTACATAATGAAAATTACGCCATCTACAAATATCGCTTTTTAGATTGGAATCACGAATTGACATTAGCTTGGAAAAAGTATAATCCTCAAACATTTGTAAGTAAAGAGCCTGTTTCGCCAATGATTTCTGTGTTTAAAGCAGTTGTGCACGATCTTGTTTACAGACTATTTGCAGAAGAGTGGAGTGATCAAGAATTTGTTGCGCACTATGACAGTGAAGTCGCAGTGATTATGAATGGCCTCTCAGGCAGTCAAAATCATCAATAAAGAAGAGAACGAGGAGTTCTTCAAGGAGTTGTATTATGTTTTTATCACTTAAAGAAATATTTTATTACAAGACAAGGTATACTTTGATTGCAACAATCATATTTTTGGTTTCTTATGTTGTTTTCATATTGTCAGGCCTATCAACTGGCCTTGCCAGCCAGTTTAAACAAGCAGTAGTGGACTGGAATGCAGAAAAGATTGTTCTGTCAGACAGCTCGAATAACATTCTGTCTGCTTCGCAGATTTCAAAAGCAGAGTTAGATAATATTGATGGAAAAGAGTTGTCTCCCGTTTCAGTTTTTTCAACTTCTATTAATCAGGGAGAGGATAAAAGAGAGAATATTACGGTTATGGCGCTCCCAATAGGTTCCGATATTCTACCACAAGTCAAGGATGGCGTTGATTTTTCAGAAGACAAGAAAGAAATCGTCATCCCAGAAAATCTTGCTGACAAGGGCTATAAAGTGGGAGACAAGATAAAGGTAGGGAATAACGATACAGAGTTAAAAATCGTTGGTATCGCCAAACCGACCTATTACTCAGCAACACCTGTCGTCTACAGTTCATTTGCTACGCTTTCCGCAATTAAAAACATGAACGCAGCAGCCGCAGATGCTTCTGTTAATGGTGTCATTGTAAAATCGGGTCAAGTAACCTTGAAAGGTTCAAGTTCAGATAAATTGAAAGTCATCACAACTTCTGAACTTATCAACAATATCCCAGGTTATTCTGCACAGAAAACAACACTGAGCGCAATGATTTATTTCTTGTTCTTGATTGTGCTGCTCATTATTGCTGTCTTTATGTATGTTATTACGCTTCAAAAAGTTCCAATCTTTGGGATTATGAAGGCGCAAGGGATTTCAAACTTCCTTATCATGAAGTCGATCTTATGGCAAAGTTTCTGGCTAGCATTGGTCGGTGTAGTTGCAGCTTTTGGTGGGAGCTATCTCACAAGCTTCGTGCTACCGCAAGCTATGCCGTTTGCAATTGATTTTTCTATATGGACAATTTATGGGCTCATATTGATTGTCGTATCAATACTGGGTTCTGTATTTTCACTGTATACGATTAGAAAAATTGATCCTACTCAAGCGATTGGAGGTTAATAATGAAAGATATTCTACATATGGATAAAGTCACAAAGAGCTTTGGTAAGGGGCGAACAGAAGTTCAAGCCTTGAAAGGCATTGATCTACGGGTACAAGCTGGGGAGTTTATCTCAATTATTGGTCCTTCAGGCTCTGGTAAAAGTACTTTTCTAACAATTGCTGGAGGGCTTCAGTCATCAACAACAGGGACAACAAAAATCAATACGATTGATTTTAATAAACTCTCAGAAAAAGAACGCTCAAAAGTAAGATTTAAAGAAGTAGGTTTTATCTTACAAGCTTCGAATCTCATACCTTATTTGACTGTCAAAGAACAGTTGAAACTTGTGGATAAGATAAATAAAAAGAACATTAATCGAGGCAAAATAGATGAAATGCTCGACTCTTTAGATATTTTAGAGCTACAAGATAAATATCCTGGGGAACTCTCTGGTGGGGAACGTCAACGTGTTGCAATCACACGTGCACTCTATAATGATCCAAGCTTGATTTTAGCTGACGAACCGACAGCCAGCTTAGATACAGAAAGGGCTTATCAGGTTGTGGATATTTTAAGAAAAGAAGCACATGAAAAAAATAAAGCCACTATTATGGTCACCCATGATTCGCGGATGATCAAAAATAGTGACAGCGTATATCGTATTGAAGACGGCAACCTCTTTAAGGTAGACAATCCTTGAGGGAGGATAAATAAAAAATGAGGGAGTTTTCCCTCATTTTTTACGGTTTATATTTTACGACGTTTTAAATAGAAGTAAGAGACGATGAGAATAAGAAAACCGCCAATCGAAAGAAGAGCTAAACCGTAAAAAATATGCGCAGCACTTAGATGTGATGATTGTGGATTAATTAATTGTAGGAAAAATGTTTTTGAATTATTTTGCTTCTCAGTAAGAAACAAGAGGAAAATAATGAGAAAGAATTGATGAATCAAGGAACCTTTTTTTTGAGTTGTGTTTTTTAGAAGAATACGGTGGTCTTCGGGAATATGAAGTGCCATGAAATACTGGTTATTGAGCCATTTGTTTAGGAGAAAATGTCCATAGCTTAATAAGAAAAAACTAAAACTCAGAGCAGAAGGTACTAACGTCATCAATAACCCAAGCACTAATCCCAGTAAAATGAAATTATCCATGTGTGGAACCAAGTGAGTGATTTTCTTATAAGTTGCTAATGCGATGACCATTCCTAAAGCATAAGGCAGGTACAATAAAAGATTTTCTGAACCTTTACCAAAGATATTGATGACATAGAGAGAACCGAACAGAAAAAGAAAATTACCAATTGCACCGTTAAGAAAAGTTAAGATATTTAGGGAAAGTGGTATTTGATAATTCCGGTATTCTTTTCTCGTTTTGTAAATAAGAAAAACAAAGAAAAAACTAAAGCCTAGCAATGAAACCCCAATAGCCAAGGCAGAACTTAGAAGTCTTCCCGTACGTAAGAGGATTAATAGAAGGCAGAGCCCCGTAAAAATAAATAGGTCTTTTTTAGAGAGATATAGAGCGGCTTCGGGTTTCATTTTGTTAGTGAGAACCTGTTTACCTACGGCTTCATAGGCATATCCAAGAGCAATTGCATAAAACAAAATGTATAAGCCAAATGATAAGGAAAGTCCCAAAGTCCCTGAAAGGGTCAATCCTGCAAATAAAGCAATCAAAGCTAAGAGAAGAAGAGGATAGGAAGTTTTCTTTTCCGTATTTGGCTGAAAGTGATTAAGTGTGACTGTCGCAGTAGGAAGCCATGAGGCGCTTAAACCAATAAGAACGCCTGCAGGCAGATATAACCAAGAATTCAAGGGGCCAATAAAAGCAAACACAGAACCTGCAAGGCCTGTATACAAGGATAGAATAAGAAGCTCTAAACTAGAAATAGTATTTTTAATGGCACGGACCAGAAAGACGCCAAGGATACGACAAGTATAGTATAAAGCGAAGGGTAAAACAGAACGTTCAGTTATTCCATCATTTAAACTAAGAAAAAGCAAGAAGGGCACCATGATAACGGTATTGGAAAGGACCACTAACATTGACTTTCCCCAATCATAAGCTATTTCACGTATTTTAATTCTCATTTTTCTACCTCTAAATTTTTGCTAAGAAACAAAATGAATTATCTGAATTATTATATCACGTTGCTTATAACGATAACAGGGAGTTGTGTGAACAAGAGAAAAATCAAAGAAGGAAGCAGTCTATATTAAAAAAATGAGTGAGATATTCTTAAACCTTAAAAAATGATTAAATTGAACAATCAACTCGTTTAAGTTATAATAGATGCAATAAGGAGGGATTTATGAGACATATGAAAGAGAACAGTATGTTTTTCTAAAAAGATATATACTCTAAATCCCGCCAAAATACAGAAGTAAATAGTAGGGAGTTTAGTAGTGAAAAAGATTGAATTAAATGTATCGAGGGTGATTTATGGCTTATTAGGCTTAACTTTAACCTTTGATGTGCTCTTGTCATTAAGTCAACGCACACTTTATGAAAATTTAAGTTCAGTTCTATTGCTCGTAGCTCCAATCCTGATCATGGTTTATATCATTTCAACACAAAGTGGTAGAAAGAGTACGTGGAAAACAGCACTTTTGTTTTTAATGCTCTTTCTAATTTTTGTCCTTGAAATGGGCGTTGTGATTGGGCACGGCTTAAGTCCAACACCGCTCTTCAATGTTTTAGCGGTGATTGCATATACAGGTCTCATAAGAATTTTTCTAGAAAAGAAGTGGACAATGGAGTTGGCTACTTTGAAAAGATGGACCTTTGGACTTTCAGGATTTTATCTTATCCTTGCACTTATCTTTGGTTTTTTTACGGTAAATCAAATTCCAACTGAAATATACAGCAATGTTCGTATCTTTTTAGTTGTACTGACCTTGGGTGTTCAACTTTTATTGCTTGGTCTTTCAGGCGTAATTTTATTTAATAAATTAAGAAAAAGTATTGGAAATTTTGCTTGGGGCTTTACGGTAGTGCTTCTCAGCATTTTTGGAGGTATTCTTTTCTATGTACTACAGGCTGACGTCAATGCACAGCTAGTAGCCCGCTTTTTATTGCTTGTCCAAATCGTTATGGCAATCTCATTGATTATCGAAAGCATCTATACTGGTCTTTCCAATTACTTTAAGCCATACAATAAAATACTGCTTTACTTGGTTTCTATCTTGCCACTTGTTTTTCTTTTCGAAAATAAATTCTGGGGCATGAGCTATTTGAAAGAGATTTTTGAAATTATGATGAGTAAATTGACATTTTTTGCAGTATTTTTCTCAATTCTCACTTTTATTTATTATACGATAGAAACAATCTTGCTCTGGTATGCTTACAGTACAAAAAGCTATACGAGTGATCTCAGTCATGTTGAGATTGAAACGAATTATCGGATCATTGTATTAATTCCTTGTATGAACGAAGAGTTAGTCATCAAAAACACTGTGAAAAGCTTGTTAAATACCAATTATGAAAATCTTGATATTTATGTGATTGATGATGCCAGCATTGATAATACGGTGCAAGAAGTTCAAGAATTCCAAGGTAATAAGAGATTCCATCTTCTCCAAAGATTTCAGCCTCAAGCGCAGCAAGGAAAAGGTGAAGCACTCAATTGGGCTTATAAAAAAATAACGGATTCCTATATTGATAAAGGTTATATTTTTGAGGAAACACTTATCACTATTATTGATGCAGACTCAAGTGTGGCAACAGATTACTTTGACAAGGTAAATTTGGTCTTTAACTCGGATTTTGAATTGACTGGTTTACAATCAAAAGTACAAGTAATCAACCGTAACAGAGACACATCACAAGATTTGGAATTTGGTGAGATTATTAATGCGACTCAATCTTTGCGTAGTAAAACAAATACCGTAGCCTTTGGTGGAAACGGACAGTTTTGTAAACTTAGCACTCTGTATTCTTTGCATGAAGCACCATGGACAACATCGCTAGTAGAGGATTTTGACCTTTCTTTACGTCTCTTTTTATCTGATATATATAATGTACGTAATGTCCAATATGATGATATTAAAATCAAACAAACAGGAATCTATGATGATACGATGTCCTTAGTTAAACAGCGCGTGCGGTGGGCACAAGGCAATATCCAAACCTTTAAGTACATATTCCCTATTATCAAATCAGAAAATTTAGAGTTCAAACAAAAATTAGAGCTGTGTTTTACCCTGATAAAACCTTGGTTGATGGCTATAGAATATGTAGTCGTTATTTACACAGGCGTTGTTTTATTTGGCACATTGCTGCTTTTTGGTTTAAACGATGCAGTGAAAAGCTTTGTTATAATCTTTGCCTTGATGGTACTCTACATTTTCCTTATCAATGTTGTCTGGGCAGTCCTGTATAATAAAAACTCTCAGGAAAAATTCAGATGGGGCCATGTTTTAAGCGATGCTTACTATTTGACCAAGTTTTTGATTGTTCTCAGTCAAATCTATCCGCAAGCGACACTCAGATATTTCAGATCGCAAAATACATGGGATAAAACGAAACGTCAAGCTTAATTTTTCATAAAAAATTGTAAAAAGAAAGGATGCAACTTGAAAAAATATATCTTACAAGAGAATAATTTTGTTTATTTTTATAATAAAATATATGATCATGCGCATAGTATAAAAGGAGTGGAGTGCGTGCTTCGTGAACAAAATGATAAGCAAGAATGGGTCCTTCCACAAAATATCGATGACTTACCTTTTTTCATACTCAAAGATAATGTAAAAGAAAGCATCAAAGTTGCGAATCCCGAACATTTTAAAGTTGTCATTAAACTTACGCTTGAACAATTTCTGAGTCGCAAGTTTAAAAAGAATATCAAAACGATTGCTGAGTCACTCCAACCATTTGACCTTATTATTGAAATATCTCATAATGAGATTGTGAAAAAGAAGAAGAGTCTAAGACGTGTCAGTCGTAGAATTACAAAGTGCAAAGCCTATGGTATTAATTTTTCTATCAATAATCTTGGAGCCGAATTCTATTTTGCCCGCAACATTCATCGCTTGCTTCCTTTAATTGATGTATTGAAGTTAGATATGCGACATTTTAATGATAAAGAAAAATGGATTGATTTAACCATTAAGTTTTGGAAGAAACTGGCCAATAAATATCAACTTGAGTTAGTTGTGTCCGGTGTTGAAACGGATGAAGATGAAAAACTTGTTGATTTATTAGACATCAATTTGAGGCAGGGTTATCTCTATGGCCCACCTCAAGCAGTGATTGACTGAGAAAACTTTTTACCCCTGAACAGAAGGAAAGAGCTTTTCAGTATATTTGAGGAGAAAAGTAGGCTTGAAATTTGACGAATTAATTTTTTATAGACAAAAAATTTGTGATTTTACTCAAAATGACAAAGAAGAATACGAACTGTTATTGAGATATAAACATGCTGATGTTTGTTATTTCCCGTCGGAGATGTTTGATGAGATTGTTTCTGACCATCAGCTCCATAATTTATACCTTCAAAGGCTGGAAGTCCTCTTGGAAGAACAGCTCAGTAAGGATGATTATATTTATTCCCTGAATCTGGATTATCAAGAACTTTATTTTGAAGAAACGGTAGAATTTTTGAGGACATTTAAATATAGGAACAGGTTAAGATTAGAACTCACAGAGCGCTTGCCCGTAAACTGTCAAAATGAAGAAGACTTCTTGCCGATTGAAGCCATTCAAACGCTTAAGAATTTGGGATATGCGATTGCTCTAGACGATTTTTTATCGGGGATAAATCATTATAAAACGCTATTCATCCTAGATGATTATATTGATCGTGTAAAGATTTCAGCCTTAGATTTTAACAGTTATTTATCACCTACTAAGTTAAAGGATTTTATATTTTCAATTGTTGATACGATTAAATTTCTTAAGAAGGAGATTGTAATTGAAGGAGTTGAGGTGGAAGAGCTTCTCGCAAGTTTTCCAAAAGAATGGCTCCAACAAACTTATTACTATGATAGACCGCATAGCTTCTAATAAAGGAGAAAAAAGATGATTCATATTGATGACATATTAGGCAGTAACTTTATTGATAAAATTTTTTTTATGCCTACCGTTCTAGGTATGATGTTTATTGCTAAGTATATGATTCAGTATTATCAGTTGGATCGAAATAAAGTCACTGCTTATATCTTATATTCGAGCAATTTTGCTTTATTTATAATTTTACTTAAATTTCTGTTTAACGACATTGACCAGGGTTCGCCCTATGGTTATATTATTAGTGATATTTCTTTAGTCTTTATTGCGATTTCGGTCGTTTATTTAGTTGCACCCCCTACCAAAAATATTGAATACGAGGTGTTGCCACAGTTTATTATATATTATGGACTTTATTTGCATGTTTACGGTTTTGATATCCAATCCTCTCTCTTAGTGCTTTCCGGATTGACTATATTTTGGCTTGTGATTTATGTGCTATGTAATTATAAGGAATTGATTTCGAAATATTACATTTCCTACTTTTTCCTTAGTATATTTATTACCCTTGCAGCAATATTAGTAGCTTTTTCGCAATTTGACATTCCAATGAGCTATGTGCTTGGTATTTTAGGAAAGGTATTAGCTGTGCTAGTTATCGCGAAGATCGCGATACATTTAATCAGTATTATTGCCTTGATGTACTCGGATTTAAAGAAAGATGCTTATATAGATGCTTTAACCGATACTTATAATCGTAAAAAGTTTGAAGAAGTCTTGAAGGAAATTTTAGACAGTAAGAATGTTCCACTTTTTTCGATTGCTTTGTTTGATGTGGATTCATTTAAATGTATCAATGATTCCTATGGACATTTGGCAGGAGATTATGTGCTGCGGGAGATAAGTTATGGCATTAAAGATACTTTACTTCAAGAGCATAATAATGGTCAACTGTTTCGATATGGTGGTGATGAGTTCTTTGTGCTCTTTAGAAACCAGTCTGGGGATAAGGTCAAAGCAATAATGGATGATATCCAAAAAAATATCTCGGAAAAGGATTTTATCTATAATGATACCTTATTAAATGTTTCTATATCTGTAGGTGTTTCAGAAATAAGAGATGAAAAAAGTCTGAAGGACATTATTGATAAAGTTGATAAAAACTTATATGTTGCAAAAGCAAATGGGAAAAATCAAGTCTTCTATATGTAAAGAAGAGTAGAAATGGAGTAGACATGAAAAAAATAATGCTCGTTTTTGGTACACGACCAGAAGCAATTAAAATGGCACCCTTAGTCAAAGCTATCGAGAAAGATGAACGTTTTGAAGCTGTAACGGTGGTCACAGCGCAACACAGAGAAATGCTGGATCAAGTTCTCGATATTTTTAACATTCAACCTGATTACGATTTAGATATCATGGGAAAAAATCAAAGCCTTAGTCAAATTACCACACGTGTTATTGACGCCATTGATCAAGTGCTGGTAGAAGAAGCACCAGATATCATGCTTGTTCATGGAGACACCTCGACAACTTTTGCAGCCTCTATTGCTGCTTTCTATCATAAAGTAACTTTGGGACACGTAGAAGCAGGATTGAGAACTTGGGACAAATATTCACCTTTCCCAGAAGAAATGAACCGTCAAGTCACAGATGTGCTCTCCGATATTTACTTTGCACCAACTGAAGAAAGCAGACAAAATTTATTAAAAGAAAATCATCCGGATGAGAATATCTATGTGACAGGCAATACTGCTATTGATGCTTTACGATATACTGTACCAGCACATCTTCAAAAGGATCGTCGCCAGATTCTGGTGACGATGCACCGCCGTGAGAATCTGGGTGAACCGATGGAAAATGTTTTCCGTGCCATCAAAACGATTTCCGAAGAATATGTCGACTTTGAGGTAGTTTATCCACTTCATAAAAATCCAAAAGTAAGAGAAATTGCTTATCGCATTCTTGGCGACTTGCCGAATGTGCGATTGATTGAACCATTAAATGTGATTGATTTTCATCGTATGGAAAACGAAAGCTATCTTATCCTGACGGACTCAGGTGGTGTGCAAGAAGAAGCACCTTCTTTTGGTGTGCCTGTCCTTGTGTTACGTGATACAACAGAAAGACCAGAAGGCGTAGAAGCAGGCGCCTTAAAATTAGTCGGTACAGATGAAACCGATGTTTATCAAGCCATACGGGAACTTCTTGATAACGAAGAAGCCTATAATAAAATGAGCCACTCTAAAAACCCTTATGGTGATGGACATGCCAGTGAAAAAATACTTGATGCTATTGATCAGCATTTTAAACACTGAACACCATGAAAATCGTAATAAAATACTCTGACTTCTTATAAGGTCAGAGTATTTTATTGCGAGAAATCATCCTCACTATTTGTACTATAAAAAAATCAGATATATAAAAGTTTTTTCCTCGCGTTTTTGAGGGAAACTGATATAATGATTCTAAGAAACTGAGACAATATTATTTTATCCTCTCGTAAAGTTTCTGGAGAAGTATGTACTTCTACCTTTTATAAAAATGAAAGAGGTTTTTGTATGAGTTATGCGAATGAAAAATCGTTTAACAAAGCTACTTCAGCGGGCTTTATAATCGCGCTTGGAGTAGTTTATGGTGACATTGGGACAAGCCCTTTGTATACCATGCAGTCTATTGTTACTGGACAAGGAGGCTTGCAAAATATTTCAACGGACTTTATCCTTGGTGCGGTTTCCTTAGTTATCTGGACACTGACCTTGATTACAACCGTTAAGTATGTGCTGATTGCCCTCAAGGCCGATAATCATCAAGAAGGTGGGATATTCTCCCTCTTCACCTTAGTTCGACGGATGGCTAAATGGCTGATTATCCCAGCAATGATAGGAGGGGCCACCTTACTTGCAGATGGGGCTTTGACTCCAGCAGTTACAGTTACCTCTGCTGTCGAGGGACTAAAAGGAGTTCCTGGTTTAGGAGAAATCTACGCCAACCAGTCATGGGTTATTGTTACAACGCTTATCATTCTGGCTATACTCTTCCTTATTCAACGTTTTGGAACCGGCCTAGTCGGAAAACTTTTTGGACCGATAATGCTTATCTGGTTTAGCTTTTTAGCTATCACAGGTCTTTTAAATTCCTTTGCGAATCTTGAAATTTTTAAAGCAATCAATCCTTACTATGCTGTCCATCTCTTGTTAAGTCCAGAAAATAAGGCAGGGCTCTTTATTTTAGGTTCGGTATTCTTGGCGACTACCGGAGCAGAAGCCCTTTATTCTGACCTTGGACATGTGGGCAGAGGCAATATCTATGTCAGCTGGCCTTTTGTAAAACTTGCAATTGTTTTATCTTACTGTGGACAAGGGGCTTGGCTTTTGGCGCATAAAGGTGGCGATTTGGGAGGTATGAACCCCTTCTTCGCCGTAATCCCTACAGACATGATGATCTATGCCGTTGTTTTAGCGACTTTAGCTTCTATTATCGCTTCACAATCTCTGATTTCGGGATCATTTACCTTAGTTTCAGAAGCCATCCGCTTGAAGCTTTTACCGATGATGCGGATTTACTATCCAGGGAAAACTTTAGGTCAGCTTTATATTCCAGCAGTCAACTTGATTTTATGGCTTTCGACAAGTGCGATTGTACTTTATTTTAGAAGCGCGGAACACATGGAGGCAGCTTATGGTCTAGCCATTACTGTCACTATGCTTATGACAACAGTACTTCTGGCATATTATCTCGTTTACCGAGGCTTAAAGAAACCTTTGGCTTACCTGATAGCTGCATTCTTTGCTAGTATTGAATTGATTTTCTTTATTGCCTCAGCAGCCAAGTTTGTTCATGGAGGTTATGTTGTAGTGATTATGGCGGCCATGATTATATTTGTGATGTTTGTTTGGTTCCAATCAAGTAAAAGTGTGAACAAACATATTAAGTCACTGGATCTCAATGATTTCAAAGGACAATTGAAAGAACTCAAAGAAGACAAGGAGATGGATCTCTATCAAACCAATCTCGTTTATTTGAGTAATAAAATGGAAGGTGATTTTATTGACCGTTCTATCCTATATTCAATACTTGATAAACGTCCTAAAAAGGCGGAAGTTTACTGGTTTGTTAATGTGAAAGTTACTGATGAACCATGGACTTCCGAATATGAAGTTGATATGATGGGAACAGATTATATCGTTAAAGTTCATTTGTATCTAGGGTTTCGCATGAAACAAGAAGTGCCCCGTTATCTTCGGACGATTGTTAAAGATTTAATAAAATCAGGACGATTGCCTAAACAAGAGCAAAAATACACCACAATGCCTGGTAGGGATGTCGGTGACTTCAGATTTGTAGTTATCGAGGAACGGGTGACAAATGCACAAAAACTTCCAGCTTTTGATCGATTCGTCTTGAAAGCAAAAGCCCGAATCAAGCGCTATACAGCAACACCAGATCGCTGGTTTGGCTTACAATTTTCGGAAGTGTCACTAGAGCGGGTGCCATTAATATTATCAGATGTGTATAATTTGAGCATCAAAGAACGTCCAAAACTAGAAGACGAAGGTGAAGAAGACATAAGCTATTAGTATAGATACAATTAACCAGAACAACTGGATTTTTCCAGTTGTTTTTTTGTCATGCCACTTGTTGAAGAGTTACTACAAAGTATCTAAGGCACCTCGGAGTACCTACTATACAAATAGTAAATCTTGCTATATAATGAGTGCTATAGAAACCTGTAATTCATAAGGAGGAAAATATGAAGGCAATAGAAGTATCTGAATTTGGTAACAGTAACGTTCTTAAGTATAAAGAGCTTAAAGACCCGGTTATGAAAGATGACGAGATTTATGTCAGCCTCAAAGCTGCAGCGGTCAACCCAGTTGAAACCTATGTGCGCCAAGGAACATATGCGCAACTGCCTTCGCTCCCTTACATCCCAGGAAAAGATGGAGCTGGGATTGTCAAAGCTGTAGGTGCACAAGTGAAAAACTTTAAGGTAGGTGATCGTGTCTTTGTGACTGTAGAGAGTGATGCTCAGTTTGGAACATATGCGCAAGCAATAACATGCAAGGCCACCGAAGCGACCTTACTCCCAGAAATTATGACTTATAGTCAAGGTGCAGCACTAGGATCGAGCGGCTTAACCGCCCTTTATGCCCTTAATCAAAAAGCGGGCCTTAAGTCTGGAGAATATATACTTATACATGGTGCAACTGGAGGAGTGGGGACACTTGTCCTTCAATTTGCCAAGCTGTATGGTGCCAAGGTTATTGCAACAGCAGGGTCTGAAAAGGGCCTTGAGATATTGAAAAAGCTTGGTGCAGACTATGTCTTTAACCATCATGCTGAAGGATATATCAAGGAGATACAAGATGTGACGAAGAACCATGGTCTTGATGTAATTGTTGAAATGCTTGCAAATGTGAATTTGGAGAAAGACCTAGGTGTTATTGGCAACAATGGGCGCATTGTGATTATTGGTAACCGAGGTGAAGTAACAATTAATCCTCGTGTCTTGATGATGAAAGGCGCTCATATCACGGGATTGATGTTGGCAAATATCACGCCAGAAGAGGTGGAGGAAAATACGCAATTATTACTGCAAGGTTTAAGTGAAGGTGTGAAGCCTATCATTGATAAAGTATTCCCGCTCGAACAAGCTGCGCGAGCACAAGATTATATCATGGAAAATAAAGGAAGTATGGGAAAAATCATTCTTGATACGACAGCGGAATAATAGGAACATAAGCAAAATAAAAAAGCATATTTTAATATGCCTTTTTATTTTAGAAAAATCTTGACTTTAGTGCGAAATCGTACTATAATGAAATGGTACGACTTCGCACTAAAAAGGAGCAAGTAAATGAAACATCGGGAAATAATGACACAATTTAGCACAGCGCTTGGTAAACTTGATATGGCTTACGCGCTTGTGGCGCAGGAGTATAATCTGACTTTTAATGGACTGATGACACTCTATATTATCGATGAAAGTGATACGGTCACCCAAAAAGAAATCAGTGAGATCTTATTTTTACCGAAATCAACAGTACATAGTATACTTTCGAAGTTGCAAAAACAAGATATTCTGGAGCTTACTAAAGGCAAAAATGAAAAGGAAAAATTTGTTGTTTTCACTGCAAATGGAAGAAAAGTTTTTGAGGAGATTCAGGAGCAAACAGATATCTTTGAAACACAAGTTATAGAAGAATTCGGCTTGAAGAACACACAAGTATTTTTGGAGCAAACGAAAACTTTTACCGAAAGCTTGCTCGAAAAAGCACAGAGAGTTATGGAGGATAAAAAAGATGAAAATTGAAATAAGAGCATTTGATCCAAAGGATTATCAAAAAGCAATCCAGTTTGCTGTTAAAGGGATGAGTTTTGATAGGTACAGTAATAATAAAACCATCATCAATATGTATGCCAAAAATTTTCTATATTTTGAGCTGTCAAAAGCTACGCAAGCTATTGCTGCCTATGTTGATGGTGAAATGGTGGGCTTATTGCTCGCAGAGATATATGGAGAACCTAAACTGAAACAAACGTTTGGCCAAAAAGCTTACATGAAGACTTTTAACTTTTTGCGGACCTTTTCTAAAAACAAAGGCTTAGACACTTATGAAGCTACGAATAAAGAATTATTACGGTCGTATAAAAGTGAAGCATCACCTGAGGGCGAAATTTTGTATTTGGCTGCTGATCCCGAGAAAAAAATCAAAGGTGTAGGTACCGCTTTAATCAATGAGCTTACGGCGCGAGAAGCTGGAAAAGAAATATTCCTTTTCACAGACACGGGCTGTACTTATCAATTCTATGAATACAAGGGTTTTCATATGGCCGGAGCTCGAGATATTCAACTTGATTTTGGTCAAAATCGAATTGATTTAACTGCAATGCTTTTTAGTAAAAAGTTAGCGCAGCAATAAACAATAAAAAACCGTAAGCTCAAAACTACGGTTTTTTATTGTTTATGGATGTAGAAGAAAAATACAATTGGGCTAATTTTTCTTTTTGGATAATATTAGTAGTATCAATGAAATAATCGCATTGCCATTTTTGGGCAGCCTGCGCAGTTTTGTTGAGTGAAGTTTCCCAGGATGGGTAAAAACGCAAAGCCATTTTTCCAGTAATTCCCTTGTGTTTTAAAATCTTTTTTTCTCGAAGAACGCTCTTGGGAATGATAAACTGGCCACTCAAGGGTCCATCAATGACTGAAATGACAAGTTTATCGGGAAAAGCTTCAAAACTAAAGGGGATATTTTTGTTGTTGGTGTCCTTTTCCCAAAATGCTACAAAATATCCTTGTTTTTTAGGAGTTTTTTTAGCGTGACGACTTCGAAAAGATAGTCCATCTGCTTGAAAACAAAAACCTTCGTATTCAGAATTATAAGTATCTTTTGTAGGTATACTTGGGGATAAGCCTAAATCATTCAAAAGGGTCGTTATATAGGTCAGCGAATTATACATGGTTTAAGTTTACCACAAGTAAGAGAGAGAAAAAATCAAAGCTACTTATTTTGACACAGCAGCAATCAAAATAGTTTACAAAAAAATAGGAATGTAGTATCATTGACTAGTCAATGATTGACCGGTCAATTTAAAAAGGGGGACAAATGAACCTTAGACAAATGAGTCAGCTCTTTTACAAGCTAAAACTAGCGAATCAAGAGATGACAACGAAGTTTGAAAAAGAAACTGGCTTTAGTATTACCCGTTATGAGCTTATGATGTTTTTGAAGGAAAACGGTCAATGTTCTCAAGGGCAATTACAGAATGAGTTAAAAATAGATAGCGCAGCTATTACAAGGCATCTAAAATTGCTCGAAGCAAAAGGTTATGTTACCCGTGAGAGAAATAAACAAAACAATCGCGAAGTTTTTGTTAAAATCACGGATAGCTCAAAAGAGGCTTTGGAACATTGTGAAAGAAACTATAATAACTCTTCTGAGAAAAGTTTAGAGCTAGCACTCACAGCTCAAGAAGAAGACGTACTTCTTGAGCTGCTCACAAAGTTATTGGGACATAAAGGAGAATAAAATGTCAACTCGTATTGTAAATAATGTTTTTTCAGAAATCACATTTGGAAGAAAATCCGTGCGTGTTTATGATGAAACTTATAAAATTTCACATGAAGAAATGCTTGAAATGATTCAAGAAGCAACAACAGCACCATCATCTGTAAATATGCAACCTTGGCGTTTTGTTGTTGTTGAAAGTGATGAAGAAAAAGAAAAATTAAAACCTTTAATTCGTTTTAATACCCGTCAAAATGAAACTTCTTCGGCTATGGTTCTTATTTTTGGGGATCTTCTCTGTTATGAATTAGGGGAAGAAATTTATAACCAAGCTGTAGAAGAAGGCAAGATGCCAGCAGAAGTGCGTGATCAACAGTTAGAAGCGATTATTCCTCACTACCAAAGCTTTAGTAAAGAAGAAATGAATGATGTTGTCAAAATTGATTCAAGCTTAGCTGCAATGCAATTTATGCTCATCGCACGCGCTCATGGTTACGAAACAAATCCTATCGGCGGATTCGAGGCAGACCAATTGGCAGAAGCTTTTGGTTTGGGCGAAAACCGTTACGTGCCAGTAATGATTTTATCTGTCGGCAAAGCCAAAGAAGCAGGATATGAATCTGTAAGATTAGCGGCTGAAAAAATCACAGAATTTAAATAATAAAAAGATGCTAGATTATCTAGCACTTTTTATTATTTATCTTTCTTACTTATTGTTGATAATTTGAATTTCTCCCTCAACACCAAGAATATCCTTAATTTTAGCCTGTAACTCTTGGATAGCCTCTAGTGCACGTTCTTGTTGAGAAGGGGTTACTGCTTCAATCACCAAGATGGCGTTTGTAGTTTCTTCTGTTAACATGGTACGTTGGGCTTCACGCCAATTCAAAGAGCGACAGATCGCACCATCAAGGTCATAATATATAATTTCTTGCGCAAGAGCTGGCTCACTCTTTTGCGCCCCCAGAGGATAAAAATCTTCACCCCCCTTGGCTAAGCCTAAATGTAAATCGCCGTTGATTTTATCTAAGTCCTCACCGCCACAAGGTACACCGTAACGAAGAGAAATACTATTATAGATATCCACAAGTGGGTTGATTGGTTCTAGCCCTTTGCCCTGAGCCACTCTTTTTAAAAGAGCTTCAATAGAAGAACGTGCACCTTTTTTCTTCTTAAACTGTGTAAAAATATCACGCCATTCGGAGATGACAAAGTTTTCTTTAAAATCATCTTCAACTAAAAATTTTTCAGACTCTTTAAATGCCTCCTTTAGAAGTTCTTGGTAGGGGCCTAAATCATGAGCATGATTGTCAATATTGTTTACAATTAAGGTATAGAGTTGAGCTTCTGGAAAAAGTTCCCAAAAGTTTTTATCCACAGTAACAGTTTGCATAGTAGTTCTCCTTATTTCTTTTTTCATGATTAAATCTGTTTGCGTTAAAGTCCCTAAATGAAAATGACGTGATCCACATTCCACATAGCCTTGATTTTTATAAAAACCATAAGCAGTAGGATTGTGCTCCCAGACACTGAGCCAGATATATTCCTTGTGTGTGCGCTGTGCTTCTTCGGAAGCAAAATCTAATAAATATTTTCCTAAGCCTAAGTGCTGGTAATACTTTCTAACATATAGTCTTTCCACTTCAAGAGCCTCACCTAAAGTAGAGTGTTCTGGAAGAGTTACATTTTTCCACTTGATATAACCTGCGAGACAACCATCTTGGAAAATAAAATAGAAACTATTGTTAGAGTCATTGAATTCTTTGGTTAATTGTTGAGAATTAAAAGCCTTTTCTAAATAAAGCTCTAAATCTTCTGGTGGATTTTGTTCTCCAAAAGTTTCAGCGAAGGTTTCTATACTTAAGTCTTGTAAGACATGTAGATCCTGCCTAGTAACGCGGGAAATTCTAATATTCACACCAACTCCTTTTAGTAGATTCGTTTCTTTCCTTTTTTAACATCGATCCAGTTATCCACGATATTTTGACTGATTTTTCCGAGTAAATTCTCTACTTGACTAATCTCCTGTGCATTAAGACCGGATAAGGCAACTTGAGTAGAATAGTGAAGCTCTCTGTTTAATATAGGGTAAACTTCTTTGCCATGAGAAGTAACATATAGTAGTTTATTTTTTTTGTTTCCAGTATCTTCAACTTTTTTTATAAGTTTTTTTTCTACCAATTGATTGATAGCACGACTTGCTGTACTCTTATCGACACATAAAAGTTCAGAAATTTGTTGTTGATTAATTCCAGGATTTTCAAAAATACGACTGAGGTAGAGGTATTGTCCTTTTGCAAGTTTCAGCTCCTTGAATTCAATATTACTGATAGAATCTAAGGCGCGTGCTATAGTACCGATATCTCTTAAAATATTATTTGGAATAGTATTTCTCCTTTCATGAAAGAGGATGTATTGATTATAAAATAAAATAGTTGCGTTTGCAACTATTTAGTTATATATAATAAATACCTTAACTTAATAAGCCTAAAATATTATTCAACATATGAAGACAAATAACAAAAATTAAGGAACGCTGAGAGCTTAAATAAGCTAAAGCTAAAAGCATTGCTCCAGGTGCATAGAGGACAAAATCCATAGGTTGCTGCATATGCATAACGGTGAATAAACCAGTAGAAACAAGGACTGCAATTAGTGTTCCTGTATAATTTGAGAGTCTATTAAGGAAGATATGGCGAAAGATAATCTCTTCAATGATGGGTCCTAAAACACCAAGAATAAGGATGGTGAAGAATAAAGGGATTTGCTTACTCATTTCAGAGAGAGCAGCTTGATTTTCAGGGTTTAATCCCTTTCCATAAATACCTTGAGCCAGAGATTCCACCAAAAGTATCGCTGCCATCCATAAGGGGAGGCTTAAAATTTTCCATAAGGAATGCTCCTTAAAATAGCCAAAACTTTCTCTTAATTCTTTTCGGAAGAGAATAAGTGCTGTCAGTGCAGAGACTGTTATACCAACTGCGAAGTTTAAAAAATCAGATTCTACCCAATTTGTCTGAGCTAACTCGGATAGAAAGAGTAAGGGGATCATTCCAAGTTGGAAGGGGACAAATAAAATATATATAGTTAATACAATGAATTCTCTTTTATTATCACGTAAAAAATTCAAAAGTATAGACCTCCTTGTTTGAATTGGCGATTCGCCTCAGATATTTTAACATAGCATAAAGTCTATACCAATTAAATTGTTTATGTTTTTATAGAGAGAGGTCTTTTTCATTTCTCATTAAGAAACGGCGAAAAGATATTTGCCTTTGGAAAGTGTTGAAACAAGTTTGTAGAGCAAAATTCCCAGGAAATAATTGACAAATGCCGTAGAAAAAATCGTAATTAAAAGAACAGGAAGGCCCATTTTAAAGACAACCATAAGCTCCGAAATGTGAAGTAAAGTTCCCAAAAGATATACCGCAAAAACATACACGCAACCACTTATCAATGTGGCGAGGAAATAGATTACCCCTATTTTAGCTAAAAATAATTTGGGAGAAATTCTTAGGACTAACCTATATAAGAGTAAGCATGCCAAGGCTGACAAGGTACGGTCAAAAGTAGCTGGCAACTGGAAAATCGGATTACCACCAAGAATCATGGAAGTAAGGATAACAAGACCGCTTGCCAAGAAAACTTGTTTGAGTGTAGGTTTAATCATTAAACAGAGGAATAAAAAGGCCAAGGAAAAGTCCGGGCGAATAATTCCAGCGATACTGGGAGTGATAATATTCAAAATTTGACCAAGTATAATGAAGATCGGAGTAAGTGCAATAGTATTTGATGATTTGTTTTTTTGATTCATAAAAGTTCCTCTTTCTAGTTTTTAATGATAAGGCAGAGTACTTTCTATAACACAAAAAAGCATAGAAACTTCTATGCTTTAATCATCCAATTTGAGCATAGATACAGGTTTTAGAAAGTACACTAAAATTTGTATCTATGGTTTTCTTCAGTTAGAAGCCATACATACACCTGTATCTTTGCCAAAGTTGAGTAGAATAACAGTTGATCATTGGTTGTACAGCTCCTTTCGTTTTTATTAGGAGTAATAATATCATTTTCTAAGAAAACTGTCAATGCTTTGAACTCACAGAGATAAATTAATTTCGCCATATAGAGATTTAAAAGGAAGTTTTTTGAACATAAAAACCTATGCCTGATAGCCTTAATTGAGTATATATTTGACGACCAACTTGTAAATGAGTTATAATTTCACGTGCATATTTTTTTAGGCATAAATGTAATTATTGTTATTTATCATAACGTTAAAAACAAAATTAGGAGGTCATTAACTGTGTATAAAAAATATGGAGATTGTTTTAAAAAGTTAAGGAACCAAAAGAATTTGGGACTCTCATATTTTAGTAAGATTGGAATAAATAGAGCAAATTTATCTCGATTTGAAAGAGGGCAAAGTATGATGAGTTTTGAGCGCGTTGACTTGATGTTAGAAGAGATGCAAGTCCCCTTAGCAGAGTACGAATTAATTGTAAATAACTTTATGCCCAATTATCAAGATTTTTTCTTGTTGGAACTAGAAGAAGCGGACTTTAGTCAAGATCTAAATAAAATTCAAAAGTTATATCTTGAGGCGCGTGAAGCAGGAAAACATATGTTGTCACTTGCTGCAAAAACTCGACTTGAAAATATAAGTCCCCTGGAAGTGAGAGAGATTGAAAATTATCTTTGTAATGTTAAAGAATGGGGCTATTTTGAGCTCACATTATTTTATTTTGTCTCAGATCATATTGCTATTGATCAGCTGGAAAATCTTCTGGCCAATTTTGACAAAAGGTGTGAAAAATATTGTCGATTATTAAAGTACAGACGAAGATTATTACAGATTGCGTATCAAAGTGCGGCTATTTTTGCAGCGCATGGGGAAAGAAGTGAAGCGGAAAATATACTAGAAATTACCAAAAAATATCGGGAAATGGGAGTGGATTTATATGCTGAAGTTTTAAGGCATCTGGCAACAGGAATTGTTATTTTTAACTTTGAAGATAAGGATTTAGGACGTAAAAAAATTAATTGTGCTCTGGGAGCTTTGGAGGAATTTGGAGGTTTACGATTGAAAGAATTTTATCAAAGAAGGTTGGAAAAGTTTTTAAAAAATTAATCTCTGTATCTGTTGCTTTAAAGCAACAGATACAGAGAGTTTTTTTATTTTTAAGAGAATATACTTGATATAGAAAGGAGATGAAAACTAGATTTGGGCAACAATTATTTTGAAAATTGTTACCACATATTTTAAGGAGGTATGATGAATCAAAAAAAATTAACATTATTCGGATTCTTCGCTTTAACTGCTTCAATGGTTTTGACAGTATATGAGTATCCGACCTTTGCCACTTCGAAATTGCACTTGGTTTTCTTTTTACTACTGGGCGGAATACTATGGTTTTTACCAGTTGCCTTATGTGCTGCGGAAATGTCCACAGTTGAAGGATGGAAAAATGGGGGCATCTTCAGCTGGGTAAGCCAGACTTTAGGAGAGCGTTTTGGATTTGCAGCAATTTTTTTCCAATGGTTTCAAATTACAGTTGGATTTGTAACAATGATATACTTTATATTAGGAGCACTATCATACGTATTAAATTTTGATGCTTTAAATTCAGATCCACTCATTAAATTTATAGGTTTGCTGGTCATTTTTTGGGGACTGACTTTTTCACAATTAGGAGGGACTCAGCGCACTGCAAAATTAGTAAAAGCGGGGTTTGTTATTGGGATTGTAATTCCATCCATCATTTTATTTGTATTAGCAGTCGCTTATTTTGTAGGAGGAAATCCTATAGAAATCCCCATCAATAAGGCCGCTTTTATTCCAGACTTTTCACAACTTTCAACATTGGTAGTCTTTGTTTCATTTGTTTTAGCTTATATGGGAGTTGAAGCTTCAGCTTCTCACATCAATGAGTTAGAAAATCCAAAAAGAAATTATCCTTTAGCAATGGTTTTATTAGTAATACTAGCGATTTCTTTAGATGCGCTTGGAGGCTTTACAGTGGCTGCAGTCATCCCGCAAAAAGAGTTATCTTTAAGCGCCGGTGTGATTCAGACTTTTCAAACGCTAATATTGCATTTTAATAACCACTTAAGTTGGCTGGTTAAAATAATCGCGATAATGATTGCGTTTGGAGTAATGGGAGAAGTGAGCTCATGGGTAGTTGGACCTTCACGAGGAATGTTTGCAGCAGCTCAACGTGGATTACTTCCAAAATTTTTACGAAAAACAAATACCCATGATGTTCCTGTACCGTTAGTTATGGTCCAAGGAGTTATCGTGACTCTCTGGGGAGCGATTTTAACCTTTGGCGGTGGAGGAAATAATTTGTCCTTCTTGGTAGCAATTTCTTTGACAGTAGTGATCTATTTGGTTGGCTATCTATTATTTTTCTTAGGTTATTTCGTCTTAATCTACAAGAAAAAGAACTTAAAACGAACATATAATGTTCCAGGGAAAATGATAGGCAAATCAATTATTGCAGGATTAGGTTTATTATTATCTCTGTTTGCTTTATTCATTTCTTTTGTTCCACCGGAATCAATTGCTCAAAGTGAGACACGAACCTATCAAATGATATTACTTATAAGTTTTGCTGTTACAGTAATCTTGCCCTTTGTTATTTATGAAGTGCATGATAAAAAGAGCCATGGGGCTCTTGAAGAACCCATTCACTTTAAAGCAGGAGAAGTGAACCCAGCCGTTTATCCGGCAGCTCGAGGAGAGCATCATATTATAAAAAATGAAGAACATATATTAAAACATTAAAGAAAATTGGAGGATGTACATATGTGAATAATACTCCATCCAAGGTGTCAATAAATTCAAATAAGCCATTAAGTATTCTACTACTTGGAGTGGATACTGGTGATAATGACCGAGGGGGGGGCACAATCATGGAATGGTAACTCAGATTCCCAAATGATTTTAACGTTGAATCCAGAGACTAAAACAACAACAATTATATCAATTCAACGTGATACTATGACTAATATTATAAATAGTAAAAAGGAAGTTTTATCGACTCAAAAAATGAATGCAGCCTATCCATTAGGCTATAATGAAAATGGATTAGAGACAGCAGTATCTTATGCTATGAATACGATTAGTGAACAGTCAGGTATTTCTATTGATAATTTTGTAGCAATGAATATGGATGGATTAGTTAACTTAGTCGACGATGTTGGTGGAATTGATGTAATTAATGATTCAGGAGGAGATATATTTATTTCAAACACTGAACCACAGTATACAGCAGTAGTTCCATTTATAGGTGAAGGAAAATCTCAGCATATAAATGGAGAACAAGCATTAGTATTTTCTCGTGACCGTGATCATTTGCCTAATGGGGACTATGGAAGATCAGCTCATCAACGTGAAGTTCTTCAAGCTCTTATGAAAAAAATGCTAAATCTTAATAGTATTACTACTTACCAAAAATTTATTAAAAGTATAAGTAATGATTTTAAAACAGATATTTCTGTTGATGTTAAAAATTTAATGTCTCTTATGTCCTATAAAGACTGTTTCAACAAAGTTGTCTCAATCCAGTATGAGGGAGTAGGGAAGATGGTTGACGATGCTTCCGGAAATGAAATTTCATATCAATTTATACCTAACAATGTTTATTTATCAATTCAAAATGTCCTTAGGAAGTCTATAAATGAGACAAAGATACAATCTTTAAGTAGTAATATTATTACATATGAAAATGAATGTGGAGTGAGCCCAGATTTATATTATTTACCATCTGCAGTGATTAGGGAAGGAGGGAAAAGTACGGAGTACGGAATTAATCCCGACGGAGATTTTATTTCTATTGATGAAGCAAATAAACAAGAATATATTATGTCAAAAGATAGTTAATAAAAGGTTATTATATTTTATTTGGCGAAGATAAACAAATGTGTGTAGAAAAAAATTTATAAAATAAAAACAGCAAAAATAATAATTTTACGGCTTTTACTTTGTATGTTTGATTGTGATAAAATATTAATATAAAGCATTTGGTAAAATGATTTTAAGGGGGAGGGAAACTTAATAAGTAAGCGATTATAGGTTTTAAAAAATAAGAATTAACCAAAAAACTAACCAAGCGAAGAAAAATAGTGTGTATATAATAAAAAGGTTACTGTTCATATTTTAAGTAATCTTTACTTACAATCTCTACCTTACCAAGTTGTTAGGAACTAAACTAATAAAAGATGTTTAATATAGCTATCTTTAAAATTAGAATAGCTTAGCGCACCATAAAATGCACCAAAGCTTTAATATATGATATATGAATAAAATATTTAAAATAAAAAGATTACTGATATAAAATTTCTGTAGTCTTTTTATTTTGAGAATTTTAAGTCCTCAGTTATGCACCCATCACAATTGATAGGGGTTATCCAAAAACATTACTATCAATTCTTTTTGATTACTTAATTTCATACTTACCATATATATTTAAGAGATATATGAAAAAATAAGCGAATTAATTCAATTATTCACCTAAAATGTCAAAAACTATTTACATTTTATGGAAAAATAGCTATACTTAATTATGTCTATTAAAATAAAATAAAAGTTATAATAAAACATAAGTTTTACTTTACTTTACATAAAACTATTCTAATCTTTATAATAAATAAATTCCAGAATAGTCTTAAAATAGGAAAAATTAGGAGATTTCTATGAAAAAATTTTTATATATTATCAGCATTCTTTTATTATCTGTATTCTTATCAGGTTGCTCGCGAACTAAAAATGACAATAATAAAAATAAGTATACTTCTCAATCACAAACGTCTTCAGACACTATTAATTATCTAAATAAAACTTATAATGTTAAATCGCCAACTTCAAAAATTATCACAGCCAGTTTTGAATCTATGGAAGATGCTGTCGCACTTAACTTTCACCCTATTGGAGCTGTAACAATTTCTGGAGATATGCCAGGATATCTAAAAAATAAATTAGGGAAAAATGTTGCTAATATTGGAGATAAATTTGGTCCCAATGTTGAATCAGTTGCTTCTTTAAAACCTGATGTTATATTAGGCAGTACAAAATTTGATGATTCAGTAACAAGTAATTTGACCAAAATTGCACCAACAATTAATGTTTCCCACAAATCTGACGATTGGGATAAGAATTTAATACTGATGGGAACTCTAACAGGAGAGGTTGATAAAGCGAAAAAATTAGTTTCTAATTATGAAAATGATCTTATAACTTTCAAAAAAAATAATCCTGAAATCACTAACAAAAAAATAATGATTATTCGGATAAGAGAAGGCGAATTATGCATCTATGGAGAAGATTTCTATTATAATCCCATGCTTTACAAAGACTTAGGTTTTTCAATACCAAGAGAAATTCAAACTGTAAAGGGACAAACGACAATTTCAAAAGAACAACTTTCAAAAATTGATAGTGACATCATTCTTGTCCAATTTATAACTTCCGAAAATAAAGGATTCCCAAATGCCTTAACAGATTTAAAAAATGATACTTTGTGGAAAAATATACCTGCAGTAGCTAAAAATAATGTATTCTATAATGTAGTTGATGGTGGGTATCAGGGTGGAACATACTTAAGTAAGGACGTTATGCTAAAAGCTCTTAATGAAAAAGTTTTTAAATAGAAAGATAAAAGAATATTAAGTATGAAGCCGAGATATATATTATGGACTATAATTTCTTTGATGTTGTTAATAATCTTTAGCTTTCTTTCCCTTACCTTTGAAATGAAAAAGCCACTAGCATTTTTTTTAGAAGTATTAATGGATTATGATAAAAACAACCCAGAGCACATTATCTTCATTTCTCATCTGGCTCGTGTCCTAGTATCTATTTCTATTGGAGCAAGTTTAGCACTTGGCGGATTTATAATGCAGTTACAATATGAAAATGATTTGGCAGATCCTACTTTGATGGGGGTAAGTGATGGCTCAGCATTGGCTATTGTTATTGGAATGATTTTTTTGCCTAATTTAACTATGCCAGAACGTATTGCTTTCTCAGTCATAGGTTCTTTTTTGGCATATATTATCATCTTATATATTTATAAAATATTATTTTTAAGTCAATCTCGGTTAACTTTCCCTCTAATAGGTATTGTAATTAGCATGCTTTTAAGTAGTATGACTACATTTTTAGTAAGCTATTATAATATTGCTCAATCAGTAAGTTCTTGGTATAATAGTCGCCTTTATCGAGTTTCCTTTTCAGATGTTGTCTATTTTTGGCCAATTTTATTACTTTTAGTTATTTTGATAATATTACTCAGAAAACAGATGGATATTTATTCCTACGGTCATTCAATTACTACATCTATAGGAATGAAGAGAAGACAATGGGAACTATTTTATGGTGTAATCGTCGTATTATTAACAGGTCTAAGCGTTGCTATTGTTGGAAGAATTGCTTTTGTAGGTTTAGTTATTCCCCATATAATCAAGTTATCTATTGGTAAGAAATATGCAGTGTCTGTCTTCTTTGTTCCACTTACTGGAGGATTATTTGTTCTTATAAGTGATTATTTTTCAAGGTATATAAATTATCCTTTTGAAACACCAATTGGAATTGTTATTGCTTTGATAGGTGTGCCAACATTTTTATATTTGATTAAGAGAGGGGCAACAATACATTAAATGAACAAGTATCTTATATTATTTGGTCTACTAGGAATTTTAATTATATCTTGCTATTATTCTCTTGTCACTGGAACTTATGATGTTTCAAATTTTCAGTTAATAAAGGCATTATTTAACCATGATATTAATTCCCCAATTGGGTTAATTTTGTGGAATTTTAGAATACCTAGACTATTAACTTCCCTATTAGTAGGAGGTTCATTAGCTATTGGAGGTTATATTTTACAAACAATAACTAGGAATCCTATCGTTGATGCAGGATTATTAGGTATTAACTCAGGTGCAGC
>NZ_KQ968941.1:68410-91503 GCF_001578715.1 Lactococcus sp. DD01 | reverse complement strand
GATGGAGCTCAACTACAAGCTATTTCTTTAATAATATTTGGAATTGTGGGAGCTCTATTTGCACTTTTATTAAATTTCTTCCTTTCTATAAATACTTCTGGGCTTAGCATGGCTAGATTTATTTTAAATGGTATTGCAATTAATATGGGATTCTCTGCAATAACTACTTATTTTTCTTTAAAAATCAATAATGATGATTATTCTCGTGTAAATAATTGGTTACAAGGATCAATTAGCCAATCAAATTGGATATCAGTTTACCAAATTTTCCCATGGGTGTTGATTGCCTTTACTTTACTATTATTTTCTCAAAACCATTTAGAGCTATTGCGCTATTCAGATTCACATTTAAGAAGCATTGGTTTTTCAATGAGTTATTGGAGATTGTTTTTTATATTACTGGCATCAATTTTTATATGTACTAGTGTAATAGTGGCTGGTAATGTAGCCTTTGTAGGACTAATTGTTCCTTATATAACGTTAAAATTTTTTAAGCGTAATTCTAAATTGCTTATCCCGGCTATATTTATCAATGGAATGAGTTTAGTTACATTTTGTGATACTTTTGTAAAAAAAATATTTGCACCAAATGAATTGCCACTAAACTCAATGATAGGAATAATTGGGATTCCTTATTTAGTTTTAATATTTATAAGTAACTCAACTATAGATTGGAAAAAAAATAATGCAAAAAATTGTTAAAAAAGTAGGAGAATATTATTTAGATATATATTATCCGATAGGTGAGTTTGATGAAACTGAACTACCTATTTTATATGTTTTAGATGGCGATGCTTTTGCATCAACAATCTCAGAAGCTGTTAAATTACAAATTAGAAATTCAGGTAAAACAGGTGTTAATCCAATGATTATTGTTGGAATTAGCTATCATAACTCTGATCCATTTAATAAAGAAAAACGATTCATTGATTTTACACCAACTAAAATCCACGAGGATAATCCTGTTGACTTCAGATTTGGTATGCCTAAAGGTGGGGGAATCAATAAATTTATCACTACGTTTATACAAATTCATCAAATAATTATAAATGACTTTTCTATAGATAAGGGACACGTCGGTATTTTAGGTCATTCATTAGGAGGACTATGTGTGTTAGAGTTTATGTTGAGAGACAAACTATCATTTTTAACTGATTTTCTAGCTATTAGTCCTTCATTATGGTGGGATAATAATGAATACTTTAATAAACTTGACGTGTTTGATAAATCAAAGCTGAGTCAAAAAAGAGTCATTATAAGTGTTGGTTCTAATGAAGGAGATATGGTCGAACTTTCTAATAAAGCCTTTAAATTAGTTTCTTCTTGTAACTCTATTAAAGCTTGTACATACTATATTATAGAAGATGAGAATCATATGTCTGTTGTATTTACTGTAATAAGTCGCTATCTTCGATGGTTCTCTATGTCTTCTGAGCCCTTAGGAGGTATTAATATTGAGAGATGAAGCAATACGGACACATAGTTTGACTCTAAGTTATCACAAAAACACAATTATAGATTCCTTAGATATTTCATTCATAAAGGGACATATTTCAGTTATTGTTGGCCCTAATGGTTGTGGAAAATCTACTTTATTAAAAGGACTAGGTAGGATACTAAAACATGAGGGAGATATCCTACTAAATCATCAAAACATATTAGAGTTATCAACTAGAGAAATTGCAAAACAGCTAGCCTTTCTACCACAAGATTCTATATCACCAGAAGATTCAACTGTTAGAGAAGTTGTTAGCCTAGGTCGTTATCCTTATAAAGGATTACTTCAAAAAAATACTGAGGAAGATGAGAAAGTAATTGATGAGGTTCTAATTGAAACAGGATTAAATTCATTTGCTAATGAAAATATTCAAACATTATCGGGGGGACAAAAACAGAGAGTATGGATTGCGACGGCATTGTGCCAACAGACAGAAATAATATTACTAGATGAACCCACAACTTATTTAGATTTAGGACATCAGATAGAAATATTAAATTTATTAAAAAAGCTAAATAAGAAAAAGGGAATAACTGTTATTATGGTACTACATGATCTTAATTTAGCTGCAAGATTTTCAGACTATATGATTGGTATAAAGTCTGGAAAAGTTCATTATCAAGGGCGAGCGGATGAAATAATGACTCCTCCAATTTTAGAAGATCTTTTTGGTATAAAGGCTTATATAGGAAAAGATCCAATAGATGAAACTCCGATCTGCCTAAGATTTGAATAATATACAAATATTTTGTCTCATTATGTTTACTTACACTCAAACAAGAGAAACCTTTATATAATTTTTTATTTTATATGTTAATCTTGTGTGATCTATTCTATTTTAATATAACATATCATGTTAATTAAAAGATAGAAGAAGTGCAGTATTGATAGGATAAAAAATAGAATATGTAAACTCATCAAACGAATAAAAATATTATATGTATAACAAAAGAGTTACTGATTACTTTCTTAGTAACCCTTAGTTAAGTCCTTCATCTTACCAAGATTTTGGTAATTGTTGAAGGAGGTTAACATAGCTATTTTACAATTTAGAATAGCTTAGCGCAACATAATACGCACCGAAGTTTTATTATGTGATATGTGAATAAAAGTTATAAAATAAAAGATTACTGACATAAAATTTCTGTAATCTTTTTATCTTGAGAACTTTAGGTCCTTAGTTATATACCTATCACAATTGATAGGTGGTATCCAAAAACATTGCTATCAATTCTTCTTGATTACTTAATTTTATACTTAACATATACTTTGAATTCGCTTTATACTGTTTTACTTAATTTATAAGTAGGGGAGATAGAATTATCTTAATAACAAAAATAGTTAGAATAGCATAGAACAACTATATTGCTTTACAATATAGTTGTTCTATGCTATTATGTTAAACATAATAGGTATGAAGGAATAAATTATGGCAGATAAAATAGATTCACAGATGCTAAAAGGTATTCTCTACGGTTGTATCTTAATTCTACTTTCAAAAGAAGATATGTATGGATACATGATAAGTGAAGAATTAAATAAGTATGGGTTTGAAAATATATCGAAAGGTACTATTTACCCGTTACTATTATCTTTAGAAAAAAAGAAATTCATAGTTGGAGAGTTGAAGTTGTCAAGTACGGGACCCAAGAGGAAATACTATTCTCTTACTGATACTGGTGTTAACGAGAGAGATCAATTTTTAAGGGAATGGCAGCAATTAGAGGGAAATCTCTCAAATTTAGTAAAGGAGATTCATACAGATGGAAACTAAAAAGATTATTGAACGTAATGCTGAGCTTCAAGAAAAACTAGAGAAACCTAATAAAGATTATTATGGAAATCTTTTGGTTTATATACGGATAATGTCATTTATAAGAGATGAAAAAAATCTGAAGAATTATTACTTGAAATTTTAGAAGATATAGTAGAAGGACAGAGTAAGGGGATTACTGCAGAACAGTACTTAGGCGCTAATCCTAAGCAAGTAGCAGATGATATCATTAAAGAGTTACCTATTAATGTTATGGATTTAATAAAGCTGATTGCCAGTGGTTTGGGTATGTATTATCTGTTTACTTTAATTCCTAGTTTAGTAACTTCAAATACAGCAGTGGATATTGGAAATTTTTTAATTACAGGAATCTATATATTTTTCTTGATTATAGTAGGACTGATGTTTATGGCAATTAGTCTTTATAGGTACACCTCAAAAGTTCTCAAGATATTATTACCGGTAGTATTTACTTTTGGACTTATGGGTGGGGTATTACTATTCTCAAACTTTAAAACTTCGTGGGTACTTAAAGTAAGTGATAGTATGGGGCTTCTTCTCATTGGCTCAAGCTTATTTTTTATAATATGTTTTTTATATAAAACTGATGACAAGAAGAGCTGGGCTCCATTTGTGCCACCAATTTTAATTTCTGCGATAGCTGGAATTCTTTTAAGGATAGAAAGTTTCAAACCTATTTTTAATACACAAAATGGTAAGTATATACTGACAGCTGTACTACTTGTTGGATTAGTTTTACAGTACTTATTTATATGGTATTTCGCTAAAAAAAGAAAATAACAGTGCATAGTAGATATAGTAATTAATATATTATCAAAAACTATTGACAAAAGACTTTTACATTGCTTTAATTTGCAAGATTCAAAATTAAATTGATAGTTTTATCTTTATTTTGTTAGTATACTGGATTCAAGAAAGGAGATATTATGAAGATAGGTAAACGGATAAGGGAGTATCGGAAAATTTATAATCTTTCCCAAGAACAATTGGCAGATAAGATTTTTGTTTCACGTCAAACCGTATCTAATTGGGAAAATGATAAGACATATCCAGATATACAAAGTATTATTTCGCTAGCTATTCTATTTAATATTTCTTTAGATGAATTCATTCGTGAAGATTTGGAGGAAATGAAGATGAAGATTAATAATAAGAAAGCTAATAAACGAGCTGATATTTATTCTTTAATAATGATTTGTTCAACAATATTAGCCAGTCTATCTATTGGCTTAGTAGTAGCATTACCAGAATCAAAGTTGATATTAATAGTTCCAATTATTTTATTTTTACCTGCTTTATGGAGTTCTTTTGTTTTAGAAAAATTCAAAAGGAACAATGACTTGAAAACCTACAAGGAGATTTTGGCATTTTCAAAAAATAAAGATAAAGATATAGAGACGTTAAGAGAGAGGAGGGAAGCTAAAGGAATAGAAATTGAAAAAAGCATTATTGTTTTAGGGTATGTTGGTCTTACCCTGATGATCTGCTTGTTAGGAATATTTATTGGCACTCTTTTTATTCAATAATATAAACTGCATCCACTAAGTTATAGCTATGGATATGGTGCTGCCTTTGCCTAGTATAGTAGGACAATGGGCAACTCTATCTGATTTAAAAGGAGACAAAACAAAAAACTTTACTTGAGATCCTTGTGGTAAAGGTGGTACTCCTAACTCATGTCAATAGAGGAGAGAATATGAAAACAATAAACCTAAAAAATAATAAAAAAGTTGATTTTTGGATTGTTAAGATAGTTGGATACAGATTCTCTAAGGTACGGTTTAATTGGTATACACTCATTATAATTTAACTAGACTTTCAATGGGTAATGTCTTAGTTTATGATAACAAGCATCGTATAGAAATTACAGATCTAGATTATATGACTTATGAAATTTTGCTAAAAAATATAAGAGTATACTAATTTGTATTTGATAAACGCAATGGAACTTTACAAGGAAATAAAAAAAGGAAAGTAAGCGATGAAAAATAGTGTTAAATTAAATCTTATACGTTGGGGAATCTCTTTCGTTGGAACTCCTTTAGTATTAGGAGGAATAGAATGGCTGACCAGGGAATCATTTATTGAAGGATGCTTTTTTGGTTTCCTAATTGCTATTTTATCAGTATTTATTGAGATAGTATTGACAAAATACAAACAGAGCATCTCTATATTTTCTAAACAGTATTCAAAATATCTTTTGGTAATAGGGATACTGTTAGTTGTTGGACCTGGTTTTTTGATACCTTCTCATATCTCTAGACTTTGGAGTATTTTCCCTATGATGATTGGAATTCTAGTTGTCTTTCTTAGTATTGATAACAAGAAGTGAAAGGATTAATCAATGAAATCTAAAAAAACATTAGATCTTACTATAAAAGTTATCATTTTAATTTATGGTTCTATTTTAGCAGGAGATGGCATTCAAGCACTTATCAACCTATTCCCTATTAACATTTGGTTTGGTAGAATAGGTGGAATTTTGTTTTCTGGAATTGCAGGATTAGTGATTTATGATTCTTTATTTAACGATGATCAGAAAAATGAAGAATAAAAGAGCTCACCTAAAGAAGTCTAAGGGTTAATATTCAATAATTTAAATACTGATTCTGCCAGCCTAGAGAATACACTAATGTAAATATATATTCAAGGGATCTTGGGTAAGTTGAGCTGGGATTTTATGTTAGTAAAGTATAATGGTAAAATGAATTCAAAAGATGAATAGTCTTAGAAAGTAAGCTATTAGAGGCTTTAAATAATTAGTGTTAACCAAAAAACTAACCAAGCAGAAAAAATGTGCGTGTTAAAATTTATAAAATAAAGAGCTACTTTGTAATACAATCAACAGTAGTTTTTTATTTTGTGAGTTTTATCGAATGCCTATAAACTCGAAATTGAGGGATACACATTAGATATAAAGAAACTTCCAGACAATGCGACCGGAACACTCAGTGTCACGGCCCAAACTGTCACTTATGTCTATACGAAAAATAAAGTAAATCCTGTAAAGCCTACTTCATCTGACAATAAGGCTAGTCATAAAGAGGATATTCATAAATCAGTACCTTCTTCTTTATTAACCCACGATAAATTACCTGAAACTGGCGAAAATGAAAGAATGACATTAATGAGTGTTGGAACAGGTCTGGTTCTCCTAATGGTTGTTCTTATTACTTTTATTTTCCGTTTCAAAAGAATAAAAAGCAATAAATAAAAAATAGATTTGAACAAAAAAACAAAACAGCTCATAACTTAATAGTTGTGGGCTTTTGTTTATGTTATATTCAATTTTCTAAGAGACACTTATTTATACATATTCTTACTATCATCCCTAAAAACCATCATTTTATCCCTAGAGTATTGATTAATTAATGTGTTCTGTTAGAATAAGCTAAAGAATGAAAGGACAAGATAATTGAAGTTCCATAAAAAAATTGACCCAAGTTATACAGAAACTGAAATATTGGTTAGGACATATTCAGAAAGTATTTATGAAGAAATTATGAATATGTTAGATAACAGTATTTATTTAAAATCTACATCTGGTGCATATAAGGTCAAACTCGGAAATATTATATATATTGAATCCAATAAAAATTACCTTGAAGTATATGCTAAAGAAAAAAACACAATTAAAAACTTTAGAGTTCGCTTGACGCTTTATAAAATTAAAGAGTTGTTAAGTGATGATTTTATCCAAATATCTAGAACATACATTATAAATTATAATTTTTTAGATTCTGTAGAAGCAGATCTTATTCATGGGATGGTCGCAAGAGTAATGGGATTTAAAATTCCAATTTCTAGAACTTATTTGGAGGGGATATATTCAAAATTAGAGGAGGAAAATAATTGAAAAAATACATACATTCTTGTTTCATAGGCATTGGTATTGCTAGTTTCATTATTGTTTTAAATTCAATTTCTTACTTTGGAATGAATGTAGTAATTAGTTCTCTTGTTTTAGGTGTTTTCCAAGGTATAATTGTTCCACTTATTTATCATAATAAAATAAAAGCGCTATATTTAGTAAAAGTATTATTACATGCAATAATAAGTTATTTATTAATTATTTTATGGTGGATAGTAGGAGAAAATTTATCTTTGAGTATGGTAAGTTTATTGTGGTTTATTGTATTTATATCTGTATTTTCCTATTTTCACTTTATGAATCACAAAGACGCTTATAAAATTAACACAAAATTAAAAGGTGAAAAAGTAAAAAAATAAAAATTAAAGAGAAAGCTTGATAGAATGAAAGCAAAAGATAGTAGTAAAAATAGGAGGATAAAATTTTGACAAAAAAAATTGTTGAGATTCAAGATATAAAAAAAGAATTTAATCAGAAAACAGTTTTAAGCAATATTACTTTTTCTATTAAAAAAAATGAATGTATTGCTCTACTTGGAAAAAACGGTGCAGGAAAAAGTACATTATTGAATATAATTATAGGAAAATATTTTCAAAATGATGGAAATGTAAAGATAAACTGCGAGAAAAAAAATGTTGGTTTTTTACCTCAAAATACCAATTTTCCTGATGATATAAAGGTAAACGAGTTAATTAACTTTGTATCTAGTTATACTGATACTCCTCTTTCTGAGGAAGAAGTTGCACTTATTCTTAATTTTTCAAACGAACAAATGAATAAGTTCGCTTCTAAATTATCTGGAGGGCAACAGAGATTACTAGATTTTTGTTTAGCTGTAATTAACAAACCACAATTTTTAATTGTTGATGAGCCTACCTCAAGTATGGATACATCGACCAGACACCATTTTTGGGAATGTATTCAACAACTTAAAGAAAAAGGCACTACAGTATTATTTACAACCCATTATATTGAAGAAGTAAATTATTGTGCGGATAGAGTACTTTTATTAGATAATGGTAATTTAATGGCAGATGAAACACCATACCGGCTAAGAATGCTGAATCACGAAAAAATTATTGTTTTAGATATTAATTTATATAAGCAATTTGAACAACCATTACAACATATAATTATAAGTAATCAGATCAAAGAAATTTTTTCAAAATCTACTGTGGAATTGTATTTTGTAGCAGAAAGAACAGATTATATTATTAAAGCATTATTAAGCATAGGATTTCCTATTAAAGAAGTTGAGCTTACCAATACATCATTACTGGATACTATATTTGAGGGTACTCATATTGAGGAGACACAAAATGACTAATTTAGCAAAAATAGAATTTTTAAGAATGGGGCGTAATAAAAAATATCTTATTATGAGCATAGGCATGCCCGTATTTTTTTACTTAGTATTTACGGCAATGATAAAATTACCAAATCCTGAAGCACAAGATACATTTATGAAAGAATATCTAATGTCTATGACGACTTTTAGTTTAACTAGCTTTTCAATATTCACTTTTCCATTTGAAATTATAGAAGATAAGAAGAATGGATGGAGAAATTTATTATATAGATTACCAGTAACTGATATAGATGTATTTATTGTTAAAGTAATTAAAATGATTATTTTTTTCATTATTTCAATTATTTTAGTATTTTTAGTCGGTTTTTTAGTTAGAGGAATTCACTTAACCTTTATTCAATGGCTTATGTCCGGATTATTACTATTAATTGGAGCCATTGTATTTCTTAGTTTAGGAACTATTTTAACAAATTTTAAAGATGAAAAAACAGCATCTGTATTTTCCAATATATTATTTTTAGCTTTAGCAATGTTAGGGGGATTATGGTTTCCTACTAGTCAATTTCCTGAATGGTTGCAAATGTTATCTAAATTAACTCCTACCTATCATTTTAGAGAGTTAGCTGTTGGATATATAAGTAATAATGAGATACCTTCAAAATCTATTTTAATAATGATAATTTACGCTATTATCTTTATATCTATTTCGCTTATTATATCTAAGAATAGAAAACAAGATATTGCTTAACTTTATAAATAATGAGTTAACTAAGTTCAATAAAGTATACTCCAAAGGTCTGTTTTCACTTTTTGCTATAATAGGATTTATAGAAGGTCAATGAGGCTGAGTATTAGATTCACTTAATAAGGAGAAATTGTGAAAAAAACAATGGAAGAAAGATTCAAGTCAATGACAAACTATTTAAAAAGTCAAATATAAAAACATAAAACGAAGTTTTTCAATGTTTTGTTTTATGTTTCAATGAGAAAACAAGAGTCAACAAAATATTAATTTTATTGACTCTTGTTTATGTTTATTTTCATAATGTAACCCTAGTATATCATACTTCCATGATAAAATATAGAGGTGCTATTTTTTATAGTAATGTGTTTTTAAGATGGTGAAAAATAATGGAAATGCTTTAATAGCAGACTTTAAATGTGTTGAGTGTAGAAAAAATTAATATTTTATTTACACTAAAAAATTAAAAGGTTTCTATGTTTAATTTTAAATTCAGGGTGAAGGATGTAAAATGAAAAAAGTAAAAATTTTTGGATTGATAGCAACGGGTATACTTATCTCAACAAGTACGATGTCGATTATTGCTGATACAGAAGATATAGATATTCCAATAAATGATACTACACTTACTAATATTCCTAAAGGTGATTCTGAAAGTAATCACATGATACGAAAACTGGGAGGAGTTACTGGAAGATGGTTTGTTATTAATGGAAAAAATGAATTTTTTAGCCCTACAATAAATATTCAAAAAGACAGTACAGATACGATTGAGTTTTCAAAAATCATTTCACAAAATTCAGGAAGTAGTTACAATTTTTCTGAGACAGTATTATTTTCTGATGGTGTAAGCATACAAACTTTACCTGAAGTTATTGTACCTTCTGGAACAACTTATAGCATTGAATATACTATTGATAAAACAACATTTACTAGTGTACCTCCTTCTGATATTACAAGCTTAAAAGGTATCAAAGTTATTTTTTCTAAAATGAATGCTTCAGAACGTGTAGAAATAAAGAATACGGCTATCATAAACTGGAACAATACACATTCTGGTGCAAATGAGCTTGCCCAATACTTTGAAGATGATAGAATTCAGAGTGCTATTTATTTTGATAGTTACCGGATGGTTACTGCTGTTTATAAAGATGAATTGGGAACTGATTTATCTGAACCCGAGTTTTTTTATGGAGTTTTAGGAGATAAATACAGTACTTACGCAAGAACAATACCGGGTTATAAACTTACAGTAATGCCTAATAATGCATCAGGACAGTTTAGCGATGATGATCAAACTGTCTCATATATTTATAAAAAAGAAGCGGTTGCTGGTGGTGATGTAACTGTCAAATACTTAGATTCACATGGAAAGAATATTGCAAATGATATTGTGAAATCAGGTAACATTGGCGAAGATTATACAACAGAGCAAAAAAATATTGAAGGTTATAGTTTTAAAGAAGTACAAGGTGATATTTCTGGTCAATTTCAAAATCAACCTCAGACTGTAATATATGTATATACTAAAAATCCAGTAATATCAGCAAATGTGACAGTAAATTATGTGGATGAAGATGGTAATCAAATATCAGAAGATGTCATAAAAAGTGGTAATATTGGAGACATTTATAATACAGAACAAAAAGATATTAATGGTTATACCTTCAAGGAAGTGAAAGGCAATACAACTGGTCAATTAACAGATCAGGCTCAAACGGTTACGTATGTATATAGAAAAAACAAAATTCCTAATATAATTGGCACAATCCTTGTTAAATATATAGATATAGAAGGAAATTCCATTTCAGGAGATATTGTAAAATCAGGAACTGTTGGAGAAGACTATAATACTGAAAAGAAAGATATTTGGGGTTATACCTTCAAAGAAGTGAAAGGCAATAAGACTGGGCAATTCACAGAACAAGTTCAAATTGTAACCTACGTGTATGCTAAAAATAAAACAAATCCAGTAGGTCCTGAATCAAAACCAGGGAATAAACCAAATTCTAAAGACAAAAACAGTAATCAAAGCAAAACATCATCATCTCAGAATGCTTTACCTGCAACAGGAGAGAATGAAAGAATGACGATGGTGAATGGTGTCTTAGGACTAATGCTTTTAGCCTTTGGAGCAGCCGTTTTGATCTTCCGCTTTAAGAAAGTAAATAAATAATATCTAAAAGAAGTTATGACTTGTAACTTCTTTTTATTTGTTGAAAAATGAAAAACTTTATTAGAAGTCTAGAATATGGTCGTGATTTGGCAATAAGTGATTATTCTCAAACATCACATGGCTATGTACGTAACATTTAAGAAATTAGTTGAGGTAGTGATAATTGCTGCCATGTAAAAATAAAATCGGTGAATATTAAGGACGAGAGAAATCTTGTCCTTCTTTTTTTGTATATAAGGGGGAAGAATGGGCACAACAGGAATAACAATGGACAAGAAGATGATTGATGCTGAAGGTATTTCAAACTTTTATTCTATAAAGGTTTCGACCGCTAGAAATAAAATTTGCGAAATGAAAAAAGATAAACGATTCATGCAAGGGGATTATTTTAGAATGAGCGGACGTGTATGATTTCCAGCATTTGACGAATTTTTAAAAATAAAAGACGAGGAAAAATACAGATAAAAATGATATAATAAGTATGATTTTTATTCTGCACTTTTCCCAAAAGAAAAGGTAGGCAATATGAAAGTTGAAGATATAAAAGTAGGAAGTTTATGGTCTGAATCTCGGAAAAACAAGTTTCTCTGGTGTATGAGATACTTTAATATAGTTACAAAATCCGAGGATAAAGTTTCTGTAACTTTGACATCTAATTCAAATCAAGCTAAAACAAAAGCTAGAAAAATATTATTAACAAAGGCTAAGCGAAAAATTGAACAAAGTGAATTAAATATATTAAATTCCAGTTTAAATATTAATTCCTTAACTTTTTCTTCTGTGGCTAATTTATGGTTAAATGACTGTAGCAGAAAGCTAAAGCCGTCAACCTTAAATAATAGACGAAAACAAATAAAACGTTTTGCTGCTGAATTTGGAGACCAGGAAATGTCACAATTTACAACTTTCCAAATTCAGGTATTTTTTAATAGTTTGAATTTAAAATCAGGTACAGTAAAAGGTTATTTTTTAACTTGTAAATCTATTTTTGATTTTGCAAAGAGAATGGAGATTATTTCTAAAGATCCTACATTGAATGTGAAATTAAGTCTTTCCAAAAAAACTTTGGAAGATATAAAAAAGCAGAATCGAAAACTGTTTACAGTGGAAGATTTAGCTAAGGTCTTAAATAGGATGAGAGGGTCTGACAATCCTCGCACGTACTTTATAGCTCTAACTATTGAATTTCTGTTTTAACTGGTTTAATATACTGTGAATTAGCTGCGTTAAAAGAAGAAAATTATGACCGCACAAGACGTATAATTAAAGTGGAAACTAACTTAGATTATACTAAGGGTGTGACGAAACACACCCATACCACGACTAAAACATTATCTTCTTATAGGGAAGTTGATCTCAATGATAGAGCGGTCGAAATTATCGAAGAGTATCTCAAAGCTAATCATGGCAATACTTATGTAGGTTATGAGAATCATGGATACATTTTTTGTACTCGTTCAGGTCAGCCACATAATATTGGTCATCTAAATCGAGCTTTTAAGTATTATGGAAAAGAAACGGGGCTAGATAAGCAATTCTCTTGCCATTGTATGCGCCACTCTCATATTTCATTATTAGCAGAAATGGGAATAAACCAAAAAGTGGTGATGCAAAGAGTTGGTCACGCAACATCCACTATTACTAATAATATATATACTCATGTCACACCTAATATGTCTAAAGAACTAAACCAAAAAATGAATAGAATTAACAAAATTTCTTAAGCAAATTTGGTGGGCAAAAAAGTGGGCAGAAATGAATGAAAAATAGTGATAATTAATGATATTATTATCGAAAATAAAATAATAATATCACTGGAAAATGTTATTAAATAGGGCTTTTAAGCCATTTTTATAAAGGGGAAAGAAAATTGGCACAATTGTACTTCAAATACGGCAGTATGAATTCAGGCAAAAGTATCGAAATCTTGAAAGTTGCCCATAATTATGAAGAACAGGGAAAACCTGTTTTGATTATGACTTCTAGTTTAGATACACGTGCTGGTGTTGGTATAGTTGCAAGTCGTATTGGTATGAGTAGCGAAGCTGTAGCGATTGACGATACCATGAATGTCTATGAATATATCGAAAGCTTGCCAATAAGGCCTTTTTGTGTGTTGATTGATGAAGCTCAATTTCTTAATAAACAAAATATTTATGATTTGGCACGTGTGGTTGATGATTTAAATGTCCCTGTGATGGCTTTTGGCTTAAAAAATGATTTCAGAAATGAACTTTTTGAAGGCTCAAAATACTTATTGCTTCTGGCTGATAAAATCGAAGAAATTAAAACGATTTGCTGGTATTGCAGTAAAAAAGCAACGATGGTTTTACGCATGGTTGAAGGCGAACCTGTCTATGAAGGCGAGCAACTTCAAATTGGTGGTAATGAGAGTTATATTCCAGTGTGCCGTAAGCACTATTTTCACCCTTTGAAAAAGATGGATAGTAATCGTATAAAAGAAGAGATATAAAAAAGAAGTAAGGAAAAATAAAAAATGTTTGATCAACTTGAAACGATGGTAGGACGATATGAGGAGCTGGGCGAATTACTCAGTGATCCACAGGTTGTCAATGATACAAAGCGCTTTATGGAACTTTCACGTGAAGAAGCGAATCTGCGAGATACTGTAGCTACTTATAATGAATATAAAAAAGTGCTTGAAACTATTTCTGACAGTGAAGAAATGCTTGGTGAAGGTGGCCTTGATGAGGACATGAAAGAAATGCTCAAAGAGGAGCTTTCAGAAGCAAAAGCAGCTAAAGAAGAACTGGAAGAAAAGATTAAAATTCTCTTGCTTCCTAAAGACCCAAATGATGATAAAAATATCATCTTAGAAATTCGCGGCGCAGCAGGTGGTGATGAAGCAGCTCTTTTCGCTGGCGATTTGCTAAATATGTACCAACATTATGCAGAGTCACAAGGTTGGAAATTTGAAATCATGGAAGCCAGTGTGACGAGCATTGGGGGGTATAAAGAAGTTTCAGCCCTTGTTTCGGGAACTTCTGTTTACAGTAAACTAAAATACGAATCTGGTGCTCATCGCGTGCAACGTGTGCCATCAACAGAAACACAAGGACGTGTACACACTTCAACAGCAACGGTCCTTGTCATGCCTGAAGTTGAAGAATTCGAGATGAAAATTGAACAAAAAGATCTTCGTGTGGATATCTACCATGCCTCAGGTGCTGGTGGACAAAATGTCAACAAAGTTGCGACAGCTGTACGTATGGTTCACTTGCCTACAGGCATCAAAGTTGAAATGCAAGAAGAACGTACGCAACAAAAAAACCGTGACAAAGCCATAAAATTGCTTAATACGAAGGTATTTGACTACTATCAACAAATCGAGTTGGACAAGCAAAATGCTGAACGTAAGTCCACTGTCGGAACAGGTGACCGCTCAGAACGTATCCGTACTTATAATTTCCCCCAAAACCGCGTGACCGATCACCGTATCGGACTAACTTTACAAAAGTTAGATACCATCCTTTCTGGAAAAATGGATGAAGTCATTGATGCACTTGTGGTTTATGATCAAACGGAGAAGTTGGCGGAGCTTAACAAGTAATGACCGAATTTCAATTTGAAGGTTTTAACATTCGGCTGCGTGCAGAAGAGCAAAGACGTATGGAAACGGCGAAGAGAGTGAAGGACGTTGAGACAAAAGTTCTTGTCTTTGAGGTCAGTACCCAAGAGACACACTTTGATTTGCTCTATTGCCAAGCAATCAACCAAGATTATTGGATTACCATTGAAAATGTTGAGAGCCCTTCAAAGCATCTTCAGAGATTGGGTAGACGCGTACGGATGAGCATTGACTTTTATAAGGACAATGCTTATTGTCGTCTTTGGCAAGAGCTCAAAGAAGGGGACAATTGGAGCAAACGTAAAAAAGTTCTTTCACTTGCGGAGTTTAGCAAATACAGCAGTCAATCGGTGACGGAAATTATGAAAACCTTTGATGCTTTGGCTCTAGGAAGATTGGAAAATATTGTCAATGAGAAAAATAGGACACGAAATGAAAATGGTGTCCTTTTTGCAAAAGATAATCTGAAAATCCCCATCATCGTTTACTTATTGGGGCGTGTTTTTCCTCTCCTTTAAAAGGTGAGGAGAGTGAGGAAAGAAAAAATGTTATGGATTGAGGCTGTGCGCCAATTATCTCAAGATTTGGAAGAGCCTTTCGCTCTAGAATTTGTCTGGAGAAATTTACACAAGCTCACAAAATTACAGTGGTTAAATTTACAAAGAGAAGCGATTTCAGATACGGATTTAGCTGCACTTACATCTGTCGCGCAGCGTTTGAAAAATAATGAACCGCCACAATACATTGTAGGCTGGGCTGAATTCTGTGATTTAAAACTTGCCGTGGATGAGCGTGTCCTGATTCCACGTCCAGAAACAGAAGAGCTGGTGCAGATGATTCTCGCTGAAAATGAGCAAGGTAGACGTATGGTTTTAGATATTGGCACAGGATCTGGAGCTATTGCTCTAGCACTGGCGGAGAAAAGAAAAGAGTGGGAGATTACTGCATCGGATGTTTCAGAAAAAGCACTTGAACTTGCTCAATTGAATGCAAAAAGTCATCAAATTTCTCTTAATTTCATTCTCTCTGATGTCTTTGAAAATATTCAAGGACAGTACGATATCATTGTGTCCAACCCACCCTATATTGCCTTTGATGAAACGTATGAAATGGATCAATCCGTCATTCGCTTTGAACCAGATAGCGCACTCTTTGCTGAAAAGCAAGGTCTAGCAATTTATCAGAACATTGCTGAAGCAGCTCATCAATTTTTAAAGCCACAAGGGAAAATATATTTAGAAATTGGTTATAAGCAAGGTCCAGCAGTGAAAGACTTGTTTGAGAAGGCTTTTCCTACTAAAAAAGTCCGTGTGCACCGTGATATTTTTGAAAAAGATCGTATGATAAGTGTGACATAGATGAAAATAAAACATATAGAAGTAAAGAAAGATAGATATCTCCCTTTACTTCTTTTAGCTGATGATCATGAGCATATTATGACCTATCTTGCAAAAGGTGAACTTTTTGTACTGGTGGATCAGTCTGAAATTAGGGCAGTGTGTGTAGTCAGTCCGACTCTCGAAATTGAAAACCTAGCTGTAGCGCCTGATGCACAAGGTCAAGGCTATGGCAGAGCCCTGATAAACTACCTTTTTAAAAAGTACAAGGGCCAGGGTGTCATGACCGTCGGCACCGACGATATATCGGGAAATGTCCTTTTCTATGAAGCTTGTGGTTTTGAATATACCCATAAGATAAAAAATTATTTTATTGACCATTATAGTTTTCCGATTTACGAAGATGGAAAACAACTTAAAGATAAATGCTACTTAAGAAAGGAGCTATAAAATGACAGTTGAAAAAGCAATAGCAGCTTTAAAAGCAGGAGAATTGGCAGTGTTGCCAACAGAAACAGTTTACGGCATTTTCGCGGATGCAACCAACGAGGCAGCGGTGCAAAAACTTTATGCTGTAAAAGGGCGTCCTGTTGAAAAAGCCTTGAATATGAACGTGGCGGATTATGACACAATTTTAAAATATTCAGTACATCAACCTGCTTATCTTGAAAAACTCGTGCAAACTTTTCTGCCTGGACCGTTGACGATTATTTTAGAAGCAAGTCCTGAAGTTCCTGAGTGGATTCATGTGGGGAAAACTACTGTCGGATTCCGAATGCCTTCAATTCCAGCCACACAAGAAGTGATTAAAGCTTTAGGGGTTTTAGTGGGACCCTCTGCTAATCTTACCGGCTCACCAAGCCCACGTTTCTATGATGATTTAACATCCGCTATCCTTGATAAAGCAGCTGTTGCACTTCAAGATGATAGTGTTTATGGTCTAGATACAACGATTTTGGATCTTTCTGGTGAAATGCCTAAAATTTTACGTCAAGGGGCAATTACAGCGCAAGAACTTCTTGATGCTGTTCCAGAATTATCTGAAATTGTCTGAACAAATAATTTGGTTCGGCACTTTGCTTTAGATATAATGGTAGATGTACAAAAGCTACCCACGCAAAAGGAAAAATGCTTGAGGTAAGCATCGTATAAGGCAAAGGAGACACACATGGAAATTTATAATTTTGAAGCGTTTGATCCAGAACTTTGGGCTGCTATACATGCCGAAGAAGTTCGACAACAAGAAACAATTGAGTTAATTGCCTCAGAAAATATCGTATCCCCAGCGGTACGTGCAGCTCAGGGATCTGTCTTAACAAATAAATACGCAGAAGGTTACCCGGAAAAACGTTATTATGGTGGGACAGAAGCTGTAGATGTGGTGGAAAACTTGGCCATCGAACGTGCCAAAGAACTCTTCCATGCAGACTTTGCTAATGTGCAGCCACACTCTGGCTCACAAGCCAATGCAGCAGCTTACATGGCCTTGATTGAGCCTGGTGACACTGTATTAGGTATGGATTTGAATTCTGGTGGGCATTTGACTCATGGTTCTCAAGTCAACTTCTCAGGTAAGATGTATAACTTTGTTTCTTACGGTCTTAATTCAGAAACAGAGTTGCTTGATTTTGACGAAATTGCAGCACAAGCTGAAAAGCATCGCCCAGCACTTATCGTTGCTGGTGCATCGGCTTACTCTCGTATTATTGATTTTTCAAAATTCCGTGAGATTGCAGACAGTGTCGGTGCAAAATTGATGGTAGACATGGCTCATATCGCTGGTCTTGTGGCTACAGGTCATCATCCAAGTCCTTTTCCTTATGCAGATGTAGTAACCTCTACAACACATAAAACATTGCGTGGCCCACGTGGGGGTCTCATTTTGACTAATGATGCGGAGCTAGCTAAAAAAATCAACAGCGCTATTTTCCCTGGTTTACAAGGTGGTCCCTTGGAGCATGTTATTGCTGCTAAAGCAGTTGCCTTTAAAGAAGCTTTGTCACCAGACTTTTCAACTTATATTGATCAAGTAGTGAAAAATACAGCAGCCATGGCCGATGAATTTAGCAGAGCTGGTTTACATGTTATCTCAGATGGTACAGACAATCATCTCTTCCTCGTCAAAGTAACTGAGCTTGGAATTAACGGTAAAGAAGCACAAAATCTCCTTGATACAGTTAACATTACCCTCAATAAAAACTCTGTTCCTGGTGAGGAACTTAGTCCTTTTAAAACAAGCGGTGTGCGTATTGGTGCCGCAGCAATCACTAGTCGCGGCATGAAGGAAGAGGAGAGCCGTAAGATTGCACAAGCAATTATTAAAGCATTATCCAATAAAGATGACGAATTTGCTCTTCAAGAAGTTCGCCAATTTGCATTAGATTTGACAAAAGGGTTTCCTTTAGTCTAGAATATAAGTACGACTTTTTTAACAAAATTTCCACCACCGAATAAAAATGAACAGTGATAAGTAAATAAAGGTGGAAATGCTAGAGAAGTTTTTAACATGAGATGGCATATAATAACAACTGGAATTGAGACATGAGCCGTCGAAAAAATGATTAGGAATAGATAAATGTTGAAAATTTTGAAGCTATTCATCAAGCTTGCGCTACTGGCAGCAGTGGTCGGAGCAGGTTTTTACGTGCACAGAACTTATAGAAACGTAAAAAATGTGATGCAATATGAAAAATCGGTTGATGCAACCTTGAAAGCTCAAGGCTTAGAGGGCGATACAAAGCTTGCATTGGCTATTATTTATACAGAGACAAAAGGAAATGCTGCGGATGTTATGCAGTCAAGCGAGAGTTTGAATGGCAATCAAAATAGTATTTCAGATGAAGATAAAAGTATTGCGCAAGGTGTTTCCAATCTTTGTAAAGTTTTAGAGTACGCTGAAGATAAAAAAGTTGATATTTGGACAGGAGTTCAAGCATATAACTTTGGTCAAGCATATATAGATTATGTTGCGAAAAACGGTGGAAAAAATAATTTAGAACTGGCTGAAAAGTATTCACGTACAGTTGTAGCACCTAGCTTGGGAAACACCACGAGTGCAACCTATTACCATGTAACGGTCGATTCTTTAATGAATAGCGGAGGGAAACTCTACGTTAACGGGGGAAATATGTACTATGCCAATGAAGTCAAATGGCATTTGATGCTTCTTAATCTTTTTAACTGGTAAAACAAAAAAAGGCCTGTTTAAGACAGTCTTTTTTTGGTTATTCATTAATATTTAATATCGAAATTTTTAAAGTCCGGGAATTCGTCTGGATAGGTTTCGAGTTTTGTGACTGAAGCAAAAGGAGTGGGGCCTTTCCGAAGTTTATCTTCGAAGTCTGACAAAGCTTTCTGACTATCAGACTGGACATAAAGCCCCACAGTGCCATCAGAATTATTCCATACGCGCCCTTTGAGTTTGAGTTGCCGTGCGATTTGGACTGTACCATAACGGAAACCAACACCTTGTACCTGTCCGTGAGCAATCATTTTAACCTTATACATACTTACACCTCCTTATAGGAAAATAAAAATCTTCATGTATTCTATGTTATAATTATAGCAAATGGAAATTATTACAGCAAAAGACAATAAAAAAATAAAAGAAGCACGTAAGCTGCTGACAAAGAAAAAATATCGCAAAAATTCTTATCTTATTGAGGGCTTTCATTTGCTAGAAGAAGCTGTCAATTCGGGAGCGAAAATTTTACAAATCTTTGTGGAAGAAAACAAATATCACCAAGTTGCACATCTGGAAGAAGTTATCGCAGTGAGTTCAGAAGTTCTTAAAAGCCTATCGGATGCTGGAACACCGCAAGGTGTTGTCGCTGAGGTAGCTTTCGAAGAAGTGAAAGTTGAGTTGAAAAACGGTAAGTACTTAGTACTTGAAAATGTCCAAGATCCTGGCAATGTCGGGACGATGATTCGGACAGCTGATGCTGCAGGATTTTCAGCAGTACTTTGTCTCGGAGATACGGCAGATATTTATGCTCCAAAAGTGATGCGAAGTATGCAAGGGAGTAACTTTCACATTCCTATTTTGTCTGTGGCAGATTTTACGGAATTGCAAAAAGCGCACATTCCTCTTTATGTTACCACTTTATCTAACCAGTCCATCAGTCATAAAGAACTTGTAGCCGAAAAGGATTTTGCCTTAGTTATGGGGAATGAAGGCGCAGGTGTTTCTGCTCAGGCAGTCGCGGTGGCCGATCAACTTGTCCATATAGAGATGCCTGGACGTGCAGAGTCTTTGAATGTCGCCGTTGCAGCGGGAATTTTGATGTTTAGTCTATAAAAAAAACTGCTCATGAGCAGTTTTTTCTTTTATTGAACTTTGGACGCTAATGTTTCCGCAAAAGCCTCAAGATTTGTAATATCTTCATCTTCAGCATTCAAGTCAACTTTGACAGATTCTGCCCCTTTTTCAGCTCCAGTGAGTGCAAATTGTTCCTCAAACATGTCGACACAAATACAGAAATCATCATAGAAAGTATCCCCTGAACCACAGACACCGAAAGTTTTTCCAGAAAGATCAACATCTTGCAAGTCTTCATAGAAATCAACGATTTCATCTGGCAATTCACCATCACCATAAGTATAAGTGGCAACGATACAAAGATCCGCATCTTCGAATTCGTCAGCATCAACTGAAGTACATTCGTCCAAATCTACATCAAGACCTAAATCTTCCAATTTATCAGCGACAATTTCCGCGATTTCTTGCGTATTGCCGGTCATACTTGCATAAACTACTTTTGCTAAAGCCATTTTTTGCTCCCTTGTGAAATTTATATAACAAAATTATATCAAGAAATTCCAGAAAAATCAGCTCCTGTGCATTTTTCGGGGCTTTCTACCACAGTATTTTTATGATAAAATAGGATTATCATTGCGATTAAAGAAATATTTAGAAGAAGGTAAAAATAGTGATTACATTAAAATCTCAACGTGAAATAGATCAAATGGATCGTGCCGGCTCTTTGTTGGCAAGTATCCACATCGGTTTGCGTGATTTGATAAAACCAGGTATCGACATGTGGGAAATCGAAGAGTATGTACGAAAAGTATGTAAAGAAAATAATACTCTTCCTCTCCAAATCGGTGTAGATGGTTCAATTATGGATTATCCTTATGCCACATGTTGTTCATTGAACGATGAGGTTGCGCATAGTTTCCCTCGTCACATGAAATTAAAAGATGGCGACCTTATCAAAGTAGACATGGTTTTGGGCATGGTTGAAGATGGTTCTGTCGATGTTTCAAAACTTGATTTTGATAATGTTCCTGAGATGAAGAAATATACCGAAGGTTTCAGCGGAGCTATTGCAGATAGCTGCTGGGCTTATGCTGTAGGCACACCATCAGAAGAAGTTAAAAATCTTATGGATGTGACACGTGAGTGTCTCTATCTTGGAATCGAACAAGCTGTCGTTGGTAACCGTATCGGGGACATTGGAGCAGCTATTCAAGAACATGCAGAAAGTCGTGGTTATGGCGTGGTTCGTGACCTTGTCGGACATGGTATGGGCCCAACCTTCCACGAAGATCCACTTGTGCCTCATTACGGAAAAGCTGGACGTGGTTTACGTTTGCGTGAGGGTATGGTTTTGACCGTTGAACCAATGATTTCGACAGGAACTTGGGAAATTGATACGGATATGGAAACAGGCTGGATGCATAAGACATTGGATGGTGGTTTATCATGTCAATATGAACATCAGTTTGTCATTACCAAAGATGGCCCAGTAATTTTGACAAGCCAAGGAGAAGAAGGCACTTACTAATAAGTTTCTCCTATTTATTAAGACGTAAAAATGAAAGGAGGAGAAGACCAGATGAAAGCTCTTTTTCAACGTGTGTCGTCTTGGCAAACTTTGAAGGACTTTATGAACTTTTATAAAAGTTCAGAGATGTCCTTATCAAGTATTGCTGTGGCTTATTACTTGCTTTTATCCATTTTCCCGCTACTTTTGATTTTTGCCAACATTCTCCCCTTCTTAAATCTTGATATTGATATGATTTTGGATGTGCTTCATGATCAGATTCCGGAGCAGATTTATGATATGAGTGTTGGATTTATCCGAAATGTCTTGGAAAATCCCAATACAGGATTACTTTCGATTTCCGTTTTGGCTGGCTTCTGGACATTTTCCCGTGCACTTGCGACCTTACAGATGGCTATGAATAAAGCTTATGAGGTTTCAGAACATCGAGACTTCATTCTCAGCCGAATTATTGGTTTAGTTGTTGGCTTGGGGCTCATGGTTATGCTCTCTTTAACTATTTTAATTTCAACATTTGGTCAGGTGATTTTGACCTGTGTGCATGAGAACCTCTTTGCCTTTGATGATCGACTGTACCGGACTTTGCAAACAGCTACCTTACCAGTTGTCATCATTGTTGTGCTTATTTCTTTGATTTTACTGTACTTTGTCTTACCCAATGTCAAAATACATAAACTCCGCTATATTATGCCGGGGACTATTTTCTCTACCTTGGTCCTTGTGGCACTGCCTCATTTTTTTGGGGCCTATTTAAGTCGAGCTTTAGGGCAAATGCGTGACTTTAAACTGGTTGGTTCCTTGCTTATTTTTGGTTTAATGATTTGGTTTATTTTTATTGCTAAAGTTATTATCATCGGAGCAGTATTCAATGCTACTTATCAGAAAAAGTCCTTTGGTCAAATCGAAACCCGACGTGGTGAGATTGTTGCATTTATTAAAGAAATTAGAAAATAAAAAAAACGCTCTGTTTTGGCGAGGCTGCTGAAAAAC
>NZ_KQ968941.1:62319-66983 GCF_001578715.1 Lactococcus sp. DD01 | reverse complement strand
CGTTTTGGCAGACGTTTTTTTATTATACATTTATACTTTCGCTTTTTTACGGAAAACAATAAATTTAGAATAGAAGTAGTTCAAGACGATATTCAATACTTGGATTGCCAGTGAAAGGGCAAGAACGACTACTGGTTTTTTCAAGTGCAAGAGATCCATCAAAATTTCTGGATGACTATCAATAAACCACCACTTCAGAACGATGGCCAAAAGCATGAAGAATAAACGTCCGGCAGCAAAGTTAAGGAAATCTCGGAAAATGTGCGTAGATTTATGCTTGAAAACCCAAATTTTATTGGTAAAGAAAGCGAAGATAATACTAACAATTTGTCCGATAGCCTCTGAAATCGCCCCAGCGTTTATTCCAGGGTGATTAAGCAGGTAAAAGCTTGACTGCATAAAGACGTAATAGACAAGGGTCGTCAAGACACCGAAGACGAGATAAGTGAAAGCTTCAGTCTTAGCAAAGTTTTTAATTTTTTCCATAGCACCTCATTTTACCAAATTTGTAGTTTTTTTGCTAGATGATATAGGAGAATAAGATTCAGTTGCCTTAGATTTTTAAGGCTTTAATCTTATTAACTTTTAGTTTATCTCCGTTTGTGGTAAAAGACCAGCGTTGCTTGAAGGCATCACGTGTCATATTGTTCCCTTTAATGATACGCTGTGTATTGAGTTCAATAAGAAAATCAATAGCTACAAATGAAATATCTATTTCAAACCGAGAGCTATCTTTTGGCTTTAAGCCGCTTTAAAATTTAGTTGGATGTAAGTGGGATTTAATTAATGATAGTTGATTTATTATTTGTAGTACGTGCAGCTATTTTTTCACGTAAACTATCAATCTTATCTTGAGGTTGCTCCACCCAATCGGTCACCTCAGCAATTATTTTTAGTGGTGCAGTAGAGCGATAAGAACGAGTTGGGTTACCAGGGAATTTTTTATCGGTCACGTTGGGATCATTTTCATAAGGGCCTGCTGGTTCCACCAGGTAGACTTGCGGGACCTCAGCTTTTCCAGCAGCGATTTGTGCAGCAAAGCCAGCGCCATCTTTTAAAGCTGTAAAATAGATATGATTCATAGTCACACGTGAATCATAATTAGAGGCAAAACCCGCCCTTAAATAATCCCCTATTTTAAGTTTAGCTTTCGTCCCATGGTAGAAAGGACCTTCATCATGTACTTTTTCCATTAAGTAATCTTCTTTCTAAAATTGATCTCAAAAATGCTGATGTGCTATGATCATAATGGATTATACAGTATCCCCAAACTTTTTTCTATCAGGAAGCGAAGGAAAAAGCTATTGTAAAGAAAGTTACGTTGTGATGGAAATTTCGTTTAGCATATTTGACCTCAGTTCTTGGGTATGATATAGTTAATCTATGTTAAAATCACGATTTTACTCTTTTATACTTGGAACAATCATTGAAGCATGGATTTTTTCCATCGCCTTTTTCCAGGCCCAATGGTTTTGGTTCTTTATCGCAAGCTTCCTTTTAGGTCGCAGAATTTACGTGGCTTATAAAGTAGACAAGTTTGTAAAACTCAGCAAAATCAAATAATGGATAACATCCATTATTTTTTTTACTATTTTTAGCTCTAAGATGAACCAGTATGCCAAGTTATACTTTAGCTATCAAACTGGAATCAAATATTACACTTTTCTAGCCTAAGCAAAAAGGATTATTATCTATATTTTGATATAATAAGGGGAGAAAAAGACAAGAGGAGACAGATATGACAGTCACAGTGCAAGATCTCATCAAAAAAATCAAATTTAATGTTATCTACTCGACAGAAACAGCACTTCAAAAAGAAATTACCACCTCAGATATTTTACGCCCCGGTTTGGAAATGTCTGGTTATTTTGAATACTTTACCCCTGAACGGATACAACTTTTCGGGATGAAGGAATGGTCCTACATGATGAACGAGGTAGGCGATGCGCGTTATGATATACTCAAAAAAGTAATGACAGAGATAACTCCTGTCGTTATCGTGGCACGTAATCTTGAAATTCCGGAAGAGATGGTGAATGCTGCACGTAAGCATGATATTGTCTTATTGCAATCACGTGAGACAACTAGCCGTCTGAACAGTATTCTGACCTCTTACTTAGATGAAGAGTTGGCAGAGCGTGTCAGTGTACACGGTGTGCTGATGGATATTTATGGTGTTGGGGTTTTGATTCAGGGAGCAAGTGGAATCGGGAAATCAGAAACGGCTTTGGACTTGGTGGCGCGTAATCACCGACTTGTAGCTGATGATCGTGTTGATGTTTTCCAAAGAGATGCCTTTACTTTAGCAGGAGAACCTGCGCCAGTCTTGCAAAATTTCTTGGAACTTCGCGGTGTCGGGATTATTGATGTGATGAGCTTGTACGGTGCGCGTGCAGTCAAAGATCAGACGGATATTGATTTAACAATCTATCTTGAGCCTTACGAAGTTGGGGGCGAATTTGACCGTTTGGGTAATGGTGTGAAAAATATTATCCTCGCCGATGTTGAAGTGCCACAGATTAAGATTCCTGTCAAAACAGGGCGTAATGTTTCGACTATCATTGAAGCTGCTGTGATGAACTACCGTGCCAAAGACATGGGCTATGATGCAACAGCGCTTTTTGAAGATCGTTTGACACATTTAATCGAAAACAATAGCTAAGGAGTTAAAGTGAACAATTTTCCATATTTAGCAATGAATAAGATTGCTTTAGAGTTGGGCCCTTTTTCCATTCATTGGTATGCGATTTTTATTGTGACAGGGGCTGCTCTCGGTGTCTGGCTAGCGTGTAAGGAAGCACCACGGCGAGGTTTGACCTCAGATGATGTGATTGACTTTATCTTGTGGGCTTTCCCCGTCGGACTTATCGGTGTCCGGGCCTACTATGTTGCTTTTCAATGGGATTATTATAGCCAACATCCAAGTGAAATTATCGCTCTTTGGGACGGCGGTGGTGCCATTTATGGCGGACTGATTGCAGGAGCAATTGTCCTGTTTGTCTTTTCTTATTATCGGATGATTAATCCTCTGGATTTACTGGATGTGAGTATTCCGGGTGTACTTATTGGCCAAGCTTTTGGACGTTGGGGAAATTTTGTTAATCAGGAAGCCTATGGCGATGCGGTAAACAACTTAAATTATCTGCCGACCTTTATTCGGGAGCAGATGTTTATTGATGGAGCTTATCGAATACCTACTTTCCTCTATGAAAGTATCGGAACCTTTTCAGGTTTCCTCCTCATTATGATTTTCCGTCATCGTATTCCAGGACTCAAGCGTGGGGAAATCTTTGCTTTCTATCTTATCTGGTATGGGGCAGTACGCTTTATTGTGGAAGGCATGCGGACAGACAGTCTGATGTGGGGAGCATTCCGCGTATCACAGGTCTTCTCAGCTTTAATGATTATTGCCGGGATAGCGTTTGTGCTTATCAGACGTTTGAAAAAAATTGATTAAGAAAAGAATGTAAAAGTGTATCTTTTGTAGCAAGGCAAAAGATACATTTTTTTTATATTACAAAAAAGTAAGTTCAACTTCAGGATAGTAAGCGTAAAATAGAGGTATTAAGAGGAGAAGAGGAGCGAAAAATGAAACGTACACTTGCACTTGTGACAACTGTTGGACTCATCACATTTGGTATTTTTAATATACTCCATCAGCAAACGAGGACCGTCCGTACCATTCCCTCAGATACTCTCAACATCCACAAAACAACTGTCCCACTGAAAAAGACAAATAAAGATGCGCTTAACATTTATACCCCAAATATAACAAAACGAAGCGTTTCATTAGATAAAGATAAATTGCTTGACGAAAGAGGACAAAAAGAAGCACCTATACAAGAAGCCAAGAATTCCGAAAAATTTTACAGCGAAAGCTATACTTTCATCACCGAGCTTGTCAAAGAAGCTGGCAATCTCTCACATAAACTTTTAAGGTAAGGACGAGTTTTTTCGGAGGAAGAAATAAAAAAGGGATAAAGCTAAAAATCCTCCAAAACGCTGGTACGAGTGACCTAAATACCGAGGGAAAATTTATGTGCCAAATTAGTTTATAAAAAATATTAATTTTGCTATAATAAAGTAAAATTACCGTTTGAATTTAAGCGGTTTCGGAGGTGAAGTATGGGAGAAATTAGTGTACAAAATATAGCCTGGCTGATCATTGCAATTGCTTTTGCAGCTTTGGTTATCTTCTTAATTGTACTTTTAGTTAAAGTTTCAAAAGTTGTTGAGGAAGCCAATCGTACGGTGAAACTCGTCTCTAGTGATGTCGATGTTTTGCTTCACCAAGCGGATGGCTTGATGGCAAAAGCCAATGTTCTTTTAGACGATGTTAATGGAAAAGTTGCAACAATTGACCCTCTCTTCGTTGCAGTAGCAGAGCTTTCAGAGAGCGTTACTGCGGTGAATAAGAGCAGTCGCGACATGGTTGAACGTTTCTCAAGAAAATCGGGAACCGTCGGTCGTTCAGCTTCAACTTTAGTATTGGCTAAAACAGCAAATAAATTTATGAAGAAGAACAAGAAAAAGAAAGTGGAGGATAAATAATATGTCTAAAAAATCAGGATTTTTAGCAGGAGCTTTGATTGGTGCCGCTGCAGCTTTGTTTTTCGCCCCTAAAAAAGGAAGCGAAATGCGTGAAGATGCGAGCAAGATGTACG
>NZ_KQ968941.1:60159-62202 GCF_001578715.1 Lactococcus sp. DD01 | reverse complement strand
TACACGTGATGCGATTGTTGATAAAATCAATCAAGCCAAAGAAGGCACCGAAGAACTTTTCGATGAAAATGAATCAGAAATTACTGACGAAGTAGTGGAAAAAACTGCTGAGTTTAAAGAAAAGTTGGATGACAGTGCGGATGCTGTAGCAGATAAGGTTGAAGATGTTAAAGAAGATGCTGCAGAAGTAGTAGAAGATAATGTTGACTTTGGTAAGATTTCTGAAGAAGCTGAAGAGCTTGAAAAAAAAAGCTAAAGACCTCTCAGGTACAGAGTGGTAAAAGAGATACTGTCTACGGGCAGTTTTTCTTTTTGTAAAAATGTTACAGTGTTTATTTGAGCTTTTGTAAAGAAATTGCGTTATAATAGTTTTATCAAAAATAAAAAATCGGAGGATTTACAATGACTCAAGCTAATTTTGGCGTAGTCGGTATGGCCGTAATGGGTAAAAACTTAGCCCTCAATGTTGAATCACGTGGATATACGGTTGCCTTATTTAATCGTACGACTGCAAAAACAGAAGAAGTTGTAGCTGAACATCCAGATAAAAATTTTGTCTTGACAAAAACAATCGAAGAATTCGTAGCTGCGATTGAAAAACCACGCCGTATCATGCTTATGGTACAAGCTGGTCCAGCAACTGATGCGACAATTCAAGCACTTTTACCACATTTGGATAAAGGTGACATCTTAATTGATGGTGGAAATACACATTTCCCAGATACAATGCGTCGTAATGCAGAGCTTGCAGACTCAGGCATTAACTTTATCGGTACGGGTGTTTCAGGTGGTGAAAAGGGTGCTCTTGAAGGTCCTTCAATCATGCCTGGCGGACAAAAAGAAGCTTACGATTTGATTGCACCAATCTTTGAACAAATCGCAGGTAAAGCACCTCAAGATGGTAAACCATGTGTGGCTTATATGGGTCCTAATGGTGCAGGTCACTATGTAAAAATGGTCCACAATGGTATCGAGTATGGCGATATGCAACTCATTGCTGAATCTTATGATCTTTTGAAACGTGTACTTGGTCTTGATAATGCTGAAATCCAATCGATCTTTGAAGAATGGAATGAAGGTGAGTTAGACAGCTACCTTATCGAAATCACAAAAGAAGTACTTAAACGTAAAGATGATCAAGGTACAAACGGTTATATCGTGGATAAAATCCTTGATAAAGCCGGTAATAAAGGTACAGGTAAATGGACGTCACAAAGTTCACTTGACTTGGGAGTTCCATTGCCATTGATTACTGAATCCGTGTTTGCCCGTTTCATCTCAACTTATAAAGATGAACGTGTGAAAGCAAGCTCTATCTTATCAGGTCCAGAAGTGAAATTTACAGGCGACAAAGCTGAAATTGTCGAAAAAATCCGTCAAGCGCTCTATTTCTCAAAAATTATGAGCTATGCTCAAGGTTTTGCCCAACTTCGTCAAGCTTCTAAGGAATACGATTGGGATCTTCCTTACGGTACAATCGCTCAAATCTGGCGTGCGGGATGTATCATTCGTGCGGAATTCTTGCAAAACATTACAGATGCTTTTGACAAAGATGCCGACCTTGAAAATCTTCTCTTGGATGAATACTTCATCGATATTACAAAACGTTACCAAGCAGCAGTACGTGATGTTGTAAGCCTTGCTGTTCAAGCCGGTATCCCAGTACCAACATTCACAAGTGCAATCAGCTACTATGATAGCTACCGCTCAGCAAACTTGCCAGCAAACCTTATCCAAGCACAACGTGACTACTTCGGTGCGCACACATATGAACGTACTGACATGGATGGAATTTTCCACTATGACTGGTATACGGAAGACTAAGAGGGAAAACCTTGCTGAGCTAAAGCTCAGTCTTCGTTCACAAGCTCACTACGCTGTCCACTTTTTCTAAGTGCTAAAGCACTAAGACAAGTGGCACTTCGGTGCGCACACATATGAACGTACTGACATGGATGGAATTTTCCACTATGACTGGTATACGGAAGTTTAAGAGGGAAAACCTCGCTGAGCTAAAGTTCATGTTTTGAAAAAACGAATCAA
>NZ_KQ968941.1:41712-59795 GCF_001578715.1 Lactococcus sp. DD01 | reverse complement strand
TTTTTTTGATATTCTTAAGAAAATGACGATTACTTACCACTCAACCCATCGGTAATATGCTCAATATTCCATTGGAGCATATCGTAATAGGTATCACCTTTCTGACCTTCGTCAGCAAGAGAGTCAGTAAAGATTTTTGAGTAGATTTTTACACCAGTTTGTCTAGAGACCGATTCCATCGTTTTTGGTGAAACACTGGTTTCCACAAAGAGTGCTTTGACATTTTTGTCTTTGACAATCGTGTTAATGCGGTTGAGTTGGGCTGGTGTACCTTGGTTATCTGTATTGATTTCCCAGATATATTCAGCTGTCAGACCATATTGTTTTGAGAAATACTTAAATGCACCTTCGCTGGTAACTAAGATGCGGTCTTCCTGCGGGATGGTTGCAATCTTAGCTTTTGCTTCTGTGTCCAGTTGTTGCAATTTATCCGTGTATACTTTGAGATTTTTTTGATAATCTTCTTTATTCTGGGGATCTTTCTTTGAAAGCTCTTTTTCGATATTTTGGGCATAGATAATGCCATTTTGAATATTAAGCCAAGCATGCGGATCTTCTTCGCTTTCTTTGCCTTTTTCACTTAAGTGAATGGGAGTAACACCTTGACTGACCATAAAGGTTGAATCTTCTTTACGACTATTTTTAATCAGTTTATCAAACCAACCTTTTCCAGTTTCCAAATTGAGGCCGTTGTAAAAGACAAGGTCGGCTTTTTCAACAGCTTGAGTATCATTGGGTTTGGGATCGTACTGATGGGGATCAATACCACGTGGAACCATACTATAAACATCAACATGGTCTTTTCCGATATTTTCAGCAATATCGGCAATGATGGAGTAGGTGGTTACAACCTTAAGTGTATCTGATGCCTTACTTTCTTCTTTTTTAGGCGAGCATGCTGTAAGAAATAAAAGAAGTGATGCTAAAATGGTAATTAAAGAGAGTTGTTTGCGGTTCATGATTGAGATCCTTTCTTAGGATAGCGGATAAATCCGTTGCGAGGGCTGAGGAAGAAGGAGAGGGCAAAAGTGAGTGCTCCAACGATTACAATAGTTGCGCTTGTTGGCAAATCATATTGGAAACTGATAATAACGCCCAAAACACCAAATAATACACCTAAAATAGAAGACATCGCAATCATATGTGGCAATTTATTGACCCACAGATAAGAGATTGATGCAGGTATAATAAGCATCGCAACTACAAGTACAATCCCGACTTGTGACAAAGCAGAAATAGTAAAAAGCGTCAGCAAAATCATCAGTAAATAGTGATAAAAAGTATTGTTTAAACCATAGGCTTTAGACATAGTTGGATCAAAGGAAGTAATCAGCAGCTCCTTGAAGAAGAGTTTGACTACCAGAACAACAGCAACCAATAAAGCGAAAGACTGAACAAGTTCGTGTGGTGTAACAGCAAGGATATTTCCAAAAAGTATATGATTAAGATCCGCACCACTTTCAGCTTTTGTAATTAATATGATTCCTAGAGCAAAGAAGCTACTCAGGATAATACCAATCGAAGCATCTGTCTTCAAACTACTATGTTTGATGATAAATTGAATCAGAATTGCACCTAAAATCCCAGATACTGTTGCGCCAATCAAAACATTTATCCCTAGCATATAAGAGATTGCAACACCTGGTAAGACCGCATGAGATAAAGCATCGCCCATAAGAGAAAGACGTCTCAAAACGATAAAGCTCCCTAAAATTCCGGAGATAATCCCTAACAAAATGGAAGCGATAAAAGCACTCAGCATGGTTACAGTAAGGCCGGTTATATCTGAAAGAAAAAATAAAATATCCACTGTGACTTAGCCCTCGCTTTCCTTGATGATGATATCGCCTAGGGCTTCACCGTAAGCTTTTTGAAGATTTTCATTAGTGAAACATTGGGCTGTATAATCAGCGCCAATCAGTTTTTTATTAAGAATAATCAGATAATCAAAATACGCTTTAACATTATGGAGATTGTGGTGTACGATGATAATCGTTTTACCGTTCTGTCGTAACTCTTCAAGTATGTTAATAATGATTTTTTCGCTCATCATATCGATACCAACGAAAGGTTCATCTAAAAAGTAATAGTCAGCTTCTTGCGCCAACGCACGAGCGATGAAAACACGTTGCAATTGACCACCGGACAAAGCGCTTAGCTGGCGATCTTTAAAATCATCCAACCCAAGTTTATGAAGGGCATGTTCGGCTTTTTGTCTTTCTTTTTTACGGGGCTTTTGAAAGAGCTTTAAGTTTGGATATGTACCTGTCAAAACCGTATCAAAGACCGTGATTGGAAAACTGAGATCAATCTCACTACGTTGTGCAACATAGGCAATCTTTCTCTTGAAATTCTTGAGTGGAGTTTCATTGATGGTAACAGAACCGGATTTGGTTGGGATCATCTCTAAGATGCTTTTCATCAAAGTTGACTTGCCCGCACCGTTAGGTCCAATAACTCCCGTACAGGAGCCTTCAGGTATGTGCAGTGATATATTTTCTAAGGCAAGGTTGCCTTTGTACGCGACGGTTAAATTTGAAATTTTTAACATTATTTCCCTTGTTTTTAAAGTTCACAGTGAGCTACTGTTGGCGCCCAAGATTTAGTTTGGTGTCGATAGCGTGATTTGAGTTTTGAAAATTTGGGTATATAAAAATAAACTTCATACTGAGGTAGTGTGAAAGGTATGTAGCTTAACATTTCTTTCTATAAATTTTGTTTTCTTCCTGCTCTGTTTTAGCATAAAATGGAAGGGCATAAATTCTAAAAAGTAAAAAGAATTTCTTGTATGAAGTGTTAAATACTATTTTACAGCACATGCTAAATAAAGTCAAGTTATTTATAGGGTATCCTATGAAATTTGAAAAATAAAAACTAAGGTTTTACCTTAGTTTAATTTTTTATATTAAAGACTTTTGAGTTTACCGCGGAATTCATCAATAGATTGGTAGCCTTTTTTGTCCATGATTTCTTGAAGTTCTCTAATGATTCTTTGGAAAATCTCTGGACCTTCTTTGTGGAGGGCGGTCCCAATTTGGAGCATGCTTGCACCACAGAGAAGATGTTCAAATGCATCTTGTCCTGTTTCGATACCGCCTGTTCCGATGATTTGTATTTCTGGTTTAAGACGCGTGTAGAAGGCACGTACGTTGGCTAAAGCTGTTGGTTTGATGTATTGGCCACCAAGACCACCAAAGCCATTTTTAGGTTTAATTACAACAGCTTCCTCTTCCGTATCGATATAGAGGGCATTTCCGACACTATTGACAGAGTTGACGTAAGTGAGGGGAAACTTGTTAAGAATATCAGCCATTTGATCGAAATGTGCCAAGTCAAAATATGGAGGAAGCTTTACACCCAAAGGTTTCTTGAAGAAAGCAAATACTTTTTCTAACAGTTGCTCTGTTGCTTGGAAATCATAGGCTAATTGAGGTTTACCGGGTACATTTGGACACGAGAGGTTAAGTTCAGTTATACCTGAAAATGCACTCTTTTGAATACGATCCAGCATTTCAAGGTTCTCTTCTGGGCTCATACCAGCAATGGAGAAAAAGGTTGGCTTATCTTGATTTTGTTGTACTTCCAAAACATAATCTAAGTAATAGTCGAAACCTAGATTAGGAAGACCCATAGAGTTAATGCTCCCTAAAGCTAAGTCTACATAACGAGGAGAAGGATTTCCTTCTCTCTTTTCCAAGGTACAGCTTTTAGTGATATAAGCTCCAGCATCAGATTTTTCTAATTCTTGCAGATCCTCGATAGTCATACAATGTACACCAGAGGCATTCATAAAAGGATTGGCAAATTTAGTGTGAGCAAAAGTTGTTTCTTGTTTCAAGTCTCTAAAACCTCTTTCATAATTTTTACTATTCTACCATGATTAGATGAGAAATCAAATGATAAAGCTTAAATAGCATAAAAAAGTATTTTACTTTGTTATATCACTAATATGTGTTACTATATAGTCGTACTAAGTAATACATATTAGAGGTTGTAATGGAAAATAATACGGAAATGCTCAAAGGTGTTTTAGAAGGTTGTGTCTTACAAATCATCAGCCAAGGTGAAACATATGGTTACGCCATCACACAGCAATTAAAAGAATTAGGATTTACAAATGTTGCAGAAGGCACAGTTTACACGATAACTTCTCGCCTTGAACGACAAAACTTACTGGAAACGGAAAAAAAAGCCTCAGAGAAAGGTCCATCACGTAAGTCTTTTAAGTTGAATACTGCAGGAAAAGAGGAACTAGCAGCTTTTTGGTTACGTTGGGATTTCATCTCAGAAAAACTTTCTGAGATAAGAAGTAAGGAGAAATGATGAATTTTTGGGAGAGAATAACAGGAAAAGATATGACTGTGGCAAGGGCAGATTTTTCAGCAAGAGTGAAACGTCTGCCGGAGAGTTACCAACGCATATGGGCAGAGCTTGATGGAGAAATCCAAAGATATAGTGATTTGACAGGGCGAAATCTGATCCCCATCATGAGTAGCTTACTTGAATTTTTTGAAGAAACAGCATTTGATCATGAAGATGTATCGGCTGTTATTGGTGAAGATAAGGAAGCTTTTGTTGCGGAACTGTTCGACCAACGGCGACCTATCCCCAATAAATCCTACCGAGACAAATGCCGTGAGCAACTTAATCAAAATGTAGCAAAAAAATTAGGGAGGCAATAAAATGAAGCTCAAGGAAATCATCGAAGGAAAAAAAGAGTGGTACACTCTGCAAAATGCAGTGAAAAAACTGCCGAAAGATTATAGTATTGTTTATAAGGAAATTCAGAGATACTATTTTAAGATTGGTGTATCTGATCTTCAGGTTTTTGAAGAATTGCTTACAATTTTTGAAGACGGTGTGAAGCGCAATCAAGTTGTGCTTGATGTTACAGGAAAAGACGTTGCCGCCTTTAGTGATAGCTTGCTTGATCAAGAAGAGAATTTTGACAAATAAAAAAAGCGTTCTACCTCTAAGTAGTACGCATTTTTTTAATTAATGAGCAATACGTTTACGATTTGCTTTTTTACGACTTTCTTGTGCAAACTCCCATTTGTGTTCAATCGGGTCAACAACACGTTTTTTGTAGATTGCGCCTGCAGTGAACAAAGCAGCAAGAGTGACAATGTTACCGGCAACGAAACCAGTGATGAGATTTTTATTCATAGGTAGACCTCCAAAAGTAATTTTAGTAAGTTTTAGCGCGCAAGTCGTTTGCGTTTTGCGCGTTTTTGATTTTCAGCAAAAGCGTCTTCTTTAAAGGTAGGACGCATTTCCGCATCAATTAATCCTTTATGTTTAGCAACCATTACCGCAGTACCGGCAACCGTTATTTCAATGGCTTTACCTATTAGGTAGCCTTTAAGATATTTATTCATGCTTTCCTCCTTATAGTCTACAATAATCTTACACTTTGATAAACTTATAAAGTTATTATAACATTTGTAAGGCTCTAACCCCAATATTTTAAGCTTCTTTTCCTAGAAAGTATACTAAATATTTGAAAGTGTCAAAAATTATTGTTATCTTAACAGTAGAGATAATAGAGGAGAAAAAGAGGCAATTATGAAGAAGAAATGGCTGAAAGCAGGCAGTGTCTTACTCGCGCTTACGATCGTTTTGGGAGCAGCCAGCCTACTGGTAAGAATAACAGAAAAAGAAAACAAGAAAACTTCCGAAAATACTTATATTCGAAGTACAGCGTCTAAAGGAGTAGGTATTGAAACGAAGGAGGAAGATCAAGGCTATCATATCTTGATGAATTATCCCAAGACAAAAAATAAAGTGATTAATCAAAAGTTGGAAGAATTTTCCAATAAAGAACTATCTTCTTTTAAAAACTGTACACCAGAAAAGGATACGGCTGAGAAGGGTTCGTTGTTTCAATCCTTTGAAGCTTATGAGTTTTCCCCAGATATCGTAAGTTTCAAATTTAATGTGATGCGCAGAAGCAATGCGCGTGTCCAAGCCGAAAACCAAGTCATCACTAAAACTTATAATTTGAAAGAAAATAAGGAATTACAGCTTGCTGATTTATTTAAGGACAAGGCAGATCTCAGCAGTGTCGCACAAAATATTTATGAAAAAATGGTGAAGCTCAAAGAGAATTCAAACCAGAGAACTAAGCAGGTGTTAAGCGAGGGCTTACAGCCGATTGAGGAAAATTTTAATGCCTTTATCTTGGATAATAAATGCCTGGCTTTCTTTTTGAGACCTGGTCAAGTCAACAGTAGCACAAACTTATATACGAAAGTTTCAGTGCCCCTGAGTGAGTTAGGAGAGATAGTCAAACCGCAGATTCTAGTGGGAAATTTAAAAGAAGAAGCGCAACACTCCAAAATAAAAATTCCTTCTGCCCAACAAGTGCAAAGTAAAGCGCTGGCTCATAAGAAATTAGTGGCTTTAACTTTTGATGATGGACCAGATCCACAGACGACACCACGCTTGCTTTCCATTTTAAAGAAAGCAAATGTCCCTGCGACATTTTTCGTACTCGGAAATCGTCTTGAACTGTATCCAGAATTAGTTAAAAAGGAACATGCTTTAGGAAATCAAGTGGGATCGCATACTTATAATCACGAGAATCTGCCACAGCTTTCAGCAAAACAAGCCCAAGATGAAATCAAAAAAACTTCAGATTTGATGCAGAAGACAGTGGGGATTCGTCCTCAAGGTTTACGTCCTCCTTACGGTGCCACAACACCTCAAATTAATAAAATAGCACAAACTCCGATTATTCAGTGGAGTGTGGATTCTTTAGATTGGGAAAGTAAAAATGTGGATCAGATTGAACAAGTTGTCATGAATGAAGTTTATGATGGCTCCATTATCCTCATGCATGATATTTATGATACATCTGTCGATGGAGCAGCAAGAGTTATTCAAAAGTTAAAAAATCAAGGCTACACATTCGTCACAGTCAATCAACTCATACAAGCACGTGGCCAACTTGAAAATTCTCATGTTTATTATAATGCAACACGATAAATGAAATCCTCATGTGTAAGATGAGGGTTTTTATATGGTAAAAGAGTCACTAAACGGAAAAATGTTATAATAAAAGAATGTATCTTCATACACAGGACAAAAGAAATAAGAAAAAAATAATAGAAAATAATATATGAAAAAAAATAAAGTAATTGTCGTGGTCGGACCAACAGCTGTAGGTAAAACAGCTTTGGGAATTCAGCTGGCCCAAGTTTTTGATGGTGAGATTATTTCAGGTGACTCGCAACAAGTATATCGTGGCCTCGATATTGGTACAGCCAAGGCAAGCTTGGAAGAACAGGCCGCAGCAGTGCATCATTTAATTGATGTACGAGATGTAAATGAGAATTATTCTGCCTTTGACTTTGTTCAAGAAGCTACCGTTTGTATAGAACAAATTATTTCTCGCGGTAAGCTTCCAATTATTGTCGGTGGAACGGGACTTTATATTCAGAGTCTTGTTGAGGGCTATCACCTGGGAGGGCAAGAAAATCATGAGGCAATGATGGAGCTGCGGCGAAGCTTAGAGGAACTTTCTGATGAAGAGTTATTTGCGCGTGTTCCCCAAAATATTCCTGAGCTAAATCGGAGAAGAGCAATGCGTTTTCTTGAGCTAGAAGCTTTTGGTACAGGTGAAAATCGAATGTCTGACTATGAGTTTTGTCTCCTCGGTCTGAATGCTGAAAGAGCAACACTCTATGATCGAATCAATCATCGGGTAGACGGTATGTTGGAGCAAGGCTTGCTTGAAGAAGCACAAGCTTTATTTGAAAAATACCCAGAGGTTCAAGCTGCAAAAGGAATTGGCTATAAGGAGTTTTTTCCTTATTTCTCAGGAGAAATCTCACTTGAAGAATCAGTGGAACTTGTAAAAAGAAATTCACGAAGATATGCTAAACGTCAATTGACTTGGTTCCGCAACCGGATGAATGTCAATTTTTATGATGTCTTTGCTGAAGATTATCCAGAAAATGCTATAATATGTGCAAGAGAATTTTTAAATATGGAGGAAAAAAGTGAAAAATAAGGAATATATTGATTTAGGTTTGAAATACGGAGGCTACATGGCTCAAGATCGTGCCTTTTTGGAAAATCGTTTAGCAAATTTAGACGATGAAAAGGAGAAAATGCTGTTGGTTACTCCGCCATCAAGTGTAATCAATGCTTATTTTGCAGAGCTTTATCAAAAACGTTCTCCACAAGATGCTACAGACTATTTCTTTGAGTTGTCACGTGATTTGGAGATGTTTCAAGACCAGCCCAATTTTCATCTTGAAGGAAAAGAAGGCACAGAAAATTTCCGCTTTGTGCGCTTAAATCTATCAGGTAAATCTTTTGGTTTTTGCTACCGCAATGCCCAGGAAGAAGCAGTTGTCTTTAGTGAGTTTCCCCTGAAGATGACGGCTCAAATCATTTATGAAGTCGCACAAATTTTTCCACATTATGTTTTGAAACAAGAAGGCGATTATATCATTATGAGAAAAGCGAATTTTGAAGGTCAATTCACTGATGCACAAGAACTATCAGATTTGACAACGGCTGATGAAAATGAGGACTATATTCGTTTGACGGGCTATAATTTTGAGGATTTGGTGCTTCAAGCTGAAAAAATTCGTTATATTCACCCTCTCTTGTATCAAGCAGAGCAAAATAAGTGCTACATGTACATTTCTAAAGGACTTTGATTGGAATATTCTAAAGATTAAAGTATAATTAAAAGAAAGGAGAGTTTTATGTTAACAGTTTCACTTATTATTACCGTGCTCGTTATTATCATCATTTTGGCGAGTGCAGGAACATTGTTTTATGTTATTAAACAACAAACGGTTGCAATCATCGAACGGTTTGGGAAGTATCAAACGACCTCTTCGGCTGGCTTCCATGTGAAATTACCTTGGGGAATTGATCGTGTTGCGGCACGGATTCAGCTTCGTCTTTTGCAAAACGAAATGACCGTTGAAACAAAAACAAAAGATAATGTTTTTGTGACCATGAATATCGCAACACAATACCGTGTCAATGAAGAAAATATTAAAGATGCTTACTATAAACTGATGAACCCTTCTGAGCAAATTCAAGCCTACATTGAGGATGCGCTTCGATCTGCTGTGCCTAAGTTGACTTTGGATGAAGTTTTCGAGAAAAAAGATGAAATCGCTCTGGAAGTACAGCATCAAGTTGCAGAGGAAATGACAACATACGGTTATATTATTGTTAAAACATTGATTACACGTGTAGAACCTGATGCCGAAGTTAAGCAATCGATGAATGAAATTAATGCCGCGCAACGTAAACAAGATGCATCGCAAATGCTTGCGAATGCAGAAAAAATAAAAATCGTTACTTCGGCCGAAGCCGAAGCGGAGAAAGATCGCTTACGTGGTGTGGGTATTGCTGAACAACGTAAAGCTATTGTTGATGGACTCGCTCAACAAATTATTGAAATTAAAAATACCGGGGCAAGTTTAACAGAGGACCAGATTATGTCGATTCTTTTAACCAACCAATACCTTGATACGCTTAATCAATTTGCTGATGCCGGAAATTCTACAATCTTCCTTCCAGCCAGTGCAGATGGTATAGAAGACATGCGTACACAAATTTTGAGCGCATTGAAAGCAAAATAAAAAGTCGTCTTCGGACGCTTTTTTATTGGGGTTTTTGTTGTTCTATTTTCATTTTGTTATAATTTTTATATAGTTGGATAAGGAAAAGGTGTCTATGAATAATAGAAAAGTCTTCAGTGTATGTGCGGTAGTAGGGATAGTTGTATTTTTAATGACGATGATAAATCAAACAGAAGTAAAAGCGGAAAAAAATTTAACTCAAATACTACCAGAAAAAGGAATTGCTTTAGATATTTCCCGTAAGTTTTATAAAACAGAAGTTATCAAACAATTCATAGACAATTTAAGCAACTATCCTAATAGTTTTCTCCAGTTACACATGTCTGATAATCAAAATTTAGCTGTGGAGATGGCTACGGTCGGTCAAACAACAGATAAAAATGCGGTTTATCAAGACGGACAATGGTTGAATACGCAAACCAAACGGCCATTTCTTTCGAAAAATGATCTGATGGATTTGGTCTCCTATGCCCGATCAAAGAACGTTGTTTTAATTCCAGAGATAGAAGCTCCGGCTCATATGCAAGCTATCCTCGAGCTTTTAAAGATCAATGATCCTAAGCGGTATGAGGCTATTAAATTACCTGATGGAGCGCCAGAACAGTTTAATCTGATTGATTACACAAAAGTAGAAGCTATTGATTTTGTCCAAGAGATGTTAGCAGAATACACACCACTTTTTGCTGGGCAAGCGAAAGCTTATTTTCATATCGGCGTTGATGAAATTGACTGGTTGCCCGTAGAATCAAATAGGAACTTAGTGAACTATGTGAATACTTTGGATAATTTTTTAAAACATCAAGGTTATACTACAAGGATGTGGAATGATCGAGTGGCTAAGGCAGATCTTGCGAACTATAATAAAGATATCCAGATTACCTATTGGTCACAAATTGGTGGTTGGGATATTAATAGCACTGATGAGCGCGCAAGCTCCGGCCGACAATATACGGCAAGCGCTCAAGAACTTTTAGGTGCAGGTTTCCAGCTTTTAAATTACAATGCTTATTATACCTACTTCTTGCCGGGACAGCGGATGTGGCAACCAGAAAGTTATACCTATACGATTAACGATTTGGTTGCAAATTGGGATCTTTCAAAATTTGAGCTGAACAGTGGAAAACAAGTAAATTCAACAGAAAACGTTATAGGTTCAGCACTTACTTTTTGGGGTGAAGAAGCTGGAGATTATACAGATAGTCAAATCCAACAAAAAATGCAAAGTTTTGTGCAAGCTTATTTTAAAAAAGAATGAACAAAGATGCAAAAAATAAGTAATTTTGAAGATTAAGTGAAAAAACAAAATTATTGTTGACATAAGAAATATTTGTGGTATAATAGAGAAGTTGAAAAGCAGAAGCACCCGCTTCTCGCCTGAGTGGTAATAGCCCTGGGCAACAAAATGGAATTATTCACAAAACGAATGTTTTCATTAGCGGGGCGCATTATGCGTTCCGCTTTTGTTTTTCTAAAAATTTTTTAGAAGGAGAATAGACATAGCAAAGCAAGACAACAGAAAACCTTTGATGAACGGTCAAATCCGTTCACGCGAAGTACGTCTTATCGGTGCTGAAGGCGAACAGCTTGGTGTTACACCTACAGCTGTTGCACTTACTCAGGCCGAGGACCTTAACATGGATTTGGTTTTGATTTCAAATCAAGAACCACCAGTTGCCAAAATCATGGATTACACTAAATTCATGTTTGAGCAAAAGAAAAAGCAAAAAGAAGCTAAGAAGAAACAGGCAACTGTTACTTTGAAAGAAGTTCGTTTGAGTCCAGTCATTGATAAAAATGACTTCAATACAAAACTTCGTCAAGCAACTAAGTTCCTTGAAAAAGGAGACAAAGTTAAAGTTTCGATTCGCTTTAAAGGTCGTATGATTACTCACCAAGATGTGGGTCGTCAAGTAATGGATGAATTTGCTGAAGCAGTGAAAGACATCGCTGTAGTAGAGCAAAAAGCCAAAATGGATGGTCGTCAAATGTTCTTACAATTGGCACCAATCAAAAAGAACTAAGTTCTTATTATTAACCAAGGAGAATTAAAATGCCAAAACAAAAAACTCACCGCGCATCAGCTAAACGTTTCAAACGTACTGGTAATGGCGGTCTTAAACGCTTCCGCGCTTACACTTCACACCGTATGCACGGTAAAACTGTAAAACAACGTCGTCAACTCCGTAAAGGCCGTATGGTTTCAGCAGGTGACTTCAAACGTATCCGTCGTATGGTTGCGAACATGCGTTAATAACAGTCCTGTGGACTGTTATGCATGAGAGCAATTGACGCGTAGGCGGAAGCCGTACAAGGAAGAACATGCGTTAATAACAGTCCTGTGGACTGTTATGCATGAGAGCAATTACTCTCCCCAGTAACATTTCACGACTGATTAACTCATAAGCATTACATAAGACTTATAGGATTTCACTCGAAATCAATCAACCATTTAAATTAACTGTCGATGACAGGATAAAAATTTTCTAAGAAACAAGGAGAACACACATGGCACGTGTTAAAAATAGCGTTGCAACTCGCAAACGCCGTAAACGTATTTTAAAACTCGCTAAAGGTTACTACGGTTCTAAACACCGTCTTTTCAAGACAGCTAAAGAACAAGTAATGAACTCATACTACTACGCATTCCGCGATCGTCGTCAAAAGAAACGCGACTTCCGTAAATTGTGGATTGCACGTATCAATGCAGCTGCTCGTATGAACGGACTTTCATACAGCAAAATGATGCACGGTTTGAAATTGGCTGAAATCGAAATCAACCGTAAAATGCTTGCTGATATCGCTATTGCTGACGCAGCTGCTTTCACAGCTCTTGCTGAAGAAGCTAAAAAAGCATTGGCTAAATAATTTTAAAAACTTCCTTTTGGAAGTTTTTTTGTTTATAAAATTGAAAGTAATCTGTTATACTATGGCTATGAAGTTAATCGCTTACAATGATACCTACAAACAAGTAGTTATTGATTTGATACTTTCTATTCAGAAGGAAGAATTTGGAGTTGCTGTTGATTTGGCAGATCAACCCGACTTGCAAGATATTCATGCACATTACAGCCAATTTTGGCTTGCTGTTGATGAAGAGAAGGGAGTTGTTGGGACACTTGGTATCGTCAAATTTAATGAACGACAAGCTGTTCTGAAAAAGATGTTTGTCAATGTTGAATACAGAGGGAAGTCTGTTGCACAGCTTCTTTTGGATAATTTGTTTGAATACTGTCGCATAGAGAATATCAAAGAAATTTATCTTGGAACTGTTGAACAATTCAAAGCGGCACATCGTTTTTATGAAAAAAATGGCTTTCTATCTATCAATGAAAAAATACTGCCTGAACACATGCCAAGAATGGAGGTGGACACGATATTTTATAAAAAAAATATCACAGAAATAAAAAGTTGAAATGTAACCGCATACCTTGTATAAAAAGCCTTTTAGCTTGTTTTTCACTTGAAATAAGGGCGGAAAAATAGTAAAATCATAGTGTATTAAAAAGTGCAGAAAGCACTTAAAACAATAAGGAGATAAAAATGTCAATTATTACTGATGTTTATGCTCGCGAAGTCCTTGACTCACGCGGTAACCCAACAATCGAAGTTGAAGTTTACACTGAAGACGGTGCATTCGGACGCGGTATGGTACCTTCAGGTGCTTCAACTGGTGAACACGAAGCTGTTGAACTCCGTGACGGTGACAAATCTCGTTACCTCGGTCTTGGTACTCAAAAAGCTGTTGACAACGTAAACAACGTAATCGCTGAAGCTATCATCGGCTACGAAGTTACTGAACAACAAGCTATCGACCGTGCAATGATCGCTCTTGACGGTACAGAAAACAAAGGTAAATTGGGCGCTAACGCTATCCTTGGTGTTTCTATCGCTGTTGCTCGTGCAGCTGCTGATGAACTTGGTGTTCCACTTTACAACTACCTTGGCGGATTCAACGCTAAAGTATTGCCAACTCCAATGATGAACATCATCAATGGTGGTTCTCACTCAGACGCTCCAATCGCTTTCCAAGAATTCATGATCGTACCAGTTGGTGCACCTACATTCAAAGAAGCGCTTCGTTGGGGTGCTGAAATCTTCCACGCATTGAAGAAAATCCTTAAAGCCCGTGGTCTTGAAACTTCAGTTGGTGATGAAGGTGGATTTGCTCCACGTTTCGAAGGTACTGAAGATGGTGTAGAAACTATCCTTAAAGCTATCGAAGCTGCTGGCTACGAAGCTGGTGAAAACGGCGTTATGATCGGTTTCGACTGTGCTTCTTCAGAATTCTACGAAGACGGCGTTTACAACTACGCTAAATTCGAAGGTGAAGGTGGTGCTAAACGTACTGCTGCAGAACAAATCGATTACCTTGAAGAATTGGTTAACAAATACCCAATCATCACTATCGAAGATGGTATGGACGAAAACGACTGGGATGGTTGGAAAGCCCTCACAGAACGTTTGGGTAACAAAGTTCAACTCGTTGGTGACGACTTCTTCGTTACAAACACTTCTTACTTGGCACGTGGTATCAAAGAAGAAGCTGCGAACGCTATCTTGATCAAAGTTAACCAAATCGGTACTTTGACTGAAACATTTGAAGCAATCGAAATGGCTAAAGAAGCTGGTTACACAGCTATCGTTTCTCACCGTTCAGGTGAAACTGAAGATTCAACAATCTCAGATATCGCCGTTGCTACAAATGCTGGCCAAATCAAAACTGGTTCACTTTCACGTACAGACCGTATGGCTAAATACAACCAATTGCTTCGTATCGAAGACCAATTGGGTGAAGTTGCCGTTTACAAAGGTCTTAACGCATTCTACAACCTTAAAAAATAAGGTTTAGAGAGCAACTAATGCTTTAAGAAACATTCTTTCTATGCTTAACTTTTAAACATAGAAGGAGTGTTTTTTTGTTTGCAAATTGAGAGACAAGAAGCAATGGTCTAAAGGTTAGCTTATGCTATAATGAGTACATGAATAAGGTTAACGAAGAACGTGTACACGAAATATTTAATAATATATCCACTGATTATGACAAAATGAATGCAATCATAAGTTTCAAACAGCATGACTTATGGCGGGATAAAACCATGAAAAAAATGGGAAATTTGTCCGGCATGACTATTTTGGATTTGTGTTGTGGTACTGGGGATTGGACATTCGACCTTTCAAAAGCTGTGGGTCAGAAGGGTAAGGTCGTGGGCTTAGACTTTTCTGAAAATATGTTGAAAGGTGCCCAAGCTAAACTTGATAAAAAAGACAACAACATTGAATTTATTCAAGGAAATGCTATGGCTATTCCTTTTGAAAAGGAAATGTTTGATGTAGTTACGATTGGTTACGGCTTGAGAAATACTCCTGACTATCTCACAGTACTACGAGAAATTTTCCGTGTCTTAAAACCCGGAGGAAAAGTAGTGTGTATTGAAACTTCTCATCCGACTTTGCCTATTTACAAGCAAGCATTTGAACTTTACTTTAAAAAAGTGATGCCTTTTCTGGGTAAGGTCTTTGCCAAGTCTTTGAGAGAATACCAATGGCTTCAAAAATCTGCGGAGAATTTTCCTGATGCAAAAGCTTTGGCTTTGTTATTTAGTAAGGCTGGATTTTCTACTGTAAGCTATCAAAAATATGGTGGTGGAGCCATTGCTACGCACTTTGGGACCAAAGACTTTCCTGTAGCAAAAGAAGACTCAGAATAAATTAGAGCGACAAAAGACTTTGTTTACATTTGTAAACAAAGTCTTTTGCTTTCTGAATTTTAAGTGATATACTAACAACATATAAAGAACGAAGTAAAATTTAAAAGAAATGAGAATAATTATGTACACCCAACCCTTTAATATTAAAACTATTACTTTGAAAGCTTCCAATCGACAAGTTATGCGTTATTTTTATGAGGAATTATTAGGCTTTTATCTTGCAGAAGAAACAGAAGATACACTTTCTTACTCATTCAGAGAAAAAGAAGTTCCTTTTTTGAAACTTGAGTTTGGGGGAATTTCTAGTCCAGAAAAAACAACCGGACTTTTTCATTATGCTATTCTTTTTCCCGATCGTGCCTCAAAAGCTGTACTTATTGAACGACTCATTAAGGCAAAATACCCGCTAGGAGCGGGGGATCATCTCGTAAGTGAGTCTTTCTATCTTAGTGATCCTGAAGGAAATGGAATAGAGCTCTATCATGACCGCGATCCGAAAAATTGGAAGTGGGATGATGAGGGGCAGGTGGAAATGGGGACCTTTGCTGTTGATGTTGAGGCTGTTTTAGCAACAAAAAAAGAAGGAACATTTGGTTATCCGGAAAAAATGAGTATTGGACATCTCCATTTCACAGGAAATTCTCTCGCACAGGCTGATACACTCTTTATTGATATACTTCAGACGGATTTAGTTGCGCGAGTGGGTAATACAGCTCATTTTTACTCGCAAAATCATTACCATCATCACTTTGCGACAAATCTCTGGGAAGGAACAAGCTTGGAAAAACGAAACCTACAAAAAAATGGTATTTTAGCTTGGGAGATTGAAGTTGGAAAAGAATATTATGAAGCACTTTTGGAAAGACTGGAGGCAGCAGAAAGGACTTATGAAACAAGAAGTAAGAGCATTATCTTAGAGGATCATGTCGGAGCGCAACTTGTGATAACGCAGATATAAAAAACCTTGCTAGCTCATATGAGTAACAAGGTTTTTTATATTCTCAGTTTAGGAAGCATTGTTGGTCTGATTCAATGCAAAAGTATTTTTTTCTTGAATCAGTAGTTCAAGCAACTGGAGCACTTGGAAAAGACCTGCACGATTTTCAAACTCTTCACGTGTTTGAGGCAAGTCCATCTGACGATAATGAGAATAAGCATTTTCTATTTTCTTTAAGAGCTCACTGCCGTCATTATGTGCAGCATAGGTGAGTGACAAAGTTTCAAAAATGTTAGAAATTTCGGCGATATGTGTGCTGTCCACATCTATTTCTTCTAGTTTCATAATAATATCTTTGAGCAGTGTAATTTGGATATGGCGCATGTCGAAATAACGTTGATAAAATGTATTATTTCTTAAAAGATTATTCTCTGATTTTTCAGTAGCAATCTTACTGCTGGCATCGATAAGTTCCAACAGGTTGTCACACTGAGCAACAAGATCTTGGAGATCTTGCTTTTGATTTAAACAGATCACGAGATGTGCTGAAATATTTTTGAATTCCTTTTCTAAAATATTGAGATTGTTTTCTAATAATCTTTCATTACTTGGCATATATATGTTTGCCAAAAGTGCTAAACCTACCCCAATAAACATTAATGAAAACTCATTTCCTACGAGAGGAAAAGTTATTTCTTGAGCTAGAAGGTAGTGGGAAAAAGAACGGAGTTTACGACAATACCTTCACTAGTATTTGTGGCGACAGAGATGGGAATAAATAAAAGTAAGAAAATACCAAAAGATAAAGGTGTAAAATTAAATAAATTTAAAACAATGAAGGCGAGTAAAGTAGCGATGATAAGTCCTAAAACACGCATAAAGCCTAAACGTAAGGTACTTTTCTGCGTGTTCGTAATGGAGAGAATGGCAATGATTCCTGCACTGGTCGCAGATTCTAAGTGAAAAAATTGTGCAATAATAATGGCTAATGTTGCACAAATTGCTGTTTTGATTGTTCTTTGCCCTATTTTGATATGGCTGTAGTTCACATTTTGTCTCCTTGTGATAGTATATAAGCAGTGAAAGACATTTCTCAAAGACATAATGTGTTTTGAGAGCTTTCTTAACTAGAGTAATTATACCAAAAAATAGGATAGAAACAGAGGCAACACTTTCAAAATTTTAGCTAAGAAGAGTTTCTCTTGTGTTTCAGAGCAAATGAGACGAGTGGAATGAAAAAACTGTGTATAATAGAATAAAGGAGAAAAAACAGATGAAAAAGTATATTATTGTAGGGATGTTTTCGTTCTTACTCGGAGCAATAGTAGCCTTAGGGATATCTAATATTACTCAATCACCTGCTACACCGATGGCAAAGGAAAGTTCTAGTTCCTCGACGTCCAAAACAGAGAGGAGCTCTTCAAGTAGCTCCTCTGAAGTTAAAACAACTCCATCTTCCACTTCAACAAGTAGTAGTGAACAGTCTATCTCTTCTCTCTATCATCTTGTCCCACCTCAAAGCGCCTATAAAAATTTAATTGTAGCTAAGACAGCGGAAGCAGAAGCTTATATCCAAACCAATGGTTACAATCTTATTAGTAAAACGAATAAGGACTTGAATGAAAAGTCACTCATCAGCGAAGCATCTACAGAACTGCCGAATCCGGTTGATACCTTCGGGAAAGAAAGTTATCTTTACTTTTGGGCAAATGATGCGCAAGCAAACGAGCTAGGCGCTGTTCGAATGGATAATAAAGTTGTCTTCTTTAAAGCTACAGATGAATACTTAAGTCGATTGAATTAAAAAAGACAGGATGTAAATCG
>NZ_KQ968941.1:22351-40319 GCF_001578715.1 Lactococcus sp. DD01 | reverse complement strand
TCTGTAAATCCTGTCTTTTTTTGTAGGAAGCAAAAAAATGTTAAGTAAATCAATGTTTAATTATTATTTGTAGTAGGTCACTTGATATAAAGACTTGTTTAAAATATTATATCTGAGATTATTTTATAAAAGAATTCATCTATTTTTTCATATCAAACTTCTTTGAAATAAAAAAATTTTACCAATAACTCTAAAAAAATTGGTCTTTGGTACTCAATTTTATGGGTGAAAAAAGATAAAAAACGGAGGTTGCCATGAATTGATACGTGGTAATTTTTTTCTTTTTTTTAAGAAATATTAGAAAAAAATCTTGATATTTAAGTAACAATGTTTAGAAAATCCCAGTATAACAGGGATGATAGGTGTGTCAGTATAATTCGGATTTAATTGATACTCATAAAATGTAACGGGTGTGTTGATCCTTAAAAATCACTTCTTTAGTTTATATTAAATAGAATTAGGAGTCAATGTTTAAAAATTATCCATATTCGTTATTTATCAAAAAAACAGGTTTAATCTAGCTTCTCAATACTTAATTGTCAGAAAAATCCGAATTATATTGAAAAACACATAAAACCGCTTCTTAAATAATCACAAGAAATAAAAAGGAGATTCAAGATTGAAAAAAAATGGTAAATATTACGTTGCAGGAGTTTTGCTTATCCCAGGTATATTAGGAGTTGTGGCATATAGCTCAACTTATGGTACAGAAGATAAAAAGGCAGGTGTGAAACAAGAACAAATTATTAGCACACCAGTTACTCAAGTATCTGGAGCAAATATTACAGCTTTAAATGCAGATTCAACAACAAATAATTACTCTGGTATTTCACCAGCAATCGGTCTTACAACTTTCAAAGATACGTACAAAGAATTAGAAGCAGATGCGGATACGGATACTTTACATATTCATACAAAATCTCATGGTAATGGTACAGCAGCATTGCAAGCTTATCGTCAAGAGATTTCTATTGATTCAGACATTGCAGATGAGTTCTTTAGTACAAAAGATTTTCAAAAATATATCAGTGGTACAGTGAAAAGATCCAAGGACAGTGCCTTTGGTGGAACAAAAACCATGGATATACAAAAAGACCTATGGGATAAAAGCTCATTGTTTAGTTCCGAAACAATGAATTATGATAGCAAACATAAGGTTATTTATTATAAAACAGCACAATATACAGTCCAAATTGCCTCTGGTATTGACATTGAAGTAGATATGAAAATTGATTTGGGACAATGGACGAAAGATACAGGACGTCTGGTAGAACGTAAACCTAACTATAGCATCACAGCTAAAACAGATGCTAACTCTATGGCTATCGGTTTCACAAATAAAATTGTTGGTAGTGTCTCAAGTGATGATATTTTAGATTCATGGATTGAGAATCCAGTAGAAGATACGACACTTTATTATCTAACTGAAAAGAATTCATACTTCTATGGAAATGGTCTTCAAGATGAAATTAATGAACATGCTACAGATTATGATATTGAATTGATGGTTAATGGTACACCATTTAAATACATCCAGATGGCATCAGAAGACGGTGGAACTAATTCTCGTGGTGAAACTATTAAAAAAGGAGATTGGGATTTTGACTTTGGAAGTTATTTAAATCCTGGTGATGTGGTTACTGCACGCGTACGTGGTAAAGAAAAGTATGAAAATATTAATGGTGTACGACCTACAAAATATTCAGCTACCACACATGCAAGTGATGCAACAAACATTGTTTCTTGGGAAGATTGGAAAGTAGCGGAGCCATCTGTTCCAATACTTTATGAAGATGACTTGATCATTCCTTTCCATGCACCAGTACAAAATCAACAACTTAACCGCTCTTATAAACTGATTGTTACAGTAAACGATCAAGAAGTTTATAATAAAGCTGTTAAGGATGAAACAGACACAAATGTTCCATATCTTAGTGGTTTAGTAGAAGGCGATGTGGTGAAAGCAAAAATTGTTGGATCTCAACCAGGTGAGCCGGATAAAGAAAGTTCTGAAATTACCACAGTCGTAACGAGTCAAGATAATGAAGGTTACGATGATTGGGAGGTACAAAAAGCAGTAATTAATGGCCCACTGTATGAGGGTGCAACTGTTATTAGTGGTTATGTTCCGATTCAAAACCGTGCAGCTGGACGCACTTATGATCTTAAAGTTTACATTGGTGATGAGCTTGTCATTGATGACAAAGATATTGATGTTGCTTTAAAATCATATAACTACAGCTACTCTCTTACAGATTTAAAAGATCTTAAAGACGGAACATTGAATTATGGTGATAAGATTAAAGCAGTTGTTACAGGACATCAACCTAATGGTGAAAATAATGTCGTCTATGATGATAAGAGCGTTGAATCTGAATTAACTGTAAGTGACAATACAGGTTATGCTTCTTGGGAAGTAAATAAACCTCAGCTTAATAAAATGGTAGATACAGATACTGTAATTACAGGTAATATTGGTGAGCAAAATATTGAAGCAGGACGGACATATAAGGCCGCACTTTCAATTGACGGTGGAGAACCAATTTATGTTAAGCCAAAAGCGGATGGTTCTTTTGAACTTAAAGAAGTGGCCTTAAAAGAAGGTTCACAAGTTTCTGCCACAGTGATTGGGTCGCAAGATAATCGTGAAGATAAAGAAAGTGGAGCGACAGTTGAAACTGTTACAGACGTTGTCCCAAATAACGTCACGGATATTAGAAGAAATGGAGGAGGTATTAACAAAAGAAAAACCCGATATTGTTTTAGTTCATGGAGATACCACAACGACAGCTGCTGTTAGTTTAGCTGCCTTCTATCATCAAATCCCGATCGGGCATGTCGAAGCAGGATTAAGAACTTGGGATAAATACAGTCCTTTTCCAGAAGAAATGAATCGACAGATAACAGATGTACTTTCTGATTTATACTTTGTTCCTACTGAAAAAAGTAAAGCAAATCTCCTTTTGGAAAACCATGAGGAATCAAAAATATTTATTACAGGTAATACAGTTATCGATGCATTGCAATACACTCTAAAAACAAACTATTATCATCCACTTCTTGAGAAAATCGGGAAAACGGACAAAAAAATAATTTTGTTAACGATGCATCGTCGGGAAAATCAAGGACAACCCATGTTGGATGTCTTTGATGCTGTCAAAAATATTGCAAAGGATTACCAAGATGAAGTGGAGGTGGTCTTTCCAGTCCATCTTAACCCCATCGTACGTCATGCAGCGAAAGAAGCGTTTGATGATGTGGAAAATGTACATTTAATTGAACCATTAGAAGTTTATGATTTTCATAATATAGCCGCTCGTAGTTTTCTCATTCTAACAGATTCAGGAGGAATTCAGGAGGAAGCCCCTTCACTAGGTGTGCCAGTTCTGGTTTTACGAAATGAAACAGAGCGTCCAGAAGGAGTAAAAGCAGGAACTCTGAAGCTGGTCGGAACAGAAACAGAACAGGTTGAGAAACAAATAAAAATTCTTTTAGAAAGTACAAGTGAATATATGAAGATGTCTAAAGCACAAAATCCATATGGCGATGGACTTTCATCAGAAAGGATTATGGAAATTTTAGAGAAAGAATTTATCAAGTAGTTTATACTAAAAATTACTTGATACAAATGAGGAATAACCTTTGTTTATACTTTTAAGTATACTTATAATAGTACTGGAGACAATTTATTTACTTTCCTTTTATAAATTATTTCATTCAAGCAGGACACGCATAATAAATGAAGGTACTATGATTTTATTTTTTTCCATTTGTTACATGCACTTTGGTTTGGCAGATAGCATAACAATGGAAAGCATAGTTTTTATGCTGATCACAGCTTTACTTTTAACGAGTTTATCTATTGTGTTAGTAGGAATATTCGAATACCAGTTCGGCTTACTGCTATTCTCCCTAATAAATGCGTTAATTTATATTGGCTCTTCAATTAAAATGAATACGACTGGTGTACCTGTCATGTGGGCCGACTTTAACAGTGGACTTTTTTGGGATGTTGTATGGAACATGTACTTGAAACAAAACTATCCCTATATTATTTTATCCTTTGTTATTGTGGTGTTACTGTTTTACTTTATGCACACGAAGAAAATATCTATATTGACCTTTCAAACACGGATGAGACAGATACTTATAGGTGGGATAGGATTAGTAACTATTTTAGTATTGGTGGGAAAAGTTTTTGTGACCACAGTTCATTCCAGAAGCTTTGAGGAACAGGGAAGTTTAGTGTGTTTTATTAGTAGTAGAGAAGTAGATGCAATGTCTTCTAGTGGAATTTTGAATCAGTATTCTCAAGAGAAGATGGAGAAAATTGTAAAAAAATATGAAGAAGAGTTTTCTACAAAGAAAAATTTTGGTAAAGACGATGAGACCGTTATTACTGTATTGAGTGAATCTTTAGCAGATCCTAAAAGCTTTTCTGGTATATCATGGAAAGAAGATCCCATGCCTAATTTTCGAAAACTACAAAATGCATCAGGTGGTTATTTACAATCTACTATGTTTGGTGGTGGAACAACAAATGTTGAGTTCAGTGTCTTAACTGGTTTTAGTTATTCATTTTTTAATCAACAAATAAATGCCTTTGATTATATGAATCAAAATCCAGATAGAAACCAGAGTATTGCTCAATATAAAGGTGATAATATCGCCATACATACGCATATGAAAACAGGTTATCACCGTGCTGACGTTCTACCCAACCTAGGATTTTCTAAGTTTACTGGCAGAGAAGACCTCTTGAAAATGGAGGAAACGAGTTCAGCTGTCTATTATGCTGAAGGGTATTTAAGCGACTATACTTTATTTGATCAGATACTAAATGAAGTGAGTTCTTCTACTGAAAAGAACCTTCTTGTTCACGGATTGAGTATGCAAAACCATTACCCTTATACAGAAGATTTAAAAGGAAAACTAGAAAATAAGGATGTCTTAATTTCTGGTAATAATTTGAATGCCGAACAAAAACAGTTAGCGTTATATGCGAGAGGAGTGAAGAAAACAGATGAAGCGCTCGGAACATTTATTCAGTCATTGGAAGCTTTGGATAGGAATGTGACTGTTATCATGTATGGCGACCACTACCCTGCTCTTGATAATTCAGTTTATATGAAGTATCCTGTCAAAAGTGATGAAAATAAACTCATTAATGACCATTCAACACCTTATTTTGTATGGAAAAACCATAATCGTAAGAGTGAAAATGTTAGCAAATCTGTTACACCAGAAGGGTTAGCTGTATTAGCAATGAAAGAAGGAAATACGAAAGTTCCTGTATTCTATCAGTTTGTGGATAAACTTGAAAAAGTGGACAAGGAAACAAGTATTCATCAAGAAATGTTAGAAGATTATGAGCTGATTCAATATGATATGCTTGAGGGGGAACAGTATAGCAAGGTTTTATTTGAAAAATAGTTTCTCAGCAAAATTTCTACAAAACTGCCGAATCTGGTAGATATCTCCGGAAAGAAAGCTATCTTTACTTTTGGGCAAATGATGCTCAAGCAAACGAGCTAGGCGCCGTTCGAATGGATAATAAAGTTATTTTTCTTTAAAGCTACAGATGATTACTTAAGTCAATTGAATTAAAAAGACAGGATTTACATCCTGTCTTTTTTGTAGGAAAAGTATTAACTCACATAGCCATCCATACAGGCTCTAAGCAGTTACCGTCTGGATCTTGAACTTCAAGACCATACATGACGTCCTCAGGAATGCCATTTTCTAAATGAAGGGATTGTCCGCCATTTTGACTGGCAAGTTTGCCGAATGCTTTGACAGCATCCGCACTTGGAAGAGTAAAGGCAGCAAGGGCACCACTCACTTTGTGTGTATCAGCGATTGTTTTATCACCAATGAATGTTTGGTAGCGCTCATGCGAAAGTAACATGATATAGAAATTTTCATCCCAGACCATACAGCTTACTAAGTCGTCTGAAAAATCAGGATTCTTTTTGAACCCAAGCTTTTCATAAAAGACTGTGGAAAACTGAATATCTGAGACCGGAAAGTTGACGAAAACCATTGTCGACATATGAAATCCTCCTTAAAATAAATTTTATGTCAGAACATTCTTAACTTTAAGCTAATTGTAGCATAAATCATATTTTTCATGGCTTGATTGGTTTAGAAAATGCTTTCAAAAAAGTAAGGTGAAAATCATGGGAGAAAACAGCGTTTGAGACGTTTATTTAAGAGATTTTCTGTTAAAATATAACTATGATTAAAAACTATGAATTGTCAGCTGAACATCGGCTAGTCTCTACGGCAGAGATGAGGAATTTTACATACGTACTTAATCCGACGCGCGAAGAAATTGGTAGTGTCTCGGAGTACTTTCAACTGCCCTTTGACTACCTTAGCGGCATTCTCGATGATTATGAAAACGCCCGTTTTGAAACGGATGATATCGATAATAATCTGATACTTTTACAATATCCAGCCTCATCAAGCTATGGCGAGGTAGGGACATTTCCTTATTCTTTGATTTGGACAAAAAATGAAGCGGTCATTTTAGCTTTAAATCATGACATTAAGGGAGAACATATATTCGGTAGAGAATATAGCTCTACACGCTATAAGCATGAAATTATTTATCAGGTTATGTATCAAATGACACATGACTTCCATGATTATCTACGGGAATTTCGTCTCCGTCGTCGTCGGCTTGAGGTAGGAATCAAGAACTCAACAAAAAATGATCAAATTGTTGATATGATTGGTATTCAAGCCAGCCTTATTTATTTTGAAGATGCTTTGAACAATAATCTCGAAGTGTTGAAGAAATTTATTGATTATCTGCGTGAAGAAGATGAAGATGGTTTTGCTGATAAAATTTACGATATTTATATTGAAACGGATCAGGCCTACACGGAAACACGTATTCAGCTTAAACTGTTACAAAATCTACGTGATTTATTCTCAAATATTGTGTCCAACAACTTGAATATTGTCATGAAAATCATGACTTCAGCAACCTTTGTTTTGGGTATTCCAGGTGTTGTTGTCGGCTTTTATGGAATGAATGTCCCCATACCTGGCCAGGAAATCAGTTGGGTCATGTGGGCCATCTTAGGGTTAACGCTTATATTTTGTGGCATTGTCGTTTGGGCTTTACGCAAAAAGGACATGCTGTGATCGTTTAACAATTACAAGTTATCATAAAGGAACAGTTATTCATGTATAGATTACGTATTTTTGCACAAAATTTAGCAATCTTCCTGTCCGTAGTGATTGATATTGGAGCAATTTTAGCTTTTTATTTGCATCGATCACCTGTTTTGAGAGAGTATTTTCCTTCCTATAGTTTCATGCCGCATTATATTTTAGGCTTTGCTTTAGGGCTTTTGGGCCTTTTGGTCTCTCTCAATCTCTACCGACGGGTAAGGTCAGCTTGGATTATTACGATCGTCGTTCAATTTGTCATTCTGCGCTTGAACTTTATTTCCACTCAAAGGTTTTTTAGTATTGGTTCACTCCTTTCACTTATCATTCTGGTTGTTCTCGGACTTACTTATCGTGATTTTAGTCGAACAATGGACCGTAATTATGCAAAAAAGGCAGTGTTTCTTGGTTTCATCCCCCTTGTTTTGGCTTTCTTTAACACCTTACTGAGTTTAAGTTTTTTGAAACACGATTATTTAGGAAATCCAGATGTCTATTCTATCTTTAAGCAATCCTTGCATTTTCTTTTTACAATGGACATCCGCCAAGCGCATTTTAATTCTCATGTACATGGTTTTTATATGGTTGGCCTGATTATCATCACTTGGATTTGTGTGATGTTGGCACTCTATTATATCTTAAAACCATTGGTTTATTACCCGATATTGAGCGGGCGTGAAAAAGAAAAAGCAATCGCACTTGTTGAAAAATATGGTCAAAATCCGATGGCTTATATGACTATCGATGGTCAAAAATCTTATTTCTTCAGTGTTACTGTCGAGGGGATGTTGGCGTATACCGTCGTAAACAATGTACTCGTTGGTTGTGGCGATATCGTTTGTAACCCTAAAGATGCTGCTCGTTTTATGGGAGAACTGGTTCACTTTTCTCGTCGTAATGGATGGAAAATCTTGTTTATGGACATTACAGAAACGATGCGCACTGCTTATGAGTCTTATGGTTTTTCGATGATTAAGATTGGTGAAGATGCCTGTTTGCGTTTAGAAGACTTTAACCTTAAAGGAAAGAAAACAGCAAAGGTTCGTGCCAATATCAATCACGCGCGCCGCTTAGGTATTACTGTTGAAGAATACAAGCCAAACGCAAAACGAGATATAAAAATTGAAAATGAACTTCAAGAAATCTCAGACGAATGGTTTGGCTCCAAAGGCCCCGAGCTTGGCTTTATGTTAGGAGGATTGGCTTTAGAAAATCCTCTCGGTCGCCGTTATTTTTACAGCCGTGATGAAGCGGGAAACATGTTGGCTTTTGTAATTTTTGTTCCTTATGCTGAAGGCGAGGAAAGAGGTTATATGGCTGATGTTACGCGCCGCCGTGCGCAAGTACCTAATGGTTCTATGGAAGTGTGTCTTCTCCAAGCCTTTGAAACAATGCGCGAGGAGGGAGTGACTTGGGGGAATCTCGGTCTCTGCCCTTTGGCAAATATTCAAGATGACGAGGACAGTAGCAAAGTTACAACACAGCTCTTCCAGTTTATTTATGAAAATATGAATGGTGTCTATGGCTTCAAAGGGCTTTATCAAGCCAAGAAAAAATGGAATCCAAGTGATTGGCAAGCGCGTTATATCGCTTATGCGCCCAAACCTTTCAGTTTCAGCTATGCATACGCTATGTTGAAGGCTCAAAATCCTAAAGGGATAAACAAACTAATCCTTGAGAAACTCCGGACAAAGATTGAAAAATAAAAGCACCGCAGCTTTTGCGGTGCTTTTTCTTAATAAAAAACCTCTCAACGAGAGGACGAAATATAACAATTATTTACGGACGACAAGGGTATCACATGGCGCATTTTTAATGATATAGTCAGCAACAGAACCGATAAAGATACGTTCAATGTAGCTCAAACCAGTTGCACCAAGAACGATAAGGTCAATGTTTTCTTCTTTTGGAAGTGTTTGTCCCAACATAACTTTTGGTGAGCCGAATTCGACACGAGTAGTTACTGTTTTTACACCAGCGTTTTTCGCTTCAGTTGCAAAGTCATTAATGAGGTTTTCAGCACCTTTATGTGTATCATCAGCTACGACAGAATCATAAGCAGAGATAGACTGAAATGCACGCAAATCAATGACGTTAGCGATGACTAATTCGGCATCGTTACGAAGAGCAGTGGCAACAGCTTTATCAAAGGCTTTTGTTGATTCTACAGAACCGTCAAGACCAACGAGGATTTTTTTGTAATTATCGAGCATAGTGGGACTCCTTTTCTTTTTTTTACTATACTCTAATTTTACTCTAATTTGAAGCATTTGTAAAAGAAAAACTATTTTTGGAGTCTAGTTTTAGCGCAGGAGGCGCTTAATCAAACACGAGATGTCAAGGCAAATGCATATACCAGTGTACTTTGCGATATTTTCACAGTCTTCTTACTGCAAAATCATGTTTTTGACGAATCAAGTGGCGGGGCAAAGTTGCTGTATGTTGAGAAGCACAACTATGTGCTGTCCTCATTGCGTCTAATTTGATATAATTATAAAGATCTATTTTTAAACGGCCAAGTAAAGCAAAGCCTTATAAAAATAAATAGAAGTTGAAAGGTAAAAAAATGACTCGATATGCTGTGGTGGACTTAGAAGCCACCGATGCGCACAGCTCGCAGAATAAAATTATCCAAATAGGTATTGTGCTAGTCGAGGGTGGAGAAGTGGTAGACACTTATACGACAGATGTCAACCCACATGAGTCGCTTTTGCCGAGAATTGCTAACCTTACAGGCTTGTCTGACCGTCGCTTGTCAAAAGCACCAGACTTTTCAGAAGTTGCAGAAGAAGTGCGCCAAAAATTGGAAGGTACCATCTTTGTAGCTCACAATGCACGTTTTGATTACTCTTTATTAATGAAAAGTCTTTTTCCTTTAGGCTTGGATTTGGAATTACCGCGCGTAGATACCGTTGAGCTGGCACGAGTTCTTTTTCCTACCTTTGAAAAATATGGGATGGAAGCTCTTAGTGAGCGACTAGACTTACGTCACGATCAGCCTCACGCTGCTTTATCAGATGCTTTAGCTACAGCAGAGTTACTGCTTAAGATGCAAGATAAGATTCGAGAGCTTCCGCGTGCTGTTTTAGAGGAGATTATTCGCCATTCGGACAGCTTACTCTATGAGACGAAAGAATTCTTAAAAGAGCAACTGCCCTATACATCACTCAACGTTGAGCATCTTTATGTGGTTCATAATATTGCTATCCGTAGAGAAAAAGTTAAAGAAAACAGACAGCCCCTTGCCAATTCTTTTGCTAAAAATATCTCTCGTTTGGGTCTTAAAGTCCGGAAAAATCAAGAAAAGATTGCCGAAAAAATAAAAGAAGAACTTACACAAAGTCGCCCTTCTTTCATTGAAGCCCCCACTGGCATCGGGAAGACATATGCTTATCTTTTACCTTTGCTTGCAGAAGGACGGGAAATTGTTGTATCAACGCCGACTAAAGTTCTACAAAATCAGATGATTCATGGTGTAGCACCTATTCTTAAAGAAAAATTTGGTGTGAATTTCTCTAAGCTTTTAGGAACGAAGAATTATATTTCTTTAGAAAAATTTTCACGGCTTTTGCTGGCAAATACTGAAGGAAAAAACTTCGAAATTTTTAAGATGAAAATCTTGGTTTGGTTGACGGAGACACTTACAGGGGAGCTAGACGAGCTCTCCAAAGTGATGACCAATGAGGAGTACTTTGCTCAGATTGCGCATGATGGCTATGTTAACAATAAACAACTGCATTATGAACAGGATTTCTGGCTAAAAGCACAACGCCGAGCTGAAATTTCGCAAGTCAAAGTCGTCAATCATGCTTACCTAATTGAACGTCTTGCAGATTATCCTGAGACTTTCTTACAGGAACGTATTTTGGTTGTGGACGAAGCACAGCAACTCTTCACAACACTGGAAAGAGCCAATCAGAAAACAGTTAAAATCTCGGAGCAATTGGAAACCGTCGATATAGAAAATTCGCATTTAAATAAACGCCTTGTGGAAAGTTTGACATTTCAGCTCAAAAATAAAAAGTTGGACAGTGAGAAAATCGCTCTTGATGCGAGAGAGCTTGGTTTAAAAGAACTGGCTGAAATTTTTGAACATCCAGAGCAGAACTTTATTTGGCGCGAGGGAGATATGGTTCACGCTTCAAGTACGGATTTTTATAATTTTGAAAAACTGGTACCTTCAGGAACTAAAGTATATATGCTGGGAGCAACCTTATCTCTGACAGAAGACAAACCTATTTTCCCAGAACTTTTGGGCTTTAAGGACTATCGTTTCTTCAAATTTGACAGCCATCCCGCCGATAACCAAGAAATATTTATCGTGTCTGATGGGCCGCATATCAAAAATACAGGTGTTATGGCTTACGCGCATTATGTTGCGGATAGAGTTTCCGAGGTTGCTGAGCTGGGTGCTCAAGTTGTCGTTCTCTTTACAGCAAAAGTGTCTTTAACTTTTGTAGCAGAACAACTGTCCGCTGAAGGTTGGGATGTATTGGCTCAAGATATTAATGGGACTGCTGCACAAATCAAGAAAAAATTTGATAAAGGAGAAGGGCAGATTCTTCTGGGCTTATCTTCCTTCTGGGAGGGTGTGGATTTTGAGAAGCAAGATCATCTTGTTTTGATGATTCCCCGTCTGCCCTTTGCTACGCCAGATGATATTTTAACGAAAAAGTATGCAAAACGTTTTAATAATCCTTTTTACGATTTTAATGTCCCTATGGCAACTTTGAAGTTGCAGCAAGCTCTTGGACGTGTCAATCGGCGCCATAATCAGTATTCCAAAGTTGTGATTCTTGACAATCGATTAGCAGGAAAATCTTATGCGAAAAGAATGCGTAAAAATCTTGCGCAAACTGCGCCGCTTAAAACACTTGAAAATAGTGAATTAGTGGAAAAAATTATTGAATTCCTGATGTGAAGTGATACCCGATACAGATAAGTCCAAGAAGAAGTTAAGAAAAGACACCGAAATTCTTTAGTGACAAGGCTACGGAAAATTATGGATTTAACTTTTTCCGGCAGAAGACCTTTGTAGAGAAGCAATTTCGTTGCTTTTTTGCTATAATTAAATAGATTATCTAAAGGACAGAAAGGTAGGCTATGAGAAGAAGACGAATGACTCTGCATACACAGATTATTATCGGTATTTTAACGGTAATTCTGGCAGGTTTTATTGCGATAAGCCTCTTTATCTGGAGAGCAATCAGCCCTTATAATACAGCAAGAAGCGCTGCAATTGCTATAGCAAAGGATAAAACTGAGCTGAAAACTCCAACAGCTTTTGACATTGCAACTACAGATAGCACAGATTATTCTTTACTTGGCAAAACTGAAAAAGGCAAAGAGATAGGTGTTTTAATCCCTGAAAAAGGGGGAAATTTAACAGTTATTGACATGGCAACAGGTGTTAAGCCCGAAACGCTTCAGGCGGATAATACGACATCTATTGTCTTGGCCCTTTATAAAAATCAGCCAGTATGGCAGGTAAATAGTCGTGAAGGTTTTAAACTTTATGATTTCAAGACGGGTAAGGAGCTGTTGTAATTTATGAAAAAACTATCTGATTTTGTTTTAAATATTGAAGAGTCTGTGACTCTAGCTGCCGCGAAGCGTGCTAAAGATCTCGCAAGCCAAGGAAAAAATATTATTGATTTAACTTTAGGGCAGCCAGATTTTTCCACCCCAGAATTAATCGGTGAAGCAGCTATTGATTCTATTCATTCAGGCAAGGCAAGTTTCTATACACAAGCTTCTGGCTTACCTGAGTTGAAAAGTGCTGTGCGTAATTATTGGGATAAATATTATGGTTACGCCATTGAAGATAAGGAAATTTTAGTTACCACGGGTGCTAAATTTGCGCTTTATGCCTTCTTCCAAAGTGTTTTAGATAAAGGAGATGAAGTCATCATCCCAGCCCCGTATTGGGTGAGCTATGTGGATCAAGTCAAAATGTCAGGAGGTCAACCTGTTGTCGTTTCGACTTTGCAAGAAAATGACTTTAAAATCACAGTTGAACAACTTGAGGCAGTAAAAACCGAAAAGACGAAGGTGCTTTTATTAAATAGTCCATCCAATCCAACAGGAATGATTTATTCAAAAGAAGAATTACTGGCCTTGGGAAATTGGGCTGTGGCTAATGATTTGTTAATTTTAGCAGACGATATTTATCACCGACTGGTTTATAATAAAAGCGAGTTTACAGCTATTTCATCCTTATCAGAGAAGATTCGTCAACGCACAATTGTCATTAATGGTGTATCGAAAACCTTTGCGATGACCGGTTGGCGTATTGGACTTGCAGTTGGTGATAGCGAAATTATTGCAGCAATGACGAAGATTGCAGGTCAAACAACCTCAAACCCAAGTACAGTTGCTCAATATGCAGCCATCGAAGCCTTTAATTCTGATGAAGCGGCAGTCGAAAAAATGCGTACAGCATTTGAATCAAGGCTAAACTTGATACATCCTATGATCAATCAAATTCCTGGCTTTGAGGCTATTAAGCCAAATGGTGCATTCTATCTCTTCCCTAAAGTTGAGAAAGCAATGGCACTGAAAGGGTATGACAATGTTACGGATTTTGCGACAGCGATTCTTGAAGAAACTGGAGTGGCTCTGGTGACGGGGGAAGGATTTGGGTCACCCGTACATGTGAGGTTGAGTTATGCCACTGACCTTGAGAGTTTAACAGAAGCAGTAAAACGTCTTCAGATTTGGATGGAAGAGTCGCATGATAGATAAAAAAGAAGCAAAATCAGCTTATAAGCTCCAAGAAAAGCTTGGTGCTGTTGTAGCTTATAAAAATATTTCAAAAAACAAGTTTTATCTTGATATAGCACCAGATTTACCTGGTTTGAAAAATCGCTTTGAATTTTCACGAAAAACAGGTATTGGTGTTCCTCTAGCCATTGACAAAGATTGGAAGTCTGATGACTTTGAGCTCTTGGTGTTGGAAGAGTTTAAAAAAGATGAATTACAGACACCAAAAGCTTTTAAAGAAGATTTGAAAACTTTGAAAGAAATCTGGTTAGAGAAATTTATAGACAAAGATTTATATTAATAAAAGAGAAGGAATTATTTATGAAAGACTTAGTATCAATCATCGATGTGAAAGACCACGTCGGAGAAGAAATTAAAATTGGCGCTTGGGTTGCAGACAAATCAGGAAAAGGAAAATTGCAATTTCTCCAACTCCGTGATGGTACAGCTTATTTCCAAGCTGTCGTTTTCAAACCAAACATGATTGAAAAATTTGGTGAAGAAGCAGGACTAGAAAAATTCACTGAAATCAAACACTTGGCTCAAGAAACATCAGTAATCGTAACAGGGATTGTAAAAGAAGATTCACGTTCAAAATTTGGTTACGAGCTTGATGTCACAGACCTTGAAGTCGTTGGTGGATCTGTGGATTATCCTATCACACCAAAAGAGCATGGTACAGATTTCTTGATGGATAACCGTCACTTGTGGCTACGTAGCCGCAAGCAACATGCTATTATGCTTGTACGTAACGAAATTATTCGTGCAACATATGAGTTTTACAATGCCAATGGCTTTGTTAAAATTGATAGTCCAATCTTGACAGGTTCAGCTCCTGAAGGAACAACAGAACTCTTTGAGACAGATTACTTTGGACAGCCTGCTTACTTGTCACAAACTGGTCAGCTCTATGCAGAAGCGGGTGCGATGGCATTTGGCAAAGTCTTTACCTTTGGTCCAACTTTCCGTGCTGAAAAATCAAAAACGCGCCGTCATTTGACAGAATTCTGGATGATTGAGCCAGAAATGGCCTTCACAACTCATGAAGAATCTTTGGATATTCAAGAAGCTTATGTCAAACATTTGATCAAATCAGTCTTGGAAAACCAACGTTATGCTTTAGAAAGTTTGGAACGTGACATTGATTTATTGGAAAAATATGTCAATGAACCATTCAAACGTGTCACTTACGATGATGCGATTGAACTTCTTCAAAAAGAAGAAGCAAATAATGATTATGATCATATCGAGTGGGGTGATGACTTTGGTTCACCACATGAAACATTTGTTTCTAACTACTATGGTGTGCCAACATTTATCATCAACTACCCTAAAGCGATTAAAGCTTTCTACATGAAACCACATCCAACACGTGAAGATGTTGTGATTTGTGCCGATCTTATCGCGCCAGAAGGATATGGTGAAATCATTGGTGGTTCAGAACGTGCGACAGATTATGATTACTTGGTTGAAAAAGTAAAAGAATTCGGGCTTTCAGAAGAAGAGTACAGCTGGTACCTTGACTTACGTAAATTCGGTTCTGTGCCACATTCTGGTTTTGGACTTGGCTTGGAACGTGCGGTAACCTTTATTACAGGTAACCAACATATCCGTGAAGCTATTCCATTCCCACGTATGCTTGGACGTATTCGCCCTTAAAGCTTAAATAAAAGTTCTCAAGTTACTTGAGGGCTTTTTTGTATAAAACCAAGGGGTGAAACATCCTTTTTCAGTGGAGTTTTTGATATAATAAGAGGGAGAATTAAAGGAGGAACCTTATCTATGGAACTTAAGGATTATCAAAAGGAAATAATAAAATTTGATGTCAATGGTCCTCTAGCGGATATTGAGCAGGTAAATTTTGCTTTTTTAGATAAGGTACTCGGTTTAGCGGGGGAATCAGGAGAAGTTGCGGATAAGATAAAAAAAATCATCCGTGATCAGGATGGCATTATTAAAGATGATGATAAAAATGCTTTGGGAAAAGAATTAGGTGATGTCTTATGGCATGTAGCAACCTGTGCGCGCTATCTGGGGCTTGATTTGGAACAAGTCGCTCAAGCCAACTTAAATAAACTGGAAAGTCGTCAGCTGAGAGGCAAAATAGCGGGCAGCGGGGACGAGCGATGAGAGTACTTATTCACGCAGGACGGCCAGCAAGCTTACCTGAAGAAAGCTATGATTATTATGTCGGTATTGATCGTGGAGCTGTATTTTTACTTGAAGACCATCAAAATATAGACTTAGCCGTTGGTGATTTTGACTCTGTAAGTATGGAAGAATTCGGCAAAATATCAGAAGCTGCTCATGAACTTGTTAAACTTCCGGCAGAGAAGGATCAGACGGATTTAGAAGCTGGTTTAGATCAGGTGCTTTCGCGTTTTCCAGATGCAGAAATCATGATTATTGGTGCCCTTGGTGGAAGGCTTGACCATCATTTGACCAATGTGTACCTGCCTCTGAATTTTGACTATCCTGAAAGGATTTCTTTGAAGGATAAGCAAAATTTTGTAAAATATCTGACTCAAGGGCAGCATACCATTCGCAAGATTGAAGGCTATCCATATTTGGGCATTGTTCAGGTCGGCACAAAAAGAAGTTTAGAGATTAAAAACGCAAAATATCCACTTAAAGCTGAGGATAACTTTGCGGACATCTACGCAAGTAATGCTTTTATCAGTGAGACGATGGAGTTAAAAATTGCTCAAGGCAAGCTTATCGTCATTTATTCAAAAGACAGTTAGAGAGACTATATGATTATTGGAATAATTGGTGCAACATCAAATATCGCAGGTAAGGCCTATCTGCCCGTTTATGCAAAAATGCAAGCCGAGCATCGTTTTATTTTGCATTCGCGAACATGGGAAAAAGCTGAAGAGATTCGAAAAAAATACAAGTTTGAATATGCGACAACGGATTTAGGAGCGTTGGAAACTTGTGATATGGTCGTCATCCATGCAGCCACGGCTCAACATTTTGAGCTTGCAAAACGCTATTTGAGTGCAGGCACACATGTCATGATGGATAAGCCAATTTCCGAAAACTTTGATGAGGTCCAAGAACTTCATCGCTTGGCTGAGGAGAATAATGTCCTCTTTGTTATCGGTTTTAACCGCCGTTTTGCCCCAATGACAGACAAACTTAAAGAGGTCAATCAAAAAAACTTTATCAAGGTAAGTAAAAATTTAGCAAATAATGCCGACGAAGTACAATTTAGTTTGTATGATATTTTTATCCATCCTTTGGATACGTTGATTTACTTGCTTGATGACGAGATTGAACGTTACAGTTATCAATTAGCGATGACGCCGGACAAAAAACTTTCACGTGTGATAGTCACACTGAGAACGCAATCTTGTATGGGCATTGCCAGCATGAACTTGACTTCAGGCGCTTTTTCTGAGGAATTTACGGTCGAAGCAAGCAGTGGAACCTATCGTCTATCAGAACTTACGGAGTTAGAAATCCTTACTGGATTAGACAAGCAAAAAATCGGAATTAACGGTTGGCAAAGTGCCACATATAATCGTGGTTTTGAAAGTTTGGTTTTTGACATGGTTGAAGCAGTAACTCATTTTGATGGTCATAATAGAGATGAACTTATGAAACAGATGAAACAAACAAATGTTCTAGATTCGCATGAGATCATCCATGAAATTTTGGACAAAATGTAACTTATAAAGGAGTAAGTAAATGAAAGATATGCTAATTTTAACTACAAATGATGCACCGGGCTATCGTGTTGTTGAGGTCTACGGTGAGGTTTTTGGTTTAACAACTCGTTCACGTAACGTTTTCTCAAGTACTGGACAACAATTAAAAACGATTGTCGGAGGAGAAATTGCCGGCTATACGAAACTCCAGCATGAAACGCGTGAGAGTGCTATTGAACGTCTTGCAGAAGAAGCACGAGATAAAGGTGCTAATGCAATTCTCGCTATGCGTTTTGACTCTTCGACATTTGGTAATGTTGACTCAGTTGCTGCTTACGGTACAGCTGTTAAACTGGAAAAACTATAAAAAG
>NZ_KQ968941.1:18448-22173 GCF_001578715.1 Lactococcus sp. DD01 | reverse complement strand
CTTTTTATAATTAAACTGAAAAAAGGGATGTTTTATCCCTTTTCTTTAGCTAGAAGTTCTTTTTCAAAAGTTTCTTTGATTGCTCTTTCTTTAATTAATTTTAATTTTTGTGAACGGTTGAGTTTATGCTTAAACCACCATTCGCATTTTAAGGCGTGTTTCTTCTCTGAAAATTCAACGGAAGTCAGAAGTTGAAGGGGACGTCGTGCTTTAGTATATTTGGCACCTTTACCAGAGTTATGGGTTTCCAGTCGTTTCGTAACATCGTCTGTATAGCCACAATAAAGCGTATCGTCAGCACAACGTAAAACATAGACAAAATAAGATTTCATGATAAGGCTATTGTACCTTAAAATGTAGTATAATTGAAGTATCTTTATCGAAAATAAGAAATTCAGTCTCAGTAAATATGGGATAGAAGTGAGAAGGGAAGAGTAAATGCCCCAAGATAAAATTGTTATACATGGTGCTCGAGAGCACAATTTAAAAAATATAGATGTTACCATTCCACGTGATAAGTTGGTCGTTGTTACAGGTGTTTCGGGTTCAGGGAAATCTTCTCTGGCTTTTGAGACTTTATATGCTGAAGGACAACGACGTTATGTCGAATCATTATCTGCTTATGCCCGTCAGTTTTTAGGTAATATGGATAAACCAGATGTGGACAGTATTGACGGCTTGTCGCCAGCTATCTCTATTGACCAGAAAACAACTAGCAAAAATCCACGCTCTACTGTTGGAACAGTAACGGAGATTAACGATTATCTCCGTTTACTTTTTGCGCGTGTCGGAAAACCTTTCTGTATCAATGGACACGGAGAAATTTCAGCACAATCGGTTGAAGAAATTGTGGACCAAATCCTCGAATCGCCTGAAAAAACACGCCTACAGATTTTGGCACCAATTGTGCGTGTTAAAAAAGGACAGCATGTTAAAGTTTTTGAGCGTGTGCAAAAAGAGGGCTATGTGCGTGTCCGCGCTGATGGTGAAGTTTACGATGTGACAGAAGCACCAGAGCTTGATAAAAATAAAAAGCACAATATCGAAGTTGTTATTGACCGTATCGTTGTAAAAGAAGGTATTCGTTCACGTTTGTTTGACTCTGTTGAAGCAGCACTTCGTATTGCTGAAGGCTATGTTATTGTGGACAAGATGGATGGGGAGGAACTCCTTTTTAGTGAGTTTTATGCCTGTCCTGTCTGTGGTTTTACAGTTCCCGAGTTAGAACCACGTCTCTTTTCATTTAATGCGCCTTTTGGCTCTTGTCCAGACTGTGATGGTCTAGGGATGAAAAATGAAGTCGATCCTGACTTGATTATTCCTGATGATAGTAAGACCTTACGTGAAGGTGCTGTCACTGCCTGGAATCCTATCTCTTCAAATTACTATCCAACCATGTTGGAATGTGCTAGCCGTGATTTTGGAATTGATATGGATACACCGTGGGCTGACTTGCCGGAAGAACACAAAGATATTATTCTTAATGGTTCTGGTGAGCGTAAATTTCATTTTTACTATGTCGGTGACTTTGGAAATGTGTCTGATAAAGACATGGTTTTCCCTGGTATAATCAATAATATCAACCGTCGTTTCCGCGAAACTTCAAGTGATTATACACGTGAATACCTTCGTGGTTACATGACGGAGTTAACATGTACGACTTGTCACGGCTATCGTTTGAACGATCAAGCCCTTTCGGTTAAGGTTGATGGGAAACATATCGGAGAACTTTCTAACTTAGCTATCGGTGACGAATTAGAGTTTTTAGCTACTCTTACTTTATCTACAAACGATGAAATGATTGCGCAACCTATTGTAAAGGAAATCAAAGATCGCTTATCTTTCTTAAAAAATGTGGGTCTAGATTATCTGACACTTTCACGGGCTTCAGGTACTTTATCAGGTGGAGAATCGCAACGTATTCGTTTAGCAACCCAGATTGGTTCTAACCTTTCAGGTGTCCTTTATATCCTTGATGAGCCATCAATTGGTCTACATCAAAGAGACAATGACCGCTTGATTGAATCCCTCCAAAAAATGCGTGATTTAGGAAATACACTTATCGTGGTTGAGCACGATGAAGATACGATGAAAGCAGCAGATTGGCTGATTGATGTCGGACCAGGCGCTGGAGATTTAGGTGGTGAAATCATTGCTGCTGGTACGCCGAAACAAGTAGCGAAAAATAAAAAATCTTTGACAGGACAATATTTATCAGGAAAACGTTCCATCCCTGTGCCTGCCAAACGCCGTAAAATCGATAAAAAACGTATGGTGAAGGTCACTGGGGCTTCAGAAAACAATTTACAAAATATCGATGCCCAATTTCCTTTAGGGATTATGACAGCTGTAACTGGTGTTTCAGGGTCGGGTAAATCAACCTTGGTTAATTCGATTCTGAAGAAAACCTTGGCGCAAAAACTCAATCATAATTCAGAAAAACCAGGTAAACATAAAAAAGTTACCGGTTATGAAGAAATTGAACGTTTGATTGATATTGACCAATCGCCGATTGGACGTACACCACGGTCAAATCCAGCAACCTATACCTCTGTATTTGATGATATCCGTGGACTCTTTGCCGAAACCAATGAAGCCAAAATACGTGGCTACAAAAAAGGACGTTTTTCATTTAACGTGAAAGGCGGACGTTGTGAAGCTTGTTCGGGTGACGGGATTATCAAGATTGAAATGCATTTTCTTCCAGATGTGTATGTCCCATGTGAAATCTGTCATGGCAAACGCTATAACTCAGAGACTTTGGAAGTACATTACAAAGGAAAAAATATTTCGGAAATTCTTGATATGCGCGTGTCGGATGCTTTAGAATTCTTCCGTCATATTCCCAAAATCGAGAGAAAATTGCAAACTATCGTTGATGTCGGCTTAGGCTATGTTACTTTGGGACAACCAGCTACAACCTTATCTGGTGGTGAAGCCCAAAGGATGAAGCTTGCTTCCGAATTGCAAAAACGCAGTACAGGCAAGAGCTTTTATATCTTGGATGAGCCCACAACAGGCTTGCACAGCGAAGATATCGCCACATTAATTAAAGTTTTGGATCGCCTTGTGGATCAAGGCAATACCATCGTGGTTATTGAACATAATCTTGATGTGATTAAGACCGCTGACTATATTATCGATCTCGGACCAGAAGGTGGTGCTGGCGGCGGAACAATCTTAGCTACAGGCACACCAGAAGAAGTTGCTAAAGTTGAAAAATCTTACACAGGACAGTATTTAAAACAAAAATTATAGTTGACCGGTTTAAAAAGAGCAGACTTCACCTACGCAATAGTTTTTTCAATAATAAGTATTGCTATTGTTAGTGAAAGAGGGATTGCATGAATTAAGAAAATTTTATAAAATATTTAAGTTGGATAGCTACACAATGCCTGTCATCATCATTTACGTATTATCTATTTTACAGATTGCTGATAATTTAAGTATAATGAAAGTAAATCCCATATAAATTTTAGTAGTAGAAATTTGCTGTACTTGTTGGTAGTATATGGTATGGTAAAAAAAAACAAAAAACTTGAAATTAGCAATTGCTAATTTTCTCGGAATAATATTTTGATCAATAGATTTTTTTCTTCTTTATGAAAGAAAAAATTTATTCAGATAATATTTTAAGTAAGTATGACTAGTATTTTTAATTTTATATATCAGAACTATCATAAAATGCTTTTTTATTTTAGGTTCAACCTGTGCTGTTCCAGTGT
>NZ_KQ968941.1:17472-18289 GCF_001578715.1 Lactococcus sp. DD01 | reverse complement strand
GCTATGTTAAGTCTTGCAAAACAACCAAACAATATAAGGCATCACTTCGTATAGAAACCTCTCTGAGCCTTCTCTGCTCAGGTGGACTGGAAAGAAAGCTTTAAGTAGATTAAAGTTGCACATAAAGGATAAGAACCGCTAATGAATGCTTGGATTCCATATACTATCATATAGATAATGGATCGTGGGTAGGGGATGGTCATGTGGCTTGATTTTATTCAGATGGGACGACGAGCAGAATTTATGATAGAGAGTGTGGGCCTATTCCAATGGTCATGACTTTTTAACTATATGAGATAGCAGATGTAACGGTTGGTCTGAAATGGTTTACGGTTTATATATTGTAGAAAATAATTCAAACAACAAAGTAGAAATTGACATGTATTTATACAACAGGAAAACACAAAGGTAAATGATATATTTCAAACGGCACACATTGCCGTTAATATGTTGGATAATTACAAAAACAGATACTATAGAAAAGCCTATGATAACCTATCTTATTTGTAGTCAATGTACTTTTTATAAAAAGAGTTCGTGCGTTAAATAATATAAGGCATTTCTATGTTATACTTTCCATGGCAGTAAAAATAAAAAAGTTTGTTACAATTTCAAGTTCTCAATTTAGTCACGTCTTGCCAACGTGGCTTTTTTTGTTCGTCAAAATTAAGGATTGAGATGATTTTGTTAAACTAGTTACGTTATATAACATTGTCAATATAGCAAGCCATCTTTTTCTTTCTGATATTTGCTATCATCCTAGCGGGTATTTTTTGTGTCAGAACGATTTGGGGAATCCTAATCTTATCTATGCTGT
>NZ_KQ968941.1:16050-17073 GCF_001578715.1 Lactococcus sp. DD01 | reverse complement strand
GCTATGTTAAGTCTTGCAAAACAACCAAACAATATAAGGCATCACTTCGTATAGAAACCTCTCTGGGCCTTCTCTGCTCAGGTGGACTGGAAGGAAAGGCTTAGGATGATTTCTAAAAATGGCAAAGTCTTCATCGCTAATATTTTCTGCTATGTGTTTGGCTACTCTCGGATGAAATACCTTTAACTTACGATGGATTGTGAACAAGCCACTCTCTTTAATTGCTTAAACAATGCTTTCTTTGAGCTTTGGGGGTGTTTCCGGAGAAATTTGGTTTGATAACATGAAGACCGTGGTTGGTCATTCTAAAAGTTAATTCACGCATGCCGTATTCAACGAAACTTTTAGACAGGATGCCAAGGATGCTGGATTTAAGCCCATTGCGTGTCGGCTCTTTAGAACACAGATTAAAGGAAAGGTCGAAGCTTAGGCACGTATAGTGTTTTCAAGAAATTGTGACGATGTTCATGGAGAGTTTGAACCATAACGAGCCTTCCAAAGAACTTGGTTGACCTCCTGCTTTACGTTATCATGAAGACAAAGGAAGCTTTATGACTTATGATGATGAAAAACTTCCTTTCTATGCTCATCCTAAAAACTAGAAATGATTCGTAAAGTCTCTAAAGAATAAATGGTACTCTATGAAGTCAGAAAATTTTCCGTCACTCTCTCAACCAAGGAACACAATGTTATTTTTTGAAGTAAATAACATTGTGTTCCTTGAAATCTATGACGATGGGCTTCTTGTTTATGAACATCAACTGATGGATAAATCCTTTAATTATCAAAGAGAAGATTATCTTGAAATTGCCAAATCAGATATCTATAGTCATTTAACTGAAGAAGCCTTGGAAGCCAGAGTGAATAAAAAAACCTCCACTTATGAGGAGGACTACAAAATATTTAAGGTAGCTTTGAGGTACACTTTTTCATGTGAGTAATAAAAAATCTTGCGATATAATATGCCTGAAAACAAATCTAAAATCCCCCCCCCTACTATATAGCAAAAGTATGTGCTTTAAT
>NZ_KQ968941.1:0-15793 GCF_001578715.1 Lactococcus sp. DD01 | reverse complement strand
CCCCCCCTACTATATAGCAAAAGTATGTGCTTTAATAAAAGTAGAGTTTCAGCGTCTCCCTGTTGCGACCAATATTTGTTTTGATGCCTAGTCTATTGTTGACAGTTCAGCTTCTCACTTTTATATATATCAAGTAAATATGTTACTATTGTTTTTAGTATAGTATATAAAGGAATAGCCAAAATTACTCCAAAAATCCCTGCAATTTTACCAGCAGCTAACAATACAAACATTATAGTTAGTGGATGAATTTTTAATTGTTTACCCAATACCAATGGAGTAACAAACCGTCCTTCAATCAATTGCTCTAGCGCATAAATAATCGACACTTTTATTAACATTGGTGTTCCCCCTGTAATAAAAGCTATTAACAAAGCTGGAAGAATAGCTAAATAAAATCCAAGAAATGGTATAAGGTTCATTATTCCTGAAAAAATTGCAATAATGATTGCGTACTTTAATCCCACAATTGGTAAGCCAATAAGCAAAAGAAATGTAACAATAATCGCAATCAAAACCTGACCTCTTATATAATTCTCAAGTTGTGTGTTCATACTGATTAATAGAAACTCAACATGTTTTTGCCATTTCTTTGAAAATGGTTTTTTTAAAAAAGAAGAAGTTTCACATCGTCCTTCAGCAGATAATACAATACCATTGGTGATATAATAATTGTCATAAAAGTAATCGAAATAACATTAGCGGCTGATTTTGAGAATGAAAAAAGATATGAGAAAGTATTTTTACTAATGTTTAATATCTCTCCAGAAAGCTTATCAGAAATTAAATCAAATTCTTCTTTAAATTGGTTTAATTGATTCTTTTCCATAAATGTTTCTACTGAAATCATCCATTCTTTGAGCTCAATAGGAAAATTTGTTACTAAATCTAGAAAATTATCAGATATTATAGGAATAATAAGTACTATTCCTATAATTAACAAGAGTGATATAACAACGAACAGGCTCCAAATAGAAATTTTTCTTGAGATATTTAAATTATCAAGTTTGTCTATAATGGGGTGCACTAAATAATAAAGCACGCCTCCAATAAGAATTGGAGGGAATACTATTGTGAATATTGAAATTAACGGCCAAAAAATAAAACTTATTTTGTTTAGGAAATAGATACATAGTAACACCAGTAAACATCCTACTAACAATCTGTAGTGTTTTGTTCTTAAAATATTCAAATTCTCACATCCTAATTTTTCTATTGTTTAGTCTTGATTTTTTCTCGTAAAGCCGATTAAACGAAGTAAAGTAATGAACAAATTGATAAAATCAAGATACAATGATAATGCCATACTTATAGCCCAACCTTGAGAAATATAGCCATTGTTTTGACGATAGACCAACTCAATTTTCTGATTATCCCAAGCAATAAGCCCACTGAAAATAACAACACTAATCACAGAGGTGAGAAAAACAACCATAGTACTGCCTAAAAAGAAGTTAATCCCCCCTGCAATAATAATGCCCATAAGCATTCCTATCATTGCTCGCCCCATACCTGATAAGTTATACTTTGTTACTCGTCCATAAATAGAGAGCCCAAAGAACATCCCCGCAGAAGAGACAAAAGCTAAGGTGACGTCAGATGCTGTATAAACGACAAGTGTAAAACTGAAGAGGAAACCCATCATTGCTGAGTATAAAATAAACCAAGGGAGAGCTGTGGACTTATTCTTCATTGCTGCATTTTGCATAGGAAGAACTATAAGCAAGGGAAAAAGCCAAATGATAAGCATCCCCCATCCCTTTTGTTGGACAAAATTTAGGACATTTTCCCCAAACACTCTTATGGTAATAAAGGAAGTTAGTGCAGATATGCTTACTCCGATTCCGACTATACTATAGATTTGTGCATAAAACTTATTCAATGTAATAATGTCATTGTTATTATTAATGATTGGATTTTCCATGATATCTCTCTTTCTATCTGTTTTATCTCACTTGTAGTTTTCTTCAGCAATATAATACCCACTTGAAACAGTAGAGTTTGTATTTTATTTCGAAGAGGGAAAGGTGATTAGATACAATTATGTAGTTTATTATGTCTAATATTCAGATATTGTACCAGATTTTCTTAATACAAATCAATTTTCACGAACAAAAAACATTTGCTAACGGGCGAGCATGGAAAATGGAGACGACTATTAAAACTTGATAAAATTAGTATGTAATTATATATTAAAAATACATAAACGAAAGATCATATCAAAATCTAAACATTATGAAGAATATAAACAATATTTATTAAACTGGAAAGCACAACTTAAAAACCTGAAAAGATTATGATGTTTCATAAGCAATACTTTATAATAAGTCAAAGTTAAAGGTAATTTTATATTAACTACAAAATAAATACAGAAGCTACACAGATGGAAAGTTCAATTTACCACACATTTCCTGAATGCTGCTTCACTAAAAGAGGGCTTGAAAATAAGATTTATACGAAAGAAAATATAATACTGGGCGTAAAATCTATGATGATTATTCTTCTTCTACAACGAGACTATAATTTTCTAATCAAAGTAAAACCTCTTTTGCAAAGGCTCAGACCTATTTTGACAGTGAGAATCACACGATTAATTGCAACGCTTGAAGAGGATGTTTTAACAATAGGTAATGCCAAAATAGTTTTTCCTTAAATACTATTTTGGCATTAGGCAGCAAATGGAGGAAATGAAAATGCTACAGCAGGGGGAAAGGACAGGAATAAGCAAACCTCTTTATATTTTTCTGAGACACGACTTTTATATAAATAAAGACTTAAATGCTACTCGTAATAGAGAGGATGCTGTTATTATCTCAATTAATTTTCTATGAAATAAAAAATTTGTCGGAGGGGGAGTGCTGGCCCAGGAGGCTTTACAACAACAGAAAGTGGGGGATGCTTGTCTAGGCACTGGAATTATTTTCAACACTTCGGAACTCATAACTATGGAGGGAAATGCATTGGACAAATTAATGTCAAATAATTAGACATAAAGTTATGAGAAATTAGTAATTATTTTTTTCAAAGTATTTTGGAGACTTGTAATCAAGTGCTGAATGCATCTTTTTGTATTGTAATAGGTCTCAATATATTTTAAAATTTCTTGAGTAGCCTCATCTCTTATCTCAAAATGAGTATCATTAATAAGTTTCCTCTTTGAAAGTCTTATAAAAAGACTCCATCATTGCATTAGCATAGCGACTTCCTTTAGCATAAAGTCCTATCAAGTTGTATCAACTTACTGACAAGATCCGTGTTGGTAAGAATACGTTGTTCATTAAGTACGTGTCTATTATAGCAGTACCATAGCGTCCTTATGCTCATGAAAGACAGACTTATATTTGCTCATGGAGGAACTTTTTACTCTACTTGTCGTTTTGAAGGACGACGATGGTCTTTGTAGAATCCGGAGCGAAAAACCTTAAGAATTTTTATCTTTCCATGATGTTTCAAAAGAAATTTAAAGCGCTTTACTTGCTTCGCTTCAAGAAGGCCCGAAACTTTTTTAGTTCAAGTTCCTCCTGAAGATAACGATTTTCTCACTCTAACAGCTTAATCTTATATTGGACATCAGCTAGAACTGTGTCATTACCATGGAAAGCAGAGCTTCAGTAATTTTCAATTTCTTGAGCTTAACGATAAAGACTGTTCGTATGGATATCAAGCTCCTGACTGACTTCTTTTACAGAGTAATCGTCTTCAAGAACGAGTTTTATTGCAGAATTTTTAAATTATTTGTCGAATTTTCTTCTTGCTATAACAAACCTTGAAGTTTATTATCAATAGTAGTATGGTGCTACCTTAAGCGTCTGCTGATTTCACGACTACTTAGCAGATTTTTATTTTCCAACGTTCGATAAGTTTGTGTTCTGAGAATGTTAAGTATTTGCCTTTGGAGGTATAATTGTTTTACATCCTTTAGATGTCCCCTTAACTTCTTTTTTTATCACAAATTTAACGCAGGAAGATGTTTTTTTTGTACGCTCAAGCGGCTAACTTCACTTTACAATTTTCCATATTTTTCATTATTTATAAATTATGATGCTCATAATCAATTATTGAAGAGTAATATTTTTAATTTTATTTACATTGTTAAATTATTCTTGGATTAGATAATTAGCTACCTTTATAATGATATGTACCATTATAAAGAGGGAAATATATTTTTGGGTAACATTAAATATATAATTGTGAACTAAATAGTATATTTTGGCGTTTGATTTTAACTAAATTGGAAAAATGATAATTCCAGAAAGATAATATGTGTTTTATAGTTATTAGGGGTTAAGAAAAATTTGAAGGAGACAATTTCAGCTTTACTTGGAATTATATAGTGATTATTATTCAATTACTTAGTGAATTCAAGATGATCAGGTGATGACATAAAAAACTAAAAATTTTGCTAGAAAAATGGAGCAGGGTTATGACTCTAAGTTATTAAAATTGCATTGTGCTATGATTTAAAAAATAATTAGAGTCTTACTTGGTAATATTTTGGAAAAGTACTAATAAATCCGTGAAAATTTGTTGTGCCCTACATACTTACGTAGTCATTTTACAAGATATTTGGACAAAATAATTGGAAAATCAATTTTGAACAGAAGTAGTGTCAAAAGAGAATAGTAAACTGAAAATTTTGCTCTAGGATGCTTTGCTTGTTCTGTCTTCTATTTCATATAAAAACTAGGCAATGAAGGTTCTTATATGACTGTGAGACGCTCTTTTAAATCTCGTAAGAATATGAGAACAGCACAAGGCAAAACTTCGCGTAAAAACCTCTGCAGAATTCTGTGCCCAAGTGAACTAGAAAAAAATCCTGACGTTATTTCTGAGCATAGAGAAACCTTTGCCGTTACTATCTTCAGTTAGGTTCTTGGTGGATCTCTAATGGGTTACCTCTTTTTTTTTTTGGGGGGGGCTGAGGCAGGAGGAGTTTTTTTGTTTTTCGAATTGGTAAGAGAGCGAGGGATTCTGCTATAATAAAGTATATCAAGCTCAATTCGTTTAATCCGTCATATTTTGGTAAATGTTGTTGTTTGCTAAATAATGACAATAATCGAATTAGTTGTGATAAAATAATTGAAGTAAAGGTAGTAGAAATGAGAATGCAAAAATATTTGTTTTTTTATTCTTTTATTAATGTATTGACGTTCTTTCCATACATTTTACTTGTTGTTTATGGTGCAAATTATTCATGGTATCCAATGTTATTCTTTTATGTAATGACGTATACAGCAAATTTTTGGGCTATGTTATTTGATTTTTTTATATCTAGCAGCTTACTTTCTATGAGGATTTGTTTACTAATAGGATTGATTGGAAGTCTATTACTTTTTTTTGATCTTGGCTTTGTGTTAACCGTAATTGGGGCGACATTACTGGGAGTTTGTGTGAATTTTAGTAGTTTCTTATCAGGGCAGTTGAAAAATAGATTTAAGCAATATGTTTTAAAGAGCACTGATGTTCTACAAGTAATAGAAACATTGCTCATTACTTTTTTAGGATTTGTTTTATTAACTCAATCTGTCAAATATTGTTTTTTATTATTGACTATTGGATTTGTTTTTTCATGGCTGTGTTTGATAGGGATTTATGATAAAAATGAAGCAAAAATAGCGAGATTAAAAGTAAATTATTCAACATTTCCTAAAAGTTTGGGTTTGTTTTTTATTACAAGTTTACTTTTTTTATTGAAATTATCTCGATCAACTTCATTGAAGGTTGATACTGGGGTGTTGTTGAATGTTGCTATTATGGGAATTTTGATTAATTTAATTGGTATTAAGAGTTTAAAAGAAAGATATATTGATGAAACGGAGAGAATTTTCTTTTCGTATTCATTTATTCAGGGCTCATTGTCCACATTATGCATTTTATATGTTTCATTTTCTACCATGATGGTTAGTGGCTTAAATACAATTTTATATAATCTTTCGCTACCTATTATATTGGCAGTTATTACTGCTCTATTTTTAGGAGAAAGATTACTTGGGTTTTCTCCTAGAGTAGTATTGATTTTTAATGTCATAGGTCTTTTAATTATAACAATACCTTCACTAACAAGTATTGGTACATTTCTTTCTTTTTTTAGTAATTTAATACTCATGGGAAGTGTGCGTGCAAATTATGTTATTAATAGAGGGATATCACCTAGAACAATACACTTTTTCTCGAAAATTGGAAGTTTAATTGCTCAGTCTTGGTTGGTTTTATCTTATTTATTTGCTGCTGAAACTCACGGGAATATAGAAACGCTAATGAAGGAACTGGGAGTAGGGGGGGATAGAAGATTTTTAGAATTTTTAGAGGTGGGATTAATTATGGCATTAGTAATAATAACTGTTCAATTTATTTATCTTCAGCATACGGGTAAGGGAAGGGGCTTGTAATGGTATTTTTTGATGTTCTTAAGTAGAATAATCTACGAGAAAGAATAGTCTATACTTTGTTGGTAAATAAAAAATATGATGTGGTAATTTATAGTCGTGGAATATAATTCTAAAACTTAATGATAGATATCTCTATTGCTAGATCTGACATCTCTTGTCTTTGTGAGTAATTCTTTCCAATAATTGCCATCTCTAAGATTTTTGGGTCAATCGTCATTTACGACAAAATATTTTTCCAGAAAATCTTTGCTAATTATAGTGAATTGGTAGCTCAAAAGAAAAAGTGAAATACATATCAGGTACCGTTTTAATGTATTGGCACCTTTTCAAATGATTATTTGAAATATAAGATTTTTATTTTTTTATACTAACTACTTAGAAATCGAGCATTCATTATAATAATTACCTTAACTTTACAATCACAGATAACTCAACTTATTGAAGAGATACCTGTTTAAACTAAACGGATTAAGATTATCCAAATTAAAGTCAATAATTTGATGATAAACAATGTCTTTCCAATCACAAATATCACAAGAGTGGAGCCAACTATTTATTAATTTGGAACAATGGATATCACAGGATATAGGGTCAATTGTGGCTCTTATTATTTACATGATGTATTTATTTAGGTGGCCAAAGTGACCCATATTTCAAATCGTATTTACAACTTAAAATAAATCGAGAGAAATACTATGGTTTCGTTGTGTCTTATGTGTTAAGGAATTGATGCGTATTATCTTTTCACTTGACTTTTAATATAGTTTGTCTTGTATTTGCTGTTTTTTTATGGAGGATATAATTATTGTGTGCGGTTTCTTACTCAATCAAAAAAACTAAGGTTTTACTAATAACTTGAGAAGGAACAATATCATAGAAAGAAATTATATTTTACTATACTGAATTAAAGCACCTGCGCAAACAGATTACTTAGCAATAATGCATTATTTATTTCTAGTTCGTTACCTATTTCTCGATAGGACTTTTCACTTGCTAGATATAAGTTTACCGCATCGAGTTTAAATTGTCTGGAATAAGCTTTATTTTGACGTTTACGTTGAAGACCTTGGACTCCAAAGGTTTGATAAGCATTTACCCAACGATGAATAAGTTCAGGGTGAGAGCTATGATATTTTAGAGAAAAAATTCGCCCACTTTTTCTAGAAAGTTACTCCTGAACAATTTTTAGTTTTAAGTCAAATGAATATTTCGACATTAGAAAAAAACTCCTACTTGGAAAGTTTATATTTTGGGGTTCACATTTACCTACTGCTTTTTTTATTTACCAATAAATGAATAGGTATTAACTTTATCCATTTCTTATAAAAATACAGTACAAAAAGGCTTGCTTCATACAAGCAATTTGAAACTAGGAAAATTATCTTTTACTTCAGCTTTGCTTTGTCAAAGTCTTGATAAATTAAAAGATGATATGAATAGGTTGCTTGTTAGCCACATATGAAACATCCACAGAATAGTGTTTGTCTTGACTTTGTTTTGATGCAAGATATTTCTTGAAGTATGATGAATTTTGATAGACACATTTGATTGCTTTCATGAGGGCATAGCGGAGATAGGGTAAACTAAGTTTGATTCTATCTCCCGTACCATTCATTAAACTAGACTGATGAACAAAGGGGTTCAAACTATGCATAAGCTTGGATCTGTGCAGGATAATATTATAGTTATCAATGTTTTTGATTTCAGGCAGTATAGCTGCGTCTAAGTGTTAACCGATTCCATAAATGGTCATAATTGGTGAATCTAAATCTTGCATACATGATGGGATGAACTTCATCTTGTACTTTATTGATTTGAAGTGTAAGATGACGGATGGTTGAGATTAGTTGTGTCAATTCTACCTGTAAAGCGAGTGAAGAATTTCCAATTGAAATTTCAAGCAGTTTTTCAAGAGGAGTATGACTAATTTTTATCAGAAGAATACTGAATCAATATTTTATGTACGTATTGATAATACGGAGGTGTCACTACTTTATAGAATTCAGGAAAAATAATGTCTAATACACGAACGTAGAGTGCTTTGGCTTCTGAACTGTCATGAATAAGACGATTTTGATAACGTGTTAATTCCAACAGAAATAATTATGGTTTACTTCTTAGGGGGGGATTTAGCTCACTGTGATAAACGGCACACACTTTCTGTCTCATAGTTAGATATAAAATGTCAGAGTGTTATCAAACTAATTACCAATTAATAAAAAGCTGTGGTGAGTACCATTCAGAAATCGTCAAGCGATTGTGGGTGGCAACTCATCCACAGTGATCTGCTTAAAGTTTAATATTTGAGCTTCAGCAGTAGTGAACTGTCTAGCCCCTCTTTATTTCTTTATGTATGGTATTTTTCACAAGGAAGTGTATAAATTTTGATTTACTAATTTTTATTAGTTAAGGTATTCATTTCTCGGTATACTAGTATTATATTTACTTAATCTTTGTGCTTTAAATATTGACTGAAAAGTATTTTTTTTATATAGTAATAAGGGCTAGTTATTATTTCATTTAGCTATACAAAATAATAATATATATTGATGATAATAGCTAAAAATAGATAATAAGGAAATTATACCTATGAATATAACTCACTTAGAATATTATGTTGCGCTAGTTGCAAATGATTTTAATATTACCAAAACGTCTCGAAAATTATATGTATCTCAGCCAGCATTGAGCAGAATTATTAATTCATTAGAAACACAATATGGTGTAGAACTGTTTGTTAGGCATAATCGTAGAATCATCAAGCTTACTCCCCTAGGTGAAGAAGTTTATGAAATAGCTCTAAAAATTTTGAAATATGATAGTACACTGACAAAACGACTTGAGAAGGTTTCACAAAAAGAAAACGTAAAAATCGGTATTCCTGCCTCTTTTCTTGCAACAGCATTGTCCTCAGTTATTGTAAAATTTATTGCGCTTAATCCACAATTACAGATTACGATTATTGAAGAAAATGTAATGGTGTTAGAAGAAAAATTGATGAAGCAACAAATTGACATTGCTTTTTTAACTTCTCCTACAGAACAAATAATAGAATCACTTCCGTTTTATGAGGATGAGATTGTTGTTTATATGAAAAAGGATCATCATTTTAACAGTCGTGCTAAAACACAGATATCATTAGAGGAAGTTAATACACAGTGCCTATGTATTTTGGATAATAGATTCTTAATGAATAGTCAAATATATAATCATTTTTCTAGTGAAAATTTAGTTCCTAAAGTCGTATTAGAAACTAGCTCATGGGAATTTCTGATAGATTATTGTAACCACTTTAATGCAATAACATTATTACCAGCTAGTCTGCACCCTATTATACCTGATAATGAGCAATTTGTTCATATTCCAATGAGCCCTCCATTGAAATTACCTATTTGCTTATGCTACAATAAGGAAAGTGCTCTCGAAATTGATTTATTCAAAAAAATGATGCTTGATATTATACAGAATCAGACCAAATAGTATCAAGATGTGTTATTCCGAATTATTTGGGTTAGAGATTAGAGGAGCTAATTTTACGGAATTTTTTTGGTAAAAATTGTCTGATATCGTCACTATTGAAACCAATCATATATTTATTTGAATCTATGACAATTGGACTTTGTAGAAGTTCAGGGTTATCTAATAAAAAATCTATTCCAGCATCAAAATTCATTTCTTGGAGTAGTGCAAGTTTTTTTTAGTTGCTAGAGTTGCCCTATTTGGGCGTCTAAGTATCTCTTCCATTCCAAAAGAGGAGAGACTTAGCGTTTTTTTAATATCTTCCTTGCAAATTTGATTTATATGTTTTTTAAATTCAATGCCATAGTTTTGGCACCAGTTAAGCGTTTTTTGACTTGAGCTACAGCCGCTTCTATAATATACTTCTATCATTTTTCCTTCTTTTTATTTTATGTTACGGAATAGAAATTTATTCTAATTCTATAACACAGTGTAGCATTGAATTAATAGTTCTTCAAATACCTTTATGTTATAAAAAACATAAAGGAAAAGCATTTGAAATAGTAGTAAGTATGAGGTGAAAAATCCAAAAATTACTGAAAAATCTACAAAGTCAGGCATTGCCATTCAGTTAGCATGTTGTTAGAGTTACTGAAATATTAAGCCTATCGGATAATTGAATTGAGGAGTAACTTCAAACGAATGAAAATTGCAAATTTAATTAGACTTCTGCTTACGTATTTCAGATTACCTCTTACCTCATCAAACTAGAAAAAGCACTAGTACAAACGATGGATATGCTTAAAAAACTTTAGTGTTTTGTAGAAGTTTATGCAAAATTAATTGTAATACATGATTATTGAATGGTTTTGTATGATGGTAATGGTCGATGAATTGTGTTAGATAGGTGTGAGATGAAGAACACTATTCGGAAAAAGGAAAATAAAAATTGCTATTATTACCGTGGTTGTATTTCTGTTTTAGCTTCTTGTGATATCTTAATGTACCAATCAACTTGGTTGCCTTGTGATCCAAATTGGAAAGAAATTTGGGTTGAATCTATTCCTGAAAATTCTATTAAATTTGCTGTTCTTCAAAATTGGAATGTCTGGTTATGAGTTTCAAAGTCAATTCCACCAACGGTTTCATCAAAAATCGAAAGCGTCAAGAATTGCAGTGTTGGTTGGAATTAGAATTCAAAAAAGTCTTAATCGGTATACGATTGTTATAGGGACAGAAACGTTTTCTAAATTGGGTACGGTTACCCACAGTAAGCGTACTTTCCCTAATGTTTTTAATTTTAAATCAATTTATTATTGGATATTTAAGGTTGTTTGGATTGCAATTTCAAAGTTCAATATGGATTAAAATTTCTTGTAGGATATATTTTTTGATGGGGCCAGTCAAATTTATGCGGATTGCAAATCCTTTCCGTTACTGTGGTATCCAGTCATTGAAGCTCTATTATGAAATTGAACCTGAAACTTGGGGGACCGAGAAGCTTCGAGGGGTATATGTGGCAAAGCTATGTATGCTTCCTTTTGCAGGTTTTTCCGCCTAAAACAAAAAGATTTTATTGTAAAAAGTTTGGGGCATCAATTAAATATTGGACAGAAAAGAAGGAGTATTACAGGTAAGTTGTGTAGCATGTGAAGGTTGTGCTACATACAATCAATATATTCGGAAGTTAACCAATACCTGGATGTCAGGTTGATCATGTTGTAGGAAGAGAAGCAAGAACTTTTAATTCCTAGGATACTAACTGTGGTTCAACAAGAAATCTAGATAAAGCTGTTTCAGTGACATATATAAAAAAATAGCCATAGTTGCAGATATTATCGTGAAATATGTAGATGAGTCTGATAAAAGTGCACCAGAAACATTATCCGGCAATGCTGGAGAAGTATACAGCAGTATTAGAAAATATTCTCTTGCTGTATCAAAGAGGTGTAAAGTTCAACTACAGGTACATTTACGGATGGTCTGCAAATAATAAACTATGTTTACAAAAAATGGGCAACTCCTAAGGAAACGTCTTGAAAATGCACAACTATTACCACTGAATGTAAACATTTAATATTCTCAGAATGCAAACTTATTGAATGTTGGAAAAACAAAGACGATTTAAGTGATTGGGAAATCAGTAGACGCTTAGAGAAGCGCCATGCTAATGTTGATAATGAACTTCGCCGTGGTAAGTTCAACTCAAAAATAAAGTAAGCATTCAGATTATTAATATCATGATTTACTTCACTCTCAATATCGGACGAAGTAAGAGAGAGAGTAAAAGAATCTAAAAGACCGTTAGGACAATCTATTGAGGAACATCCTCAATCAATCAATTAATAAATACTTGGAATTTGGACATGAGCGATATAGTCTCGCTTATTAAGCAATGTGGAGATGCCTTTTAACTCTTACAGAGTTAAAAGGTCGATTAGGAATAACCCTAACAAGACGGCACATTTAGTTAATCAGGCATTGGCTGAGTTGGATATATGCTCTAAGTCTATAACATTCGACAATGCTAGTGAATTTTCTTAACTCCCTGAAGTACTTTCTTGTCCTAGTTATTATTGTTATGTCAATGCTAGTCATGAACGATGAATAAACTAAAATCATAATCGAATGATACGTAGGCATTTACCAACAGGAGCAACAAAAACCACAAATTTTTTTGAGGATTTTGTACTAACATTGGATGGATAACCATTCTCGAAAAATGTTCAATTACAAATTGCCGATTCAGACGATTGAGGGGAAGTGTATTTATTAAATAAGAACAGATACCCTTAGGTTATATCAAGGTGGCAAAATAAATAATAATTTATAGAATTTGAAACATTCTCGTCTTCCCAACGAGTTTTTTTAATTCTTAAAAATTGAAATGTTGTGAGATCATTTGATATACTTAGTCTTAAGTTAGACATCCACAAAAATATATGAAAGTGTTTTTCAAACTCATGTCTGACGAAGCCCTCCCTTTCCGGTATATATTATTGACCATTTGGGAGGTTGTGGATTTATTTTCTACATTTAACATTACATTGTGGTTCCTTTCGGATATAAGAAATTTTTTGTTCTCTTGAGAAAAAGTGTGTTTCAAAATTGAAGTTCAGAAATCATTTTGATAAAACTGTTATGTCCTGATGTCTACAGTACGACAAAAACACCTTCTACTACCCCTTAGCAGGTGTTTTTGTGTATTAAATTCGTGTTCTTATGACTGAATTTGTTATACTCAATGGTAAGTCGGACAATTCCTATATTTTTGTGTTTTTTTATTTTTTATTGTATGTCTTTGTGCAACAATGGTTTTTTATGATTCTTAAAAATTCTAAAAAGGAATGACTGGCGTATTCGAAACCGCTTTAGTAACAGTTCTGGAGGGATTTTATATATTAATGTGATGCACGTGGATGTTTCGAATTGAAGTATTAAACTGTTTGAGGAGCTCTTTTAATTAATAGTTGAACTTTCTTGTAATTAGCACGAATTTAGCACTGATTCGATACTTATAACCATTGGGCGAACAAAGCGAATAAACATGTAGTGGGATACTTTAGGAATCCAAGCAATAGTTGCTTGAGGAGAGATTATATTATTTAACTAAAAATATTTTCTCACTAGGATCTGGATACTAATTATGAAAAACTTTAGTTTGAATTTAAAGGAGTATCCAATCTAAACCCTTTTTTTTTGTTTTTCTCCCGTAAGCTGGATTAAAAATCCAAATTATGAGGGGGATTATCAAGGGTATCTGGGAAGGATAGCGAAGTATTTAATAATAAGGTTATTTGAAATAATTTTTGTTCAGCAAAAAAATCATAACCGATATGATTAAGGTTGTATATTATAAGAAGGGGCGCGTCGAAAAAGCTTATCTAGATTCTTTTATATATAACTTGATAACTTGTTTAATCATGAAGTTGTCTCTTTAAGTTTTTGTAATCAATCGAGCACTCCGTTTATGCTGAAAGTTTTGAACTAGGAGATAGGATATCACCTTTGACTGTTTCTTTAGTCGTTCGTTCAATGCTGACCAAGACTGGGCCAATCAAATACACCAATATACAGATAAGCTGAAATAATATCTTATTTTCCAATTATGAGTCGAAAAGGAAACTATCATGATAATTCGGTCAAGAACACACATTTACAAGCTATAAGAGATTTACAAACAATCCGTCAATGGATAACACTAGTATAATACAAGAAGGTTTTAATCCGAGTTCATGTATAGGTGTTATGAAAAATCTATATTTTTGAATTCATATCAAATTTTTGATATTTATTAATCAATCAATCAATCAATCAATAAATAAATGTTGCAGGATTGCCGTCTGAGATTTAGGAATTAAAGATTTAATTTAACTTTGTACAGTTTTTAGTAGTTTAACAAATTGGTTAGGTAGGAAAACATTTACTAACTATACATAAATGTTATGGAAGAAATTCAAAAAAAGTCTTTTTTTTTTGCTGTTTTTACAGTAAAATTATGGTGTTTGTTTATTTATAATATAGAAATCCTGAACAGACAAAAAAGGAGAGGAATAAATGTAAATAAGTTTTAGGTGTTTTTTTTGCAAATCAAAATAACAGACGTAGTGAGGAGATTAATAATTGAAACATAAAAAAAAAGGCTTAATAAAGCAAGTAACTCGTTTCAAAATGCACAAATCGGGGAAATTCTGGGTAGTTTCCAGTTTGACACAATTCAGTTGGTTGAATTTATCGAAGAAAACAGTTCGTCAAGTCAAAGTAAAAGTAGATGAAGAAGTAGATAACGATGTTTATCAACGTTTATTTGTGGAAGATGATCCAGAACCGAACCGTCTGGGGCAAGGTGTGAAAATCTTTGCGGGGCTAGCTGCTGGACTAGGTGTTGGTCTGGTTGGAGAGGGCTTAATAGGGAATCGTGTATCAGCGGAAGAAGTTGGTATTGAAAAGCAACAAACAACAGATACGCTTGCTCAAAAAGATAGTATAGCTATCAAGCTGGTTACTTCTGAATCTGTATCAGAAAACACTGCCTCATCACTATCAGAATCTGAGTCAGTATCGGATAGCCTGTCTCTACAATCAGATTTAGAGTCAGAAACGGATCCAAATGCTTTGGTAACACCTTTTAGTGATCTGGAGAATTATGAACAAACTCAGACGGGACAGTATACTTATTTTTTAAAAGCTCAATTTGATGACAATTTGTTAGGGCATGCACAAAGAAATATAGAAGGTGATATTGATACGCGTTCCGGTAATTTTAACGGAAAGGCTTGGAATGACGGTGTTCCAGAAAACGGTTTAACAGATGATTTTAAAATTACATTGAAAACTGATAATGGTGAGTATCTCAAATGGTCAAGGGCGATTGGTGGTGGGGATATACTTCACTTAGGAGTCGACATTAACTTTTCATTTGTAGATGAACTGTACGCCCCAGGGGCTGGTGAGACATTTGAGGTAACTTTCCATGTGAATGGGGCTAATCATACCTTTGTTTTACCTAATAGCGCTTATATTGAGTCAGGTTCCGCAAGCGATTCTTTATCAGAAACAGAGAGCATATCACAATCGGTTAGTAATAGTGATTCAGGTTCAATATCCGATTCAGAGTGGCCGTCACAATCTATAAGTGACTCAGAATCTAGTTCAGACTCAGAGTCTACATCAGAATCAACAAGTAGTTCAGATTCAGGTTCAATATCGGATTCAGAGTGGCCGTCACAATCAACAAGTGACTCAGAATCTAGTTCAGATTCAGTGAGTGTATCTGATTCAGACTCAGAGTCTGCATCAGAATCAACAAGTAGTTCAGATTCAGGTTCAATATCGGATTCAGAGTGGCCGTCACAATCAACAAGTGACTCAGAGTCTACATCAGAATCAACAAGTAGTTCAGATTCAGGTTCAATATCGGATTCAGAGTGGCCGTCACAATCAAC
>NZ_KQ968940.1:203577-234337 GCF_001578715.1 Lactococcus sp. DD01 | reverse complement strand
CCGTTGTCACGTTCACAGACTATAAAAAACCAGACACTTTGGGGGCTGGTTTCTTGTTTTTTATCTTTTTCCTTCAAGATAAACCATCAAAATGGAAATATCGGCAGGATTTACTCCTGAAATACGACTCGCTTGGCCTAAAGTTTCAGGATTTATTTTCTTGAATTTTTGGCGTGCTTCCGTTGCGATACTGTCTAATGCATCCCAATTCATATTTTTAGGAATACGTTTAGCTTCTAAACGGTGCATCTTTTCAACTTGTTCTTTTGCTTTTTTGATGTATCCCTCATAGGTAACTTCTGTTTCAATAAGTTCAATAACAGTTCGATCAAGTTTCTCAGAAGATTCACCGACAAATCTAACTACATCAGAATACTTCACTTCAGGACGTTTTAAAAATTCAATACCCGTCAAAGCATCTTTGATTGGCCCAAATCCCATCATCCCAAGTTTTTCTTGCGTATCGGCAAGTGGTTTAAGTTTTTCTTTATTGAGACGAGCAATCTCTGTTTGGTAAGAAGTTAGTTTATCTTGGAAAGCCTCCCAGCGTTCGTCACCAACTAAGCCAATTTCTCGTCCAATAGATGTCAAACGCATATCTGCATTGTCATGGCGTAAAATCAAACGATATTCAGCACGAGAAGTCAGTAAACGATAGGGTTCTAAAGTTCCTTTAGTCACAAGATCATCAATCATTACACCGATATATGCATCACTTCGTTTAAGGATGAGCTCTTCTTTACCTTGAACTTTAAGACTTGCATTGATTCCTGCAACCAAACCTTGTCCAGCTGCTTCTTCATAGCCAGATGTACCATTTGTTTGTCCTGCAGTGAAAAGTCCTGAAACTAGTTTCGTTTCCAGTGTTGGACGGAGCTGGTGAGGTAATACCACATCATATTCGATAGCATAGCCAGTACGCATCATTTTTGCATCTTCTAAACCAGGAATAGAACGGACCAAATCAAACTGAACATCTTCCGGTAAACTTGTGGATAAACCTTGGATGTATACTTCTTCTGTATTCCGCCCTTCTGGTTCTAAGAAAAGTTGGTGACGGGGCTTATCTGCAAAGCGTACAACTTTATCTTCTATAGAAGGACAATAACGCGGGCCGACACCTTTGACAATCCCTGAAAACATTGGAGCACGGTGCAAATTTTCTTGTATAATCTCATGTGTTGTCTTACTTGTATACGTCAGCCAACAAGGAATTTGCTCTGTAAGGTAATCTTCATCTTTTGACAAAAAGCTAAAGTGATTAGGCTTTTCATCCCCTGGTTGAATCTCTGTCGCATCGTAATTAATACTTGATGAGAGTACACGTGGTGGCGTTCCTGTTTTAAAGCGTCCAATTTCAAAGCCCAAATTGCGTAAGTTATCAGCCAAGCTGACAGAGGCTAGCGAATTATTTGGTCCTGAGGAATATTTAAGCTCACCGATGATAATTTCACCACGTAAAGCAGTTCCTGTAGTAACAATAACTGCTTGGGCAGCATACTTCGCCCCCGTTGTAACTTTTACGCCTGTTACTTTTCCATCATCAACCAAAATTTCTTCGACCATAGCTTGACGTAAGGTTAGATTCTCTTGATTTTCTACTGTATGCTTCATTTCTTGCGAATATAGTGCCTTGTCTGCTTGTGCACGTAAGGCACGGACAGCAGGCCCTTTACCGGTATTCAACATCTTCATCTGAATATAGGTCTTGTCAATATTTCGCCCCATTTCGCCACCTAAGGCATCAATTTCACGAACAACTATTCCTTTGGCAGAACCTCCGATTGAAGGATTACAGGGCATGAAAGCAACCATGTCGAGATTAATTGTTAATAGAAGGGTTTTGGTGCCCATACGAGCTGAAGCGAGTGCTGCTTCTACACCAGCATGTCCCGCGCCGATCACTATGACATCATATTTTTCTTGAAATTCCATAATTTCTCCATTTTTACAAAACAAAAAGCCAAAGCCAGTGAAAAATACATGCTAAAAAGCACATATCTTCCCGAGCCTTGACCATCGAGTTTTTATGATAGGACTATTTTAACTCTTTTCAAAAATTTTTTCAAGAGTATTTTCCTATTTATTTTTACGATACTGCTTCACCATCACGATACAAGACCAACGAAGCAAGTTCCTCTACTGTTAGTGCTGAGCCTTCTGGTAGTATTCTGTCTTTTTCTCGAGATGTCGGATCATATTTGCCAGAATAATCAATCGTGCCGTTCCTTAATTTGACCGGAATAGGTGTGCCTTTAGGATATATTTCAAATCGGGAACCATTTTCAGGAGCAATACCTTCCAAATACATCCACAAATAAATCTGTCCTGTTTGTTCATTTATACCTCCATATTGGAGATAAAAATCCCGTTTCTGCTTCGTCACTTTTGAATCCAAAACACGTGCTCTTCTGCCATCAATATCACTTTCATAATTAACCCAATCCCCATGAATAGTTTCAAAATTTCCCATCTTTATTTGCTCAATATTAACTGTTTTTGCTGGGCTGTATTGGTCTGCTTTCGCAAACTCTATTGTTGGCGCGACAACAGAATGTTCATCCTGTTTCACAGCAAAAATTAAAAGAACAGCAGTAAGAACTAATGTAACGTCTGTGATAACAAGCAGTTTTTTCAAGGAAAGCTCCTTTCCATTTCGATTAGAATTTGATTATAAAATAATTATAACAAAATAACTTAATCTTCAATAACGTTTTACTTGGAGACTTTTTGACATTAAAAGACTTCTAGCTTAATGGCTAAAAGTCTTTTATACTTGATTAATTTTTATCCCAAAATTTATTACAAAATTTAGGAGGTAATTCTCCAGAAGATTTACCATACGCCCAGCGTTTTTTCTCTACTGGAAGTACATGCCAATCTTCTAAAAGCATCAAACTTTGATAGCGTTGGAGATATCCTGCGCATTCTTCACACCAGATCTCATCTCCACTTCTCCAGAATGCAGCTAAAAGGTCATCTTGGCTTTTAAATTCTTTATAGCTTTTTGCCATTTTTAGCCATTCACTTTTGTACTTTTTCAAAGCTTGATAGAAGTCTTCATATTCATCTACTGATTGAATATCTTTTTGCCAGTCTTCAAAAAACCACCATGGTTCATCATAGCCTGACATTGTGATTACTCTATACATATTTCTTGTCCAGCTTCTTTTCTTTAATATACATCTCTTGTTATGTATTGTAACGAAAAAATATGCTTTTGAGAAATATTTTGCACTATTTTACAGATATGTCAATATTCTTAATGCAAAACGCAGCAAACTCCTCTAAACGTTCGGTCTTTTTAGTCAAGTGTAAGAAACCTACAACTGCTTCGAAGCCTGTAGATATACGATAAGTCACAACATCTGTGTTTTTCGCTGTTGTTTTAGAGTGCGCATTTCGCCCACGCTTGAAATAAAGAAGTTCCTCTTCTGTTAGAAAGTCAACGTCTTCCATTTTACGAATTAAGGCAGCCTGTGCTTTAGCGGAAACATATTGCGTGGCTTGTCGCTGAAGTTCTCCAGGTTTGGTTAATCCTTTATCGAGGAGATAATCTCTAACGAAAACTTCATAAACAGCATCTCCGATATAGGCGAGTGCTACACCATTTAATAACTCTGCATCTTTTTTATTCACGATGCCACCTCACACCTTGAGCAGTATCTTCAAGCACAATCCCTTGTGCCTTTAATTCATCACGAATCTTATCTGCTTGAGCAAAATCTCGTGCTGCTCTTGCCGCTTGTCTTGCTTCGATTAAGTCTTCAATTTCAGCATCTAATCTTGTATCTTGATTTTCAAAACGCAAACCGAGAATTAAGAGAACATCCTCAAAGAAGGCTTTAACTTCTAATCCACCATTTCCCTTATTTACCCAAGTGATAAAGTTATAAAAAACAGTTAAACCATTCGCAATATTAAAGTCCTCATCCATTGCTGTTTCAAACTCTGCTTTGAATTTAGCAAGAACTTCTAAGTCAGCCTGACCTTCTACTTCAAGATTGCGGTAAGCATTTTCAATCTTCTTGACATTATTTTCTGCATCTTGTACGGCTTCATCTGTAAAGTTAACAGGTCGGCGATAATGAGTCGTAGCCAAGAAAAAGCGGAGAACTGTTGGACTTACTACGTCGAGCATTTCATGCACGGTTTTAAAGTTTCCTAAAGACTTAGACATTTTTTCACCGCTAACATTTACAAATCCATTGTGCATCCAGTAGTTCACAAATTTTTTACCTGTTTTAGCTTCTGATTGCGCAATTTCATTGGTATGATGAGGAAACTCCAGATCAGCTCCTCCCGCATGTATATCTAAAGTATCCCCTAAAAGGTCACTGCTCATCACTGAACATTCGATGTGCCACCCTGGACGTCCTTCACCCCAAGGGCTTGACCAAGAAATTTCGTCTTTTTTCGCGGATTTCCATAAGGCAAAATCCGCTGGGCTTTCTTTACGTACTGTTTCTTCATCTGTTCGACCAGAAGCGCCTTGCAGCAGTTCTTCTAAATTTTTATTTGCGAGCTTAGCATAACCTTTTGATTTTGCAACACGGAAATAGACATCGCCTTCGGCTTCGTAAGCGAACCCTTTATCCACTAAATCTTGAATAAAGGTAATCATCTTGTCGATATAGTTAGTTGCTCTTGGATTTACCGTTGCACGTTTAACATTGAGAGCATCTGTATCTTGATAAAATGCGGCAATATATTTGTCGGATAATTCAAGTGGTGTAAGATGTTCCTGAGAGGCTCCTTTGATAATTTTATCATCAACATCTGTAAAGTTAGAGACGTAAATCACTTCAAAGCCTCGGTATTCCATATATCTACGGATTAAATCGAAAGCAACAACAGATCGTGCATTCCCGATATGGATATAGTTATAGACTGTTGGTCCACAAACATACATCTTTATCTTATTTTCTTCGAGAGGATGGAACTCCTCGATTTTTCTTGTCATTGTATTATAGATGTGAAGCATGGTAGCTCGCCTCCCTTTTTTCTTCTATGGACGAAATTTTCTCTGAGTCTTTTTGTCCCTTAACTCGAACAACTTTTGCTGGAATACCTACTACTGTAACTTCAGGTGGGACATCACTTACGACAACAGCACCAGCACCGACTTTGGCATTTTCGCCAATTTCGATAGGACCAAGCAGCTGTGAGTGTGCTGATATTAAGGCCCCCTTACGCACCGTAGGGTGACGTTTTCCTTTATCTTTCCCTGTCCCTCCAAGGGTTACTCCGTGATAAAGTTTAACATCTGTTTCTACTATCGCTGTCTCCCCGATAACCAATCCAGAACCGTGATCGATAAAAACTCCGTGGGCAATCGTTGCTCCTGGATGAATTTCGATTTGTGTCCAAAAACGCCAAAACTGTGAATTCATACGCGCCCAAAGTTTAAGATTATGTGTCCACAGCCAATGACTAAAACGATGTGCTGCTAAAGCTTTTACTCCCGGATAAGTCAAGAGAACTTCTAGCCCAGTTCGTGCAGCAGGATCATTTTCTTTTGTGACACGGATGGCTTCCTGCCAAAAGCCTCTCTTTTTATTTTTCATATTCATTTATTATAGCAAAAATCTATAGGAAAAGCGCATTACACTGCGCCTTCCTCCTTTTTATCACTCTGGTCGAGTTGTTGATAATTCTGGAAACTCTTCATCTATGACTGATGCTTTGCGTTCTCGGCGCTCAAATTTAGGACCAGCTGTTTTTTCTTTATGATATCCACGGTGACCATTACCGTTCTTCCCATTACGACGTTCGCGTGGCTTATGCTCAGGTTCTTCATAGCCTTCTGGTTTTTCTAGCAAAGCACGTACTGAGGCATCAACACGACCTTTATCATCAACTTTTGTAATCTTAACTTTAACAACATCTCCAAGCTTCAAAGCATCTTCTACTTTGTTCGTGCGATTCCATGCAAGTTCTGAAATATGTACCATCGCATCAGTATGGCCAAAAAGATGAACAAATGCACCGAATTTTTCGATTCTTACAACCTTTGCTTCATACACATCGCCGACTTTGGCTTCGCGGACCAATTCTGTAATGATTTCTTTCGCACGGTTAATCGCTATCTGATCAGGAGAAAAGATAGAACAAAGTCCATCTTCATCGATGTCAATTTTGACTCCTGTTTCTTCGATGATTTTGTCGATCGTTTCGCCGCCCTTACCAATAACAACCTTAATTTTATCCGCATCAATTTTAATCGTATCAATTTTAGGTGCAGATGGTGCAAGATTTGGACGGGGTTCCGAAATTGTGGCTTCAATCACATCTAATATTTCAAAGCGGGCGCGTTTTGCTTGTGCAAGTGCTTCTGCCAAAATTTCGGCAGTAATTCCTGAAATTTTGATGTCCATTTGTAAAGCAGTAATTCCCTCGCGTGTACCAGCAACTTTGAAATCCATATCGCCAAAGTGATCTTCCAAACCTTGAATATCTGTCAAAATAGTATAGTTGGAGCCGTCTGAGATTAAGCCCATAGCAATTCCAGCTACTGGCGCCTTGATTGGTACTCCTCCAGCCATCAAGGCTAATGTTCCTGCACAAATCGAAGCTTGTGATGAAGAACCATTTGACTCTAGTACTTCCGCAACTAAACGTACAGCATAAGGAAATTCTTCAAGTGACGGCATAACTTGCTCAAGCGCACGCTCACCAAGTGCACCATGCCCTATTTCGCGGCGACCAGGTGCACCATAACGTCCAGTTTCTCCCACTGAATACTGCGGGAAATTATAGTGGTGCATGAAACGTTTTTTATATTCCAGATCCAAGCCATCAATGACTTGTGCTTCCCCCATCGGAGCCAGAGTCAAAGTTGACAAGGCTTGCGTTTGCCCACGTGTAAAGAGAGCTGAGCCGTGTGTAATTGTATTCGGTGTAAAGTCGATTTCTGCTTCTAAAGGACGAATCTCATCGACTTTACGACCATCAGGGCGAATTTTATCCTCTGTTATGAGGCGACGGACTTCTGTATGTTCCATTCCCTCCAGAATCTCAGAAACATCACGCATAATGCGCTCAAACTCTTCATGTTCGGCATAAGCTGTTTCATATTCTGCTTTGACACGATCTTTAACAGCTTGAGTGGCCGCTTCACGCGCAAGTTTTTCTTCTACTTGTACAGCAGCTTGTAAGTCTTTATTATAGTCTGCAATAATTTGGGCTTTCAATGTTTCATCAACACGCAGAAGTTCAACTTCTGCCTTGTTCTTACCAACTTTGGCTACAATCTCATTTTGGAAAGCAATAAGTTCTTTAATCGCTTCGTGTCCTGCAAGGAGGGCATCGAGCATGATTGTTTCTGATAGTTCCTTTGCACCTGACTCTACCATATTGATCGCATCAATATTCCCAGCGACAGCAAGATCCAAATCAGACTTTTGCATCTGTGCAACATCGGGATTAATGATAATTTCACCATTGATATAGCCCACTTCAACACCCGCAATCGGACCGTCAAAAGGAATATCTGAAATAGCTAATGCCAAGGAACTTCCAAACATCGCTGCCATACGCCCACTTGCATTTTCATCATAAGAGAGTACAGTATTGATTACTTGTACTTCATTTCGAAAACCGTCAGCAAACATTGGGCGTATAGGGCGATCAATCAACCGGGCAGTCAGAGTAGCATAAGTGGATGGTCGTGCTTCACGCTTATTAAAACCTCCAGGAAATTTTCCTGCGGCATACATTTTTTCTTCATAATTAACTTGCAAAGGGAAAAAGTCACCGTTTGCCATTTTTTTCGACATGGTCGCTGCAGTTAGCACGGTTGTGTCTCCATAGCGAACAATAACTGCGCCATTGGCTTGCTTGGCAACTTGACCTGTTTCAACAACAAGCTCGCGTCCTGCAAAATTCATTCTGAAAGTTTCTTTTGTCATGTTTTCTCCCACTTTTCGAGATTTCAGTGCTTCTCATTTCTATCCAAAAATCAATTTGCTTTCTCAAAAGTAAACTCATTTTTGTATAGAACAGCACTGTGCCCATTATACTATATTTTTGAGGATAAAAAAAGCTTTGTAAGAGCAATCTATAACGGTTTTAGGCATTCGGGCGCCACAAAAGAAAACGCTCACTTTCCAATGAAATTTTTAACTTCTCTTATAAAACAGATTGTAAAAAATAATCATTCTCTTCATACAAAAAAAGCAACAGTACGTTGCTTTTTGGTAAAGGTATATTTTTACTTTAAGTATCTCAATGCTCTGATTTCCTCTCCATACATTTTCCCATTGTATCAGCTAAGCAGATAACTATTCTCGCTTTTTATCCATTTCATGCCAAAATTTATGTTTTTCAAGCATATAAGCAAGAACATCGGTTTGGTAAACTTGCTCCAAAAAACTTCTAGAAAGTACTTCGTTTGCTTTTCCTTGTTTTACTATTTTTCCCTCATGTAAAACTAGAACATTTTCTGAAAAAGACAGAGCTAAATTAATATCATGAAAAACAGCAATGATGATTTGATTTTGAGCAAAATACTCATCAATATTACGCAACATTTCTAGTTGATAATAAATATCCAAATGATTATTGGGTTCATCCAATAAAACAATCTGAGGGTTCTGTAATAAAGTCCGGGCTAAAAAGACACGCTGCAGCTGGCCGCCAGAAAGTGTTGACAGTTGTTGATCTTTTATCGTATCCAAATCAAATGCGGCTATCACTTCGGCTACACGTGCTTTATCTTGGGCACTTGCCACTGCCATAAATCGTTTTCTCAGCTGGGTGTAGAGTCCCATCATCAAAGTTTCATAGACGGAATAAGAAAAATATACAGCTGGGTTTTGAGAGAGAAGAGCCACTTTTTCTGCTAATTCAATTCTTTTTAATGTGGTCAATGATTGTTCGTTTAGCTCAATTTTTCCTTGATATTTTAGCAAACCAGCTAGACTCTTTAAAAGCGTTGATTTCCCACTACCGTTTGGTCCTAAAATTGCTAACCTTTCCCCTGCCTTGACAGAAAAATTAATATCAGAAAGAATCTCTTTTCCCGAATACTCAACCTTCATATTTTCAACTTTTAACATCTCATACTTGTCCTTTTCTAAAGAAAATATAGCAGAAAAATGGCGCACCAATGAGGGCTGTTACTGCACCAATTGGTAATTCTCTTGTTTGGAAAACACTTCTTGCTACAGTATCTGCAAGAACACAGAGCAAGCCGCCTATAAGTGCTGAGCTTGGAAGAACCCACTTATGTGTCGCACCAAACAAACGACGAGCGATATGAGGTGCAATCAAATCGACAAAACCAATCACTCCCGTCATTGCTACGCTGGCTCCTGTGAGCAAAGTCGATAAGCTAATTAAAATAACTTTCGTCCGTTTGACTTCTACTCCTTGACTCAAAGCAAAGGTATCACCAAAACTCAAAATATCCATTTCTCGGTGAAAGTAAAGTAAGCAGACGAAACTAAAGACAAAGAGTAAAGTGAGGAGCTGTACGTTTTCCCATGAAGCTCCTGAAAAACTCCCCAATTGCCAGAAAATGATACGTTGCATATAATCCGGCGAAAAGGTCATCATTAAGGTTAAAAAAGAATTAACAAACAAAGAAAATACCATTCCCACCAAAATGATAGTTTGATTATCTAATGATTGGGAAAATTGTTGAGCAAAGAGTAAAACGATAAAAACAGTTACAAGTCCAAAAGCAAAGCCCGCAAGGCTCATCGAAATCGAAGTGCTCATAAAATTAATACCGAGTAACATCACAGTCGAAGCGCCTAATGAAGCACCTGATGATACGCCTAAGGTATAGGAAGAGGCTAAAGGATTTTGTAAAAGTGATTGCATCACTGTTCCACTAGCACCCAAGGCTAAGCCGACAAGAAAGCTAAGCAAAATCCGAGGCATGCGAACTTCAAGAAGAATACTTTGCAAAAGAGGAGCAGAATCTTTCCCTCTGCCCAATATCATATTCATTAAATCACCGAATGATATCGGAGCACTTCCTATTTGAAGGCTTAAAAGCATTGCCAGTAAAGACAGGGCCAAAAGCATCACAATAATGCTTATTCTATTCTTATTTGAAGTTTTTGAATACATCAGGATATACCGCTTTTGCCATTTCTGTCATTGCTTTTATTACATGTTGATTAGGAAGCGAGCTTCTTTCGTTATCAATAGAATAAACGGCTTTATTTTTTACTGCCTTCACTTCTTCCCAACCTTTCAATTTTAAAATGTCGTTAATAGGATCCGGAACATATTCAACATTTGTTAATATTACATCTGGATTAGCCATAATTGCTGCCTCTTCTGAAACTTTGATGGCTCCTGTTTCTTTGGCCATCACATTCTCAGCTCCAATTGTTTCAATCATTTCATTGATATAAGTGTCCTTTCCCATACTATAAATTTCTGGGGAAGCCGCGATTTCAAACAGAACACTTTTCTTATGATTTATTTTTGCAGCTTGTTCTTTAAAAGCAGAGATATCCTTCTCCATCTGACCAGTAAGTTGTTCTCCTTTTTCTTTTTGGTTTAAAGCTGTCGCCACGAGACGAATATTGTTTTCAATTTCTTTAAAGTTCTTTTCAGTAGGTAGGACGACAACACTCGTTCCTTTATCTTGTAGCTTCTTAATTTTATCTTCCGATTGGAACAGGGTCAAATCACTCACAAATAAAAGTTCTGGCTTGAGCGCCATTATTTTTTCAAGATCCAAGTTCATAAGGTCTGTCTGCTGCACATTTTCCAAACCCTTAACATACTTGGGGCTTTGCGTATCTACAGCAATGAGTTTATCTTTTTGCCCCAGATCGTTAATCACTTGTGTCACCGCAGGTGAGAGTGACACAACTCTCTGAATATTGTTGGGAATTTTTACTCTCTCACCTTGTGGTGTCGTAATTTCAACTTTAGATGAATTTGCTTCCTGAGTCACGTGTTTATTTTTTGTACATGCTGATAGACTAACCACCATAAACAGCAAACCAATTATCGTTAGTGTTTTCTTTTTCATTTATTCTCCCTCACTAAAAAAAGCTCTCATCATGTAAAGCCCTTATTTTTGAAACCAAGGCCCTTGCTAACAGTGTCACCCACAAATATGACTTAGTCTGGCCCCTCACAGTCATTTAAGTGCTGCTAAGAAGTTACCCTCTTTCCATACTTGCCGCTGTTCTTGTATTATTTTTATTTATCTCATCTTGAGACATAACATTCCTCTTATTTTACCATGTCCACACTTAACTTCGGTAACTAAAACACTTGGCTTACTACAGAGGATATATAAGATAATGAGACAACTCTAAATATCAAACATCTTCCATTAAAAATTTTTTTATTTTAACCCTTACCTATACAACGTGAAACCTTTCACGTAAATAGCGCTATGAAATCCCCCTCAAATTTGATAGAATAGACATATCATAATATTATAGGAGAAAAACTGTGACTTATTCTGACGCACAACTTAAACTTTTTTCACTGAACTCGAATCCTGAATTAGCTGAAAAAATTAGCAAAATTATGGATGTTCCTTTGGGGAAAGTAACTTCAAAACAATTTTCTGACGGAGAAATCATGATTAACATGGAAGAAAGTGTTCGTAATCATGATGTTTATATTATCCAGTCAACAAGTTGGCCAGTCAATGACAACATTTGGGAATTGTTAATTATGATTGATGCTTGCGTCCGTGCATCTGCACATTCTGTCAATATCGTTATGCCATACTTTGGTTATGCGCGTCAAGACCGAACTGCTTCAAGCCGTGAACCAATCACAGCTAAGCTTGTAGCTGATATGCTCGTCAAAGCTGGAGCAGATCGTGTACTCACTTTAGATATCCATGCAGTTCAAGTTCAAGGTTTCTTTGATATTCCTGTCGATAACCTCTTCACTGTACCGCTTTTTGCTGAGTACTACATGAATAAAGGATTGTCTGGCGATGACGTTGTCGTTGTTGCACCTAAAAACTCAGGTATCAAACGCGCGCGTAGTCTTGCGGAATATTTAGAAGCTCCTATTGCCATCGTTGACTATGAAGATGACGATGCAAAACGTGAAAATGGTTATATCATCGGTAATGTTGAAGGGAAAAAAGTTATTCTTATTGATGATATCCTCAACTCAGGTGTAACATTCTCAAATGCTGCTTCTGTCGTGCGCGAAGCAGGTGCTGGAGATGTTTATGCCGTAGCAAGTCACGGTCTCTTCACTAAAACGGCAGCTGACTTACTTGAAAAGTCTGGAATTTGTGAAGTTCTCGTCACAGACTCGGTAGCTACTAAAAATCGTAAACCTAACAATGTAAAATACCTTAGTGTCGATAAACACATGGCAGATGCAATTCTTCGTATTCATGAAGGACGTCCTGTATCTCCGCTCTTCAAATTTGATAAAAATCAAGACTAAAGTCTATTCTGAACAATATTTAAGTTCATTCAGCACCAGCTTTTAGCTGGTTTTTTTATATGAAAAAAAGCCACGCTGGCAAAACGAGACTTCATATTCAGGAAATTTTTATCGATATTTTGATTTGCCATATCCAATATATCATATTTGCTTATCAATAACGTTACCTTTTGTTAACAGAGCTAGAAATGGTTAGCTATCTCTTTTTTTATCATTCTTTTCTTTATAATTTTCTTCCTTTATTTTTTTGTCCTCAAGAGTAAATCCTTTTGATTTGAGATAGAGAAAGAGTTCTTGAAATAATGGATTGATTTGACAAATGAGTTGAAGCATTCGTGCAAAGAAAAAAAGTAAAGAACTATTGATAACAAATTCTATTTCATGGTTGTACATTTTTACATTTGAAAACTTGTAAAACTCGAAAACACCCCAAAAGATTGCTATCGTTACAACATCAATCACTATTCTTTTCTTCAAAGGCGGATCCATTTTTTCGCCATCCTTGAGCCATGTTAATCCTAAAATAATTACAATTAATGCCGAGATACCTAATAAGTTATATTCCATTTGTCTGCTCTTCCTTTCCTATAAGACTGTTTACCAGCTTAAATTTATTATATCCTTCATTATTAGATTGTTCCACTTCGTTTAAAAAATTATACTTTAGCCTTTGTCAGTGTTATAATTGGTATAGGCAGATCACAATAATATAATTAATACATCTTTCAAAGGTCACCTCTCTGCCTAGGTGGCTTTTTTCATAACCTGTACTTACTTTAGTCACTTCTTTCTCCTCTCATAACTTCATTTATCTAAAAAATTAGCGGAAGCGTTCGAATTTCAGAAAAAAAATATAAAACATGGTAATATAGAGATAATGGAAACTTACGATTATCATTAAGCTTTCGTATAGAGTACATAAATAAAATACACACATTTATTAAAAGGTTAAGTTAATAGAACCTTACATGTCCTTGAAATAAGACTTTTAATAGAAACTCGAAAGAGAGGAAAGAACAATTATATATCTAGATAATGCCGCAACAACACCGATACTTCCTGAAGTTGTTGATGTCATGACGGAAGTTCTTGCTAACAATTTTGGCAATCCGTCCAGTACGCACACTTTTGGTCGCCAAGCGAGCCAACTCGTACGTCAGGCACGAGAAACAGTAGCTAAGGCACTTCAAGTTTCACCTGGAACAATTACTTTTACTTCCGGCGGAAGTGAATCCAACTCCACCGCTTTGGTCGGTTACGCTTTAGCCAACCGTCAAAATGGTAATCATATTATCACCACTGCCTTAGAGCATCCATCAGTACTTAATGCCCTTGACTACTTGAAAACACGTCATGGCTTTGATGTTACTTTTGTTCAACCCAAAACTGATGGCTCTTTCCCCGCCCAATTGATTGAAAATGAATTGCGGGAAGAGACAATTCTTGTTTCAATGATGATGGCAAATAATGAAACTGGGCAACTACTTCCCATCAAAGAAGTGGGGCAACTTTTAGAAAATCATCAAGCTGTTTTTCATGTTGATTCAGTACAAACAATGGGTAAAATCCCCGTACATCCTGAGGAGCTAAAAATAGATTTTCTATCAGCTAGTGCTCACAAATTCCATGGTCCAAAAGGTGTTGGCTTTCTTTATCATCGTTCCGGACTAAAATTTGACAGTATTATACACGGCGGCGAACAAGAAGAAAAACGACGTGCAGGTACAGAAAATCTTCATTCTCTTGTGGGCATGGCAAAAGCACTACAAATTGCAACAGATAACATGAGTGCTAATTATGCCCATGTTGAAAAACTGAAAGCTTCACTTCTAGACGATCTTGCAGATATTGAGTATTATACACACGAATTTGGTCCGAGTATGCCACATGTTGTAAATATCGGGTTCCCAGGGAAAAATCATGATTTATTACTCGCAAAACTTGATCTTGCTGGTGTGGCAATTTCAACTGGTTCAGCCTGCACCGCTGGAACAGTTGATCCTTCCCATGTTCTCGAAGCTGTATATGGTAGTGAATCACCAAAACTTAAAGAAAATATTCGTGTTTCTTTTTCAGAACTCAATACTGAAGAAGAAATTCACAATTTTGTTCAAACACTAAAAGAAAGGGCACTATAAAAGATGGCTTTTATTACTGAAAAAAAACTTGAGGGCTGCAAATACAGCTACACATTATCACCAAAAGTTAAGAAATTTACTCTCAAAGACACAACTTTTTCTCAAAATAATATTGGAAACTTTGAATTTAAACGTATACTTGAAGAAGTTCCAAATTCTGGTCAAGGTTTTCTCCTTAAAATTATTATTAATCCTGATTTAACAGGTTTTAAACTATCAGTTACTGATAAATCTGGATTACGTAATGTGAATATCTTTAAAAATGCTAGCGAAATTATCCAAGAAAAATTTTATTTCCAAATGGATACTTTTGTTGATCGTGAAATCTTTATTAAAAATGAAGTCTAAAAAAACTCCCAAATGGGAGCTTTTTTATTTTCTAATCTCAAACCTATTCATCAAAAAAAAACCTCACAAAATGTGAGGTTTTTTAGGAAGTGAGTTCACTTCAATAATTCTTAACGAATTATGCTTTGATTTCAGCTACGATACCTGAACCAACAGTACGTCCACCTTCACGGATAGAGAAAGTAGTTCCTTGTTCGATGGCAACTGGGTGGATAAGTTCAACATCGATGTGAACGTTATCACCAGGCATTACCATTTCAGTACCTTCTGGAAGTTTAACTGAACCAGTAACGTCAGTTGTGTGGAAGTAGAATTGAGGACGGTAGTTGTCGAAGAATGGAGTGTGACGTCCGCCTTCTTCTTTGCTCAATACGTAAACTTCACCTTCGAATTTAGTATGTGGAGTGATTGAACCTGGTTTAGCGATAACTTGACCACGTTCGATTTCGTCACGTTGAACACCACGGAGAAGTACACCAACGTTATCGCCGGCAAGACCTTCGTCAAGTGTTTTACGGAACATTTCGATACCAGTAACGACAGCTTTTTTAGTGTCTTCTTTGATACCAACGATTTCGATTTCGTCGTTGACTTTAACAGTACCACGTTCGATACGACCTGAAGCAACTGTACCACGACCAGTGATTGAGAATACGTCTTCGACTGGAAGCAACAATGGTTTGTCAGTGTCACGTTCTGGAGTTGGAATGTATTCGTCAACGATGTCCATAAGTTCTTCAACTTTAGCAACCCATTGAGGTTCACCGTTCAAAGCACCAAGAGCTGAACCAGCGATTACTGGAGTATCGTCACCTGGGAAGTCGTATTCTGACAAGAGGTCACGTACTTCCATTTCAACAAGTTCCATAAGTTCTTCGTCATCAACGAGGTCAGCTTTGTTAAGGAATACGATAAGGTATTTAACACCAACTTGACGTGAAAGCAAGATGTGTTCACGTGTTTGTGGCATTGGTCCGTCAGTTGCAGCAACTACGAGGATCGCGCCGTCCATTTGGGCAGCACCAGTGATCATGTTTTTAACGTAGTCCGCGTGACCTGGGGCGTCGATGTGGGCATAGTGACGTTTATCAGTTTCGTACTCGATGTGAGCAGTGTTGATAGTGATACCACGTTCGCGTTCTTCTGGCGCAGCATCGATAGATGCGAAATCAGTCGCTTTAGAGTAACCTTTGTCAGACAATACTTTAGAGATTGCAGCTGAGAGGGTAGTTTTACCATGGTCAACGTGTCCGATAGTACCAATATTTACGTGCGGTTTGCTACGGTCGTAAACTTCTTTAGCCATTTTAAAATGTCTCCTTTGAGAAAAAATATATTTTTTATAGGTAGCAGTGCTTTACACAAACTACCGTTCCATAACATTATACTGGATTTTCGCTTTAAATGCAAACTTTATTGCTATTTATCTGGCTTTTTTTGACTTTTCGTAGTAAAATATATAAAAAATGATAAGGAGTAATATCGATATGGGATTAACTTTTAGAAAACGTGATGATTTCGATAAAATGATGGATGATTTAGGCGTCTCAACCGGTAATTTAGACACTGATAAAGCAACAGCGAAAACTGAGAAGCAAGAAGATCCATTTGCAAAATTCTTAGAACCAAAAGAGTCTTCAAAATCTGAAACGGACAATTCTGGTAAATAGTGTGACATTTTACTAATTTATTGCTAGAATAGAACTGAGAATAATAAATATTGAGGAAACTATGGCTTACAAAAAGAAACAAAAATCTACTTTTCAAAAAGTGACGATGGTTGTTGTCGTTGCGATGCTGCTACTTATTGTCTTTAGCTCCCTAGCTATGGCTCTGTCTGCATTTTAAAAACTGCTTGAAGCAGTTTTTTATATTATAAAAAGCTTGGATATCCAAGCTTTTTATTTTATTCAAACCCATCAGTTAATACTTGAGGAAATTCATTTTTTACAATGGTAGCACAGCTTGAGCAAAGGGCATGTAAATGTTCATTTTCATCAGTCCCAACGGTCACATCTGTACGGCGACAACGGTCACATACTTGACCTGCTGCTTGTTCCACAAGAATAGCTACATCATCAAATTTAACAGCTTCTTCTGGTGCTCCTTCATTTGATACAGAGAATTCTGAAACAATGAGAAGTTGAGCAACATTTTCATCAAGACTTACAAGAAGACTTGAAACCACTTCATTAGGATATACAGTAACTTTTGCTTCAAGTGATTTACCGATTAATTTTGCTTCTCGTGCTTCTTCAAGCGCTTTAAGTACTTTATTTCGGAAATCAAGGAATGCTTCCCATTCACCGAGTAACTCTTCTGAGCCAGTGAAGTCTTTAACTTCAGGCATTTCAGCAAGATAAGCGAACTTTTCCGTTTCTGCTTCAAGGTATGACCAGATTTCTTCTGCTGTGTGCGGCAGAATCGGAACTAAAAGTTTTGTCAAATCTGCAAGCATTGTATACATCACGGTTTGCATTGAACGACGATCTGCAGCATTGGCTGCCTCGATGTATACCACATCCTTAGCAAAATCAAGATAGAAAGCAGACAAATCATTGGTCAAGAAGTTAATCACTTGCTTATAAACACTCATGAAATTGTATGAATCATAAGCTTCACGTACTGATTCTACTAGTGTATTGAATTTGACAAGCATATATTTATCAACACTACGTAAGTTTTCATAAGAAACCGCATTTGTGTTTTTATCAAAATCGGTAGTATTTGCGATTAGGAAACGCATTGTGTTACGGATTTTACGATAAACTTCTGAAACTTGATTAAGGATCTCCATAGAAACACGAACATCGGCTTCAGTATCGACAGAAGCTACCCAGAGACGAAGAATATCTGCCCCTAATTTTCCTGTCACATCTGAAGGTAAAATTGTATTACCAATAGATTTAGACATTTTACGTCCTTTTCCATCAAGAACAAAACCTTGTGACAGAACTGCTTTGTATGGAGAAACACCGTTAACAGCAACTGAAGTTGTGATTGATGAGTTAAACCAACCACGATATTGATCTGAACCTTCAAGATAAAGATCGGCAGGGTAAGATAGGTAATCGCGTTCGTTCAGAGCACCATTCCATGATGAACCTGAATCAAACCAGACATCCATGATGTCTTTTTCTTTTGTGAATTTACCGTTTGGAGAACCAGGATGAGTGAAGCCTTCTGGTAACAACTCTTTAGCTTCACGTTCAACCCAAACTTTTGAACCGTGTTCCGCAAAAAGCTGGGCAACATGTTCTGTTGTTTCCGGCGTAATGATTGCCTCTCCATTTTCCGCATAGAAGATTGGCAGTGGAACACCCCAAGCGCGTTGACGAGAAATGACCCAATCTCCACGGTCACGAACCATATTATAGAGACGTGTTTTCCCCCAAGGGATAATCCAATCCACTTGTTCAATTTCACTTAGGATATTTTCACGGAAGTCATCAATCGATGCAAACCATTGTGGTGTTGCACGGAAAATAACGGGTTTCTTCGTACGCCAATCATGTGGATAACTGTGTGTAAAGAAGTCAAGCTTCAGCAAAGCTCCTTTTTCTTCTAACCATTTACTTACAATTTTGTTTCCTTCATCGTAGAAGATACCTTCTAAACCAGGTGCTTCATCCGTATAGTAACCACGGTTGTCCACAGGTGATAGAACTTCAAGTTTATATTTACGGCTAAAGAAGTAGTCATCTTCACCATGACCTGGTGCGCTATGAACGAGTCCAGTACCAGAATCAAGTGTGACATAATCCCCATTCATAATCAATGATTCACGATCATAAAATGGGTGATAAGCCGTCATCATATCCATTTCAGAACCTTTAAGTGTTTGAATTACCGTTGGGTTTTCCCACTCTAAAGTCTCTGCCACCTTGCTAAGCATTTCTGAAGCAACAACAAATTTACGATTTCCTACTTCTACAACTGAATATTCGTAGTCTGGATGTACAAAAATCCCCATATTTGCTGGCAATGTCCAAGGTGTCGTTGTCCAGATAACAAATTCTGCATCTTCTGGTAACAAGCCCTTAACATCTTTTGCTTTGAAAGCCACAAAGATTGATGCCGAACGGACATCTTGGTATTCAATTTCCGCTTCTGCCAATGAACTTTCTGATGAAGGAGACCAGTAAATTGGTTTTTGACCTTTGTAGATATAGCCTTTTTCCGCCATTTTACCGAAGACACGAATTTGTGCAGCCTCATATTCTGGGAGAAGTGTCATATATGGACGTTCCCAATCTGCTAAAACTCCTAAAGACTTAAAGTCTGAACGTTGCATATCTACTTGCTTGAGCGCATATTTGCGACACTCCTCAAGATAGTCTAACATGTCCATTTCTTTACGGTTCATACCCGCTTTTGAAAGTTGTTGTTCGATAGGTAAACCGTGAGTATCCCATCCTGGTACATATGGTGCACGGAAACCAGACATGGATTTATAGCGTACAATAATATCTTTCGAAATTTTATTTAGGGCATGTCCAACGTGGATATTTCCATTTGCATAGGGAGGTCCATCATGCAACATAAACGATGGTTTACCTTCATTCAGTTCTTGACGTGCTTCATAAAGTTTAGCTTCTTCCCAGCCTTTTTGCCAGCCAGCTTCTTTATTTGGCAAGCCTGCTCGCATCGGGAAAGCCGTTTTCCCTAAATTCAATGTATCTTTAATTTTCATAATTTTTACCTTTCTTTTAAACTTTATCTGTTTACCAGTATCTCTAAACTCTCTGTTTCTTGCGCATTATCATTCTAATCCGCTAAAGCGGAAAGAATATTTCTTGGTTCACAACTCGCTTCGCTCACTGCGTATTATCATTCTAATCCGCTAAAGCGGATTAGAATGATAATAAAAAACGGTCTTTCGAAAAAGGACGAAAGACCGTGGTACCACCTTAATTTTTCTCACGAAAAGTGAGAACTCTTACGTACGTAACGTGTACAGCGTCTAAACTTACTTGACTTGGGCTTAGAATAATTTAGGTGATAATCCGAAAAACAGGGAATATGAGACTTCCATCAACTCTCACTTGCTGTAAATATATTTTTCTTTTCTTGTCCTAAAATTAAATTATTTATGTTCAGGTGCTTCTACTTCTGGAACTTCTGTTTGCATTTCTGGAAAAACTGGATAAGAAGTTTCTTCATTTTTTTCAGTTTCTGCAACTTCCCCTTCTTCTGAGGGTATTTTTTGAGTTTCCTCTTCAAGAGCAGGAGCCAAAACTTCTTTCACAGTCTGTGGAATTTCAGTTTCTTCAACTTCAACTATTTTTTCAGTTTCTTCCTTAACTGTAGGTTCTACAACAGTGTTTTTTTCAGCCTTAGCAGGTTCATCTTTAGCGATATTTCCTTGTAAAGATGTATCACTCAACTGCATATCCACAATTTCTTGAAGCTTTTCTTCAGGATTTGTAATATGTGAAGATGTTACTTCTAGAGTATCTTGCCAATCTTCTGAATGAATACTTGCCAACTGAGCCTCAATGATTGAAGTCATACGTTGGTGATAAAGACGCATTTTACGTTTCAAATCATCTGTATCACGAACCAAGCGACGTGCATCATCCGAAGCTTGATTAAGGATTGTTCCTGCTTCTTTTTTAGCGGCTTCAATAATGAGCTGACCTTTTTGACTAGCTTCAGCAATAATGCTGTTTGATTCACTCTGTGCTTGAACACGTAAATTGTCGGCCGCATCTTGTGCAACGACAATAGATTTATTCAAGGAATCTTTCATATCATCGAAATATTTTACGCGTTCACGTAAAGCCCTAAGCTCACGCTCTTGATCTTTAATTTTTTGTGCAAATTCATCGTAATCACGAACAACGATATCTAAAAATTCTTCAATTTCATGTTTGTTGTAACCACGCATTTGTGTATTAAATGTTTTATTTTGAACATCTAAACTATTTAATGCCATAAGTACCTCCAATCTCCCAAGAGACTCTATCTTTTCTTATGATTCTTAGTAATTTCACATTCGATTTTCTGTTTACCTTTTTTGGTTTCACCTAAAATTCTTAGAATCTTAATACGACCTAGGCCACGAACACTGATTAAATCTCCTTGTTCGACAGTAAAATCTTTCTTTTCAATTTCAAGGTAATTTAATTTTACCTTTCTTGATTGTAACATATTTACGGCAAGATTGCGAGAAATCTCGAAAGTGCTTGCAATAATTTTGTCAATACGCATACTCGAAACTAAGACTACTTTCATTACTGAGGCAGCTTCTGTTTCTATCAGCTCTTCAAATGGTTTTTCAACAAATTGTACGGTGGCAGAACCAATTTTTTTGATATTATTCTGAAAGATTTCAAGAAGATGTTTGGAAACAAAAACTTGTGCCCTTCCTTCGCTTAAAATAATATCGCCAAGCTCTGAACGCCGAATTCCCGTTTGACCTAAGAAACTTCCCAAAATTTGGGAATGCTTGAGTTGATAAAATTTCTTAGCGTATAAAATTTCTAACAACGCCAGGTCAAAGTCTGCGACATCTAACTGATAAAATTCAGGCGCAATAATAATCTTAGTGAGTTCGGTCTGGGCAATATCCTGAGTAGAAAAAATCTGAAGTTCCCGCTTATTTGCTAAAGATTCGAGAATTTCAACTTCTCTAGGATTTAGAAAATAAGTAGTAACTACAGAATAATTGTTTTCCACACGATCCATCCAGTCTAAGACGCGATCAATAAATTGCTTTTCATCAGGATGAAAGTGTTGATATATATTTTCATGACTCATAAGAAGCGTAAAAGAAGTTGTTGAATAACTTGTAAAGCAATTACACCAAGCACGATTGTGAAATCTAATCCTGCAAAACGTAATGGAATACCTTCAAATAAGCTCAGATAAGGTCTTGAAATTTTGACAATAAAACGGCCTACAGCTGTATCATAAAGGCTTGGTATCCAACTCATCAGAGCATAAGCTACTAAAACCCAGGTATAAAGACCAATCAGTCGAATTAAAATATATATAATCATAGTTTATTAAATATCGAAGTTCTCAAAGTTTTGCCCTGCCAAGATACTTAATTCTTGGGAAGCATCAACTGTGATATTCGCCGGTGTGAGTAAGAAAATTTGTCCGCCAACATTTTGAACATCACCATCAAGTGTAAATACAACACCAGTCAAGAAGTCAATTGAACGTCGTGCTTGGTTATCTGGCATAAACTTGAAGTTAACCAAAACCGACTCTCCATTTTTAACGATGCGCGCAGATTCCATAATATCAGAATAGGCACGTGGCTCTTTGATGGCAATAACTTGTCCTGCATTTGTTGTGGCTTGATTCATCATAGGTTTTTGAACTTTTTTCTCTGTTGTTTTAGTGTTATTTGTTGTTGAAGAAAAGGATGCTGGGCGTTTAGCAGTTGATTTTGCTTGCGCTTGTCTTTGAGGTTGAACCGGACGATTCATACCTGTGGCTTTCTTTTCTGTGTTTACTGTTGAAGACTTTTGCGGTTGTGGTTGTGGCTTTTGTGCCGCTACAACGGGTTCATCATACTCATCGTCGTCCTCTTCGAAAAATTTTTTTAATTTATCAAATTGATCTTTTAAGGCCATACTTCCCTCCGTTTTCAATGCTTAAGATTCTATACAAATTTTATTCAAAAAATGCTGTACCAATTCGAACAAAGGTCGCTCCTTGTTGAATTGCTCTTGTATAATCACGGCTCATTCCCATACTCAATTCAGTACAAGGAATATTAGTAATTTCTTTAGCCGCAATTTCGATTTGCAATTGCTTCATCGAAGCGAAAATGTTATCCAACTGCTCATTATCAGCATCAATCGGCGCCATCGTCATCAAGCCCACAATTTCCACATTATCTAACTGTGAAATTTCTGCTAAAGCTTGATCTATGTCTTCTGGCGCAAATCCATGTTTTGTCTCTTCACCTGAGATATTGACTTCGAGGAAACATTTTATCATATGTTCCGCACGTTTTTCAATTTCTTTGGCAAGCTTGACCGAATCTAAAGCATGAAAGTAATCAACTAAATTAATGACATCTTTTACTTTACGGCGTTGCAAATTTCCGATGAGATGCCAAGTAATATCTTTGTTTTCAAGAGCCTTATATTTTTCAAGAAATAAATCTGTACGATTTTCTGCTAAATGATGAATACCTGCTTCAACTACTTGTGCTGCTTTTGCAGTATCGACATACTTGGTTACGGCAATCACCTGAACGTCTTGATTTGAATAAGGAGATGTAGCTTTTGCCACATCTACCTTGTTCAAAATATTTTTAACATTTTCTGCTATACTCATTATTTACGGAAAAATGGTGGAGTATCGATATCTTCATCTGTAGATGGGATACCTGAGAAGCTTGTAACATTCGATGAGTTTTCACGGTTTTGATTTCCGTTTTGACGCGGTGAAGCATCGCGACGAAGATCCCAATCACCAAAAGCAGATCCTGATTTTTGTGTAGGAGCTTGTTGGGCTTGTGAAGGCTGTGAAGCTTGTGCTGGTCGTGAAGTTGGCGCTGAGGCTTGTTTCATCGAAGTATGTTGAAAGTTCGGTTGACGACGTGGTTCATCTACAACTGGAGCTGTAGATGTTCCTAAATATTCATCAGTTGCATCTTGTGAAACACCTGTGGCTACAACAGTAACACGAATTTCATCACTGAGTGAGTCATCAATAGATGTACCCAACAAGATGTTCACATCGTTACCTGCAGCTTGAATAACAATTTCTGAAGCATCCTGAGCTTCAATAAGGCTCATATCCATACCACCTGTAACATTAAGGAGGACATTTTCAGCACCTTCAATTGTTGTTTCAAGCAATGGTGAGTAAATCGCTTTACGTGTTGCTTCAATGACACGATCTTCACCAGTTGCAACACCGATACCCATGAGGGCATCTCCTTTGTTCGCCATAACTGTTTTCACATCAGCGAAGTCAAGGTTAATCATACCTGGATTTGTAATCAAGTCAGTAACACCTTGAACACCTTGGCGGAGAACATTATCTGCTTCACGCAATGCCTCTGTCAAAGGAGTTTTCTTATCAACGATTTCAAGCAAGTTGTTGTTTGAGATGATAAGTAATGTGTCTACATTTGCACGAAGATCTTCAATGCCTTCTGTTGCAAAGTAGCTACGTTTTGAGCCTTCAAAACCAAATGGACGAGTTACAACTGCAACTGTCAAAGCACCAATTTCTTTTGCGATTTGAGCGATTACAGGAGCAGCACCTGTTCCTGTTCCACCACCCATACCAGCAGTGATGAAGACCATATCTGCGCCTTCAAAAGATTGGGCAATTGTTTCTGCAGATTCTTCTGCGGCACGGCGACCAACCTCAGGCTGTGCACCTGCACCAAGTCCTCGTGTCAATTTTGGACCAAGTTGAATTACTGTATCTGCTTTTGAACTGCGCAAAGCTTGTACATCTGTATTAGCTACGATAAAGTCAACGCCAGAAACGCCTTCTTCAATCATGCGGTTAACTGCGTTACCACCGCCGCCACCAACACCGATAACTTTAATTACAGCGCCTTGAGCGATTTCTGTATCAAATGAAAATTCCATGTTTTATTTCTCCGTTATTAAGTCGTTTTAGTCAAAAAGGTTTGAGAACATGTTGCGCATACGATCCACAACACCTTCTTTTTCTTCTTCAGGTTCAGCTGCTGGTTGAGCAACTGGACGAGTTGGAGCTTCTGTTTGGTAGAAGTTATTTTCTTCATAATCCATTGTATCTGTTGCCGGAAGAACAGGTTCTTCATATTGCGCAACAGGAGCAACATATGTGCTGTCAGAAGCAATGGCTTGTGATACAAGTCGATCAATGTCTGTGCGTTCACCAACGTAGTTGACAACACTGATTACTTGAGCGAAAGCTGGGTTACGTAAGCCCATTTCGCTTGGTACGAAAAGACGTGCATTCATCCCAATAACTTTTGTTGCAAGATTCACTGTGCCAGGCATTGCCGCAGCTCCGCCAAGGACCACAATTCCACCAGGATAATCTAATGAACGTGTGTTTTCCAAATCTGATTTCACACGGTTAAAAATTTGTGTTAAACGTGCTTCAATAATTTGTGAAAGGTAATATTCTGTGATTTCTTCTGGGTCTGTTTGTCCAACAACGTCAACCGGGAAGTATTCTTCTTGACTGGCGCGCTCAGTACTTGCTTCACCATAATTTAGTTTCAAATCTTCTGCTTCACTCAATGAAGTATTAAGTACAGTAGAAATGTCACGTGTCACATAATCGCCACCTTCTGGGCTTGTATGTGCAAACTTCAGCTGTTGATCACGAACAGCGGAAACTGTTGTTTGGCCTGCACCAAGATCAATCATTACTGTACCAAACTCACGTTCTCCTTCTGAAAGTACATAGTGACTCATAGCCAGCGGAGCAATCACGAGATTATCCACAATCAAGCCAGCACGTTCCACAACTTTACGAATGTTGTGTACTAATGTTTTTGGACCAGTATAAATGATACCACGCATACCTAAACGCACACCAAACATCCCACGAGGGTCAGATATTCCTGTGAAATCATCAACTGTAAACTCAGTTGTCTCTACAGAAATTATTTCACGTTCAGGAACTACACCACGCATCAATGCATTTTGCACCGTTTGCATTACATCATCTTCTGTAATTTCTTTTGAAGTCCCGATAATTGGAACCATGCCTTGGCAGTTTTCCATTTCGAGTTGATTGGCAGGAATACTGACATTAATTTTGTCAATCGTAATCCCCGCACGTTCTTCAGCAGCGTTAACAGCCTTGCGCAAAGCTGTTGCCACCTTTTCAATATCTACAATAATTCCGTTTTTTAGACCGTCAGATTTTGCATTACCGACGCCAATTATATTCATTTCGTCTGAGACGTACTCCGCAACCAACACTTTAATAGTATTTGTACCGATGTCAACGCCCGTATAAAGTCCACTTTTTAGCATAAAAGCGACCCCTTTCCTCACATATCACAATTCATATTTTCAATTTATCGAGTTTACACTCACTCTATATTTTAACACAAAATCACAGTAAAACAAGAGTTCAACTGTGATTTTTTATATTATTTTCTATTTTTTTTAGTAATTGAAAAAATCGCCAAAGTACCAGAACCTGTATGAGTGACAATCGTTGGACTCAGAGGACGGATGTCAACCTTGTCAACATGTTGTTCCAAGAAGAGTTGTTTCACTTCTTGAGCAGTGGCTTCGCTCCCAGAATAGGCCACAATTACATGTGAATAAGCCGGGTCCATCTCTTCAAGTGTCATGTCAACTAAACTTTTTATTGCTTTCTTCTTGCCACGTACTTTAGTCAGTTGTGTCAACTTGCCTTCTGCATCTACGGTAAGGAGAGGTTTGATGTTGGCCATCGTTCCAACCATAGCAACAGCTTTGGGAATACGTCCTCCACGTGCCAGATGATTCAAGTCGTCAACCATGAAAAGACTCTTAAGGCGTAAAATAAGTGTTTCAAAAATAGGCAACGCTTCTGTCAAACTCTTCCCAGATTCTCGTAGATTCACCATTTCTTGGACCAAGAAACCCTCTCCAGAAGCTGCGGCCAATGTATCCACTACCGTAATTTTAGCTTTCGGATATTCTTCTAGAATCATTTCTCGAGCAATAACGGCAGATTGATAAGTACCTGATAAGCCTGATGAAAAGGCCAGATACACAATTTCTTCTTCTGGATTTTGGCTTATAAATTTTTTGAATAACTCGGAAAACTGGCCAGAATTAATTTGTGATGTTTGAACAGTTTTGCCTGCTTTAATTTCTCGGAGAAGGTGTTCATTACTCAGGCTATTTTCGCCAATAGTTGGATAGGTTTGCTCACCAATAGTGACAGTCATTCCTAATACAGCTATGTCGTACTTTTGTAAATAATCTTCACTCAAATCCGCTGTTGAATCAGTAACAATGCGAAAAGTCATCTTTTTCCCCTTACATCTTATTTCTAAAAATTTCGTACATCAAAATACTGGCAGCAACACTTGCATTCAAACTTTGAACATGGCCAACCATCGGAATAGTAATCATCTCGTCCACTTGTTTCTTCAGATTTTGACCAATACCTTTTCCTTCATTTCCAATCACCAAGGCAACTTTACCCGAGGTATTCCATTTAGAATAAGTGGTACCGTCCATGTCGGTTCCAAAAGTCCAAAAACCAGCTTCTTTTAGTTTATCTAACGTTTGAGAAAGATTAGTAACACGTACCACGGGCACATGTTGCAAAGCACCTGTACTTGCTTTTACTGCTGTTGGCGTGATCCCTACCGCGCGGTGTTTTGGAATAATAATCGCATCTACTCCTGTTGCATCTGCTGTTCGGGCAATTGATCCTAAATTGTGAGGATCTGTCAGCTCATCTAAAATTAAAATTGTCGCAGTTTCTTTATCCGAAACTTGTGCTAAAATTGTTGCCAATTCTGCATAAGCAAATTCTGCCACACGGGCAACAAAACCTTGATGAACTCCGTTTTCTGATATTTTATTTAATTCAGTTTTGGGTGTCCAAGAGATGTTTACTTTTTTTTCACGCGCAAGTTCCTTGATTTTCTCAACGTTCTTACCCCGTAATTTTTCCTCGACATAGAGTTTATTGACTACTCCTGCATTGAGTGACTCTGTTACAGCGTGTAAGCCGTATATGATATCCGTATTTTCCATAATATTATTATAGCAAAAAAGATGTCCATATGGGACATCTTCTCTTCTTTTAAGCCAAAGCTCCCATAGGATCCCAAGGTAAGAGGATCTGAGGTTCAGCATTGTAGGCTGCAAGTTCTTCAGGAGTGAGCAAATCTTTGCGTACTACGATTTGGTAGGTATATTCATCCATCCAAGCATCAGAGGCCACAAAATAGCCTTCCTTACCAACATCTTTCCCCCAAGAGTTTTCAACTTTCCATTTCGTAGGTGCTCCATTTTCATCCAAATCTACACCTGTTAAAACCATAGCATGTGTCATTAAAGATTCAGCATAATCTAAGCGTGAGGCTTTGTCCTGTGTAAAGTGAATATCAAGCGCTGTCTCAAAATCATATGCATCAAGAGTCAACAAACCATCCTTACGATTTGAAACTTGTCCAACATCACAACCAAACCAAACTGTTTCACCTGCTTGCATTTGTGCAATGGCGAGTTTTTTGAAACGATCCATGTCAAGATTCAAGTGCTTAACATCACGAGCTCCAACCACATTTCCCAGAAATTCAACTGTGTATGATTTGTTGTAAGGTTTATCTTCTGTTGGTGCATTAATGACTGAAACATAGTCATCAAGTTTGATATCTACATATTGAGCATAAAATTCTTGGGCTGTGCCTGAGAATTTTTCTAATGCGCTTTCTTTGTCACGGAATGCATACTCAAAATGTTGCGGAGGAAGTCCAAGAGTTGCTGCTAAAAAGTTAAAAATTTCTTGTAACAAATCTTCTTTAAGAACTTGTACATCTTCGCCCTTTGCCAGTGCTTCTCTCAATAATTGAGCATCTTGGCGCAACAGTTTGTCTAAATACTGGTTGAGTTCACGCGAATTAGAAGATGCTGCTGATTCAGGATAAATATCCTTAGGAACAACACCGTATTTTTCAAAAAGCGCCACAACCATATCCCATTGTCCACCATCTTGTTGTGGTGTTTGGAGTAAAAATTTCAAGCGACGATCGTCCATATCTACATGGTTAATAATTTGTTCCATAAACCAATTTGACTTTTCGTATTTATCCCAAAAGAAAGTGTAAGCCTGTGACAGTTCAAAGTTTTCTAACTTAAATTGTCCAATCATTTTATGACGGAAAGTATTCAGAGCAGCAAACATCCAACAACGACCTGATTGTTTTTGATTCGTTACTTTATCTTTGGTAAGGTCAATTGAAAACTCTGGAATATTGTTGGCATGTGAGCTACGAACTTCCAAAGCATTCAGGAGCCCATTTTTCGTCGCTGCATTCTCTACAGCACGAAATTTAGGGTTTTCCGCAAAGTTGTCATAAAGTTTTTGTGTGAAATCTTGAGTAATAGTCATTTCATTCTTCTCCACTTCCATGTATTGATTTTATTATTATAACTTTTTCTGGTGAAAAAGTCAGCTAATTATCGTTTATTCCATATTGTTCAGAAAATTCATTAATGTTTGCGCAGATTTGCGACCAGCTTCAATAATAAATTCATCAAATTTCACATTTGCATCGTGGCTTGCTGTATCCGACATCGCACGAATAATGACAAACGGTTTTTTCAAGGCTGTTGCTGCTTGGGCAATCGAAGCCCCTTCCATTTCAACGGCCAAAACATCTGGAAAGTGTTTTTTAATTTCAGCAATGCGACCGTCGCTAGAAATAAAGCTGTCAGAGCTTGTAATCAGACCAACAACAGGATTCTCAATCGCTTTTTTAAGCTCCGAAACGAAATATTTACTGCTCTCAAAATAAAGCGGCTGTTGCGCCATTTGCCCAAAAGCATAGCCAAAAGCTGTAACATCAACATCATGATAAGCAAGCTTGTCAGCAACAACAACATCGCCTATTTTTAATTCGTGATTAACCGCACCAGCAGAACCTGTATTAATAATCCCATCAACGGAAAAAACTTCAACCAACAAAGTAACTGCCATTGCAGACATCACTTTACCTATTCCTGATTGGACCAGTACAACCTCATGACGACCTATTGAGCCGGTATGAAAGACATAACCGTGACGTGTAATCTTACTTGCATTGTCAAGATTTTCTACAAGAGTACGGAGCTCTTCTTCCATTGCACAAATAATTCCTAATTTCATTTTTATTCTCCTTTTTCTTTCATTGTGGTAAGTACATTATATAGTATAAAAGTTTAAAATAAAACCCCACATATATGTGAGGTATAGATATCGTTTAGAAATAGTACCAGAAAAACAAAATTCCTATCCCAATTACAACAAGCGAAGTAATAAGGAGCCATTTGTTTACACGACTACTTCGTTTTTTCTGCTTGGCATTTTCAATGCGGCGACTTTTATAAACCGCATTTTTTGATAAATCACGTTCAAGTTTATCGTATTTCTCTGATATTTCTCGATCTTGCTCTAATTCTTCTTTGAGACTTCTCTCTAAACGTCTTCTTTTTCGCTCTGCATCCTCAATGATATCATCTGTCAAAAGTGGTTTAGGCATCTAAATCTCCTTGTTTTTTCAGATTTTTCAGCTCCCAGTACCAAACAGCCATGATTGTCTTAGCATCACAAATTTGCCCTTCTTCAATCATTGTCTTAGCTTCCGGGAGCGTCACTTCAATCATTTCAAGAAATTCTCCTTCGTCTTTCGGACGAGGGTTTTCAACCTTCGTGAGTCCAATAGGGAAATAAAGATATGTTTTTTCAGAAGAAAAACCAGGTGTACCATAAAAGCTCGTAATTTCGACAAGTTGTTCTGCTGTGTAGCCCGTCTCTTCTTCTAACTCACGTAAAGCGGCGGCTTTCGGGTCATCCAACTCATCGGCTTCTAGTTTCCCCGCAGGCACTTCATAAATAAATTTTTCAAAAGCTTTACGATATTGTCCTACCAATACAAGCTTATCTCCACTTATTGGTGCAACAGCAACACCACCATTATGAAAAACTAGCTCTCTTGTTGCCATTGTTTCATCTGGTAAACTTACTAAGTCTTTTACCACTCGAAAAATTTGTCCGTGAAAAATTTGCTCACGAGACAAAGTGGGTTCTTCAAACTTTTTCTCGTCAAATTCTCGCATGTTTATCTCCGTTATCTTTATTTTCTTATATTTTACTCACCACGAAAATGCGGCAAGCGACGTGCAGCACCTGACTTTTCAACTTGACGTGAACGTCCAATTGCGATACTTTCTGGT
>NZ_KQ968940.1:200642-203340 GCF_001578715.1 Lactococcus sp. DD01 | reverse complement strand
CCTTAGTAATGGTTGAGCCGGCAGCAGTCAAGGCGTTTTTACCCACACGAAGTGGTGCTACTAATGTTGAGTTAGAACCAATAAAGGCAAAATCATCAATTTCCGTATTGTATTTATTTTGACCATCATAATTTACAGTGATTGTTCCAGCACCGAAGTTTACTTTTTCACCAACTGTTGCATTACCAATGTAAGTAAGGTGACCGGCTTTTGTTCCTTTACCGAGTGTTGAGCCCTTGATTTCAACAAAGTTACCCACATGAACTTTTTCGCTGAGAACCGTTCCTGGGCGTAAGTGAGCATATGGTCCAACATTACTCATAATGTTCATTTTACTGCTTTCAATCCATGACGAACGGATTTCACAATGAGAATGAATTTCTGAATTCTCAATGCGGCTTCCACTTGTAATCAAGGTTTTCTTACCAATAACGGTATTACCCATAATTTGTACATTTGGTTCAATGACCGTTTCTTCACCGATTTCGATATCTGCATCAATATAAGTTGTTTCTGGATCAATAAGTGTCACACCATTGACCATATGTTGATGGTTGATGCGATGACGCATAATTTTTTCTGCTTGTGCTAAAGCAACACGATCGTTTACACCAAGACTTTCATCAAAGTCTTCTAAAATATGGGCCGTAACAGTTTTTCCTTGCTTTTTGAAAATTTCGATAACATCTGTCAAGTAGTATTCCCCTTGTGCGTTATCCGTTGTAAGATTTTCAAGCGCTGAGAACAAAGCCTTGTTATCAAAGATATAAGTACCTGTATTGATTTCTTGGATAGCTTGTTCTTCTGCAGAAGCATCTTTTTGCTCCACAATTTTTTCCACACAATCCTCAGCATCGCGGATGATACGTCCATAGCCTGTAGGATTTGGTGCAATAGCTGTTAAAATAGTTGCGGTAGCTTTTTGCGCCACATGATACTCAAATAATTGTTCTAAAGTTTCGCCTGTAATTAAAGGTGTATCTCCCGCAATAACCAAAGTTGCACCTTCTTCATTTTCAAGTAAATCTGAGGCAATACGAACCGCATGGCCAGTTCCTAATTGCTCATCTTGTTTCACAAAGTTTGTTCCTTTAGGAAGAGTTTCAATAACTTTATCTGCTTCATGCCCAACAATCACGATACGTTTTTCCATATCCACTTGATTCACACTTTGTAAAACGTGACCTAGCATTGTTTTTCCTGCCACATTGTGAAGAACTTTTGGTAAAGACGATTTCATGCGCGTGCCTTTTCCAGCCGCGAGTATAATTGCATATTTTTCCATTTTATATGGCCTCCAAAACTTGTTAAATTTCTAATAGAATATACATCGATTATATCATATTCTAAGAGTATTTCTAATTATTGTCTTTGTTTCTATAAATATGCTAAAATATATGCTAAAATGAAGGAAGTTCTACTATAAAGAAAATGGAGATAAAATGAAAACAATTGGTTTTATAGGTGTCGGTAAGATGGCATCTGCTATCATTACTGGACTTGATAAGTCAAATGTCCGCGTGCTTATTTCGGGACGTGATTTGAGAAAGACACAGGAGCAAGCTGATAAATTGGGTGTGTTTGCTAGTCACTCACATGGTGAGCTCGTTGAACAATCTGATCTTATCGTTATGGCTGTCAAACCTCAAATTTTGCCTGACATCATGGAAGAGATTTCCCCTCTGTTTACGAAAGATAAAACCCTTATTTCTATCGCAGCCGGTTTCGATTTGGAAGCCTTATCAAACATGTCTAAAACATATGACTTTCCCATCATTCGCGTAATGCCAAACATTAACGCACAAATTCAGAAATCGACTTCTGCGATTGTACGTAATGAGTATGTAAGTTCTGATATCTATCAATTGACTCAAGAAATCTTCTCTTCCATCGGTACTGTTCATGAAGTTGCTGAAAAAGATTTTTCTACTTTCACAGCGATTGCTGGTTCTAGTCCTGCATATATCTATATGTTTGTTGATGCTTTGAGCCGAGCTGGTGTTCTTCATGGTATTCCTAAAGATCAAGCTACCAAAATCGTTGCAGAAACCGTTGCAGCTTCTGCTCAAATGATTTTGGAATCAGGTGAAGGTCCTTGGACTTTGGTCGATAAAGTTTCAAGTCCTGGCGGGACCACTGTTGCCGGTGTTGTTTCTTTAGAACAAAATCATTTTGTAGCCACAGTAATTGATGCAATCACTGCAACGATTGAAAAAGAAAATACCTTAAACTAAAACAGCTTTTGTTACCTAATAAGCTTGTAAAAAGTCTAAAAATAGTGTAAGATAAGTAGGTAGTTTTTTACAACTCATTCTTGGTTTTGCGCTTTGCCTGCGCTCTACTCGGTATGAGCACTAAATAAAAAGGAGAAAAACTCATGGCAATCTCAAAAGAAAAAAAACAAGAAATCATCAAGCAATATGCGCGCACTGAAGGCGATACTGGTTCACCTGAAGTTCAAATCGCTGTTTTGACTTGGGAAATCAACCACCTTAACGACCACATCAAATCACACAAAAAAGACCACGCAACTTACCGTGGATTGATGAAAAAAATCGGTCACCGTCGTAACCTTCTTGCTTACCTTCGTGAAAAAGATGTTCAACGTTACCGCGAACTTATCGCTTCACTCGGTCTTCGTCGTTAAGACTCAGAAAAAACTGCCTTTGGGCAGTTTTTTTCTTTTACTATATAAAAA
>NZ_KQ968940.1:131948-200252 GCF_001578715.1 Lactococcus sp. DD01 | reverse complement strand
AGATATCTGGAAGTTTTTTTGTGTCAAGACGCTTGTTCCGTTGTACTATTCGTGTCTCCATTGTTTGATGAAGAATCTTTTTCTTGGTTGGAAGAGTCTTTACCTTGTTCTGGTGAAGTCTCTGGTGTTGTTTCTGGAGTCGTCTCTGGTGTTGTTTCCGGAGTTGTTTCAGTTGTAGTTTCTGGCGTTTGATTGCCACCAGTATTACTATTGTTAGCTTTAGCCACTGTCAATGTAATTTTTGTATTTGAAGGATTAAATTCTTTTCCTGATTCAGGGCTGGTCTGTGTTACATAATAACCATCGAGGTTAGAACTTGAAACCTTGCTAGCCGTGCTAGCATCAACAAAAGTTATATTGGATGTAGGAACACCAAGACTTTCAAGCTGATTGAGGTAACTGATTGCTGATGTTGAGCTTAATCCACCTGAAGTAAGAGCAAGCGCAGGCATAATTACTGTCTCGCCTTCGGATACATCAAATGTAATTTGATCGTTACCTGTCGGATCGAAAAACTCTCCTTTAGCTGGCGTTTGTTTCACAATAGTGCCAGAATCTTCGGAGCTTGTCACGTAGTTAACCTTAATTTGGCTCTTACTGATATTTTTATTCAAAACAAGCTCGTCAACAACGTCTTCATATTTTTGACCTACATAGTCGTCCATCTTGAAGCCGGTTGCACCTTGTGAGACATAGATATCTACTTTGCTATTTTTTCGGACATTTGATCCAGATTCAGGATTCGTACGTGTTACTTTATCTTTTTCAACCGTCGTACTTAGTTCGGGAATAATATTTCCTACAGCAAGATTTTTCTCTTTCAGTTTACTTTCTGCTTCTGCCTGTGTCATATTTGTCACATCAGGAACAGAAACATTTTGAGGTGTTGTAATCATCCAAGCTGTGATGCCGCCTGCAATAAGTACAAGGGCAAGGATAATCCAAGCAATTAAGCCTTTGCGTGATTTTTTCTTTTTTGGCTCAGAATCTGTTTTTGCCTTATCTTCAGACGCTTTATCTTTAGCTTCATCCTTTTGCTCAGCTTGCGGATGATCAATTAATGGCTTCGTATCATAAGGATTAATTAACTTACTAGGCAAAGCTTTAGTTGCATCTAAATCCTTATCAAAGGTAAGTTTCGGTTCTCCTTTACGATCCAAACTGGTAGCCGTAGCGAGATCTGTCATCATCTCTTCAACATTCGCATAGCGATTGTCGATATCTTTAGCTGTTGCTTTGATTACGACATTTTCTAACGCTTGAGGTACATTTTTGTTGATGTTGATAATGCTGGGTACATTTTCCTGAAAATGTTTCAAGGCAATGGCTACGGCAGAATCACCATCAAACGGGATCTGCCCTGTCAACAACTCAAACAAGATAATACCAATAGCATAAATATCTGACTGAAGCGTTGCATTGGCACCACGCGCTTGTTCTGGCGATAAGTAGTGAACACTACCAAACATCGTGTTCGTTTGTGTTAAACTCGTTTCTGTTAAGGCTTTGGCAATACCGAAGTCCGTCACTTTCACGTTACCACTTTGTGAGAGTAACACATTTTGCGGTTTCAAATCCCGGTGAATAATGCCATGGTTATGTGCACATTCCATAGCCGAAAGTATTTCTGAAGTAATATTCACTGCCTCATCATTTGATAAAGGGGCGTGTTCATTGATGTATTGCTTTAAAGTCATACCATCAACATATTCCATTACGATATATTGTTGATTTTCAGACTCTCCTACATCAGAAATACTAACGATATTGGGGTGAGAAAGTTCTGCCATTGCGAATGCTTCTCTTTGAAAACGAGCAATGGCAATATTGTCATTTTCAAAATTAGAACGCAAAACTTTAATAGCGACTTGCCGATTATCAAGATACGTATCTTCACCTTGATAAACATTAGCCATACCACCACGACCAACTTCTTTAATGATTTTATAGCGATCTGCAAAGATTTTTCCGATTTGAATCATCAGTCAACCTCCACATCTTCATTCACCACTGCAGACTCTTCGTCAATTTTCACCAAGATTACTGTGATATTGTCATGACCACCTGCTTCATTTGCAAGACCTACAAGTATTTCCGTTTTCTCTTCAATACTAGCCTCAGAATAAACAACTTCTAAAATTTCCTCAGCAGAAATCATATTGGTCAAACCATCAGAGTTCATCAACAGATAGTCCCCTGGCTGAACATCAACAGCTTGTAAATCAGCTTGTACTTCGGCTGACTGGCCAAGAGAACGTGTAATGATATTTTTGTTAGGGTGTATTTCAGCTTCCTCTTCAGTAATTTGACCTGCATCAACAAGTTCTTGAACTAAAGAATGATCTGTTGTAATTTTTTGCAATTGTCCATCACGAATGAGATAGGTACGACTGTCACCAACGTGAGCTGAAATGACTTGTCCTTCTTGCATCACTAAAGCTTCAAGAGTTGTTCCCATCCCTTGATATTCATCTAGTTTACCTAAATCTGCAATATTTTCACTTTCATTACGGATTTGATTGCGAAGCCATGTTTCCATTGTCGCAACAGGTGTGCCATCATCAAAAAATGATTCGGACCACAATTTCCCCAAATCCTCTACGGTTAATTTACTAGCGACATTGCCTGCTTTGTGACCACCCATACCATCTGCTAAAAGAAAAAGACGATAACCTGCGCGGTTAACATAAGTGCCTGCAAAGTCTTGGTTGGCAGTACGTTTCATACCAATGTCTGATAAAATACTATATTCCACTTTTGCTCCTTATAAAAGAATTAAAGTTTTCTGAATTTCGCAATAAAGAAACCATCTGTATAGTACATTTCCGGTGTAATGAAAATACAACCGTCTGTGACAATATCTTCTTTTTCATGCGAAATTTCAACCTGTTCAAATTCTGGATGAGCCTCAAGGAACTTATTGACTACCTCAAAGTTTTCTTCATCAAAAATTGTGCAGGTACTGTAAACCATTATACCATTTTTCTTCAGCTTTTTCGAAGCACTGTCCAATATTCTCAGTTGGATTTCCTGTAAATTAAGAAAATCAGAGCTTTCTTTACGATAGCGAATATCAGGTTTGCGACGAATTAAACCAATACCCGAACACGGTGCATCAACCAATATGCGGTCAAAGTCCTCATCATCTGCAAAACGTTCTTCTAATTGTGTTGCATCGGCTTTGACTGTCGTAATTTTTTCCCACACGCCTTGACGTTCCGCATTGTCTTCAATGAGCTTTAGCTTGTGATCATATAAATCACAGGCTGTAACATGTCCTGTATCAAGATATTGAGCGATATGTGTTGTTTTACCTCCTGGGGCAGCACAGGCGTCAAGAACCCGTTCGCTTCCCTTTAAATCAAGTTGTGGGGCTACCAACTGACTTGTCTCATCCTGAATGGTCATTTTTCCTTCAATAAATGCTTGGCTATGAGCAAAATTACCATGGTCTGCCACACGGCCAACCGGCGAGAGTTCTGAAGGAACTGTGTCAGGAATAGTAACTTGAGGATCAATTATTCTGAGACTGGCTTTACTTGGTTTTTCTAAGCTCTCTAAAATCATTCCTGTACGTTTCCCACCAAACTGACGTACCATTTTATCCAAAAGAAGTTTCGGCATAGAATATTTGATTTCCCAAGTTTTTGGTTCTTCATTTCGGCGTTCTGACCGCATAAAATTACGTAAAACAGCATTAATAAAGTTTCCTGCTTGCTGTCCATCCTTACGTTTAGCTATCTTAACAGCCTCATCAACCGCAGCTGAAGTTGGCACTTTATCCATAAAAAGGATTTGATATATAGTCATTATCAAAAGCATCTTGGCCCAAGGTTTCGGTTGTTTTTTAAAGAACGGCTCTAGATACCACTCCAAAAGTTTTTCCTTGGACACTACACCATAGACCAAAGCCGTTACAAAATTACGATCTAAGTCCGAAAGTTGTACCTCACGTAACGTTCTATCTAAGGCGATATTCGCATACGCATCATTCCCAAAAATATCGTTAAGCACATCGAGTGCGACTTGTCTTGCATTACTTGCCAAATTGATCACCTATATTTACTTTCTGTCCTAAACCATTGAGGAAACTAACAATATCCATTTTGGGCTTTCCAGCCGGCTGTACTTCTAAAAGTTCTAAGGCACCAGAACCTGTTGCCACTACGAGCGATTTTTTTGTTTTGTCAATGATTTCGCCAGGCTGTCCGTGTTTGTCTGTGTCAATGGGACGACTATTGTAGATTTTGAAACGCCCTTCATTCCAGGTGGTATGTGCCACAGGGAAAGGATTCATACCGCGAATCTGATTAAAGATTTGACGATTCTTTTTTGTCCAGTCTATTTTTTCTTCTTCAGGACTAATGTTTGGAGAAAAAGTAGCTTGCGTTTCATCCTGTGCTTCTGGCTTGATTTCTCCTGCAACATAGAGAGGGAGTGTTTCAAGAAGAAGATCACGACCGACAACAGCTAATTTTTCAAACATTGTACCTACATTATCTTCTTCTAAAATCGGAGTAGAAGCTTTTGCAACCATATCGCCTGCATCCATTTTTCTAACCATCTCCATAATGGTCACGCCTGCTTCTTTTTCGCCATTCATAATTGCATAATGAATAGGTGCTCCGCCACGGTATTTAGGCAATAAAGACGCGTGAACATTTACCGCAAAAGCCATTGCATCAAGCAATTTCCCCGGCAAAAATTGTCCGAAGGCTGCCGTTACAATACCTGCACCTTGAGCGCCAAAGGCTAACAATTCTTCCATTTCAGGCGAACCAGATAATTTCTCTGGTTGTAAAATTTTCAAGTTAGCTTTCAATGCTAACTCTTTTACAGGTGTTTGTCGAAGTTCTTGCTTACGTCCCACCTTACGATCTGGTTGCGTCACCACAGCTAAAATATCATAACGTTGGCTATCAATTAATCCTTGCAAAACCGTTTGAGAAAACTGAGGTGTCCCCATAAATATGATTTTCGTTTTTGTCATAGTATTATTTTAACACGTTGTCTAAACCTTTTTCTTAATATTTCAAGTTCATGATAATTTCCTTGAACAGGTTACTCGTGCTCTTTATCCTCCTCTTTTATTTTTCATAAAAAATTTTTTCTTATCCTATAAAAAATCTGTGCCCTTTATTATAACATTTTCTTACCCCCTATTCCTTTTCGTACCCTTAATTATAGGCTTTCAACTTAGGATAACTCTTCTTTACGATAAAAAAGAAAAAAAGAGAGAAAATCAATACCTCTCTTTTTGTTATTTGTTCGCCCCGAAATGAATAAAAAATAAATAATAACTATATATATTTGCCGGTATAAGGTATAGTTTGAGCTTCCATAAAATCATATGTTTCTACTTGCTCAGCTTCGGTAAAGAAGGCGGTATTTCGCTCTGTGAGCATAATATTTCCCGGTACATCTTCCTCAAAACGTACTAAGAAAGTCGGTTTGCCTTTCGCAATCGCATAGCCTAATTCCCATGCAGTGCCCGAATCAGTATCCTGTCCATCATAGTCTAAGATGGCAACAATCACATCAGCAGCTTCAACTTCTTTAACATCGTTTTCCATCGTAGCTTTTGCCCACACTGGTGTAAATGGCTCAATATCCTCTGCTAATCCTTCTGGACGTTGGCAACGCATCGGACTAAAATAAGACGCTACTGTTTCATTACTTGCAAGTGCTGCTTCTAATTTTTTCACTTTTTGAATTTGACTCTCGCTGAAAAAGGGTGCTGCAAGATATACTTTTACTGCCTGTTCAAATGGCTTGTTCGGTTGTTTCAACAAGATGAACGGCTTCTAAAACTTCTAAAGATAACATTTCTTCTTTAGTTTGTTGTTGAATCATATTAAATAAAGGAAGATAAAAGTCTTTATCAATGAAAATAACTGGGCGAATTGCTGTTTGCCCAATACTCATTTCTGTCAAGAGTTGAAAAACTTCTTCCATTGTCCCAAATCCTCCAGGCAAAATAATAAATGCTTCTCCCAGATCAATCAACTTGCGCTTGCGTTCATCCATATTTTTGGCCAGATAGAGCTCTGTTGCATTTTGGCGAGGTGGTTCTAAAGGTAAAACCCCATCCGGGTAAACAGCAATAACTTGTCCTTTATTCTCTAGCACCGCATCTGATACAGCACCCATACATCCTTCTTGGGAACCTCCATAAACTAAGGTATGTCCACAACGCGTTATCGCTTCACCGAGTTTCTTGCTACGTAATAAATGTGTCGGATTTTTCCCATCACGAGCTGATAAGAAAACAGTCAGATTCATTTGTTGTTCTCCTTCTCAATTTCTGCGAGTTTATCTTTAATTTGTTCAAGGACAAACAATTTTGCTTCTTCATCCTCAACAAAATCATACTTATCGCCGTCAATCTGAATTTTAGGACAAATATCAAAATCCTCAAACCATTTTTCGTAACGCTTGTTTAACTCTTGATAATAGCCATACAATGAACTATCGTATTCCAATTGTTCAAATTCGCGTCCTCTTTTTTGGATACGTTCCAACATTTTTTCAAAAGATACACTTACATGAATCAATAAATCAGGGCGCTTTTTAAAAGTTAGCGTATTGATTTCCTCTAACATATTTTCCAGTAAAGCATCATAAACCTCTACTTCAATCTCTGTTGCTCGTCCCAAATCTGCATTCAGGTGAAAAAGCAAACTGTCCTCATAAATTGAACGATCAAGCACGTTATTGTTATGCGAAAGTGCTCTTTTAATCGAGTCAAATCTCTTATTTAAAAAATAGATTTGCAACAAGAAGGCATATTTTTGTGGATCTTGATAAAAGAGAGGCAAAACCTCATTATCATCTACACTCTCATAGAACGCCTCTGTTCCCAGCTCTTCTGCTAACATCTCTGTAAGTGAACTTTTGCCAGCTCCAATTGTTCCAGCTAATACTAACACTGCCATTTTTTCCTTCCTAACTTTTTGTATTCTTACTCCCAGAATACTATTTGAAAAGGTTCATTGAGCTCATGAACACACTTTTTTTGTTCAAAATCGCCCCAACGCACAAACACAACATGTAGTGGTTAAAGGCATTTTTAATTATAACACAACACAACATATAGTGCTAACTTTAAAAATGTAAGCAATGAAAACCTGATAAAATTCAGACAATGTTCCACAAAAAAAACGACAAGTAGCTTGTCATTTTTATACAAAACTTTGGGGTTCACTATCGATAAGAACTCTAACATCTTTATTTTCACGTTTTTGTGTTAAATCAAGGACCTGATTTAAGACTTCTTCCAGTTGCTCCTCAAAACGATACTTCACCAGTATCTGATAATGATAAAGATTATGTGTTCGTGCAATAGGTTTTGGAGTTGGTCCTAATATTTTAGCCTTCTCTGATAAACTGGCCTTAATTATGCTTGCTATCTCATAAGCTTTTTTTGCAACTGTATCCTCATCCTTATGACTAACTAAGATCTGAACCGTAAAATAATAGGGCGGATAAGAAAGTTGTTGCCTGTAATACATCTCTTGACGGTAGAAGGCTTCATAATCTTGATCAGCAACAAGTTTAACCGCATAGTGACCTGGATTAAATGTTTGGATGATAACTTCACCTTTTTTATCCGCACGCCCAGCACGTCCTGCAACTTGCATGAGCAGCTGAAAACTGCGCTCACTTGCCCGAAAATCGGGGAGATTTAAACCAGTGTCCGCATTAATCACACCGACCAGTGTCACATTAGGAAAATCCAGTCCCTTCGCAATCATTTGTGTTCCTAAAAGTACATCTGCCTCATGATGACCAAATTTCTTTAAAATTTTCTCATGGGCATTTTTTGTTTTTGTTGTATCTACATCCATACGTAAAATGCGGATTTCTGGTAGAAGTTTTTCTAATTCTTCTTGAACCTTCTGCGTACCTGAGCCATAATACCGTATTTTTCGACTTTGACAGCTCGGACATGTTTGTGGAATCCCCTCTTGATGACCACAATAATGGCAATTCAAAGTTTTTGTATCCATATGAAGGGTCAAAGAAATATCACAGTTCGGGCATTCAACAACAAAACCACAATCTCTACACATCACAAAAGAACTATAACCCCGACGGTTAAGCATCAAGATTACTTGTTCATTTCGCTCAATTTTTTCGCGAATTTTTTGTAGTAAAATATCTGAGAAATTGGCCGACTTATCACTAAGGTTATTACGCATATCTACGATTTGAACTTCAGGTAGGAAAGCTTGGTCATTAGCTCGATGTGTGAGTGTCAATAAATGATAAACATTTCGCTGAGCACGTGCTCGGCTTTCGAGACTAGGGGTCGCTGAACCGAGAACTAACCGTGCATGATGATATTGTGCACGTAATAAGGCAATATCTCTGGCATGGTAACGTGGGCTTGAATCTTGCTTGTAGCTTGTTTCATGCTCCTCATCAATAATAATAACCCCAATATTTTCTAAAGGTGCGAAGATAGCGGAACGCGCCCCCACAACAACCTGAGCTCGTCCTTCCTTTATCTTACGCCATTCGTCATATTTTTCACCGTCCGAAAGTCCCGAATGCATAATCGCAACTTTTTCCCCAAAGCGCGCAATAAAACGATTAGACATTTGTGGTGTTAGAGAAATCTCAGGCACCAGCATAATTGCAGTTTGTCCCTTTTCCAAAAAATGTTCAATAACCTGTAAATAAATTTCTGTCTTTCCTGATCCTGTAATTCCTTCCAGTAAAAAGGGCTTTTCTGCAGAAGAAACAATGGCCTCAAAGGCAAGTTGCTGCTCATGATTCAAAACTTTTGCTTTATCAGGAACGACAGCTTCAAAAACAGTCGCTGTTCTTGAAATCTCTTTTTCAGTCACCTCAACAAGTTCATTTTCTATAAAATACTTGATGATAGCCGAAGAAAATGGTAAGTCTTTTTGACGCACACTTGCTTCTTGGTTTAAAAGATAATCTTTCAATTCTGCTCTTTTTTTGGCCGCTTTGCCAATCTCAAAGGTAGCCAATTTAGCATTAGCCTTTAAATACTTTTCTGTTTTCTTATTTTCTTTTGACTTTGCAGAGTAATTAACGGATAACTTTCCTGACTTGACATCTTTTAATGCTCGGACTTTTTGACTTTCACTAAGCGCGCTCCATTTGGTTTGAATGCCTTCTTGATTAGTCAAAATCTTATCATAGCTTGAATTCAATAAATTAGGCAACATGGCTTTAAGGCAAGAAATTTTGTAAGAAAAGACAGTATGGCGCATTTCATCTGCCAAGCGGAGTTGTTCCTTTGTCAAAACAGGCTCTAAGTCGAGCAGCTCCGCTATTTCTTTGAGTCCCTCTTCTTCCTCATCTACACTTTCAATAATAATTCCTTGAACCAGCCGATTGCCTTTACCAAAGGGAACATGAACGCGCATTCCTGGCTCAATCATCTCTTGCAATTCTGTAGGAATAGCATAGGAGAACGGTTTGTCTGTCTGCATCAGAGGAACATCTACAATAATTCGTGCTGTTTTTTTGAACATTTTTCTCCTCTGCTTACTTCTTCTGTATCTAAATATAGTAATTTAATTATAGCAAAAAGAGCTAACCGAATGTCAACTCTGAATTTGGGATAAAGAAAAACTTCCAAAGATTTTCTATATAAAATAAATCTTTGAAAGCTGGTACCATTTCTTATTCAGCTGCAGCTGCAGCTGCTTTAGCTGCACGATTACCTTTTTGTTTTGCTTCTTCTTCGGCTTCTTCTTTCGCGATTTGTTCGCGGATAAGTTTTTCAGCCATTTTTTGTTGAAGACGTTCTAATTCACGTTTTTCTTTCAATGTTTCACGTTTAGCATCTGGCGAAGGGTGAATCGTTACTGTTCCTGCCGCGATTTCTTCCAAGGCTTGTAATGTACGTTTAACAGATTTAAATTCCATTGTAGGACGTTCGCCATCACGCAATTCATGAGCACGTTTGGCTTCCAAAACAACGAGTGAATATTTTGAATCCACGTGTTGGAGTAATTTGTCAATTGAAGGTTCTAACATCATATCAGTTTCCTCTTTTCTTTTCTGTACGCTGTTTCATTGGATCTCAGTCACCAATGGGTTCTTCTTATTTAAAACAACCTAAGCGTCTTTCAGCTAAAATCTCAAGCCTCTTGTTTTTAATTTTTACCGTCTTCGTCTAACTTCTCAATCATATGTGCATAACGCTCCATTACACGATCGACACGATAATGTTCTGCCTCAATAATCTTGATGACACGTTCTGCAGCAAGTTCAACCTTATCATTGACAACAGCATAGTCGTATTCACTCATCAAGCGAATTTCTTCTTTTGCTTTCATCATCCGGTTATTGATTACTTCTGCACTATCAGTACCACGGCCAACAAGTCGACCACGTAGCTCCTCCAAATCCGGGGGCGTCAAGAAGACAAATACACCATCTGGTACTTTCTCCTTAACTTGCAAGGCTCCTTGCACTTCGATTTCAAGAAATACATCCTTACCTTCATCTAAAGTTTGATTGACATAGGTTAAAGGTGTACCGTAGTAATTGCCGACATATTCAGCATACTCTAACATCTCACCTTTACGTATCATTTCTTCAAACTCTTCACGTGTGCGGAAATAATAATCTTTTCCATCTACTTCACCAGGGCGTTGTGCACGTGTTGTCATTGATACAGAGTAATCAAAGTTATTTTCATTTTCAAAAATTTTCGCACGGACAGTACCTTTTCCTACTCCCGAAGGACCAGAAAAGACAATTAATAAACCACGTTCGGGCATCTTTTTAACCTCACTTATTGTTTACAATCTATTCTAGCAAAGTTGGGCTTATATATCCACTTTACGTAACACAAAGTAACTTTAATTAACTCAATTGTAACATAACTTTTTTATTCTTCTTCAAAATAAAAAAGTACTGCTGGGAGTACTTTTTATTTTGCATAGTCAATAGCTCGTGTTTCACGAATAACTGTAACTTTAATATTTCCTGGATAATCCATCTCGTCTTCAATACGATTTTTCACATCTCGTGCAAGAATTACGATTTGATCATCTGTAAGCTTTTCTGGCTTAACCATGACACGAACTTCGCGTCCTGCTTGTAATGCAAAGGCACTTTCAACACCGTCAAAACTTGTTGAGATATTTTCCAAATCACGCAGTCGTTTAATATAATTTTCAATCGACTCACGACGTGCCCCAGGACGCGCTGCACTTAAAGCATCAGCTGCAGCAACCAAAGTAGCAATATTACTGTTTGGTTCAGTATCTCCATGGTGACTCGCAATAGTATTAATAACGATTGGATTTTCCTTGTACTTACGTGCAAGTTCTGTACCAATCTCGACGTGGCTACCTTCAACTTCATGATCCAGAGCTTTACCGATATCATGTAAGAAGCCGGCACGTTTTGCAAGACTCACATTTTCTCCCATCTCTCCAGCAAGGTTTCCAGCAACATTTGCCACCTCAACTGAATGGTCAAGAACATTTTGACCATAAGAAGTACGGAAATGCAAGCGACCCATGATTTTCATTAAATCTGGATGGAGGTTATGTGCTCCCACTTCAAAGGCAGCTTGTTCGCCATACTCGCGCATCTTGTGATCCAATGCTTTGCGATTTTTCTCAACAAGTTCCTCAATACGTGCAGGGTGAATACGACCATCTTGAACCAGTTGCTCCAAGGTCATTCGTGCAATCTCACGTCTAATCGGATCAAAGCCAGATAATACAACAGCTTCTGGAGTATCATCAATAATTACGTCAATACCCGTCAAGGCTTCAAAGGTGCGGATATTCCGACCTTCACGTCCGATAATCCGTCCCTTCATGCCATCATCTGGTAAAGTAACTACTGATACCGTTTGTTCAGCAACCGAATCACTAGAGACACGTTGGATTGCAAGTGAAACAATGTTTTTCGCACGTTTATCAGCTTCAGCATGTGCTTTTTCTTCACTTGAACGTATCAGCTGTGCCATTTCTTTGGTTAAACCATCACGGGTTTCACTAAGAATGATTTCTTTCGCTTCATCTTTTGTTAAAGCAGCGATACGTTCTAATTCTTCTTGTTTCTTTTCTTCAATTTCTAAAAGTTCTTGCTCACGTTTATTGAGTATATCAGTTTTTTTAGAGAGCGCTTCCTCTTTAGAGTCTAAGCTACGTTCTTTATTTGTAAGTTTATCATCCTTACGGTCTAGAACTTCTTCACGTTGTTTTAGGCGTTGTTCAGTTTCTTTTAACTCCTTACGATCTTGCTTAAATTCATCTTCGATTTCACGGCGTTGCTTTTGTTCTTCTTCACGAAGGTTAAAGCGTGCTTCTTTCTTGAATGCTTCTGCTTCATCCCTCAGGATCTCCGCTTCTTTTCTTACAAGAGCAGCATCACGCTGTGCATTTGCCGTTATCTCATTTGCCTTGTTTTCTGCCTGCATAAAAAGACTCTCAGCATCTTGCTTGTTTTTCTTAATATTTTGGGCATAAAAAATAAAGGCAATAACCAATACAATCAACAAGACAAGCAGAACGAGTGATATGACGTTCATTTGTCTCCTTTTATTCATACCTGCCTTATCGCGGTTCAATAAGGCAGATAGCTTGATTATAATTCATATGTGTTTGCAGAGAAACACTCCCTATATTTTACCATTTTTTAGGATATGTTTCAATTAAGTATTTTACCGCTTTCAACTTTTTGACATTTTGATTTTAAAAGCATGATATCCTGAAGAGTGAAAGATGAAAGATTATGATTAGTAAAACCAGTAAAGCAACTGCGTAATAACGTCCTGTATAGCATTTTTATAAAATAAAAAAACTGTGCATAATAACACAGTTTTGTTGTTTAAAGCAATTCTTTAAGTGTTTCAACCTTGTCTAAACGTTCCCATGGAAGATCAATGTCTGTACGACCAAAATGACCATAAGCGGCGGTTTGTCCATAAATTGGACGGAGCAAATCTAGCATTTCGATGATACCAGCCGGACGCAAATCAAAGTTTTCACGGATAGCTGCCAATAAGATGTCGTCAGAAACTTTTCCAGTACCAAAAGTTTCAATATTGACAGAGGTTGGTGTAGCTACACCAATCGCATAAGACAATTGGACTTGAGCTTTATCTGCCAAACCGGCAGCAACAATATTTTTGGCAACATAACGTGCTGCGTATGAAGCTGAACGGTCAACTTTTGTGGCATCTTTACCTGAGAAAGCACCACCACCGTGAGGTGCGTACCCACCATAAGTGTCTACGATTATTTTACGTCCAGTCAACCCAGAATCCCCTTGAGGTCCACCAATAACAAAGCGACCTGTAGGATTAATAAAGTATTTTGTTTCATCATCAAGAAGATTTTCCGGAATAACTTCCTTGATTACTTTTTCAATAACATCTCGGCGAATTTCTTCATTAGTAGCTTCAGCTGCGTGTTGTGTTGAAATAACCACTGTATCTACACGCTTAACTTGTCCTGCTTCATCATATTCTACTGTAACTTGTGATTTTGCATCTGGACGAAGGTAGCTGATATCACCTGACTTGCGTAAGTCTGCTAATTTTTTCACTAGCTTATGGCTAAGTGAAATCGCAAGTGGCATATATTCTTCTGTTTCGTTGGTTGCATAACCAAACATCATCCCTTGGTCACCAGCACCGATAAGATCGAGTGGATCAATGATTTTTCCATCTTTACCACGAACTTCTTCTGCTTCGTTTACCCCTTGGGCAATATCTGGTGACTGCTCTACAAGTGAAACATGGACACCGACTGATTTGTAGTCAAATCCATTTTCACTGTCTGTATAGCCAATATTTTTGATAGTCTCACGAACCACTCCAGCAATATCAACATAAGCTGATGTTGATATCTCCCCAAATACATTAACTGTACCTGTGTAAACTACTGTTTCACAGGCTACGTGTGCATCTGGGTCTTGTGCCACAATGGCATCAAGGATAGCATCCGAGATTTGGTCAGCAACCTTATCTGGATGTCCTTCTGAAACTGATTCTGATGTGAATAGACGTTTTTCTGACATTCTTTATTTCCCCTACTTCTTAAGTATTTTTCGGTTACAGGCTTAATGGTAGTGATTGCTCACTTGGAGAGTTCTCTCCCGCCATCGGAAATTGTAACTCCTTTATTTTAGCACAAAAAGAGAATTTTTGATATACTTTGCCTAAATGAAAAATCCTTTAGATAAAAAAATTATTTTAGATGCTAATCCTTGGTTAAACGACGTTAAAATCCTTGATGAATCCATCTCAACACAGTTGGATGCTAAAGCTGATGGTCAAGCCAACACTTTATATATGTCTGAAAAGCAAACAGGTATTTATGGCCGTTTTGGGCGGGAATACTATGCCAGTCCTGAAGGAGGTATCTATATGACACTCCTCTTAAAGCCTGTCGGATCTTTGGGAACTCTGCCTAATTACACACTGCTTGCCGCTGCAGCTGTCGTTTCAGCAATTGAAACACTGACCACAAAGAAAGTAGATATTAAATGGGTCAACGATATTTATCTCAATCATAAAAAAATTGTAGGGATTCTCGCAGAGGCCCAAGTCCAACCAGATGCGAGTTTGCAGGTCGCCTTGGGCATCGGAATAAATTTTCATATTTCAACATTTCCTGAAGCAATCGCTCACAAAGCCGGCTCATTATTTACAGAAACTCCTACAATAACACGCTCTGAGCTTGTTGCCAAAATCTGGTCAGAATTTCATCAGCTCTCTAAAAGAGACTTCTTTGAAATTTATAAAACTCATTCCTTCATTCTTGGGAAAACAGTAGAATTTGAGGAAAATAAAGTCTTATATAGAGGTACCGCAGTAGACTTAACACCATCTGGTCAACTCATTGTTCACCTTGAAGACGGTCAGATAAAAACTCTCTCAAGCGGTGAAATCTCGCTAAAAAACTGGACGTGATGGACGTCCAGTTTTAATTTTTTCATTTATATTATTAGGAGTTTAGGAAATTCGGAATTATTATTTTTTAAAAATCTGACCAGTCATCTTTTTTCTCATCTTCAACTGGTTCAGCCTCTTTCATCTTACGGCCAGATGAGTGAGATGAAGATTTGCTTTGCCAACGGTCCGCATAGCTTGACCAGTTTTCTTCATTTGTTCTGCGGTAGTTTTGTCTCCCAGCATTACTTCCAGCACTTGGAATAATCCAACTGGCAATAAAGTATACAGGAATAAGACTTCCCCAACTTCCGAAAGCTAAGAGGACATACAAGATCCGTACAAAAGTAATGATATCAGGGCTCCAACCAAAGTATTCACAGATACCTGCAATCGTACCCGTCAACATTCGATTGTTTGGTGATTTTGTTAATTGTTTTTGAGACATTTTCTTTCCTTTCTAGAAGCTGTCCTTCGAATGATTAATGAGGGCTAGGTATTAGCCAACTCGCTACGATATATACAAGTGCAAGTGTTCCAAAACTTCCTAAAGCGAAGAACACATACAAAATACGCATTAGTGTAATTATATCACGACTTAAGCCAAAATACTCGCCTACGCCAGCTATGGTCCCCGTCAGCATACGGTTACTCGATGATTTTGTAAGTTGTCTTTTAGACATATGTTTTCCTTTCTAAAAAGTTTGGAAGGATTTCTGCTTAGTCAATATCTTTAAGCCAGATTGTTCCTGATTTTGTTTCGAGTTCAAAGGTTAAAGTATCTGGACCAGTACGAACGACTGCCGCACCATTACGACTTGCTTCAAAAGGATTATCCAAGTTCAAACGTGTTTTATAGCCACCAAAGACTGTACGCACATGTCCAACAAGACCGAGATATTCTGGTACAGAAAGTTTCACATCACCATTGACATTTTTCACCATTAATTTTCTTGGTGTATCTTGGTTTTGTGTCAAGAGAATATTCCCATTAACCAAGTTGACATCTCCATCTTCAAAAGCTGATGTAACTCGAATGTTACCATTGACTGAATTCAACTTCAAAACATTTGTTGAACCATCTAAAACTTTAATTTCACCATTTTTAATAGTTACGTTAATGTCTTTGTTGGTTGTTTCCACAAGTTCAACTTCACCATTGACTTGATCAATCTCTAAGTTATCCACTGCTATTTTTTCTACTTTAATATCCCCATGTGCAAACTTGAAATCAAAAGTTTCATACACTTTTTCAGGTAAGTAAAGTTCCAAATTAACAGCTGTACGCAAGCTATCAGATGTCGTAATCTCTAAAACGCCGTCGTTAACTTCGAGTTTTGTTTTTTCAGCCAGATATTCATCAATTTTTTCTTGATCCACTGCACCGTAAATTCTGTATTCAGCTTTTACATGAGCATTTTCACCAGGATAAACGGAAATTTTACCTGCCTTAATGTCTAAATTAACGGAATGAAAGTCGCCTTCAATATCTTTTTCCACAGTTTTTACTGTTGATTTTACTTTTGGAAAGCCTTTAGAGAAGTCGATATTGTCATCGATTGCTTTCGAAGCATCTTTGAACACTACTTTTCCTTTTGACACGATTTGGTCCATGATACCTTTGAAGGAGTCCATAAAGTCAACCTCGTGGTTAACAAATCCCTCTGTATCTGTATAATTAAATTTTTCTTTATTTTCGCTTTGGCCTTCTTCAGCCATAGGATTTGATTTATCAAGCAATTCCAAAGCTTCATCTTCGGTGATAATTCCCCGACGCATCAAGTCCATAATTCTATCTTTTTTATTCATTTTTGTTCCTCCTGTTATAGAACTGAGATCTGTCAATCTCTATATTTAAATTATCCCATACTTTATTGTGGATAATCTCAGTCTTTGGACTGATTTTTTTCTTTAACTTTTTTTAAAAAGAACAAAAAAAGGTTCTTACGAACCGTTTTTTTATTTTTTAGGTTGAATATATGTGGATAAACTTGCATCGCTTGCAGATATCGTACGATAGTCCACAACATTGAGGCCTTTAACATTCATTTCGGAAACAAGGATTGAACCATCCTTATTTACTTTTTCCACAAAAGCAACGTGACCATACTCAGCAGAAGCTCCAGCTACACCCGGTGGGAAACTTACCGCATAACCCACTTGTGGAATAGTCGTTGTGTAATAACCTTGTGCGGCACCGTTTGAACCCCAAACGCCACCATTACCCATGAATTGGCCAATTTTTCCACCCAATTGGAAGATACGGTTATACACATATTGTGTACAATTTCCCCAAGCATAGCTTGAGGCACCTGGATATTGTTTGCCATCATATTCTGGGAATTTCAAGTCAGTCGGCATTTTTTCCAATAATGGACTTGCAGGAGCATCGAGATTTTTAAACTCATCTGACAAGTTTTCAATATCGTCATACTGAGTCAAGTTGTATTCTTTAATAATTTGAATGAGCTTAGCGGCATACTCCGGATCCGTAGCAAAAATTCCTTGCAATGAACGTGCTGCATCCTCAACACTGTCACTATTGACCTTCCAGCTTCCAGCATAAATCTTGCTGTTCCAAGTTGTCCCATGCAACATCAAGTTGATGTAATCTACAAGGGATTGGTCAAAATTATCATAGGCCCGATAAGTTCCCGAAGAAATTGTTACGGACTGTCCATTAAATGCACCAATGATATTAAACAAATTGTGGTAGATAGATGCGACATTACTATGTCCGTAGCCTGACTCCAAAATAGCTTGGGCAATAATTAAAGAAGCATAGAGATTATTTTGTCCTGCAAGTTGTGAAATTCGAGGAGCAATGCTTTTGATAAAATCTTCAACAGTTGTGTTGTTAATTTTTGTCAATGGAAGTACTGCAATATTTGTTTTATTGAATTTCAAATCGCCATCTGTACTTGCCTGTTTATAAGTCGTTACCGCATCCTGTGCTGTATAATTTGCTCCAGAATAAACGGGTGCCACATAATTATAGTTAGGTGCAGATGGAGCTGGTGTAGGCGCCGGTGCCGGAGTGCTAGGTTTTGGCGTTGATGGTTTTGGTTTAGAAGGCTTTGGCTTTGATGGTTTCGGCTTTTCTGGTTTTGGTTTCTCAGGGTTCACAGGTTTACCAGGATCTGTTGGGTCAACTGGGTCTGTAGGATCTACTGGATCCGTTGGGTCAACCGGGTCTGTAGGATCTACTGGGTCCGTTGGGTCAACCGGGTCTGTAGGATCTACTGGATCTGTTGGGTCAACCGGGTCCGTTGGATCTACTGGATCCGTTGGGTCAACTGAGTCCGTTGGATTTGTTGAATCCGTTGAGTTTTCTGAATTACTACTGCTCAACTGCCCATCATCCCCAGCTTCAATCTTGTTTACCTCTGAGTTCTGAGTCACAGTATCTACATTCGTTACCACTTTGAAATCTGATGAAGCAGTTGTTGTACTATCCGCATGAGCATTCGCACCAAAAGCAGCGACGCCTAATACTGCCGCTGCACTTAGAGTGACCTTTGGTAGAGCTTTACGCTCCTTTACCTTCATATGTTTATATTTTTTTTCAGCCATTGTTAATTTTATCTCCTCAAGTCAATCAAAAAATCTTGGTTTTATAATCTTTTTTTAATAAAACGATTGGTCACTTTATTCTAACAAAAATTATTATTTCACTCAACCAATATGAGCGATTATTTTACAGTTATTTCATTTATTTTACAAGCCCCCATTTCCCAAGCTAATCTGCTATACTAACATCAAGGACAAAATCATGGAAAAATATATTATTACAAGTGATAAGGTGAAAATTTACTATAAAGTTGAAGGTAAAGGACCTACACTTTTACTGTTGCACGGCAACTCACAAAATAGTAATATCTTTAAGCCACTTATCAAAAGGCTAAAAGGTGATTATACTTGCATTTCAATCGATACACGCGGTCATGGAAAAAGTATTTTTAGCGGAAAAAAACTTAGTTTTAATCGTTTAATGGAGGATGTACTTGAAGTGATGCAAGCTGAAAATCTCCAGTCTATCAATCTGCTTGGTTTCAGCGATGGCGCAAATATTGCAATGCTTCTAGCCAGCAAGAACCCTACGCGCATACATCGCTTAATCCTTAACGCTGGCAATTCCACCTATGCTGGACTTTATAGCTTGGTACGCTTCACAGTAAAATCACTCAACATTTGTGCACATTTACTGCGTAGACCTTCACCTGCTTTGCAACTTCTTTTAGAAGATGTGCTTCAAAATATGGATGAACTAGAAAATATCACTGCTCCCACACTTGTCATCAATGGCCAGTTTGATGTGGTTAAAACTGCCCATGCTCATGATATTGCAAAGCATATTCCTAACAGTCAGTTTTTTATTATCCCTTGGGGAAGCCATCTGAGTTTCTATTTTCGTCCCACAAATTTCAGTCAGATTGTCCGTCATTTTCTAGAGGATACTTGGAAACCTCCTGTTAATAAATCTCTCAATAAAAAAACCACTTAAAGTGGTTTTTTTATTTCAAAGTCTTTGACCGTTGGATGCAATAACTTCTTTGTACCAGTCAAATGATTTTTTCTTCGAACGTTTTCCTGTGCCTTGGATTGTATCGTCTAAGTCTACATAAATGAAGCCATAACGTTTGCTCATTTCCCCGGTTGAGGCAGAGACAAGATCAATACAGCCCCAAGGTGTATAACCCATCAAGTCTACACCGTCTTCGACAGCTTCTTCCATAGCCACAATGTGTCTACGTAAATAGTCAATGCGGTAATCATCTTGAATGCTGCCGTCAGCTTCGACTTTATCGATAGCACCTAAACCATTTTCTACTATAAAGAGTGGAATCTGGTAACGTCCATAAAGATCATTTAAGGCGTAACGCAACCCATCAGGATCAACGGCCCAACCCCATTCACTTTCTTTAAGAAACGGATTTTTTACACCCCCGAGTACCATATTCCCACTTGCTTCAACTCCTTCTTGGGTTTTCGATTCTACAGTTGACATATAGTAACTAAAACCGATGTAATCGACTGTTCCTTTTTTCAAAGTTTCCAAATCTTCTTTCGTTATCTCTAAGTCTTCTTTTTTAATTCCATATTTTTTATGAAGTCGATGTGTAAATACAGGATACTCCCCTCGCACTTGAACATCATTACAGAAGTAATTGAATTCTTGAATACTTTGTTGACCAGCTATCTGATTGATTGGATTGGCATCAAAAGCATAAGTTGTCGAATAAATGCTCATACAACCGATGTGTAAATCTTTGTTTAAGGCATGTCCAAATTCTACAGTTAATGCACTTGCAACAAATTGATTATGCCAAGCTTGGAAGACATTCTTTTTATCATCTCCACCATTTGAAGGTACTAAACCTTGACCCAGAGCCGCAAAGAAAGTTGCAGAGTTAATTTCATTGAAAGTCATCCAGTATTTCACTTTGTCTTGATAACGCTCCAACAAAACTTTGGCATAACGAACATAGAACTCAATCAATTCCCGATTTTTCCATCCACCATATTCTTTAGCAAGATGAAGCGGCATTTCATAGTGAGAAATTGTGACTACAGGTTCGATATTGTATTTCAAACATTCGTCAATCAATTGGTCATAGAATTTAAGACCGGCTTCATTAGGTTCACTTTCGTTTCCCTTCGGAAAGATGCGGGACCAAGCTACAGAAAAGCGATAAGCTTTAAAACCCATCTCGGCGAACAAGGCGATATCTTCTTTAAAATGATGGTAATGATCAATCCCTTTGTGGTTGGGATAAACATATTTGTCTTCATCAATGGTCCAGTCAAAGTCTGGTGAATTGAGAATTCCTAAGCGTTCTTTCCCACCTGGCATCGCATCTGCGACCGAAAGTCCTTTTCCATCCACATCAAAGGCACCTTCCAATTGATTAGCAGCTGTGGCACCGCCCCATAAAAAGTCTTTTTTAAATGTCATTTTATTTCTCCCCTAAAATCGTTTCGCCATTTGAGGCAATTACTTCTTTGTACCAGTCAAATGATTTTTTCTTTGTACGTTTTAATGTTCCTTTACCGTCATTGTCCATATCCACATAGATAAAGCCATAACGTTTCCGCATTTCCCCAGTTCCTGCTGAAACCAAATCAATACAGCCCCAAGGTGTATAACCCAGGAGATCCACACCTTTATCAATTGCACGGCTCATCGCCTTGATATGTTTTTGGAAATAATCGATACGATAATCATCATTGATTGTACCATCTGCTTCGACTTTGTCTTCCATACCTAAACCATTTTCCACAACAAAGAGCGGGACTTCATAGCGGTCATACAAGTCCATTAAGGTATATTCTAACCCTGTCGCATCAATCTGCCAGCCATATTCACTGGCTTCCAAGTAAGGATTTGCTGCACCTCCCATCAAGTTCCCCATCGAAGGCTCTGCCCCTTCTTGAGTCGTTACGCAAAGTGTCATATAGTAACTGAAAGTGTACATATCAACTCTTCCTTCTTGGAGCAGCGCATCATCACCTTCTTCTTTTTGGATTTCAATTTTTTTATTTTGAAAGTATTTTTCGATGAGCGCTGGATATTTTCCTTTAACTTGGACATCACCGACAAACTTATTCACAAGCAGGTCGTATTCTTTGGTTTGCAAGATATCTTCTGGGTTTGGTGTAAGAGGGTACATAGTCAAATGAGCAATCATACAGCCAATCTTAAACTCTGGATTAATCTTATGGCCCTCAATGACCGCCTTTGCACTGGCAATAAAAGTATGGTGTAAGGCTTGAAATCTTTTATGCTCATCTTCTGGAATCGCATTGAGCGCAAAATCACCATGTGGATGAAGGCCTAAAACTGTAAGTTCACCGTGTGGCATTGTACCAAAATTTAGTTCGTTAAAAGTGATCCAGTATTTCACTTTATCTTTGTAGCGCTCAAAACATACTTTGGCATAATTCACATAGAAATCAATGGTTTCCCGGCTTAAAAAGCCATCATATTTTTCCATCAATCCCAAGGGAATTTCAAAGTGACTGAGTGTAACCAACGGTTCAATGCCATGTTTCAAACATTCATCAAATACGCGATCATAAAAGAGTAAACCTTCTTCATTAGGTTGCGTTTCGTCTCCCTGAGGGAAAATGCGCGACCAGTTTATACTCAGTCTAAATGTTTTAAAGCCCATTTCTGCAAATAAAGCAATGTCTTCTTTGTAATTATGATAGAAATCAATCGCGCGATGTGAAGGGTAATATGTCTCCTCGTCAAGCACTGGTGTAAAATGACGTTCCTTATTTTTTCCACCTACTGTTTTCATATCAGCTACAGACAGTCCTTTACCACCAACATTATAAGCACCTTCTGCTTGATTGGCCGCGATAGCTCCACCCCATAAAAAGTCTTTTTTAAAGCTCATTTCTCTCTCCTTTTTTATACCGGCTGAACGACCAAACCATCAGCTGTTTTTACAAGACCAGTTAATAACTCTTCTGCTTTATGAATAACTGTCTTGTCAGTGATTACAATATCTGCAAAATCACTGCTATTAGTTATAATAATCGGTACTTGTGTACTGAAACCTGCAGCTTCAATAGCTTCCAAATCAAACTTCAACAATAAATCGCCTTTTTGAATCTTTTGTCCCTGTGAAACAAAGGATTCAAAATATTTTCCTTCTAGCTGCACGGTATCAATACCAACATGTATAAGGAGTTCTGTTCCTTGCTCTGAAATTAAACCAATAGCGTGTTTTGTAGGGAAAACAGTCATCACTTGTCCATCAAATGGGGCATAAACTTCACCAAGTGTTGGCTCAATTACTGCTCCTTTGCCCATCACACCCGCAGCAAAAGCTGCATCATTGGCTTCAGATAATGGAAGGACTTTGCCTTCTAAAGGAGTCGTAATATGTTCTTCACCTACTGCTTGTGATACACGAGTTTGATTATTTGTTGTTTCTTTTGGTTGTTCTTCCTCTGAGTTTTCATCTTCAAAACCAAGAATCCATGTCAAGGCAAAACCTGCGATTACAGCAATGATTGCTAAAATAATCATCTTAACTGCTCCCGAAATATCACCATCTAAACTGATATTTGTTGTGAAACTAAAGACACCTAAGCCGCCCATTGTGTATCCTTTAATACCCATTCCCATAGCAAATGCACCAATAATACCACTTACCACACATGAAGCCCAGAAAGGACGTTTCTTTGGAAGTGTTAGCCCGTAGATTGCTGGCTCTGTTACGCCAAACCATCCTGAAATGAAAGCAGGGATTGCTAACTCACGTAATCGTTTATCTTTTGTTTTCACCATTACTGCTCCCACTGCACCCGTCTGAGCAAATGAAGCACCTGCTGCCGGAATAAGTAATGCAGTTGGTTCACCTTGTGCTAAAGAAATGATGGCAAAAGGAATAAGCGCCCAGTGCAAGCCAAACATAACCAAAATTTGCCACGTAAAGCCTAACACAAGTCCAAAGATAATTGGACTGAAACCTTGCAAGGCGAGAAGTCCTTTCCCTAAAGCATCAGAAGCAATATTCATGACTGGCCCAATAATGAGAAAACCTAAAGGAATTGCAATCAAAGCTGTAAAGAAAGGTGCTAAGAAAAGTTTTACCACGTCAGGGATAATTTTCTTGAGCTGTTGTTCAAGAAAGGCCGCAAAAGCTGTAATAGCGATAATAGGCATAACTGATGAACCATAACCTGCTGCTGGCACTGAAAATGGAATGCCAAAGAAGTTTAGCCCTCCACTCTCAGCGAAAGTTTTTGTGACTGAACCATCCACAAATCCAGGATAAACCAAGGCTGCAGCAATCAGCATCCCAACAAATGGCGAACCGTTAAATTTTTTCATCGCTGTATAGCCGATAAAAATTGGTAAGAACAAGAAAAGTCCATCGCCCATAGAATTAAGGACAGCATAGGTTGATGAAGCCTGGAAGCTTGCACCCAATGCAAAGGATAAAATCGCGTTCAACCCTTTAATCATACCTGCTGCCGCTAAGGGTGCTAAAATAGGCTGGAAAATTCCTGAAATCATTTCGACAAACTTATCGAAAATATTTCCCTTGGCTTTCGTCTGAGAAGAATCCATCTCTAGCTTACCGATAACATTATCTACGTCAGCGCGGACATCAGGAACATGGTTCCCAATGACAACTTGGTACTGTCCCCCAGCTTGCTTGACAGTGACAACACCATTCATCTTCTTCAGTACTTCTGTATTCGCGAGACTTTCGTCTTTCAACTTAAAACGTAGTCGCGTAATACAATTTGTCAATGAGAGGATGTTTTCTTTCCCTCCCACATTTGCTACAATGTCTTTTGCAAGAGCTTCATATTTGCCCATCACAAACCTCCATAATATAATATATTTTTAGAGGTCTCGCCAACTTAATGTCACGATCCATTTGTTACCAAAGTTTAGTTTTATTGGATTTTCTCCAAGATACGTGCCAAATGCACAGTCATGTAAATCTGTTCGCTTTCAGAGACTTCATAATCCCTTGTTTGATTTAAAAATTCGCTCACTTTACGTGTGCCAAGATAAGCATTGGGATATTTGCGCACAATAAGAGCAAAAAGTTCCTTGTCGGTTTCTTCTACTCTAGTACTACCTGCTAAAATCCGCTCCGTAAAGAATTTTAAATGTGTAATGAAGCGTTGGAAGTAAATATCTTGTTCATCAAAGGTGATTTTCAAAGTATACTTTAATGTCGTTAAAATTTCTTCCATAAGCTTGGTCAGCTGCATCGCGTACTCATGACCAGTACCAAGTGTACCGTTAACGATATGCATCGTCAGAAAACCTGCTTCATCTTCTGGCAGCTCTACACCAAATTGTTCTTTGACCTTTTCCAATGCTTTCAAACAGATTTTGAACTCTTCTGGAAAGAAACGTTTAATATCCCAGCGCAGAAAATTCTTCACCGCGATATTTTCTTCAGTACGCAGAAGCGCTGCATGAAGATGGTCCGCAAAAGCAACAAGCGTTGTATCTGAAACTTCCTTATCAAACTTAACTTTAACCTCGGATAAAGTCACCATCGAAAGCTCAATGATAGCACTCGGAATTTCGTTTAAAATCTCCGAAAAACTCTGTATATCTGAACTGGCTTTTAAACCAAAAATCTTTTCGATTTTATCAACCTCAACTGCTTGACCTATTCTTTTCTTGAAACCAATACCAAGCCCCATAAGGATGATTTCTTCATTTCTGCTATTAATTGCTATGACCACATTATTGTTTAGGATTTTTCTGATTTGCACAATTCACCCCTCATTTCACAAAAATAGACCCTATCGCCCCTATGACAAAAATAGAGTACGATAAGGTCTAGCTTAACTTAATAATCACTATCCGTTTTTACGAAACCGCTTTTATATTAGTATACTGTATTATCAAAATCTTGTCAAGGATAAATTTTAAAATAAAAAAAACTGCTAATGACTAGCAGTTTTTATTTTTTTGTTGAATTAAAGTTTTAAGTGTATCTGTCAGTATTCCTTCGAATTTTTCAGTATCTTTCGTGATATCGATGCCTTTTTCTAATGACGCAGCTGCACTCCAGCCAATCGCTTCAGTGATTACCGCAGCTATTGAAGCATTGACCACACTACCTACACCTGGAATCAAAGTAGCCAATGATCTTCCTATATACGGAATCAATGTCACCCTTATAAAGTTTACGACAAATTTATCACTAAACTTCACGTCATAAATATTATAAATATTTTTCAGCATCTTTAACTGAATAGGTACTAAAATTAAAGCATCAGCAATAGGTATCGGCAGAGCACCTACGCCCGCAGCAGTGATCGAGGCTCCGTGAATTGTTCTATGAACCTTAGAAGCTTTATCACTACTTATAGATTTTTTTACCGTTTGAGGTATTTGTCCGTTCATTTCTTTTGAAACTTCTGTATTCTTACGTTTTTTTATTCCTATCATCTCTCCCCCTCATTTCTTCACTATTTATTGTCTGAGCTTCATCGATCTAAGTTTCAGATTTATCCTGCAAATCGTATGTTCTTTGCTCTTCTTTAAGTTTAACATTTTCTTTCAAATTTTTGACTCAATCTGACTTCACTTACTTCCTACTCCGAAGTTCACACGAAAAAAGCTTGCCAAAAGTGACAAGCGTTCTTTTAATCATATTTCAAAAAACTGATTAATCTTGGTTTGCTCACAATCAAAGATTGCTTCGCAGAACAAAAACTATATTTGTTTGCTCACAATCAAAGATTGCTTCGCAGAACAAGGCTTACGCCTTGTTTGCTGAACCGAAAACGTCGATACGTTCTTCAACTGATGCAGTGATTGCGTCGAAACCAGGTTTCAAGAATTTACGTGGGTCGAAGAGTTTTTTCTTCATGTATTCAGCTTCATTAGCGTTAAATTCAACGACGAATTCACGAGTTGCTTTTGCAAATGCAAGTTGGCATTCTGTGTTTACGTTGATTTTAGCTACACCGTTAGCGATTGCTTCGCGGATTTGATCGTCAGGGATACCTGAACCACCGTGCAATACGATAGGAACATTTTTGCCCATAGCTTCAACGAGTGCTTCGTTCAATTTAGTCAAGTGATCGATGTGGAGACCTTTCCAGTTTTCTGGGTAAGGACCGTGGATGTTACCGATACCAGCTGCAAGGAAGTCAACACCAAGTTTAGCCATTGCTACTGCATCTTCGATAGGAGCAAGTTCGCCTTCACCGACGATACCGTCTTCTTCACCACCGATAGAACCAACTTCACACTCAACTGAGATACCTTTAGCGTGAGCTTTTGTGATAACTTCTTCAGCAAGTTTAAGGTTTTCTTCGATTGGAAGGTGTGAACCGTCAAACATCAATGAAGAGTAACCAACTTCGATACATTCCAAAGCATCATCAAAGTGACCGTGGTCAAGGTGAATAGCTACTGGTACAGTGATTCCCATTGATTCTACAAGAGTTTCAATGAGGAGTTTACACATTTTGTAACCACCCATGTATTTAGCAGCACCCATTGAAGTTTGGATAAGTACTGGAGTCTTTTTAGCTTCTGCTGCGCGCAAGATAGCTTGAGTCCATTCAAGGTTGTTTGTGTTGAAACCACCGATAGCGTAACCATTGTCACGAGCGGCTTGTACGAATTTTTCTGCTGAAACGATTGCCATTTCAAATTCCTCCGAATATTTTCTATTACTGTCTTAGTATAGCATTTTGTGAACTATTTTTCTAGTTATAAGTCGTGAATGCGCTTGTATTCTGGTTTTTTTAGAAAATAAAACCTATGGTAATAACAAATAAAAAGAGAGTTTCCTCTCTTTTTTATTATTTAGTACGGCTGTAGTTAGCTACGTCTTCTTGAATATTTTCGATAAATTGCTCCAAGCTAATAACTTCAGTATCTGTTGAACCATAACGGCGAATGTTTACAGTACCATCTGCCATTTCTTGGTCACCCACAACGATTTGATAAGGAACTTTACGTGTTTGGGCTTGACGGATTTTATAACCCATTTTTTCATTTGATTCATCAACAACGATACGCAATCCTTTTTCTTGGAGACGTTTTTTGATTTCCCATGCGTAATCGGCATGAATTTCGTTGTTTACAGGAATGATGATTGCTTGAGTAGGTGCCAACCAAGTTGGGAACGCACCTTTATAAAGTTCAATCAAGTAAGCTGTAAAGCGTTCCAAAGTTGAAATTACACCGCGGTGAATCATGACTGGACGGTGTTTCTCACCATCTGCACCAACATATGTGATGTCAAAGTTTTCAGGGTTAAGGAAGTCCAGCTGGATAGTTGAAAGTGTTTCTTCATTACCTAAAGCTGTCTTAACTTGGATGTCCAATTTTGGTCCATAGAAGGCTGCTTCGCCTTCAGCTTCAACGTAGTCAAGATTCATATCATCCATTGTTGCTTTAAGCATACGTTGTGATTTTTCCCACATTGCATCATCTGGGAAATATTTTTCTGTGTCTTCCGGGTCACGATATGACAGACGGAAGCTGTAATCGTCGATACCAAAATCACGGTACATTTCCATAATCAATTCAAGAATTTTTCCAAATTCTTCTTGGATTTGATCAGGTGTCACAAATGTGTGACCATCATTCAGTTGCATCACACGTACACGTTGAAGACCTGAAAGTGCGCCTGATTTTTCATAACGGTGCATTGTACCGAACTCAGCGATACGGATAGGTAATTCGCGGTAGCTGTGTACGTGGTGTTTATAGATAGCAATGTGCGATGGGCAGTTCATTGGACGAAGCTCCATTTGCTCGCCATCACCCATATCCATTGGTGGGAACATGTCTTCATGATAATGTTGCCAGTGACCTGATTGTTTATAAATGTCCAAGTTCATCAAGTTTGGTGTGTTAACGTGCAAGTAGCCTGCAGCGATTTCACGGTCTTCTACGAAACGTTGGATTGTACGGCGAATAGTTGCTCCATCTGGAAGCCAGTAAGCTGTACCTGCTCCCAAAGAAGCTTCATTGAAGAAGAGATCTAACTCACGACCGAGCTTACGGTGATCACGTTCTTTCGCTTCTTCACGCATTCTCAAGTTTTCTTCGAGGTCTTCTTTATTAAACCAAGCAGTACCGTAAACACGTTGCATCATCGCGTTATCACTATTTCCACGCCAGTAAGCTCCTGCCACATTAAGCAATTTGAAGAATTTAATAAAGCCAGTTGATGGCACATGTGGGCCACGGCAAAGATCTGTGTATTCGCCTTGACTATAGATTGTCAAGCCGCCTTCATCTTCATTGTGTTCTTCGATAAGCTCAAGCTTATAAGGATCACCAGCAAAGATTTCTTTCGCTTCTTCTTTGCTTACTTCTTTACGAATTGAAGGGAAATTTTCTTTGGAGATACGACGCATTTCTGCTTCGATTTTTTCCAAATCATCGTTTGAAATTTGTCCTTCTTCATTATCAGTATCGTAGTAGAAACCATTTTCAATAGCTGGACCTACACCAAGATGAATATTTGGAAAATGACGACGTGCTGCTTGAGCAAATAAGTGAGCTGCAGAGTGACGAAGTAACCCAAAAGCATCTTCATGATCCGGTGTTACAATTTCAAAAGTTGCATCTTCTTTGATTGGACGGGTCACGTCAATAAGTTTGCCGTTGACTTTACCAGCCAAGGCTTTTTTAGCCAAACCAGGTGAGATTGATTTCGCAATTTCAAGTGTTGAGATACCTGCCTCAAATTCTTTGACAGCACCATCTGGGAAAGTGATTTTAATCATATAAGCCTCCAATTTTTTTGTTAACATATTTTAATTTTGGGGATGAGCACTGAGGAAATAAAAAAACGCAAATCAGCTTCCTCTAAAAGGACGCGATTTGCGTGTTACCACCTTCTTAATTTTTTCGGCACAAAAGAGCCTCAAAAACATCTCATCTTTGACGTAACGTGTCAGCCGCGCTTTCTGTTCTCAGAAAGAATTATCAGAGTGGTATCTTTAGCAATCACAATACGAGTTCGCACCACACACTCGCTCTCTTGGAAAGAATTGGTTAAAGACTTGTCTCTAATGACCATTTTAGGATTTTCTTTATCTTTTGTCAAGTCCTTTTGAGTAAGTTTTTTGATTTTTTAGAAAATAATATTTATTTTTCCTCTGCAATCTCTTTGACAAGCTCAGCAAAAGCCATATCTTCATTAAACGGTGAGACATAGACATACTTTTCACCACCATTTTCAAGGAAGTATTCTTTATTTTCCTCTTCAAGCTCTTCAATCGTTTCTAAACAGTCAACTACAAAGCCAGGTGCAACGATAAGAATTTTTTTGACACCTTGTCCTGGAAGTTTCTTCAAGGTATCATCGGTTGCGGGAGTCAGCCATTCGGCGGGGCCAAATTTTGACTGATAGGTTTGATAATGTGGGAAATCGCCAAGTTCTTCCATAATTAAACGTGTCGTTTCCGTGCATTCGTCTGGGTAAGCATCTCCATCCGTTACGTAAGAAAGCGGGATACCGTGGTAAGAAAAGACCACAGCTTCAATGTCCTCTTCATTTGCAAGGGTTTCTTTTATCTTCTCAGCAAAATATTTGATATAGAGAGGTTCTTTATAAAAGGAGCGTATAAACTTTAAATCCACAATATGATCTTTTTTCAAAAAAAAGTTCATGACACTATCAAAGACCGAACCTACTGTTGTCCCTGAATATTGTGGATACATAGGAAGAACCGTTAACTCCTCCACACCTTTACTTAAGAGAGTTTCCAGACTACTTTCAATACTCGGTTCACTGTAGGACATCCCCATAGCTACTTCAATGTCAGGACAGATTTCCTGCAGGTTTTTTTCCTGAGCTGCTGTGTAGGTAAGTAGTGGAAACTCACCGTCTTTGACAATCTTTTCGTAAAGCTTAGCTGATTTTTTCGGCCGAGTATTAAGAATGATACCGTTGAGAAGCGGTTGCCAGAGCAAAGGATGAGTCTTAATTACGCGCCGGTCAGATAAAAATTTCTTCAGATATTTTCTTAGAGCTTGGGCCGATGTATTCTCAGGTGTACCAAGATTAACTAAGAGGATGCCTCTTTTTTTCATGCGATATATGTCTCCTGTATTTTCTAAAATTCAACGGACAATCCAATTATCCTATTTTCTATTTTACCTGAATTTCATAAGTTATTCATTAATATTTTGAGAAAATCTATGACTTAGAGCAAAAATGACAAGAAAAAAACGAGAAAATCCGTATATCTTCTCGTTTTGAAACATTCTTTTCAAGAGTAGAGCTTACTCTTTTTTATTCTTTTTTCGTAAAATAGCTGCGCTGGCTAGAGCTGCTAAGCCAAGGATACCAAGTCCAGAGGCAACCATATCTCCTGTCCTTGGTAATTCTGCTCTTTCATCTACCTTCCTATCAGGAATTGGACTTGAAACTGTATCTGGTGTTGGTACTGGAGTTCGTGCTGGCTCTGGTGTTGGCGTTGGTCTTGGAGTCGGAACTCTTTCTCCCAAAGTCACAACAGCAAGCCCCTCACTAACCTCCCCTTCATAACGATTATGGTGCTCTGCTTGACGCGCAAAGAGGTAGTACTCTGTAGCCGGTATCAGACCTGTGAATGTTGTTGACTGTTGCCAATCCTCTGCGTCTAAATCTGCTGGGTTATTCGTCCTGTGAAGATCAGGCGCTCAATCTCACGTAAGCCATTGTCAGCAAGAGTGATGTTGTCATGCGTAAAGCCTGCAATGCTTATGCTAAGTGGCTTGTCCGTAACATTCCCGTTATCGTATTCGACATCTTTGTCAAAGAAGCGGACATCAAGATTTACCAAGTTAGCTAGTGAAAGTGCGATTTCTTTATCTTGTGCATTGCGGAGGGCAAAGACAGGTTCGATCCGCACATCTTCGTTGAGGTCAATCTCAGCGCTACCATTATATTGCCGTTGGATATAGCCTGTCTGGATGTAAAGGACGTTGGCTTCCATCTCGTCTGGATCTGCTGGCATTGGGCGTACTTCTGTGACAGCAACTGGCTTGATGTTGGCTGGTCTGAACTCTGGTTGGTCTATTTCTCCTGCCTCGTAAGGACTTCCAAAAGTATAATTTTGCAGTGGATGATTAATGGCGTCCTCTGTCAACAGATTCCAGTTACCATCTGAATGGACCGCAATATCATCGCCGACTGCTGTCTGGCTAAATCTTGCCCAGCCTTTCTCTACAGTAATGTAATCTTGGTCACGCGCTACGATAGAGACTTCATTTCTATTGCCATGACGTCCTAATTCAGGTTCGATAAGAATTTGGTGTACTTCATCAGTGCCGTCCCACTCCTTGTTGGCAACTGTACCTGGAATCCACTCAATAAGACGTGGTGTGATTTGTGCCTCTTGATAGTCTAGGATTACCTGTATAGTATGCTCACGAATCTCTCCTTCATCCGCTGGATCGAAGAATTCATAGAGCTTCTCATCAAAGACAATATCGTAAAAGTTAAGCTCATTTGTGCCAGCATGTACTTCCTTAAAGTGCAGGCCTTTCACACGGTAAGGCAGTTGAATCTCATAACCCCCGTCAAGAACAATCGTAGCCACAAAGCTATTCTCAGCAATGTCAGATGTACCGTCATATTCTCGGCTCTCAACAGTAAAGTTATAAACCATATCATACTTTTCAATATCTAGTGGTAAGATTGACGCCCAAGTAGTACCAGAATCTGGAACGACATAGTTATTTTCATGCCTTGCGTCATCAAATACGACTCTTAAAGCCATATCATCGTACCAGCTAAATTCATAGCTTCCTACCGCTGAATCTGGGAAAGCAAGTCCATCTGTATCATACTCTACACGCACATGATTATCTAGGATATCATGTCCTGTTATTGCTGGGATTAAGTTTGGTGCGACAACTTCGCTAATATCAATTTCATCCGTATAGCCAAACGTACGTGATGGTATACGACCGCCCTCCCAGCGCAGGACACGCGGTGTGATTTTTGCCTCAAAGAGACTGTCGAAGTTAAAGTCATCAGCAAGCTTTTGGTTAGGACCAATCAAGTCATTCAGTTGCTCACGAACACCTGCCTCATTTCCAATAGTCAGTGTATTCGCAATCACATTGTTATCGTTAAAGGATAGCTCCCAACTATCAATCTCCAAGTTCTCGCCAGACAAGCGTGGCAGATGCGAGATATGCTCTTCCGTAACATGAGTTGTATCATCAAAGAGTTTGGTCGCAAAACCTGCTTGTGCACCAGCTATATCTCCCCAATGCTGTACCTCTTGAGCAGTTATTTCCCACTCAATAGTGGGAGAATCTCCTAAGCGATAGTTGGTATGGTAAGGTCCGTCAATATCCCAACCTACCAACTTCGAGCTTGCCGTACCTGCGTTAAGATTATTAACATGCGTAAAATCACCCTTAACTGCCGTTATTCTACTCCCCAACTCTTGGTCTAATACGACTTGCTTGTCATCAAGAACCGTGCGTAAAGTTGGCAGATTGAACTCGTCTCTTGCTGGGTTTATCGGCATACTTGTATATTCCCTGCTGTCGTTCTGTAAAGAGCCACCGGTGAAATGAACATCTAGCGGGTGAATCGTTGCATCAGCAAAGCTCGGGTTCAGAAGTGCGTTATGCAAGAAGTTGGGCATTCCGAAGGCAGATTGACCGAAAAGATTGTTTGGCATGTCAAAGCCAATCGTCCTTGCATCTGGATGCACCACTATGATATAGTTATCCGCATATCTTCCGCCTCCGATACTCCAATTGCCTGTAGCAGTAACTTCTTGTGCCACAATATTGCGATTTTCACGCCTAACATTTTTAGACGCGAATGCAGCTGACCTTCTGTTTACGACAAGAGCTTCAGAACCCTCTTCATCTATAGCAAAGATACCAGTACTTCCATCACTTGCTGCCAAAAGTTGTGGATATACTGAAATCTCGGCTGTGTCAGTTCCATCATAATCCTTGTCTTTCACCTCACCCATGCCCCAGAAAACCTCACGTGGCGTAATTTTGCCGAGGAAAAGTTCTCCACGTAGAGCCTCTTGCAAGTCTGAGGAAAGTTGAACAGGTTGATCCGTACTTCCCTGACTTTGTAAACCAATCGCTGAGTTTTCCAAAACTACCGAAACCAAACCATATGTGACATGTCGCTCAGGAAAACGTAGAAGAGCAGCTGCTTCAAAGACAAACTGATAGGTATTTTCATCATGCACACCTTCAATAGCGACATTAATTCGTGGCAAGTTATTTGTGAAAACATCTGTTGCATCATATTCACGATTAACCGGAGCTTTATCAAAAACAAGGCGGTCAATATCGTCAACATCTAGAACCAAAGGATGAATGGTCGCAGGATTAAAGGTCGGAGTGCCAACAATCTCATAGTTGAAATTACCAGCTATATTCTCATCCAGACGATTGAGCGTACTTTCATCGAAATCAAGCCCTTCAATCTTCCACGTCCCCGGTAAACTTTGAGCAAACTGCAAACGTTCTGCCAAGTTAGTACCAAAGTCAACAGTAATGATATTATCGTCACCATCAACGAAACCAGTTAATTCAGGTGCGACAAAGCTTATTACATTCGTAGTCCCGTCATAATTCTTGTCAGCAACAGTTCCTGCTGTCCATGTGACTGGTCGAGGTGTAATCTGTGCATAGCTAAAGAGTCCGCCATTCTCTGCCAGAGTCTGAATTTTCGCTTCGAGTTCCTCACGGTATTCCGCTTCGAAAACTGTCAAATCTTCTGCGTTGAAAGCATCAGTTGCTCCAGCAGTGAAGTCCAAGGTCGTGTAAACATAAGGCGAGATTATGATTTTGTGAGTGCCTGCATGAGAGCCGGCGAATTTCAAATATTCACGCTCGATAACCAAGCTTGCTGTGGCAAAACGTTGTGTTCCACCAGGACTATCTCCCATGATTGCAAACTCAAAGACATATTCGTCTTGGGCACCCACGACAAGGTCAGTATTATCAAAAACCTTATTGGGCACACTTTGGAGTTGACCAATAGTCGTTGGCGTAAAACTGGCATCAGCAAGGCTTATCTGACCGTCGTAGAGACCATTTGCGTTAGGTTGATTACGTACCATTGACTGAGCGATGATGCTCTCGGTCAGTTGTTGGAGCAATTTTTCGCTAAGTTCTTCTGGAAGCGAAACCTCAGCAACGGCTTGCGCTACAGCTTCCTGAACTGCTGCACGCTGATCGCCATGTCCTGCCAGATGAACGAAAGATGCCCAAAGTCCTGCTTGGTCGTAAAGCAAACTCTCTACGGGCAGTTCAATCGTTAACGGTGGGGTGTCATCAATAATTTCACCGTTCGCCATTTCAATTTCAAAGGAAAGTGAGAGGTGCTCCTCGATATGTTTTACTGTCCGAGTTGCATCGAAAGGACGTGTCTCTACCCGACCACGATTGACCACGATATTTTGAAGCACCACAGGTACATTTTCACGGATTTGTGCTTGCTCGAAAAGACCTGTGTTAGTAAAATTTTGTAAGGTAGAAAGGTCGACTTGATAGTACTGCCCTGTTGAGAGATTGGTTTGGTCATAAAGTTCATCTTCAATAGCTCCACGTATCTTTTCCCAATCAACAGCTCCATAATTGATTTGTGACGGTCCAACAGTAGCTGTGCTTGCAAAGACGATATCTGCTATGTTATCGGTAAAACGGACCTCCCCTGTAAATCCCAACTGTGACAAGTCCAAGGATGGCCACTGAACAACATTAGCTGTTAGTGGATCATTGACAAACTTATCTGTCACTCTACCAAGACGAATGTGTTCCTCTGTGATAGCGATTGGTACGAAAGGGTTGGGTGGTAAGACACCGCCATGGAGGCGGAAGGAGTTATCATGTCTGTGATGAGTATCACGTATATAAATGCCGATATCACCAAAGGAATCTTGCGGTATCCCCTCCAAAACAATAGCATATGTGTTACCACCTTCTGAACCAACGAGTTGCACATCCAAGAAACCATCACTGCTTATTATCCCTACTCTCAATTCCATGTCCTTAATCTGACCACCACCTAGAGTTGTAGAGCCGTCAGAAAGAGTTGTTGAAAACTCAATCCTAACACGAGTTTGGGTAGCCCACTGCACACTAAGAATAGCCGCATAAGGCCATGTATCTTTAACCGCCCAATCCCCTGCCAAAGGCACAATCCCACATAAGCATCACTGGCCTCAAACTGAGTCAATCCCCCTTCAGAAAAACGTGGTGCCTCAAATTTTTGTGGCGCTTCAAAAGTAGCTGGAGTTTCGGAAATTTCCTGTATCTCCAGTTCTTCTAACACTTCGGTTTCTTTTTCTTCTTCATAATCTGCTTCAGCAGGCATTTCTGGCAAGACAACGTCTGCGATTTCCTGCTCAGGCATTTCGACAACTTGTTCGATACCGGGCACTTCTTCATCATGTCGGCCCCGGATGAGTGTAGCTACAGGTGCACCTTTGGACATTACAAGTGGCAACATTGCAGCGACAGTGCCTGCTTTTTTAAGTCGCGCACGGCGTATGGCTTGCTTCTTTGCTTTGATTACTTTTCTTTCTGTCATATATTCTTCTCCTGAAATCTTTGGGGAATCTCATGATACCGGTCGGATATAACGTAATGTTTCTCATATTACAAATTATATCAAAGATTAAAATTATAAAGAAGTAATATTACACTCATTTATTTTTAATTAAGGAACACAAAAAGCAGATTCTTTGAGAATCTGCTTTTTATGTTCAATCTAGTCTGGCTATTAGTGCTTACGATTAATTTCTTGTTTCACTTTATATTCAAGGAAATCTTTTGCCACTTCTTTGTCAAAGTCATTGAGCTGATTGACCACTTGGTTTTGAATTGTGTCAATCTCAATCTTATCAAAAGGAATTTCAGCGATGACTTTCTCAACAACCTTGGCAACATTGTTGGCAATCATATTGGCATGCAAGGGTTTGTCTTTGTATTTTCCATTAATTGCAGCTTTAAAAACTGCTGTTTGTATACGAAATGAATCCCAATCGACAACGCGACCATTACGTTTTATCACTACTTTATTGAGCAATTTTGCTTCCATATCTTCTCCTTTATGTGCTGTATCTTGCGTCCTTAGTTCTAAGGAATTTTTCGAAATCATATTTTGGCTCATATCTTGATTATTTCAAAATATTTTATTGCCTCAAACAGTAGCAACGCTAGTCTTTTTCGAGTAGTATTACTTTCTTTTATTATAGCAAATTATCATTTTTCCTACAAAAAAAAGCCCTAAGGCCTTTATTAACTTATTTTACGATAATGAAACGATCATCATCTGCCATGTAAGTTTTTTCTCCTGCTTCGTCTTCGATAGAACCGAATACGAGTTGACCACGTAGTTTCCAGTTTGCTGGAACGTTCCATTCTTTAGCAACTGCTTCATCAATAACTGGATTGTAGTGTTGCAAGTTTGCCCCAATACCAAGTTCTGCAAGCGCAGTCCATGCATTGACTGAAGTAATACCTGAAGCTTGCTCGCTCCATACTGGGAAGTTGTCTGCATAAAGGGCAAATTGTTCTTGCAAACCTTTTACAACGTCTTGATCTTCGAAGAAGAGGGCTGTACCATAAGCTGCTTTGAAACCATCAAGTTTTGCTTTTGTACCTTCCCAAGCTGACTCAGGAACACCTTGTGCTTTCATTGTTGCTTTCAATTCGTCAGCCACGATTTGGCCCCAAAGTTTTTCTTGCGCCTCACCTGTAACGATAAGTACACGTGTTGTTTGGCTGTTGAAAGCTGATGGGCTGTGTTTTACTGCTTCTTTAATTGTTTCGATAGCTTGGTCTGCATCTTTAACATCTTTACCAAGTGCATAGATTGAACGACGATTTTTGAGTGAGTTGATAAATGACATAGTAATGTCTCCTTTTATTTTCTTATTTATGTTTACAAGTGTAATCTTAACACATAAATTTACGTTTGTAAACTATTTAGCTCAGGATTATTATTTTTTTATAAAAAAAACGCTAGAAAGCTTTTACTCTCCAACGTCTTAAAGTTTTATTATTTTGTTCCGAACAAACGGTCTCCAGCATCACCAAGTCCTGGAACGATGTAGCCATGTTCGTTAAGGTGATCATCAAGTGCTGCAACATAGATATCAATATCTGGATGCGCTTCTTGTACTGCTTTTACACCTTCTGGTGCTGCAACAAGACAAACGAACTTGATATTGTTGGCATTACGTTTTTTAAGGCTATCAATTGCAAGAATTGCTGAACCACCTGTAGCTAACATTGGATCAACCAAAAAGATTTGGCGCTCAGCGATATCTGTTGGGAGTTTAACCAAGTATTCAACTGGTTTGAACGTTTCTTCATCACGATACATACCAATGTGGCCCACGCGCGCTGCTGGGATAAGTTTCAAGATACCATCTACCATACCGATACCTGCACGAAGAATTGGCACAACTGCTAATTTCTTACCTGCAAGTTCTTGCGCAGTCATGTGCGCAACAGGAGTATCAATTTCGACATCTTGTACAGGCAAGTCACGAGATACTTCATAAGCCATAAGCATACCAATCTCGTCAACGAGTTCGCGGAACTCTTTTGTTGAAACGTCTGCACGACGCAAGATTGAAAGTTTGTGTTGGATAAGTGGATGTTTTACTACTTGACAGTTTGACATAAGAAACCCCTTCATTTTATATACTTTGACTATTTTATCATTTTTCTTGTCATAAGTCTGTTATTATTGTTATTTTAGTCTTTTTTCAAAGAGAGCTTGATTAGGAACGGTGCAATCAGCGTGCTGAGGATAATCACGATAACCAGCTCTGAATAAATATCGCTATTAATCACTTGTGAAGCAAGACCAATCTGCGCGATGATTAAAGCCATTTCACCACGAGAAACCATTCCTGTACCAACCAAGGCACTGTCTGAGGTTGTAAGTCCTGTCGATTTCCCGATGAAATAAGCCGGAATAAACTTCGTCAATACGGTTAATAAAGTAAAGAAGAGAATCAAGATTGGATGTTCAAAGATGCTCTCGAAAGTTACGGAAATCGCAATGGAAACGAAGAAAACTGGGATGAAGACGACATAAGCAATAGCGGAACTGTATTCCTCAATCTTATGAGAAACGTCTGTTTGACTTAAAGCTAATCCAGCAAAGAAAGAACCAATCACAGCTGACATACCCGCTGCATCAGCAAGGAGGCTTAAAACCAAACAGAGAATGAGCGCTGCTGTTGTATTTTTTGCGTAGACCGGAAGTTTCTCCACAAAACGCCAAACTTTAGGGATTGACTTGTGTACCAAGACAAGGAAAAGAAGGAAGAGAAATTCCATGAAAAACTGCTTTGGCAAGTTACCAGAAGAGCTTTGTGTAGATGTGAAGATAGATAAAGCTAAAACAGCCAGAATATCGTCTACAACAGCCGCACCCAAGATAATAGAGCCTGCCTTTGTGGAAAGCTTACCGTATTCTTGCAAAACTTCAACTGTAATCGAGACAGAGGTTGCTGCAAAGACGATACCATAAAAGATAGCCGTTGAGAAGGCATAGCCCATCATCGTTGTTACGCCCCAGAAAACCAGTAAAGGAACAAGGACACCCGCTAGGGCAACCAGTAAAGCAGGTTTAAAGTTTTTCTTTAAGACCCCTAGGTCACTCTCTAGCCCTGCCAGAAACATGAGCAGAATCACCCCAATTTCGGAGAGGACCTCAATGGTGTGTCCTCCTTGCAACCATCCCAAAGCAGCAGGCGCTAAGACAATACCAATCAGTATTTGACCGACTACTGCGGGAATTCTTATTCTTCTTGCGATTAAAGTTGCGACTAATGAAGCCACTAAAATCAGTGTAAGTTGGAAAATATCATTCATACTTTCTATTATAGCAATTTACAGCTGCTTTTTCTCGCGGTCTTTCTTAAAAATATAGAAAAAGATAGACTTACTGTCTATCTTTTTGTCTTAGTTTATTTCAATAATATATTCACAGCTAAAAGTTTCATGTGGAGCAAGTTGATTCATCCCAAATTTTTCGGTAAGTTCGCCCGTTGTGCTAACTTCATCTGCTATACCAGCCCAAGGTTCGATACAAACAAAAGGAGCTTCAGCTGGATAGGGACTCCAAAGACCAAAGAAAGGCATGTTTTCCCAAGTGACTTTCACACTTCGGCTATCTAAACGGTTTGTTAAGGCCACTGACATTTCATCTGATGATGTATAAACGAGCGCGTCTTTTGAAAAGCGTTCATGATTCAGTGTTATATCCCTCACCTCAACCTCAGATTGCTCTTCTCTCTTAAGCGTACCCGTTGGTAAATCCAAAGGAATAAATGTACGTTTTTCGGCTGGGGCTATCGTCAAGGTGTAATCTTCAAAGCTGCCTTTTTCGAGAGGAACATTAAAGGCTGGATGAGCACCCACGCCAAAAATCATCGTCTTTTCATCTTTGTTTTCCACTTGATAACGTACGCGCACTTGATTTCCTATCAATTTGTAACTTACCTTAAAGCTAAATTCAAAAGGATATTGTGCAAGTGTATCAGCATTCGAGGTAATTTCATAAACCAACTCATCCTCTTTTTCCTGTACGAGTTGGAATTCTGTATCACGTGCAAAGCCGTGTCCTGACATCTCATAGTTTTTACCTGCGTAGCTGTAATGTCCGTCTTTTAACTTCCCAACAATCGGGAAAAGAACAGGAGCATGACGTCCCCAAAACGCTGGGTCTGCTTGCCAAAGATATTCGATACCCTCTTTTTGAACAGAGTGTAATTCTGCACCAAAAGTGTCAACTGCAACCGTTAATGTATTATTTTTAAGTGTGTGTTTCATCTTTTCTTCTTCTCTTTAGTTATCTAATGGTTTATAAAAGTTACGATTTTCCAAGGCAAAGACGCGTTGACTTGATTGTCCCGGTTCAACATTATTTAGAGCGGTCATCATCATCATCATGCTAGCATCCATCATATCAATCTGATGAATGATTTCTGCTTCCATGATTTTAGGGCGGACAGGACTGCCATATTCTAACTGGCCGTGATGACTCAGTAAAACATGACGCAGTAAAAGCAAGTCCTCTTTTTCATCACTGATGTCAAGTTCGATCGCTGCTTTACTGACTTCTTCATCGATAAGAACGATGTGTCCTAAGAGATTTCCACGCAACGTATAACTTGTGTTTTCATAACCAGTAAACTCTAAACATTTGGCCATATCATGCAAAAGAATACCTGCAAACATCAAAGATTCATTGAGCTGTGGATAAACTTCACATACTTTTTCGGCCAGTTGGAGCATCGTGGTTGTATGATAAGCCAAGCCACCTTCAAAGGCATGATGATTGGTTTTTGCAGCAGGAAACTGATAAAATTCACGGTCAAATTTTTTCAAGATATGACGAACGATACGATTCCATGTTGCATTTTCAATACGGAAAACGATACTTTCAACATATTTACGGAGATCCGTCTCATTTACCGGTGATTTTTCGCGATAATCTGCAGGATTAGCTGGTTCGTTACCTTCTGGCAAACGTAGGCTAATGCGATTGACTTGCGGCATGCCGTTGTAGAGTTCTTTTAAGGCTTTCATATGAACCACACGCCCCGCAACAAACTGCTTGACAGCTTTAGGATTGGCATCCCAAATATTGCCCGAGATTGTTCCTGTCCGATCTTGAAAAACAATCGCAAGGAAATCCTTACCTGCGCGTGTTCGACGAAGCTCGACTGATTTTATCAGGTAGAATCCTTCAAAAAATTCTCCCATAGCTATGTTTTTTATCAGAACCATCTTAGTCCCCTTCTATTTCTAAAAGCGCAGCACTCGTGTCTTTGTCAACGGCATCAATCGTGCGCAATTTACGATTCATGACATTCGTTCTTGTCGTAATCAGCGTATTGATTTCTTTTTCGGACTGTTGCAAACGTTCGTGAACTTTCTTAAGCGAGGTTTCAAACTTACCAAATTCGGTTTTAACAGCCCCAAGCATTTCATAAACTTCACTTGATTTTTGCTCGATTTGTAGAGTTTTAAAGCCCATTTGCAAGCTATTCAAGACTGCTGTCATGGTTGTTGGACCAGTAACATTTACCTTATAATCACGGCTGAGTTGCTCATAAAGCTCTGTGTTATTTACCACTTCCATGAAAAGTCCCTCAATAGGTAAAAACATGATTGCAAAGTCGGTTGTCTTTGGCGGTAAGATGTATTTCTCCGAAATTGATTTTGCCTGAGCTTTAACCGCGGCAAACAAGGCTTTTCGTGATGCTTCAATCGCTAGCATATCGTTTGTTTCAAGCGCAGTTTGCAGGCGTTGGTAGTCTTCCAAAGGAAACTTTGAGTCAATCGGCAATAAAACATCACTGCCTGCTACTTTACCAGGCATGATAACCGCAAAGTCTACTGCATTTCGGTCTTGAATGTTGACTTGCTCCTGGTATTGACTTGAGGTGAAAATTTGCTCTAAGATACGGCCAAGTTGTACCTCGCCAATAATACCTCGTGTCTTCACACCCGTCATTACTTTTTGTAGGCTATCGACATCACTGGCTAGGTTACGCATCTCGCCTAATCCTTTGTCAACAGAAGTTAGAAGATTTGTGACCTGTTCAAAGCTTTGGGAAATCCTTTTGTTTAATGTTTCCTGAAGCTTTTCATCCACCGTATTCTGAATTTGACTGAGCTTTTTATCATTAGCTTCTTGCAGCTCCTGAAACTTACGGTCAAATTTATCCGTAATAGCTGCTGACATTTCTGCTAAGTTAAGCGCAATTTTATCTAGTTTTTGCTCGTTGGAACTTTGTAAATCCTTAAACTGGTAATCAAACTTAGCATTGATATTTTCTGTCAGATTTCCTAAGTTTGCATTCATATTATGCGATAAGCTTGAAACTGTTCCGGAAATTTCTTGGCGATTTTGTCCCAACTGTTGCGACATTTCTATACGTAACTCTGTCAGGTTTGAAGACAGATTTTCGACCCGCGCATTCAGTTTGGTGTTAGACGTTGGCTTTTTGAAAAAATTAGCAATCCCGATCAGAACGGCCAAAATCAAAAGAATAATAATGACGACGTTCATAATCTATCTCTTAACTTTTGAATGTTATCAGCTACATCGCCTTTAAAGACAAAAGATCCAGCCACAAATACATTGGCACCTGCTTCACGTGCTTGATCAACTGTTTTATCATCAATGCCACCGTCAACTTCAATATCAAATTCTAGATTGTTAGCCTCACGCAATTTCACAAGTTCACGAATTTTATCCATCGTTTCAGGGATAAAGGCTTGACCTCCAAAACCAGGATTGACAGTCATCACTAAGACCATATCCACCATGCCGATAACAGGTTCAATCATTGAAACGGGAGTTCCAGGATTGATGACCACGCTTGCTTTCATTCCGGCTGCTTTAATCTTTTGCAATGCACCATGGATATGTGCTGTTGCTTCAACATGAATACTCATGATATCCGTACCAGCTTTCGCAAACTCTGTGACGTATTTTTCTGGATTTTCGACCATCATGTGCACATCCAAAACCATATCTGTATGTGGGCGAAGTGCAGCAACGACACCAGAGCCAAAAGTCAAGTTGTCAACAAAATGACCATCCATAACATCAATGTGTACATAATCAGCACCGGCAGCTTTAATCTTTGCGACTTCTGCTGTAAAAGCACCAAAGTCAGCAGCGAGAATAGATGGTGCGATTTTATTTGTATATTGTTTCATGTTTCCTCCTATTTTTTCAAGCCAAAGAAAGCTTTATTGATTTGGTATAAACCCCAAATAGTTAAGACAACAAGCAAGCCAAAAAGTGGCCACTTCCAATCTCCTAAACTATTTTTAAACAGAATGATAAGGCCCCAAAGAATCACTAAACCTAAAAAGCCGGCTTGCTTCATCCAAATGTTCCCTTTAATTTTGTTTTTTTCTTTGTTTGGCATAAGTTTCCCTCGTGTTATTTATTTCAGTTAATAATTGTAGGTAGTTCTCATAACGGCTCGCTAAAATCCTACCTTCTTCAAGTGCTTCTTTGACAGCACAAGAAGGTTCATGTGTATGGGTACATTCTCTAAACTTACACCCATGACTTTCTCGTAAAATTTCTGGAAAGGCCGCATTTAAATCGGGTTGGTTAGAGACATCATAGTCTAGATTTGAAAATCCTGGGGTATCTGCAATTAAGCCTGATGCCACTTCAAAGAATTCCACATGACGAGTAGTGTGACGTCCACGTCCTAGTTTGTCTGAAGTTTCTCCCGTAGCCAAGTTCATACCTGGCGCAATTAGATTCAACAAAGTTGTTTTTCCAGCGCCCGTTTGCCCCATAAAGACCGTAACTTTATCTGCTAATACTTCTGTCAGTTCTTTCCAGTCAAAGAAAACTTGATAGCCAATCGTTTCATAATTTTTTTTGAACTGTTCATACTCACTGACATCCTCAAGCAAATCTAGTTTCGAAATGTAGATGAGAGGCTGAATATCTTTATGTTCCAAAAACACAAGAAAGCGATCCAACAGGTTCAAGGAAAAATCAGGATTAACCGTTGACATGATGATGACAGCCTGATCGATATTCGCAATGGAAGGACGAATCAAGCTGTTTCTGCGTTTGTGTATATCTAAGATATAACCTTCTGAATTTTCTTCAGCTGAAAAGTCCACAAAATCACCAACGATTGGTTTCATCCCTTTCTTACGAAAGTTACCACGCGCTCGCGTTTGATAAACTTGTCCCTCAGATTCTACATTGTAAAACCCTGCTAAAGATTTAATAATACGTCCTTTTTTTACCATACTGATATTTTAACACATTTCATATAATTATTATTCTCTGCTCCTTGAAACCCTTACGACTATCTCTCTTATAAAAAACAATTGTTCTTTGAATGATACATCTATACGTACAAAACCATAGTCAACTCATATCGCAAAACGATATTTTCATCTTGACAATCAATCATCCATCACTTATAATGAACAACATGAAAGAAATATCGAAAATTAAGACCACCTTTCTCAAGGTTGCACTTGTACCTGTTATTGCATTTATCCTTTTTTTCTTTGTTGTTTTGACACAAGGGCTCATCAGTTCCTACTCTGATCATGATATTTATTTTGTAAAAATTCTCTTTTATTTGGCGCTTTACATAGCTGCGGCCCTATCTCTTGTCGTAACGATTTTTGTCTATCGTATACTGTTACTTATTGAGCGTGGTACAGCCTTTACTGAGCCGGCCTTAAAGATAATTTCTACTATTAAAAAATTATCATTTGCAACTTTCTTTGTGCTTCTTGGAATTTTACCTATGACCTATCACATCATCGAGGTGATTCATGCACCGGTAATTATGGTTATTGGTGTAGCCATTAGTGTTACTCCTTTAATCGTTGCTATCTTTATTGCAACAATTGAAAAGCTCCTGCAAAGTGTCATTCAGATTAAATCAGAAAATGACCTCACGGTTTAAGAAAGGAGTATAAAATGGCAATAAAAGTACATATAGATCGAATGCTTGTAGAGCGTGAAATGTCTGTGACTGAACTTTCAGAACGAGTGGGTATCACAATGGCTAACATTTCTATTTTAAAAAATGGTAAGGCTAAAGCAATACGCTTCTCTACACTTGAAGCACTTTGCAAAGCACTCGACTGTCAACCTAAAGATCTCCTTGAATATCGAGAAGATTAATAAATGCAAGGAAGCAAGCCCGCTTCCTTTTATTGACTCATTCAATTTTTTAGCTTGACTTCTATTCTATTTTAGCTTATAATATTGATAAATTCAATAAAAGAGGATGGAAGCATGAATCTAGGACAAACCTTAAAAAAGCTACGTAAAGAACATCAGTTTACTCAAAAAGACATTGCCAAGATGCTTGACATCACTCAAGGGACTTATGCGCTTTGGGAGAAGAAAACCAGTAATCCTGCTTTAGAAATGATTACTAAACTTGCAGATATTTACAAAACACCTATTGATCTTATCCTCAACGAAAATCAAGAGCATTCTCCTTTTATTGAGCTTCTCGATATTTACAAACAGTTAGATGCTGAACAGCAAAAGAATGTCTTGAATTTTTCACAGTTTCTTGCCAGTCAGAAACCACAACCTATTCCTGACTCAGATAATATCATTCCTTTACGTACTTACCGTCGTGAGGAACTATATACGATTGAGGTAGCTGATGAGCAATTATCTGCTGGTTTTGGTCAGGCTCTGAATGACACCCAAGAGACTTACACCATCTTTACAGATGTACGTCCAGGCCGTTATGACGGTGCTGCACGCATCAAAGGAGACTCTATGCAACCAGAGTATCCTAACTTCTCTATTGTCACCTTTGTTACGACTGGTTTTGATAGAGATGGCGATATTTATGTCATTTCAGAGGGCGGACCCGGAGAAGAACAGCTGTATTGCAAGCAAGTTTTTCGAGACGGAGAAAGTTTCCGCTGTCACTCACTCAACACCGATCCGCAATACAAGGATTTTTACTTAGATGAAGAAACTTCAAGAATCGTCGGCCCTGTCGTTGATTGTATCGAAGAAATAACCCCCGAATTAATCGAGAACTAAGAATATTATAAAAGAAGGTCACAATGGAATTTATAGAAATTGTTTTAATGTTTGGTGGAATAGGCTTAGGTTTTGCAGCTCTCTATGAAATAGCCCTCTGGTTTAGTCCTGAGGAGCGAGATTTACGTAAGACTAAAAAAGTAAAACAAGTTGAAGCTCAAAAATTCATCACTCTGCCAACGGCGATAAAGTTAAAAACTGGTCAGAAAGTTTCATGAAAGAAAGATAAGTGCAGCCTTAGCTCACAAAAAAAAGCCCAAGAAGACTTTGAATAACCTCTTCTTGTGCTTTTTTTAGTACTCATAAATGCAAAAGAAAAAGCATACTTAAAGTAGTTTTGAAAGGCTACTGTAGATATGCTTTTGTTTGTTAAGCAAGTACATTAATCTGAATTGTTTTACGACCCCAAGCTTGCGCTTGAGCTGTTGTTGGAAGGTGAACATCAATAATATTTCCCTTGATAGCTCCTCCTGTATCACCTGCAATAGCAATGCCATAACCTGGGACTTCAACCATCTTTCCTAAGGGAATGACAGAAGGATCTACGGCAATACACATTGGATTTTGGTGCAAGTTAATCCCTGTAGCTGTGATAAAACCTAAGCCGTTATCTGAGGAGTAAGCTGTAGCCGAAACAGTCAAGGAAGTTCCACCATCACTACTCGGAGCTGTAATCGTAGTATCTTTAGGCTCCGAAACTTGAGGTGCTTCATTTTTCTTTGAAGCCAACTGCTCTATTTTAGGCTGATCTGCATTCTCGTCTACTGTTGTATCTTTAGACATTTCTGCTTTGGCTTTCATCTCCTCCAGTATGTTCTGGTTATCAGTCATTTTATTTTTTAGGGTATGAATACTCTCTTCAAGGTTCTCCGCTTGCTCTTGGTAGTCTGCCTGAGCAGTTTTTAACTCATCTTTGGTTTGCATAAGTGAGCTTTGCATTGTTTCCAAATTTTTCTGCGTGTCAACTAAGTCCTTAGCTTGCGCATCCTCAGCTCTTAATATCACACTCAGGTTTGTCCAAGCCTGTATTGCTTCATGAAAATCATTAGCATTCAATACTACATTAAGAACAGAAGCTGAAGCTCCACCGTGAGCTTGCATGGCACGCATTTGCTTCGCTACTGTTTCTTTTAAAGAATTGTATTTTCCCTCAGTTCTTTCAATTTCTTGATTCAGACTTGCAATCTTTTCTTGCGTTGTTTTTAGCTTATTTTGCGAATCAGTTGCTTTTGCGTAGATAGCATTTGTCTGAGAAAGTTCTGAGTTGAGCTGTTGTTGAAAGTTCTCGATATCTTTATTAATCGTACTTTCGTCAGCTTTAGCAACTTGTAGGTCCATTGTCAGCATTCCGACTGACAGTCCAAGTAAAGTTGCACCTTTTTTCCAATTGTTCTTTTTCATATTTTACTATTTTAACACAAAAAGAACGCAGGTTGATGTCAAATACATTACGCAGAGACATACAAACTTAATGTAAACCGCTTTTATTAATACTTTATCTCTTGACTTTTTTTAAAACTCATAATAAAAACCTTAGAATATACTTCTAAGGTTTTTCATTTAACGGATTTCAACCGCTAAAGTTTCTACAAGATTTTTCGTAATTTTTGCCATTGCTTTTGCAATTTCTTCTTCTGTCATTGTCTTTTCACGACTTTGGAAAGTTAAGCTATAAGCCATTGATTTCTTACCTTCTGGTAAGTTTTCACCTTGATAAATATCAAAGAGCTCAACTTTGCTTAATGTTTTAACTTTACTTGAAGTGATTGTTTCTACGATTTCAGCATGTGTTTTCTCTGCATCAACTAGCATCGCAATGTCACGATGCACAGCTTGAACTTTTGGAATTTCCACAAAGACTGTCTGCGCTGGTGCAAGCTCAAGCATTGCATCCAAGTCCAGTGAAGCCACATAAGTTTCTTTCACATCATAAGCTTTTGCTGTTGCAGGATGAACTTGCCCAACAAAACCAACTTGACGGTCACCCAAAAGAATACGTGCAGTACGCCCTGGGTGCATTTCTTTGACTTCGGAATAAGCTTCAAAAGCAAGGTTGTCATAACCTGCTAGGAGTCGTTCAACAATAGCTTTTGCATAATAAAAGTCCACAGCTACAGCATCAGAACTGTAGGTTTTGTCTTCTACATTTCCAGAAATAGCAAAGGCAAGATGTGGAATTTCAAGAGGACGTGTATCTTCAGAATCTGTCGCTACAAAAATATTGCCTACTTCATAAATTGCAACATCTGCATTTTTGCGGTTTTGATTGTAATTAACAATATCTAAGAGACCCGGAATTTGACTGCCACGTAAGGTTTGACGATCTTCTGTCATGGGTAACATCAACGATGTTGTTGGCCCTTGTTTTTCTACAAATTCTTGCGCTTTTTCTGCTGTGGTTAAAGAATAACCAATAACTTCTGAAAGTCCTGCCGCTTCAACGTTTGTGCGTACCTTGCGACGTAATTTTTGCATGGCAGTTAATTCACCTGCTGTCGCACCTGAAGGTAGAGTACTAGGTAAATTATCATAGCCATAAATACGAGCTACTTCTTCCACGATATCGGCTTCAATCTTGATATCCCAACGTCGTGAAGGAATTTGAATGTTAAATTGTCCTTCTTTTTCTTGTGTTTCAAAACCAAGTTGCGCTAAAATCGCAAGTACTTCTGCATCTTCAAGTGATGTTCCTAAAGCCGCATTGATACGGTCCAAAGTAATGTTAACTTCTTGAAGCTTGGGCATGAAGTCATTTGACTCTACCACACCTGAGAGAATCTCTCCACCAGCCAGTTCTTGAATCATGGCTGCTGCAAAGTCTAGTGCTTCACGTACGGTACCTTGGTTGATTCCTTTTTCAAAACGGCTTGAAGATTCTGAACGTAAGGCAAACTTATGTGAAGTTTTACGGATTGAAGTGCCGTTGAAAAGTGCAGCTTCTAAAGCTACTGTGACTGTTTGATCAGTAATTTCACTGTCAAAGCCACCCATGACACCTCCAAGAGCTACCGGTTGTCCATTAGCTGTAATTACGATATCCTCAGGGCTAAGTTCCCGCTCTTGCTCGTCGAGAGTAACGATCTTCTCTCCTTGATCCGCCTGACGCACCACAATTTCATCTGCACCAAACTTATCAAAATCAAAAGCATGAAGCGGTTGGCCGTAGTACATCAAAACATAGTTGGTTACGTCAACGACATTATTAATGGGGCGAATACCAGCATTCATCAAGGTATTTTGTAGCCAAAGTGGTGATGGAGCAATTTTGACATTTTCAATCATACGAATTTTGTAAGTCGGAACTTGTTCTGTACTTGTTTCCACTTTTACAGCTACCTTGTCAGCCGCTTTTTTGGCTACTTCGGTTACCGTTTTTTCTTCAAAGTTGACTGTTTTACCATAGATAGCTGCTACTTCATAAGCAACACCACGCATTGACATTGCATCAGCACGGTTGGCCAAGATATCGGGTTCGATAATTTCATCATCTAAGTCAAGATATGGCAAGACACTGTCACCAATCACTGCATCTTCAGGTAAAATATAGATACCATCTTCATGCTTCATTGGATTAACAGATTCAGGAATACCAATTTCATCAAGTGCACACAGCATTCCTAAGGAAACGATACCACGGATTTTTCCTTTTTTGATTTTATAGTTATCCGCGATACGTGCACCCACAAGTGCTGTAATGACTTTAATTCCAGCTTTGACATTTGGAGCACCACAGACGATTTGGAGCGGTTCTTCTTCACCAACATCAACTTGGCAAATATGTAGATGTGTTTCAGGTACATCTTCACAAGTCAAGACTTGACCGACAACAATTTTTGACAAACCTTGTCCTGGTACAGTTACACCTTCAATTTCAATACCTGAAAGTGACATTTTTTCTGCCAAATCAGCAACAGGAACATCATCAAGACCGTTGACTAATTTTTTTAACCATTTATATGATACTAACATTTTATTTTTCCTTTTATTCCGTATTCTTTTATGTCTTTACTTCTGAAATTATTTTCCGAATTGTTCTAAGAAACGTAAGTCACCTTGATAGAAGCCACGAATATCGTTGATACCATAGCGGAGCATTGCGATACGTTCTTGTCCCATACCAAAAGCAAAACCAGAATATTCCTTGCTGTCGATACCACTCATTTCTAAAACGTTAGGATGAACCATACCCGCACCGAGAATTTCAATCCAGCCAGTATATTTGCAGACATTACATCCCTTGCCGCCACATTTGAAGCAGCTTACATCGACCTCAACAGAAGGTTCCGTAAATGGGAAGTAAGAAGGACGTAGACGAATCTCACGGTCAGCACCAAACATTTTTTGAATGACAAGTTCAAGCGTACCTTTAAGATCGGCCATCGTAATGTTTTTATCCACAACTAAGCCTTCAACTTGATGGAATTGGTGGCTGTGAGTAGCATCATCCGTATCACGGCGGTAAACGCGACCTGGAGCAATCATGCGTAAACCACCTTTACTAAAGTCATGTTGGTCCATCGTGCGCGCTTGCATTGGCGATGTATGTGTGCGTAATAATACCTCGTTTGTTACATAGAAAGTATCTTGCATATCACGCGCGGGATGATCTTTAGGCAAATTCATACGCTCAAAGTTATAATGATCCGTTTCGACTTCATAGCCGTCAACAATCTCATAACCCATACCTAAGAAAATTTCCTCAATCTCTTCTGCTGTTTGAGTCAAAATATGACGCGCACCTTTTTTAGATGCATGACCGGGTAAAGTCACGTCTAAAGTTTCAGAATTTAAGGCTGCATTCATGGCTGCTGCTTCAAGCTCTGCTTTTTTCTCCTCAAGTTTCGCTCCGAATTCGTCACGGAAGGCATTAGCTAGAGCACCGATAACTGGACGTTCTTCATTTGTTAGGTCTTTCATCCCTTTGAGGATTTCTGTCAGCTCACCTTTTTTACCCATGATTGCTGTTCGCAAATCATTCAGCATTCTTTCTTCAACAGCTACTGTTAAATTATTCAAAGCTTGTTCGCGTAAAGCTTCAATTTTTTCTTGTAAATTCATTTCTTCTCCTAATACCTTCTAACCGTGATGACAAAAAATACCACGATTTCAACCCCTAAACAAAGGAGCGAAAACCGCGGTACCATCCTATTTTATCACTTAATTAAAGACTATTTTAAATTAGAACGAGGTGAACTTCAATAACTTTTCCGTGTGATGATTTGCAGTCGACGACATCACTCCCTTAAACGTTCCAGTAACCTACTCTTCTCATTCTTTATATGTTCTTATTTTAGCAGATTTATCTCATTTGTCAATGGTTATCGCTGCCTTAAGTATTTTCCACAATTATTAACAATTTCAAAGAATTATTACTTCTTGATTTTAAGGATATACCCCTTACGCCTATTGATTTCTTTTTCTTCTACTTCTGTTTCTGGTGGCAGATTGAAAGCTGGCGGACATAGGTGGGATAGACTACGGCATTTCCTGAAAACATCCCATCTTCAATCGTTTTTACTACTGCAGCATCCGTTTCAAAAGCCGTACGGAGCCATTTTTTCACGACTATAAACATAGCAATAAGTATTTGGACAAAACTCAGGCTCACAAACAGCACTACTCTTATTCTCTTTTTCAATAATATTCTCCTCCAAAAATCAATAATTAATTTTTAGCAACTAATACGAGAAAAAAGGCACCAAAAAAAGCAATCAACTCAATGATTGCTTGCTTTTAGATTTATTTCCTTAGGCTTCCCAAACGTTTTCCAAAACGTTTGTTTGGTCACGGTCTGGACCAACAGAGAATGTTGAGATACGGACACCAACGAGTTCTGCAACACGAAGAACATAGTTGCGTGCTGTTTCTGGAAGTTCTTCCAGAGTACGCATTCCAGTAATATCTTCAGACCATCCTGGCATTTCTTCGTAAATTGGTTTGCAACGTTCCAATTCTTTAAGACTTGCTGGGTAGTGAGTGATTTCTTTTCCGTCAAGTTCGTAAGCGACACAGATTTTCACTGTTGGTAATCCTGCCAGAACATCAATAGAGTTCAAGCTAAGATGAGTCAGACCTGAAACACGTCGTGAGTGACGCATAACGACCGCATCAAACCATCCTACACGGCGTGGACGGCCTGTTGTTGTACCATATTCATGTCCAACTTCACGGATTTGGTGACCTGTTTCATCAAAAAGCTCTGTTGGGAATGGACCATCACCAACGCGTGAAGTGTAGGCTTTACATACACCAACTGCTTTATCAATTTTTGTTGGACCAACACCTGAACCGATAGCTACTCCTCCTGCCAATGGGTTTGAAGATGTAACAAAAGGATAAGTTCCTTGGTCGATATCTAGCATAACACCTTGTGCACCTTCAAAGAGGACGCGATGGCCTTCATCAAGCGCATCGTTCAAGATTACTGAAGTGTCCGCTACATATTTTTTAATTTGTTGACCGTATTCATAGTATTCGTTAAAGATTTCATCGAAATCAAGTGCTTCACTATCGTAAAGTTTAACAAATTCACGGTTTTTATTTTCAAGATTTGTACGTAGACGTTCTTCAAAAATTTCTTTATCAAGAAGGTCTGCGATACGGATACCGACACGTGCCGCTTTATCCATGTAAGCTGGGCCGATACCTTTGATTGTCGTACCAATCTTTTGATCGCCTTTAGCTTCTTCTTGAAGGGCATCTAACTTGATATGGTAAGGCAAGATAACGTGGGCGCGGTCTGAGATACGAAGATTGTCTGTTGTTACACCGTTTTCGTGGAGGTAAGCAATTTCTTTTACCAGGGCTTTGGGGTTGATGACTACACCATTACCGATTACAGATGTTTTTTCTGGGAAGAAAATACCAGATGGGATAAGGTGGAGTTTGTACTTAAAGCCGTCAATAACAATAGTGTGACCGGCATTGTCCCCTCCTTGGTAACGCGCAATAACCTCTGCGTCTGAGCTGAGGAAGTCAGTAATTTTACCTTTTCCTTCATCTCCCCACTGCGTTCCTACAACAACAACTGATGGCATAATAGCTCTCTTTTCTTTTAATATTTGTACGCTCTATGTCTCCTTTTCAAGAGGCACAGCTGGCATTTTGATATTGAAAAGCTCCTATCGCACTATTCCTATTATAGCAAAAAATATAATTTACTTTGAGTAAGAAACGAGTTTTTTTCTATAAAACTACTATTTTGTTCGGAAATATCTAACTTTATTTCTATTTTTTCTAATAATCTTACTTTTTTGACTACCTTCGTTCTCGTTATAAAACATCAGTGTCAAAATAAAATCCTAACAATCCATGACGTTAAAAATATGTTAAAATAGAAGAAGTTATGACTGATAAAATATTAAAATCCATTTCAAAAAATGGTCACTTTCGTGCTTTTGCTCTTGATTCAACATTAACTGTCCGTGAAGCTCAGGAACGTCATCAAACGATGCCTACTTCTACTGTTGCCCTTGGTCGTACCTTGATTGCTGCCCAAATTTTAGGCGCTAATGAAAAAGGGGACAGTAAAATTACGGTCAAAATCTTGGGTGATGGTGCTATGGGTGCAATTGTTGCCGTAGCAGATGCTAAAGGAAATGTTAAAGGTTATGTTCAAAACAAAGATTTAGACTATAAAAAAGCTTCAACAGGAGAAGTACTTGTTGCTCCTTTCATTGGCAATGGCTTCTTTGTCGTCATTAAAGATATGGGACTTCGTCAACCTTATACAGGACAAACTGATTTAATTACTGGAGAAATTGGGGAAGATCTGGCCTGGTATTTTCTCTCTAGTGAGCAAACACCTTCTTCTGTTGGTTTAAATGTCTTGCTCAATGATGGGGAGGACAGTGTTAAAATCGCAGGGGGATTTATGCTCCAAGCCTTGCCCGATGCAACTGATGATGAAATCACACTAATGGAAAAAAATATTAAAGCAATGCCAAGTATTTCGGAAATGCTTTTAAAAGAAAATCCGCTCGAAGCCATGCTTGCTGCACTTTATGGTGAGCTTGAATATACGATTCTAGCTGAATCACCCTTAGCCTTCGAATGTGACTGTTCAAAGGATCGATTTGCTGAAGGATTGCAAAGCCTCGGTAGTCAAGCACTCACCGAAATTATCGAAGAAGATCATGGGGCTGAAGTCCTCTGCCAATTTTGCGGACGCAAATATGAATTTACAGAAAAAGAACTCAATGATTTAATCTTGGGAGCTGCTCAAAAATGAGACTATTGATTAAAGATCTTTCACAATCGTCAAACAAAAATATAGGTTTAATTTTTTTAAGTCTATTGGTTGGACTGGCAGCTGGCTTCTTAGCCAGCTTTTATCGTTTGGCCCTTTCTCTAGCTGAAAAATTAGGTGCTGCTCTCTACCATCAAGCCAGCACTCACCTTATTTATGGGCTTTTCCTCCTTCCCACATTGCTTCTCCTTGTCTTTATTGTCAGTACCTTGATGAAAAAATACCCTATGTCGACTGGTAGCGGAATCCCTCAAGTCAAAGGGCAATTGCTGGGCTACTTTAAACCAGACTGGTTTTCAACGGCTTGGGCTAAGTTTGTCGGAGGAACACTGGCCATGTTTGCTGGGTTATCCTTAGGTCGTGAAGGACCGTCAATCCAGCTCGGGGCTGCGATGGGACAAGCCTTTGGTCAAAGATTTTCCTCTACTAAGCGGCACCAACGTTTGTTGATTGCTTCTGGAACTTCCGCTGGTTTATCTGCTGCTTTTAATGCACCGCTTTCGGGAATCATGTTTACGCTTGAAGAAGTATTCAAATACTTCTCACCTTTGATATTATTAACTTGTATGAGCTCTGCTATTATGGCTGATGCCGTTTCGCGTATTATTTTTGGTCCAGCCAGTATCTTTGATTTCCAAATCGTGAGCAGCTTTCCCCTCTCAGATTATTGGCTACTCTTACTTTTAGGTATCCTTATGGGAATTTTTGGTGCAGTTTATAATGCTGCTCTTCTAAAGAGTCAAAGCCTCATGAAGGGGAAGATAAAAAGTCCTTTTCTTCGTGTCTTGTTCAGTTTTGCTGCTTCTGCTCTTGTCGCTCTCTTCTTTCCACTAATCAGCGGCAGTGGTCACCAGTTGATTGACCAATTGACGCTTACCTGGGGACTTGCCTTTCTCTGTCTGGTCTTTGCTGCAAAGTTTTTGATTTCCCTCATCAGCTATGCTTCAGGTGTTCCCGGAGGAATATTCTTCCCCCTCTTAGTACTCGGTGCTAGTCTTGGTAGCATTTTTGCTACAACAGTCATTCCTCTCTTGCATTTGTCGCCCAACCTTTTCCCAAATTTTATTATTTTAGCGATGGCTGCAACTTTTACTGCTATCGTTCGTGCACCAATGACTGGAATTCTCCTTTTAGTTGAGATGACAGGTTCCTTTGATCATTTATTACCTCTGGCTTTTGTTTCTCTAATTTCCTATCTTGTGGCCGAGCTTTTACACTCTGAGCCAATCTACCACTCATTACTCCACAATCTACTTACTGTTGATTGTGGAGTAGCTACTGAAAAAGAAGGTCATATTATGATTGAAGCCTTGGTACAGTTTGATTCGGAAGCTGACCATCAACCGGTTCAAAATCTCCATCTTCCTAAAGATAGTCTTCTGATTGCTATTCAAAGAAATGGTGAAAAAATTATTCCACGAGGAGATACACTACTCCATGCTGGAGATGTTGCAACCTTTTTAACCACTCAAGCTCAGGAAGTTTCTGTACGCCAAAAAATAAAGCACTTATTTACCGATTAAGCTAAAAAACCTTCGTTTATTTATCTACGAAGGTTTTTTCAGTGCAAAGTTTTAGCAAATCCCCTAAAAAATGGTAAAATATTCTCTATGACTATGGATTCAAAATACACACGCCCATGGAAAATTGGGGATATAGAAATTGCTAATAAAATTGTACTCGCTCCAATGGCGGGAATTAATAATAAAGCCTTCCTGACAACAGCTAAAGAGTTTGGAGCCGGACTTGTTGTTACTGAAATGATTTCTGATAAAGGTATCGAGCATCGTAACAAAAAAACGCTTCAAATGATGGACTTTGAAGGTGTTCCGCATCCACTTTCCATGCAGATTTTTGGTGGTGAAGTTGATACACTGGTTGAAGCAGCGAAATTTGTTCAAGAAAATACAGTAGCAGACATCATTGATATCAATATGGGCTGTCCTGTTCCGAAGGTAACCAAAAATGAAGCGGGAAGTCGCTTACTACTTGACCCTGATAAGGTTTACGATGTTGTGAAAGCTGTCAGCTCTGCGATTGATCTACCACTCACTGTAAAAATTCGTATCGGTTGGGATTCTGATCATCTCTACGCTGTCGAAAATGCCAAAGCTATTGAAGCAGCTGGTGGTGCAGCTGTTGCAATGCACGCACGGACACGCGCTCAACTCTATGAAGGTAAAGCTGACTGGACATGGCTTGAAAAAGTAGCAAGCAATATTAACATTCCTTTCATCGGTAACGGCGATGTTAAAACACCTGAAGATGCTAAACGCATGATTGATGAAACAGGTGTTGATGCAGTCATGATTGGTCGAGCAGCTCTCGGAAATCCGTGGATGCTTCACCGTACGGAACACTACCTTCGCACAGGGGAACTACTCCCTGAACCAACTGTGGATGAAAAAATGCGTATCGCTAAGATTCACTTGCAACGTCTTGTTGACCTCAAAGGCGATAACTTAGCGTCACGCGAATTTCGTCAACATGCAGCTTACTACCTCAAAGGTGCAAAACGTGCTGCAAAAGTTAAAGTAGCTGTAAATCAAGCAGAAACACAAGCAGAAATTGTCAAGATTTTAGATGATTTCGTTGCCCAAAATTAAGAGATTGGCTTTTGCCAGTCTTTTTGTTTATAATAAGGTTAGTATCATAAAACAAGGAGGGACTCTATGCGTACATCAAAAGCTCTTGTCGAAATCGAAAAGGCAATTATTCACCTCAAGAAAGCTAAACGTGAGATTAGTAATTATAGCTTTGAAAATCAAACTCAAAGCCTCATTCAAATCAATCAAGCTATCGATCGCTTACAAATTCTTAAGGACGGCGTTAATGCTGATTCTTCTGATGTAGAAGGTGTTTCTTCTGTGGGCCGACTTGAAGGCGAACGTCTAACTTCAAAACTTTTTCAATAATAGCCATTAAAATAAAAAGAACCAAAATCTGGCTCTTTTTTATTTTTTCTTACGTTTATATTTACTTTGTGGATAAGTAAAATCTCCCATAACTTCATGCACATTTATTACTGTTGAGAAGGCTTGAGGATCTATTTCAGCAATCAGAGCTTTAACCGTCATGACTTCTCGAGGGTTAAGCACCACATAGACCACACGTTTTTCTGTACCTGAATATGCGCCTTCACCATGTAAGAATGTTGCACCACGTCCAAGTTCTGCCAAGATGGCATTTGAAATTTCTTGATACTTAGGACTGATAATAAGCATCCCACGAACGGTATAACCACCAGATTGGATAAGGTTAATAACTTGAGCACTTACGAAACTTGCAATTAATGTATAAACCATATGATTAACATCAATGTAAGTGAGAGAAAGTGTCATTACAAAAAGGTCTATTGTGAAAATCACACGCCCCACTGCTGTGCCTCGCTTAATTTGCAACAGCTGAGCAATGATGTCTGAACCTCCAGTTGTTCCGCCAAAGCGGAAGATAATCCCAATCCCCGTTCCGGCAAATACCCCGGCCAGGAGAGCTGCGACTAAGTTATCATGCAAAAGATTAATACTAAAATCAAATGCTTGGAAAACTGAAAGGAAAAGCGAGATGTTAACAATCGCATAGACCGTATAGGTAAAGGTCCGTTGTCCTAGGAAACGGTAACCAATAAAAAGCAAGGGGATATTCAGAATAAACTGACTTAGGGCCGGATCCAACTTGAATAATGCGTGCAAGATCAAGGTAATACCCGAAAGGCCACCTGCCGCCAACTGATTGGCCATATTTAACTTTACAAAACCAAAAGCAAAGATAATTGCGCCTAAGCTGATGGCAATAAAGTTACGAAAATGGATTTTAATGAGGCTCATATCCTTCATACAACTCTCCAATCTAATACCATTTTTACCTTATAAAAATGGCTTTATAATTTCTTGTAAAACCTCTGTCACAGTTGACAGAGGCCTTCTCTAATTTATACTAAAACGGTCATTTTGTCAACTTAATCAGTAATCTCACTAAAGTTCCCTATTACACGAACGTTTTCTGAGATAGAGACAAAAGCTTTCGGATCATATTTTGTGATGATTTCTTTAAAATCTTGATACTCATACATGGTGATAACCGTAAACAAAATTGTCCGTTTCTCATGTGAGTATGCACCTTCAGCATTGTTCAAAATTGTTGCACTGTGATGCATTTTTTTCAAAGAGTTTGCGGATGATGATTTCAGGATTCTCGGTAACTATCATCACCTGCATACGTTTTTGACGCGTAAAGATTGCATCTGTGACACGTGAGCTCACAAAGATAGCAATCATAGAATACAGCATATATTCCCAGCCAAAGAGTACGCCTGCAGTAAAGATAATTACTCCGTTGACGATGAAACCTAGTGTACCAACATTATGGCCTGTTCTCTTCCGGATATAAAGGGCAATGATATCCGTACCACCACTTGAGATACCATTACGCATGGCATATCCAACACCTGCACCCATGATGGTACCACCAAAGATGGCATTGATGATTGGATCAGGTGTCAGCGTTGTTTCAGGAACAAAGTGGATAAAAATGGAGCTCATGGTAACCGTTAACAAGGTAAACAGAGTAAACTGTTTTCCCAAACGGAACCAAGCTAAAATCATTAAGGGAACATTGATCAGGAAGAGCGTGGCTGATATGGGAAGATAGTTGTGCCCCAAAATTCGTGTTAAAATTTCCGTTGCCACCTGTGCTGCCCCTGTCGCGCCACTTGCATAAACTCTTCCGGGTTGATAAAAGAAGTTCAATGCAAAAGCAGATGTGATTCCATATAAGACAGATGCTGAGAAACGATGTGTCAACTTTTCCCAGCCACCAAACATGTTGATAAATTTAGTCAAGTTTTTCAAGTTTAATTCTCAATTCTTCCAGTTGGCTCTCACTGACTACTGATGGCGCTTGTGTCATCGGGTCTGTGGCTTTATTATTCTTAGGAAAGGCAATAACTTCACGAATATTGTCTTTTCCTGCAAGCAACATAACGAAACGGTCCAAACCAAGGGCCAATCCTCCGTGTGGTGGGAAGCCATAATCTAAAGCTTCCAACAAGAAACCAAATTGCTCTTTGGCATCTTCTAAACTAAAGCCTAGCGCTTTGAGCATTTCTTCTTGTAATTCACGCGTATTAATACGAAGTGAACCACCACCGAGTTCGTAACCATTCAAAACAATGTCGTAAGCATGCGCACGTACTTTACTAAGATCTCCTGAAAGTTCCCCTTGTGTTTCAGCAGTTGGTAAAGTGAACGGGTGATGCGCACTCATATAACGCCCTTCTTCTTCTGACCATTCAAACATTGGCCAATCAATAACCCAGAGGAAATTGAATTTCGAATAATCAATTAAGCCTTGCTCTTTGGCAATCGTTTGACGTAAAGCACCCAGTGCTGAATTTGCCACTTCTAAACTGTCCGCCACAAAGAGAACCAAGTCGTTGTTTTCTAAGCCTAAAGTTTCAACGAATTCTGATGTTTTATCTGTCAAGAATTTAGCAATTGGACCTGCCAATTTATCGTCTTCAAACTTGATCCAAGCTAAGCCTTTGGCACCATTTTGTTTGGCTTGCTCTGTTAATTTATCAATAGCTTTACGAGAGTACTTATCGGCATTATTTTTAACAACAATGGCTTTAACAACTGACGCCTCACTAAACACTTTGAAATCTACAGTTTTCGCAAGGTCTGTCAAATCTGTCAAAAGCATCTCGTAGCGTGTATCTGGCTTATCTGAACCATAGAAATTCATAGCATCATCGTATTTCATACGCGGAAATGGCAAAGTTACATCAACGTTTTTAACGTCCTTCATAACTTTCGCAATCAAGCCTTCAGTTAAATCTTGAATTTCTTCTTCCCCAAGAAAACTTGTTTCTAAGTCGACCTGGGTAAATTCTGGTTGACGGTCACCACGCAAGTCTTCGTCACGGAAACATTTCACGATTTGATAGTAACGATCAAGGCCCGCAGTCATCAACAATTGTTTCATAAGTTGTGGACTTTGTGGTAAAGCATAAAATTCGCCTTTATTAACACGAGAAGGAACAAGGTAATCACGTGCACCTTCTGGAGTTGATTTATTCAAGAAAGGTGTTTCAACATCGATAAAGCCTTGATTATCTAAGTAGCTACGGATAGCACGTGTTGTCGCATGACGCATCGTAATATTATTAAGCATTTCCGGACGACGTAAGTCGAGATAACGGTATTTCAACCGTGTATCATCAAGCACCTCAACTCCATCTTTAATCTCAAAAGGCGTTGTTTTTGAAGTGCTGAGAATTTGCATTTGGTTGGCTTCAATTTCAATTCCACCTGTTTTAATATTTTCGTTTTTGCTGGCACGTTCAACAACTTTACCTGTAATTTCAAGGACGTATTCGTTCCGGACTTTATCTGCTACCTCAACAATTTCTTTTGCTGCTGTTTCTGGGTTAACGACAATCTGGACAATACCTTCGCGGTCGCGCAAATCAATAAAGATTAAGCCTCCAAGATTGCGACGCTTCGCAACCCAACCTTTTACGGTAACTTCTTGATTTAAATATTCTTCGGTAATATTTCCTGCATAGTTTGTTCTCTTCAAATTTAATCTCCTTATGTTTTTTAGTACTCGTGTTCTCTAGAACTACTGAACTTTGTTATTCTCCAAGCGCTTCCTCAAAGATAGGCGCAAATCCTTTCGCAACTTCTGCCAAAGTTGTTTTCACTTCTTTACGCGTTTGGTTATGTTTAACTGTAATTTCACCTGTTTCCACTTCATTATCCCCAAGCGTAATTATCACTTCTGCTTTTGCTTTTTCTGCTGATTTAAATTGTGCGCTAAGCTTGCGATTAGAGAAATCACGTTCGACTTTAAAGGCTTGAGCACGGAGGCTTTCTGCGAGTTGTGTCGCTGCTAAGCTGGCTTTATTCCCCATAACGGCAATATAAACATCAAGTGTATCTTCTTCATGGAAATCAACACCTTGCATTTCAGCAACCATCAACAAGCGCTCTACACCCAGTCCGAATCCAAAACCTGGTGTGGCTGGACCATCAAAGTATTCAACCAAACCATCATAACGGCCGCCTGCACAAACCGTCAATTCTTGTCCTTTGACATCTACGATAAATTCAAAAATTGTATCATTATAATAGTCCAAACCACGAACCATATTAGTATCAATGACATATTCAATGCCTAAACCATCGAGCAGATCACGTGTCATGTCAAAGTGATTTTGAGACTCTTCTGTAAGAAAGTCCAAGATAGATGGTGCATCCTTGACGATTTCTTTGTCTTCTTTTTCCTTGCTGTCAAGTACTCGAAGAGGATTTTCGTGAAGACGACGTTGGCTATCTTTTGAAAGTTGTTTTTCAAAAGGTGTCAAATAATCAACCAAAGCTGTACGATAAGCCTTACGTGTTTCTAAATCCCCCAGAGAATTCAAGTGAAGTGTCACACCAGAAATACCGATTTGTTCAAATAATGATTGTGCCATGGCGATAATTTCGACATCAATTGCCGGATTTTTTGCTCCGAAACACTCTACACCAAATTGATGGAATTCACGTAAACGTCCAGATTGAGGGCGTTCATAGCGGAACATTGAGCCCATATAATACATTTTGACAGGTTTTGGCACTTCTGGGGCAAAGAGTTTATTTTCAATATAAGCGCGAACAGTTGAAGCAGTTCCTTCAGGACGTAAGGCAATATGACGTCCACCTTTATCGTCAAAGTCATACATTTCTTTCGTCACAATATCACTTGTTTCACCTGTTGCACGACTGAACAGCTCATAACTTTCAAAAAGGGGTGTACGGATTTCTTTGAAATTATAATCTTCAAATACTGCACGTGCCATCATTTCTACATATTGCCATTTTTGTGACTCTTGAGGCAGAATATCTGCCGTACCTTTTGGTTTTTGTAATTTCATATTATCTCCTTTGTATCGAATACATTTATGATTTAAACATTATTAAGAAAGCCTTTGTGAGCCTTGCCGTTCAGCATTAGCACCTTTAGGTGCAATGCTGGTAGCAAATTAAAACGCCCCAAGCATAAAAGCTCTAGGGCGTCAGTAATCTTATCGCGGTACCACCTAAATTTGTCCTGTCTTCCAGAACCTCAGTTTAGCTATAACGTTGCTACCGTTTTTTATCGTCACTTTAGGTTTTGTAAGCTTTCAGCCAAGTCTTACTCTCTGTATGTTTAAGTATAACGCAGACTTCTATTTTTTTCAAGCTTTAAATTCACATTAATTTTTAAAAACTTGCATATTTTTGGCAAAGTAATCATAGCCGGAATAAATCGTGAAGATAAGGCAAACATAAAGTAAGATTGTGCCAATATAAATGGGATCACCAATTAGTAAGAAAATAATAGATAACATTTGTGTAAATGTTTTAATTTTTCCTGGCATAGCTGCAGCCAAGACTGCACCACCTTGTTCAACCAGTAAAAGGCGAAGTCCAGTCACAGCAAGTTCACGACATACGATGATTGCAACAACCCAAGCTGGAGCTAAGCCTAGAGCAATTAGCATCACAAATGCAGCCATCGTTAACATTTTATCCGCTAAAGGATCTACAAATTTACCAAAATTAGAAACAACTTTCCATTTGCGCGCCAAATAGCCATCAAGCCAGTCTGTAATTGAAGCTACAGCAAAGATAATTGCTGCAACAATCCATGAAACATAGCTGGCACCCACAGCTGCACCATGTGGCAGATAAAGGACAATGAGAAAGACAGGAATCATAAAGATTCTTAGTATCGTTAGTTGATTAGGGAGTTTTTCTTTTTTCATAATTACTTTCTTCGCTTCTTAGAGTTGGCCTGCTCGTGGCTCAACTTTTTATTGTGTTACAGGTGCTGTAGTGCTTGCATAAGTCACCGTTAATTGCACTTGAACTGGAACGCCTACTGTAAGAGCAGACAAATCGACAGTGCTACCGTTGATTGTCATTGTAAGTCCTTGGGTATTGGACAGGTTAATCACGGAGTTAGTTAATCCAGCTCCGAGCGTTGCTGTAGCTGTATTTTCGGCATCAGATAACGTGCGTACTGTTGCCCAATCCGCATTGGTCAATGAAACAGTTGTCACTGCGCCAGCTGCTGTTGTAAAGACAATTTGTGTTGGGCTCGTAGCATTTTCTACCTTGACATTGAGCTGCGCACCACTTCCAGTAATCGTAATTTGGTTTTGGGGCTCTGGTTTTGATTCAACAGGCTTTTCTGATGATTCTGTTGTTTTCTTTTGTTCTTCTGTTGCCTTTTTTGTTTCGCTCGTTTTATAAGTATAAGACGTATCACTCAAGTCTGGCTTTGGCGGGCGCGTAAGTAATACAACAGCTGTGACACTTCCGACAATGGCTAGTGCAACAGCAGAAAGCAAGATAATGGGAACATAATGACGCCATGCAGGCTTATTACTTTCTTCCTCTTCCTCATCCTCTTCTACGCGTTCACTTGGTTTCACAAATCGATAAGTTTCTTGGATGTCTTCGTGTTCTTCAACAGACATTGATCCATCCTTCTCATATGCAAACATGATTTGATCTGCATCAAGATCCAACTTTTCTGCATATTGTTTAAGATAAGCTTTAATATAAAAATCACCGGGTAAAGCCTTATAATCCCCTGTTTCTAAAGCAATAATATATAATTTCGGAATATTTGTAAGTTTTTCGGCTTCACTTAGCCCGAGGCCAAGTTCCGTCCTCTTGTCTTTGAGGACTTCGCCTATTGTTTTAATTGCCACCATGTCCTCCTCTCAGCTTTATGAAATACATGGATTTATTCATAACTGTTCGTATTATTTAGGGTAGATGATAAAATCTACAGTTTGCATATTCTCAACAAATTTTTCAGCGTGTTTGCTGACTTTTTCAAGGGTTAATCCTGATAAAATTTCAGGTAGATCAAAGAAGTTAATCTCGCCATAAATATTTGATGAAAATTGATTGGCGATATATTCTAAAGAGTTTAGGGATTTATAATAATCCCCTAGTGTTTCTCGTTTCAGTATTTCTAGATTTTCTTTTTCAAAATCCTTATCTATTTTATAACTTTTTAGGGCTTCCTGCAAAACTTTACTTACTTGCTCTGGTTTTTCAGTATCTACGGTAATATTCGCAAAGTGAAAACTTTTATCCATATCAAAACCATAGCCAAAAGAATCATCAACTAAACCTGCATTATACATTTCCTCATAACGATGACTCGTTTTCCCAAAAAGCATATCGAGAAGCAACTGATTTGAAAGTTTATATTCTAATAATTCGCGGGCATCAGTTGGTAAAGCATCTTCTCCACGAAAACCAAGAGCCAACTTGGGCATCGCAACTTCAAACGCAAGAGTTTTTCCTGCAATCGGCTGACTCCCCTCAACAGTTTTTCTCTGTATGGGTTCAGCTTTAACAAAAGCTTTCTTCTCTTGATTCTCATTTACAAATGCAGCCATGTAATCCACATCAAAAGGACCTGTTAAAAAGAGGTTCATGTTTGAGGGATGATAAAAAGTTTCATAGTTAACATACAAGTCAGCTGCGGTAATTTCCTTAATCGAACGTGGAGTACCAGCAATATCATCTGCCAATGGTGACTCAGGATAAAGCGAAGCTAAAAGCCCTGCAAACAAACGCCAGTCACTATCATCTTGATACATCTGGATTTCTTGTTGAATAATACCTTGCTCTTTTGCAACATTTTCTTCCGTAAAGTAAGGTTCTTGCACAAAATCAAGCAGTAAGTTCACACACTCATAGATATTTTCACGTGTCGAAAAAAGATAAGACGTTCTCGAAAAGCTTGTAAAAGCATTGGTTTGCGCCCCATAGGCACCAAACTTGTACATTACATCCCCTTCTTTTTTCTCGAAGAGTTTATGCTCCAAAAAGTGAGCGATACCTTCTGGAAAAGTCTTTATCTCTTGACTTCCCATAGGGACAAAAGAGGTATCCAATGACCCAAAGTTTGTCGTAAAAAGACCGTAGGTCCGATTGTAATCAGGTTTCGGTAAGTAATAAACCGTTAAACCGTTGGCTAGAACATCAGTATATAAGATTTCACCCGTTTTTTCATAGCTCTTCTTCTGCATAAACTTCTCCTTTCATGAAATATTGAGCCTGTAGTTTTAAACTTTGCGCCAAGCGCATAATATCTTCTTTGCTCACAGCTTCTAATGCTTTCAAAAAAGTTGCTTCATCAACATAAAGTTCAGGCAAAACTTCGTGAATAAAAGCTTGTTCAATGAGATTCGAAGAAGAGTCAAGCGACATGAAGTAAGAATTTTTTAGCATTGTTTTAGTTTGCTCAATTTCTTGTGCGGTAAAGTCTCCAGATTGCATGGCTTGAAGTTGTTCTAGAATCAGCTCTCGTGCCTGTTGATAATTTCCTGCATCAATTCCTGCATTAACTCTTAGCAGGCCTGTAAAACTATCAAAAGCTGAACTTGCATAGTAAGCCAAGCTTGCCTTTTCACGGACATTCATAAATAATTTAGAATGTGCAAAACCACCAAAAAGGCCATTCATCACTTGTAAAGTCATGTAATCCTTGCTGCCATATGTTGTCGGTTGCGCAAAGGCCATTTGTAAAATAGACTGTTGCACCTCTTTAGCTTCGATTTTTTCTTGATAATCCTTGAGCTCTTGCTTATAAAAAATTTCAGAATGCCCCTGGCGATCCTTAAAGTCAAAGTTTTGGAACAAACGTACAACTTCAGCTTCTTCCACATCACCTAGAACAAAAATATCAATCAGATTGTGATTAAGCATTTCAGTGTAATAATTAAAAACAGCTTCTGCTGTTTCTGCCTGCAAAAGTCCCACCGTTGCTACACCTGGGAGAGATTGATTTGGATCCGTAAAGAAAAGGGCAGCCAACTGACGGCTGGCATAATAAGAGCGATCTTCATTCATAGCTTTAAGGTAGTTGATGAGATTTGTCTTTTCCCGCTGGAAAACTTCAACATTATTATCTGGACTAAAGAGCGCTTTATGCATAAAGTCAACGGCACCTGCCAAAGTATCCACATCAACAAACTTAGGATTAACAAGATTCATATGAATGCTCAACAAATGTTGACTGCCTTTTTTATTTACTGCAGTTGAGAAAGATGTCCCATAAAGTTCTGACAAGCGGCTTGAAAATGCTTGAGCTGTTGGGTATGCTGCATTGGTCGTTTCCCATAAATTAGAGATAATCACGCGTTTAGCAATATTTTCTCGCGAAAGTTCTTCACGAAAGCGCACCATGAGACGTATTGTTTTGAATTTTGTTTCTTTTATAACATGGAGATTTACTCCGCTGGCTAGTTTCATAGATATCCCTTGTCTACTCCTCTTTTTAAGTTTAAAGGAACTTCTTTTAATCCTAAAAAGAGCAGGAGCTGTAATATCTCTATTATAGCAAATTTTCCACTATTTTTGAGACTCTTTATGCTAAAATAGAGTTATGCAAAATTACATTTTATTTGAAGAATACATCACTTTAGGACAAGTCATTAAAGAATTGGCCATTGTCAATACAGGAGGCCAAGCTAAGCTTTTTCTCGCTGAAAATGAAGGCAATATTTTCTTAAACAAGGAAGCTGAAAATCGCCGTGGCAAAAAACTGCGTGCGGGAGATGTTTTGGAGATTCCTGAATTTGGACTGATTCTCACATTTGTCCAAGCTTCTGAAGAAGAAATTGCTGAACGTGAAGAAGATAAGGCCGAGGAAGAACGCGTCAAAGCACTTGTCAAGAAAATGAACGCTCAAGTCAAAACTCAAAAGCCCAAAAAAGCGGCCAAGCCAAGATTCCCCGGCGCTAAATAAGCATGAAACTTAACAATATACAGCTCTATAATTTCCGAAATTATGATAAGCTTTCCCTTGAATTTCATCCCAATCTCAATATCTTTTTAGGACAGAATGCCCAAGGTAAAACAAATCTTTTAGAAAGTATCTACTTTCTTGCTTTAACACGTAGCCACCGCACCCATCATGATCGGGAACTGATTCGGTGGGATGCCAAAGAAATGAAGGTTTCTGGTACTGTCACAAAAGGCCACAGTAATATCCCTCTAGAAGTTGCTTTAACTCCTAAAGGACGTACGGCTCATGTCAATCATCTGAAAGAAAACCGCTTAGCAGACTATATCGGTCAGCTGAACCTTATCATGTTTGCACCTGAGGATTTAGAACTTATCAAAGGTGCCCCAAGCATTCGCCGTCGCTTCCTTGATATGGAGATTGGTCAAATACGTCCCGTTTATCTTTATGATTCGGTGCGCTATAACCGCGCTTTAAAAGAGCGAAATGCTTACCTCAAGATGGAACGCAAACAAATTGACACTACTTTTTTAGATGTTTTAGACAGCCAACTGGCAGAACACGGTCAGAAGATTAGTACTGAACGTCAAAATTTTATTGACAAACTGGAAAAGCTGGCACAAAAAATTCATGCTCAACTCACTCATGGGCTTGAGGAGCTGCAGATTAATTATAAAGTTAATTCCACAGCTCTCTTAGAAGATTTGAAAAGCGCACGTGATAAGAATATCTTTCGTCATCAGACCTCTGTCGGTCCTCACCGAGATGATTTGACTTTTTTTGTCAATGGTATTAATGTTGCGGACTTTGGCAGCCAAGGCCAACAAAGAACCGTTGCTTTATCTGTCAAGCTCGCTGAGATTGATTTAATTTTTGAAGAGACTGGAGAATATCCTATTCTTTTGCTCGACGATGTCATGAGTGAGCTCGATAATAGCCGTCAGTTGGATCTTTTAGAAACAACGCTCGGAAAAACACAAACCTTTATTACTACAACGACGCTTGACCACCTCAAAAACCTGCCAAAAAACTTAAGTATTTTCAATGTGAAGCAAGGAGAAATTGAAACAAATGGACAAGAAAGAACCACCACTGACTGAGGATAACCTGATCAAATTTAAGGCACTGGAGGCAGAAGGGGATTCTACGTTATTAAAACGTATTTCCCTTCTTGTTGAACAAGAACGTGAATTACGTCAACAAAAAGATAAACTCGAAGAAGATTTACGTGTATTGGTTCATATCAAAAATAGCCATTACTCACAATTAGAGCAAAAAAATTCGGAACA
>NZ_KQ968940.1:91862-131873 GCF_001578715.1 Lactococcus sp. DD01 | reverse complement strand
TTTTTTACGTTATTTATAAGCCAAGTAACTCTCTTAAACCATAATGATTGCCAATCAAGCCAAAAGCTGCAAAGATAGACAAACCGATAATTACAAAAAGAACAATAATTTCTAAACGAGAAAGTGTCTTACCATTTTCTTTCTTCGCTAAGTAGTAGAAAATAAAACCAATTGCATAGAGAATCGAAGCCATCCAAACATACTGCCAGCCTGAAAGCCACAGCGCTAAAATTTGGAAAGCAAGGGCCACAAAGCCAATGACTATATTTTTTGTATTTTTTTCTTCAAGACCGTGTTTCATCATATATGCACCGACCAAAGCGTAACAGATCATGATACATGCTGTACAGAGGTACACCATTACATTATAAGCATTTGCGACATAAAAAGTAACGATGATGAAAAATTGAACAAAGATTTGTGTAAGCCAAAGAGAATTTGCAGGAGCGTTATGTTTATTTAAGCGCCCAAACCATTCTGGGAGTAATTTTTGATTGGCCAACTGTGTTGTGGATTCTACTGGAAGCATCGTCCATGATATCCAAGCCCCTAAAACGGAAACAACAAGACCACTGGCCATCAATGCGCCTCCAAAGCTACCAAGCATATCTTTTAGCATATAAACCATGCCTGGCGTTTTCATGGCAGCTAATTCTGCTTGATCATAATAGCCGAAAGGTAGGAGTGAAAGCAAGATGTAGATAAAAAGTAAAACGATAAGACCAATGATTGTCGCGCGGCCTGCATCAGATTTTTTCTTGGCACGATCGCCCATCATTGCCGCACCTTCAATCCCGACAAAGACCCAAATCATTACCATAAGAGAGCTTTTAACTTGATCGAGTAAGCCGCCAGCGGTCATTGACCCTTGAGCTTGAACCAAGCCTTGAGCATTTTCTGTAATATTGTTCCAAAAACCTGCAGTGAATACTCCTGCTTTGAACATGAAGATCCCTGTAATCATGAAAACAAAGATTGGGATTAATTTACAAACCAGAACAATGGTATTCACAATCGCTGCAGATTCGACCCCTTTACTCACCATCAAAGCTAAAAGCCAAGAAAGAATCGATACGGACACTACTGCAAAAACGCTTAGACTTCCATTTGCATCTGCAAATTTACCAGGGAAAAAGTAATCCATAGATATCATCATGAGCACGGCAAAGGCAATATTACCTAACCATGTGGACAACCAGTAACCCCACCCAGAAAGAAAACCTACCAAATCGCCAAAGCCTTCTCGCGCATAATCAGAAACCCCTGAAAGTTGTGGTTTGTTAATAATCAGATAGTTTAAGCTCAAGACAAGCGCTAAAAGCCCTAAACCAACGAAGAGCCATGCTACGATTACACCACCTGCAGTAGCTCCATTGGCTAAATCGTTGGAAAGGTTAAATACCCCACCACCAATAGCACTGGAGACAACGATGGAGACAAGGGCTATCAGCCCCATCCCTTTTTTATTTTCCATTTATTTTTCCTATAATTCCATTTTATTTATATTGAAATATTTTCTTAATATAACATTTTTTGCATTTTCATGCAACTTTCATCTGCTTTCAATCCTGTTTTCTTTATATTTTTACATTTTGAAGCGTTTTCTTACAAAAATAACGAAAAAGCAACCCAAATTAAAAGATTGCTTTTTCCATTTGTATTAATATCCATTTGGATGAGAGCTATGCCATTTCCAAGCATTCTCGATAATATATTCTAAATTATTTTTCACGTGCCAATCCAAGACTTCTCCTGCTTTCGTCGAGTCTGCCACCAACATATCTGGATCGCCAGGACGACGTTCTCCCATTTGTGATGGAATTTCTTTACCGGTAACACGGCGTGCAGTTTCCAAGACCTCAAGGTTAGAGTAGCCTTTTGAAGAGCCAAGATTAAACTGATCCGAAGCACCGCCCGCTTTAAGATATTCTAAGGCTTTGATGTGTGCTTCAATCAAATCTTCCATGTCAATATAGTCACGCACACATGTACCATCAGGTGTATTGTAATCATCGCCATAGATAGTGATAAACTCACGTTGGCCTAAAGCTGTTTGTAAAATAAGCGGAATCAAATGCGTTTCATTTTTATGTGCTTCACCAATGCTTCCGTCATGTTTAGCACCAGCAACATTGAAGTAGCGTAGTGCTACATAAGTCATATCCGTTGCCTCTGATTGCCACTTCATCATTTTTTCCATGATGAGTTTGCTTTCGCCATAAGGATTGATTGGTTTTTGTGGAGTTTTTTCAGAAATAGGGCTTTCTTCGGGTATTCCAAAAGTTGCAGCCGTACTCGAAAAGACAATATGCTTAATACCAAATTTTTCCATGGTTTCAAGAATAACCTGTGCCCCACCAACATTATTATTAAAATACATCAGGGGTTTTTGCATTGATTCACCCACCAATGAATAGGCACAAAAGTGCATTAAACCTTCGATATCTTTTTCTTTTGTAAAAACATCAGCCAAAAAAGCTTGATCGCGCACATCTCCTTCATAGAAGCGTACATCTGCTGGGACAGCTTCACGATGTCCTGTCACAAGATTGTCTACAACGGCCACATCATAACCACGTGATACTAGAATATCAACAGCATGGCTACCTACATAACCTGCGCCTCCAAGTACTAAGACTGTCATTTATTTATCCTCCATTACTTTGATGTACAAAGTTTTTAAATACTATTTATCAATCACTTACAAGTATAACCTTATTCATTTATAAAATCAATGAAGCGCTTAAACCCGGCATATCCTGCTTTGTCATCTTTAAATACTCCCGCGTCTTGCAATACTCTTGTAAAGACAGCTCCAACTGCTTCACGGACATACTCTGAGACATTTTCTTCAGTAACCCCCCCTTGATTTTTTAACTCTTGTGCCCAAGGTAAGTGCATATCTTTCATATGATGTGGCTTTCCTAAGAGATACTGTTCCACTTCTTGCAGTTCATTTTTCAATCGCGGAGGTAAAACAGCCAAACCCATGACCTCAATCAGGCCAATATTTTCTTTCTTGATATGATGCAGGTCTGCATGAGGATGAAAAATCCCATCAGGATATGTTTCATTAACATTATTGTCTCGCAAGACTAAATCCATCTCGTAAGCCCCCTCACGTTTACGAGCGATTGGCGTAATCGTATGGTGTGGCGTACCATCAGCAGAATGAGCAATGACATCAATGCTTGTATCCGAATACTGTTGCCATTTCTTCAAAATGTAGTCCGCAAGTGTCAAAAGCTGCCCTTTGTCCTCAGAAGACAAACGTAACACACTCATAGGCCAATTCACAATGCCAACTGCTACTTCTGGAAAAGCTTTAAAGGCTACTTGTTCTCTTAACTTAGCTTTAGCCATCGGAAATTCATGACGTCCTGCTTGATAGTGATCATGGGTCAAAATAGAACCCCCAACAATTGGTAAATCAGCATTGGATCCAATCATATAGTGAGGGAACAAATCCAAAAAGTCCAAGAGATTACTAAAAGATTGGCGATTAATTTTCATTGGCTTGTGCAAGTTGTTAAGCACAATTGAGTGTTCATTATAATAAGCATAAGGCGAATACTGAAAGCCCCATTCTTCATCCTGTAATTTTAAACGGATGAGGCGATGATTGCTTCGTGCAGCTTTATTCCCTCCACCATAAAGCCCTTCGTTTTCAATACAGAGCGCACAGGCTGGATAACTAGAATCCTTGACTAATTTAGCTGCAGCGATAGCTTTTGGATCTTTCTCCGGTTTTGAGAGATTGATTGTGATTTCTAAATCGCCATATTTTGAGTGATAATTAAAGGCGATATTTTTTGCGATATCTCTCGTCTTGACCTGATTAATTTCCTGAGTCAGTCCATAAAAATAATCTGTTGCTTTTTTAGGACTCTCTTGATAATTCTTCCAGAACTCACGATTAATTTGACTTGGTGTTGGGCTAATAAAGTCCATCAGAGCCGCTTCATAAAATTCTTCTTCTTCTGGCGAAAAAGCTTGATTGTCGCGTGCAAGGATCATGAGCTGATCCATTAAAGTTAGTGCATCATGTTCTTCTGTAACTTGTGGTTCGTCCCAATCGTTCATCCCCAAGAAATGGAGTAATTGATTACGCCAATATATTTTATCAAGCGTTTCAATTCGATGATTTTTTTCTGCTAAATTAATAAATTCTTGAACAGCTTGATATTTTTCCATTTTTACTTTTCCTACTCCACATCCAGTTTTGTTGATCCTGAACCAATTTGGGCGACATAAAAGCTTGCTGGATAGCCAACTACTTTTTCATATTCCGCTCCAACTGCTTCTTCAAAATCTGCGACTTTATCATGAGCGACTAAAGCAATTGCACAACCGCCAAAGCCTGCACCTGTCATACGTGCGCCTAATACACCTGCTTGTTTTTGTGCGGTTTCAGCCAGCGTATCAAGTTCAATCCCAGTCACTTCATAGTCGTCTTTGAGGGAAGCGTGTGAAGCATTAAGTAATTCACCAAACTTCGTCAAATTACCAGCAACAAAAGCTTTTTGTGCTATTTTTGTACGGTTATTTTCATATACGGCATGGCGCGCACGTTTAATCAGAGTTTCATCACCAATCAAGTCTGTATTGGCATCAAATTCCTCATTAGAAAGTTCACCCAGTGATTCAATAGCTAATTTACTTTGCATACGTTTCAATGCTTCACGTGTTTCAGCAAAACGCTCATTATATTTTGATTCTGTTAAAGCACGTGGTTTGTTTGTGTTCATGATGACAATATCATAATCACGTAATTCTACCGGCACCATTTCATACTTAAGAGTATTACAGTCCAATAAAATCGCTTTTTTCACTTCACCAAAACCAATCGCAAACTGGTCTAAAATACCAGAGTTGACGCCAATAAATTCATTTTCCGTTTTTTGTCCGAGTTGTACCAATTCCAAGCGTGGGACTTGTAAATTAAACAGGTCGTCTAAAACTACACCGACTAAAAGTTCCAAAGAAGCTGAAGATGATAAACCAGAAGCTGTTGGAATTTCACCATTGATAAGTAGTTCAAAACCTTTATCGATGGTATAGCCTGCATCTTGAAGCATCACTATCATTCCTTTAACGTAATTTGACCAACTGTCATCATCTTTTTCCTTGACCTCTGTTAAATCAAATTCGATAAGACCTGCTTCTGGAAAGTTTTGTGAAAAAAGTCGGATTTTTGTATCTTCACGTAAACGGGCCAAACCTGTTGTCCCAATTGTAATTGAGGCTGGGAAGACGTAGCCGCCATTATAGTCGGTATGTTCACCAATCAAGTTAATACGACCTGGCGAAAAGAAGTATTCCACATTTTCTGCATCCCCAAATACTTTTTCAAAACTGTTTGTTAATGCTGTTAAAACTTTACTGTTTTCCACGATTGTTGTCATTTTCTTTTCCTCATTTTTTCTCTTCTTTATGAAGTTTATAAATTGTTTTTGAATAGTATTTCTCACCTGCTTTGAGTGTGATATCACCCAACTCCGGAATTTGTTGACTGCCTGGCGCCACTTGGGTTTCAAAAGTGATTCCGCCATGATTTACTTCTTTTTTCCCTTGATACACTGCACCAGATTCGCCAAAATTTGCTGAAAAAATAACAATACTTGGACAATCAGTATAAACAGAGATACTTAACTCTTCAAAGCTTAAACGTGCTTGCTCCTTCTCTATGCTTGGCTCATCTAAAAGGAAAGGATGATCAAGGCCATCAACCAAAATCACTTGCTCCATAGTACTTTGAAAGACTTCCGATAGCCTTTTGCCTGAACGCAAATCTAAGTCTGTACCCGCTAACTCCGCTATATCTCCACGTACTACCTCGCTCTTGTCTAACAAAGGAACAAAACGAGAGGCGCCTAAACGCAAGAAATGGTTGTCTATACTTTGAGCTACATCTCCGGACAAATTAAAGTAAACATGACCTGTAGGGTTAAACACCGTGTCTTTATCAGAAACGGCATCATATTCAATGGACCAAGCGCCATTTTCATCAAAACTGTGAGTCACAGTAACTTGTATCTGTCCTGGATAGCCATTTTCACCATCGTTTGACGTCAAGTAAAATTGAACTTTGGCTTGTTCTGCTTCCTGAAAAACTTCAAACTGCCAGAGTTTACTTTCAAAGGAATCTTGCCCTCCATGTAAGGTTTGCGCAGCTTCATTTTGTTGCAATTGTACGTTCTTGCCTGCTATCTTCACTTGACCGTTTTTGATACGGCCAGCTGTTCGGCCAATTGTGGCACCAGGATAGTTATCTTTTTCGACATATTCTTGTGTAGAATCAAAGCCCAAAACGATTTTCTTACCATTGACTGTCCAATCCACAATTCGGGCACCGTAATTGCTCAATGAGAGCGTATCTCCTGCCTTGTTTGTTAAACAAATCAAATGCGCGCCTAAGCCAAAGTCTTTTGTTGTTATTTCCATAATTCACCTGTCTTTAAATAAGGAGAGCTAGCGTCACCGCTAGTCCTTATCTTTATTTTAATTTATTTTCGAGTTCCGCAACAATTTCTTTATGACGTTTCTCTGTTAATTTTACCTTAAGAAGATAAATCGTGAGTGAGATAATCATCAGAACGGCTGGAAGAGCGAAGGCATAAAGCTTAAAGGTCGTTACCCCGTAAACTTTATGTGGATCAAAAGTTGAACCGGTCATACCAGCTGCAATCGCCACAAACCCAAAGATCCCATTTGAGAAAGCACCAGCAATTTTATCCAGTAACGGACGCATTGCCAAAGTGACTGCTTCATTACGCACACCATTTTTCCATTGACCATATTCTACAGAGTCTGTGATTGTCATCAAAACTGATAAGAACACAAGCTGATAAGGTGTAGTCAGAAAGATAAGACCGAGAATTGTCATTGGCACTGAACTTCCAAAGATAAAGAAAGCATAACCGACAAGCATCGAGAGAATTGCACCTGTCAAAACTTTACGACGGCCAAATTTCTTCGCTAAGACAGGGAACAGTGGTACTAAGACGATAGAGCCGATAAAGCCGACAATCCCTGTAATTGAATACAGTGCAGCTTGTCCTAAAACGAAGGTAAACATCAAAATCAAAGTTGCTGTTGTTGCGACATAGGCTAAAGCAAACAAGATATAAGACAATGACAACCACATCAGCTGATCATTTTTCAATAAAGCTTTAAACACATCAATGGTTGTTGTTTTTTGTGATTGTTGACGGATAACAGAATCCTTTTCTTGGGTACCCCAAGCTGTAATTAAGGCTGTTCCACCTGAAACAATCGCAGCAATGACACCAAATGCAAACCAACCTGATGCACCTTGGGCATGGTGCCCCGTCATGAGTTGAGTGAATCCATAGGTAATCGGGATAACGAGAATAGTTGTTCCTTGAGCACCAATAGCTGAACCAAAACGGGCAAATGTTCCGAGTGACTCACGTTCTTCATTCTTTTCAGAGAGCGCAGGAATCATTGACCAAAAGGCAATGTCCTTGAAGGAATAAAAAGCATCCAGAATGACAAAAGAAATGATAAAGACAATAATAAATAAGGTTGTATTTGAACTTTTGGCTAATCCAAAGAAGTCTGAAAACATCAATACAATCATTACAGATGATATTAAACCGCCAGCAACCAACCAAGGTTTAAATTTTCCCCAACGCGTGCGTGTGTTGTCAATAATACTCCCAATAATGGGATCAAAAACAATTTCTACCAATCGAATAATGACGACAAGTGATGTCACAAGGGCAATCATTTCATCTTCATGTTCACTACCTGCAAACATTTGACTCGTAACAAAAGCAATAAAGAACACGCTAATTGCTGCATAATAGGTATCGTGACCCAAAGCACCTAAAGCATACGAAATTCTTTGTTTCATTTTTCCTCCCTCCATCGGGAACCTCCTTTTTCGATTTCCTTACACCGAAATCGCTTACATTAATATGATAGCATTTTCTTATTTGGAAAAGTTTCCCATTGGGTAAAGAAGGCAGGAAATACTTCCTAAAACACCGCTTACAAAAGCTAAGAATGTAAGTTGTGGTTCACAACTCGCTTCGCTCCCTACGTATTATCGTTCTAATTTGCTAAAGCAAAAAGAACTTTATGTTGTTCACAACTCGCTTCGCTCCCTGCGTATTATCGTTCTAATTTGCTAAAGCAAAAAGAACGATAATAAAAGCAAAGCTCCTTGGCTTTGCTTATTATTTGTTTTTCATTGTTTTTTATAAATAGAGTAAGCATCAAAGAGGACACGTACTAAAATATACAAGGGCAGTCGACTATGGACATCAAGATCAAAATAATTAACTTCTAAAGAGCTTTTATAGCCAATTAGGGAGACATCTGCAAGACGTACTAATGGACTTTGCTCCGTTACAGTCAAGGTCAAAATTTTTGCACCATGGATTTTTGCCACTTCGGTTGCTTCAATCAGTTCTAAAGTTTCGCCACTCAAGGACAAATTGATGATTAAGCTGTTCTCTTTGACAAAACTTGCATAATAAGTCATATATTTATAGTCATCATGAAGTGTCACTGGCTTATGGAAAAGTTGAAGCTTCTTCATCATCTCTACAGCAGCATGAGTGGAAAGACCACGCGCAAAGAGAATGATCTCACCAGCTTGGTCAATAGCACGCACGGCTTGTTCAATAGCAGGAGCCGAAATATTATGAATGGTCCGTAGGAGTTCTTCTTCGTTTTTACCAATTGCGGCCAAAACTTCATTTGAAAAACCATTAATATTGGGAAGTGGCTTTTCTTTTATCGAATAGCGAAATTCGGCATAGCCCGAAAAACCTTTTTTCCTCACTGTGCGATTAATCGTTGATAAAGAGCAATGAGCTAATTCTGCCAAATCTGTAATAGAAAGTTGGGGAATTTCATCATAATGCTCTTGAATTACTTGCCATGTATAGGCTTCGGCACTTGATAACTTTTGGTTAACCATGTTTCCTCTCCTAATATTTTAAACGGTCAATTTGAATCCCTGTATACTGACTAATTGCATCAATAGCATGATAATAGCGCCCGAGATAAGCGCGTGTGTCACGCGTCGTTTCTTCATCATCTAAACGTACAACTTTTTCAGCAAGTCCTTGCTCTGCTATCTCCCTTAAAAGTGCTTCGTCATTATCAGATGGAATTAAAAGCACCAGATCCATATCCGGAGATAGAGTATTATCAATAAAGATTATACCTTGATTTCCGGCTGAAGTGATAGCCTGTTCAATATCCTTTGCAAAGGGGGCATTGTTAAAAGTACGTGCTAAACGTCTAGCCAAGGTTGACTTACCACTTTGTCGGCCACCAATTATACCAACAATTTTAGTGAAATGTCTACGAAAAGCGGGATTTATCTCGTTCCAGTGCAACAATGGATTTTCACGTATGTCTGTTGCGGATATCTTAATATCTTGCCTATCAGCCATTTCTACCTTATAGGTACGCAAATCTTGCGGAAAACGTGCACTGAGCTCAGTTACATATTCCGCCTCTCCCACATAAAAAGTAATTTCCTGGCTCTGGTAATTTTTTAATAAGTCAAACAAACGTTTAAACCAAGCATCCCATCCTTGTGGCATCGGAGGTAAATCCGTTTCATCTAACATTGCAACCTCAATGTCCTCTTCATCAGCAAAAGCTTCCTGTAAATAGTGATAACGTAGGGTTAAAGGCAAGCCAATCTTATCACCTCGATCATGAGTATATCCTGATACGACTAAGAGAACCTGATCATTAAGTGCAGCACACTTGTAAATCTGTTGCTGGTGCCCCTTATGAAAAGGAGCAAAAGTACCAAAATAAACGCCTAATCTTGTCTTTTCTGTCATTACGCTCCTCTATTTAATCTTTTTAAGCACGCACTGTTTTAGCCGCACCTGATTTTTCGTAAAGATTGATTAAGCCTGCACCTGATTTACGGATCATATCTCCAGGTTGTACAGGCGTTTCCACATCAATATGTAAAAGGGTCATTGGATTTGGTGCACGGTCGATAGATTCTCCTGTTTCTGCCAAACGTAAGTTTTTAATTGTTGTTTCAGAATGACGGAAGCCAGGCCCATAAAATTCAATCGTATCACCTTCTGTAATGACGTTCCGTTGACGAATCGTCGCAACCTTATTGTCTTCATCGTAAGCAACAACTTCGCCAATAAACTTGTATTCTGGAATTTTACGACGTGCACCAAAAAGTTGTTTATTTTCATCAGGAATACCATAATAAAAGCCTGTATCCAATTCACGTTGCGCCACTTTCCAAAGTTCATCAACCAAATCTGGCTTAATAGCCTCAAACTTTTCCGGACTTTCTAGATAAGCATCAATGGCCGCTTTGTAAACATTTGAAACTGTTGAAACGTAGTGAATAGATTTCATACGTCCTTCAATTTTCAAGGAATTTACACCATTTTTGATCATATCAGGAATATGTTCAATCATGCTCATATCAACAGCAGACATTGAAAATTCTTCAGGAATTTCACCTTTGATTGATTTGCGCTCACTACCAAAAGGCATATCATAGAGGTCATATTTCCAACGGCATGATTGTGAACAGCCACCGCGGTTGGCATCACGCATGCTCATATAGTTTGAAAGTACACAGCGTCCACTATAAGAAATACACATAGCACCATGGACAAAGGCTTCAATTTCCACAGATGTATGTTTTCGGATTTCTGCTAATTCTTCCATAGAAACTTCACGGGCTAAGACGACACGTTCCAGTCCTAAACCTTGCCAGAATTCTAAAGTTTCGTAATTCGTTGCTGAAGACTGCGTAGAGAGATGAATTGGTAAACCTGGTGCTTCGGCTGCACAAATTGCTATCAATGCAGGATCCGAAACGATCACTGCAGAAATTCCTAAATCACGCAGTGTACGGAACCATTCGCCTGCACCTTCCTCATTCCCTTCGTGTGTGACCATATTGGCCGCAACATATACCTTAGCATTGTGGGCTGAAGCATACTCTACGCCTTCACGCATCTCATCAAAGGTAAAGTTACCTGCGCGTGATCGCAAACCGTAGGCTTGTCCACCGATATATACAGCATCTGCGCCATAATCAATCGCTACTTTAAGTTTTTCCAGTGTGCCTGCAGGTGAAAGTACCTCAGGTCTTGTATAATTTTCTTGCATTTTTTCTCCTATTTTCAAGATAAGATTTTTGATAAGGTCTGCCGACCAAAACTTCTTTAATAAAATAAACTATGGTTTTAATAAAACTTTGCCAATATTTTTTCCAGACTCTAAATACTGATGAGCTTCCTTACCTTCAGATAAGGGAAATACAATTGCTTCCGCTGTTTCAACTTTTCCTCTTTCAAAGTAATCAAAGAGACGCTGACTTCGGCGTTCCCTTTCAGAAAAGCTGGTCAAAAAATCCCATAAGTCACCCGTTAGGATATTTTTGGATTGAGACATCATCTTCACGAGATCAATTTGTGGTGGATTGCCTCCCGCCATACCAAAGAAAATCAGGCTTCCTCTGTTCCTCAAAAGCTCTAAATTTTTATTCACAGTGCTGCCCACACCATCATAAACCGTATCAAATTTAATAGACAACGCTTGTCGCCACTCATCCGTTCGGCTTGGATAGACTTGACGCACTCCACGAGAAAGAGCCAAAGCTTGTTTTTCTGCATTTGATGCCGTACCATATACTTCCATACCATCTGCCACAAGAATTTGAGACAAGATCTGCCCGACACCACCGCTAATTCCTGTAACAAATACTTTGTCCCCTATTTGATTTTTCCCTAAATCATGCGCTAAGAAATCTGCAGTCAAACCTTGAAGACCAATACTGGCGGCTAACTTTAAATCAATATTATCAGGCAAATAAATCAGCTTTTCTTTAGGCACAGCAACATATTCAGCATTAGCAAAGGGAACATCGACAAAAAGAACTTTTCTTCCTTTCTGCTTCCCTTCGACAATTTCACCAGAACCTTCGTATCCATTAATATAAGGATGATGTTCCTCGATATGATAGCCTCCTCGGCGACGATAAATATCTGCAAAATTGAGACCAATATATGCCGTTTTGACTAAAACTTCATCTTCTAGCACTTGTGGCAAGGGAACTTTGCCATATTGAAGGACATCACTATCCCCAAATTCTTCAAAATACAAAGCTTTCATCATTTAATTTTACCTGGGTCTAAGTCATAGAAACCATGTGATAAAGTACGGCCTGCTGGATGAAGTTTACGCACTTCTTCTTCAAGCTGAAAGGCCTTATCTGCAGTGAAATTTCCTGCTTCAATGGCCTTTTTCGCTTCTACAAACAACTTCGTAATGGCCACAAAATCCGCACCGCGTGTAAAAATACCGTCCAGTTTCCAATGGTCAAAGCCCATTTTTACCAGTTCCGAGAGCTCGCTCATCATATTAAGATCATCGTTAGCAAAAATGTGTGTACCATGATTATCTTCAAAGATACTATAGTGGGTATCTTCCTTTTTGGGTTCCGAAACAAAAAGATTACGTTCACGATCTTTTCCTGTCTCTTCTGTCTTAATAAAATTGTAGTAATTTTGCACTAAAGGACGTTTACTTTGATGGATAACAGTTGCTCCATAAACCAATACCTCGCCGGGTACATCTAAGTTTCCTGTCATGGCTTGAAGTTCCGGTTTGGGAAGCTCGCGTGCTAACACAGCTTCGACAGCACCTTGGCCCGCCCAGAAGTTGATTTGGCGGCTTGAAGTCACCATGGTAGAAGCATCATAAGTAAAAGGCAAGTCATATTTGTCTCTTTGAAGCACGAAGATAACTCCTGCATCTCCTACGGCTATGCGATTTACTTGAATATCTTGCAAGAAGTCTAAGTAGGGTTTTATTTTAGCCATCATATCAACGTGCATCAATGCATTTACAGCAACAGTCACTGTTTTTCCTGCTTCATGTGCAAGAGCTGTAATCTCACGAATTTCATCGTAGCTAAGCGCTGTGGGTAAGCGTAACCCAAACTCGGCTTCACCAATATAAAGGTTGTCAGTTCCAGCAGCAAGTAGAGCCTTGGCTTGCTCCACACTTTCTGCGGTAGTAGTAATTTTAATCATAGACTAAATTATATCACTATTTATCGCTCTTGACACGTCAGATTTTCATTTTATTTTATTTTCCGATTAACAAAAAAGTAACATAAGACATGAAATTGTATTGCAAACATTTACATAATTTGTTATGATGTAGTGTAGAGCTTAATTATCAGGAAAACTTAGGGAAAAACTATGGAATTAAAAAATTTAAACGATTTCTATGAGAAGCAAGAATACTATTCATATGATGAGCTACATGAACAAGAAAGCCATCTTACCAAACGTGTGCACGAGCTGACTTTCTTTCTTAATGTCGCAAGCTTTTCAGTCATCATGGCAATGATGGTCTATATTTTTATTACAATGACAAGTAGTTTAGTTGCTGTTCCAGCTGCTCTTGTTGTTGGTTTTATCGTTTTCCTTGTTTGTAAAAAAGGAATCAAAAAGATTGTACACCTCCTCATGAAATAATAAATTTTATGTTCTAACAGAAAAAACCTCAGGAAGAGGTTTTTTATTTTTGCCCGATTAAAACTTGCACATGAATAGTTGACTGGGTTGGGGGATTTTTTCTTGCTGCTTCTTTTATCTTAGAGGGTACCGCCCATTCTAAAGGACTCATTTCCAGAAAATCTAAACGAAGGGTCTCAGGAATTTCAAAACTATAATGAAGTTCTTTTTCCACGGCATTAGGATATTCCTGCTTAAAGCGTTGAATAACCTCTGTATTGTCATAGTTAACTGGAAATCCATATACTTTACGCAACTCTTGAAGATAATATCGATCTGGTACAATCTTGATGATATTCCCCCCTGACTGTAACACTCGATTAAACTCTTTATAGTTTGAAGGTGTAAAAATATTTAAGACACTCGAAATAGAAGCATCAGCAAAAGGTAGTCTTGTCAAATCTGCCAAACTTAGAAAAGCTGAAAAAGGCAAATCAGTCGCCATTTCAATACCATCTTTTGCAATATCAAAGCCAAATTTGTTCCCTTGGTAAGACAACAACTCCAAAAACTTGCCTTCACCTGTGCCCACATCCAACAAATTGCCAGGTAAAAGGGCTTTTTCAATTTCCTTAAGTACAGGTGTGTACATGCCAGCAACGATTAAGCGACGTCTGGGTTCAAACATCTTCTTTGTATAATGTTCCGTATCTGCTTTTGTTTGTAAAAAGTTAACATACCCTTTTTTATTTAAATTGAAGGTATGCTTATTCTCACAACGCAGTGCATAAGGCTCCAAAGCAAAGGAAGTGTGGCATAAAGGACAGCTGAGACTTTCGAGATTTTTTTCTAAATAAACATAGGCTTTTTCAATTTTTTTTAACATAAACCTATTATAGCATTTCATCAGATGCTTTAACTTTTCTGGATCCAAGTAATCCTATAAAGCGTAGGAATCACAAATATCCAAGAAAATATTTTTTCTATTTATGCAGTATTTTATATCAAATCGCATGCCTCGTTTGCTATACACTAGCTTTTTATTCATTAAAAACAGCAAAGCTACTTTTTTTGTTATAATAAAGAAAAAGTCAGAAAAGGAAATAAAGAAGCCAATGATTATTCGTGAACTTTGTGTTGAAAATTTTACTGAAATTCCTCAAGCAATTGCTGCAGGAGTCGAGCGTATTGAACTTTGTGATAACCTTGCTGTGGGTGGAACAACACCAAGCTATGGCGTCATTCAGCAAGCCGCTGAATTTATCGGAGACCAAAAGACAACCTTAGCTGTTATCATCCGCCCACGTGGAGGCAATTTTGTCTATAATTCTTATGAATTAAAAATCATGGAAAATGATATTCTCAAAGCTATCGAAGCTGGTGCACAAAATCTCGTTTTAGGCGCTCTAACAGAAGACAATCAAATTGACGTTGAAGCCCTTGAAACACTCATGGTGGCCTCTCAAGGACTTCCTGTAACCTTCCACATGGCCTTTGATGAGATTGAGGACCAGCATGCAGCCATCGATACATTGGTCGAAGCTGGCGTCGAAAAAATTCTTATGCATGGAGACAGTCTCGACAAGCCACTCAATACCGAAAAAATTGCAGATCTTGTTAAATATGCGAAAGGAAGAATTGCTATTATTATTGGTGGTGGTGTAACTGTTGATAACTATGAAGAATACGCAAACTTAACAGGTACAAACTTTGTCCATGGAACAAAAATTATTGCAAAATAAAAAAAAAAACAGCTTAAGCTGTTTTTTTATTTGCCCTTCAAACGCATTTTTATATAAAATTTCACTAACAGGAAATTCACCAGTAAAAGTACAATCAGATAAAGGCGTGGTTGCAGGAAGACTAAACCAAAAATGACTTCTACGACTGTCGCGAAAAGCATTATACGTGAGAGGACATTTTTAATTGCTGCAAATTTTGATGATTGACGGAGTGGATAAATTCGCGTCAACACTTGGTACTCAAAAGAATCTTGGAGGGCAAAAAGTTGAAAAAGCAACAAATAATTAAAGACCGATGCCAAAATAACCGCAAGAATCGGGTTACCAATAAAAATTAAAGAAAGTACACTAAGAGCAATCAAACGCAACGTCAGCGAGAGATAGTCTCCGGAGCGCAAAAAAGCACGACTAAAGAGATACTCATAGGTTCGCAGCGTTTTCGGTAAGAGAAAATCTAAATATTTGCGACGACGGCTTTGTGTTTTCAGTCCTTTAACATTGGTAAAAAGGGCAAAAAAGCGTAATGTATTCGTTTTGCGGTTTTCTTCGTAAGCAATAAGTCTCTCCCAAGAAATAATTCCATTGGGCATGAGTTGACGTAAGCGAAGGCCTAAACCAGCTGCTTTTAACAAAACTAAAAGAATAAACCATAGCAAAAGATAGAAGAAAGACCATTTTAAAAGAGGCGCTACAATTCCGACTAAAATAAGACTAATAAGCGCAGGGAAAAGAAGCGAACGCAAGCAAGACAGAAGTAAATATTTGCGCACTGCTTTCTCTTGCGGTAAGAGAAACACCTTATCCGCAGGTTCCACAAAGCTGGCCAATCTTCCAAAAATCTGGCTTAGAATGGTGATTAAAAGAACTAAACCAACTTTTCCAGCAGTATTTAAACTGTGAGCTTGTAAAAATTGAGCATACTGTACGGCTAAAGCGCCCAATAAAATCATCAAAAAGAGAACAAAATGATCATTAAACACATAACGCAAATATTTGAGATTTTGCCGATAGTATACTTTGCGGCGTTCTTCAAATAAGCTATTCATGAGCATTTACACCTTTCGTCAATTCTAAATAAATTTCATCAAGGCTGGCATCTTCTTTGCCAAATTTGGCACGCAAATCTTCCATCGTTCCCGCAATCAATACCTTACCTTCATGAAGGATGACAAATTTGTCACAGAATTTCTCTGCTGTTGAGAGAATATGTGTACTCATCAAAATCGAAGCACCAGCATCACGCATGGAAAGCATAAGTGTGATTAAATCTTGAATCGCTAAAGGATCTAATCCTAGAAAGGGTTCATCAATAATGTAAAGACTTGGATCCGTCAAAAAGGCGCAAATAATCATTACTTTTTGCTTCATTCCTTTAGAAAAATTGACCGGGAACCAGTCTAACTTATCTTCCAAACGGAAGGTTTTTAGGAGTTCTTCTGCCCGAGGCATTGCTTCTTCTACAGGAACTCCATAAGCTAAAGCTGTAAGCTCAATGTGCTCACGCAAAGTTAGTTCCTCATAAAGACTTGGTGTTTCTGGAATAAAGCCAATCTTTTTACGATAACCTTCAAGATCTTCTTGGAGCGTAATTCCATCCAATTCGATCTGACCTGAGTAAGGCGTGAGCAGTCCCATAATTTCCTGAATAGTTGTTGATTTACCCGCACCATTAAGACCAATAAGTCCAACCAGTTCTCCATCCGCTATCTCAAAGCTTACATCTTCAAGAACCGGATTACCAAAGTAGCCTCCAGTCACGTTATTTATTTTTAGAGCCACATTAATATCTCCATTTCTAATCAAATTTAGTATAAGTTAATTTTATCATATCCCAACTTCTTTTGCTTTCCTCTAATGTAATCTCTTTTTCTTAATTTTTCTACTAAAAAAATGAGGGACTATGTAGAAAAGTCCCTTATCATTCATGCACTTGATTTGTTGCTGATTTTCTCAAAATCTTTTTGGAAAACTTCCCGTAGTTCTAAAGCACCGATTTCGGATAATATTTTTAAAGCACATGCAGTCAGTTTTTTACCCGTAATTTGGTTTTCAAACGCGTATATCCAACATCCCTTTACAAAAAGGGAGGATATTCGAACATAGGTGTCAAAGACTATCGTTAATCCTTCAAACGCTTTGAGAAACCGTTCTGAATCGTCTCTGTAGCCATGACGTATCATTACAAGTGTCGCTCGGAGAACAACACGAATAAGCAGATTTCTAAATTCTGTTATTTCTTTCAAGTAATGTTCGTTTTGGGAAAGCATTTGCCCTACAAGATCTTGCAATAACCTGGGATCAATCTCCTCTAAGGTATTCACTAAAATATAGAGTTCATAACTATGCCAAATATGATAGCTTTTTAATCTCGTTTCAATATAAGAAACTTCCACTGGAGATAAATGACTATAACAAGCTTTAGCAGAAAGTGCAATAACTTTATTTTCTTCTAAATCATATTCAATATTGTCTAAATAGACTTGCTTTAATAAAGAGATGTTATTGTTAAAATAAGCCTGCTCTATTTTCTTAAACTGATTTAACCAATAATCTTCTTCATCATTATTGAGCATCAGCATATAAGATCTGAACGTTGTATGCATTTCCTGCAAGGGAAGATCTAGTTTATCAAATGAAATCAGTGTTTTTCCATTTTCAAAGGAAGATATAGTTGACTTTGATAAACCAATGCGCTCAAAATCACGCAAAGAAAGTTTATGTTGGACACGTAATTTTTTAAAGATTTCCCCGTATTTTTTGTAAATCATAAAACTCATTCCCCTAAAGTTAAATAACTAAAAGTTTTATTCATACATCTCCCTTAAAGTTTCAGCAACTCGTCTACTTGTTTTATCAAAAAGTCGGGATGCTGGCCTGCTAATTCAGCAGCATCATGTGCACCCCAAGTTACAGCACATGTCTGTACTCCTGCGGCTTTCCCCATCTGTATATCGAAAATGGCATCACCAATCATTACGGTCTGATGCGTGCTCAAGCCGTATTGTTTTACTATGTAGAGTACACCATCTGGTGCAGGTTTATAATTTTCTACTTGATCTGAACCAATCACACCTTCAAAATAAGAAGCAATCTCAAGAAATTCTAAATTTCTTTTTAAAGCTGTAGAGTGTTTACTTGAGACCACATAAAGCTTTTTACCGGAATGGCGCAGGTTTTGAAGCACTTCTTTTATTTGAGGGAAAAGTGTAAGATTTTCTTGCTCATATGCCTTATAGTATTTTCGAAAGGCACTTAACAACTCATCAAATTCTTCTTCCTTAAATGTATGCCCCACAGCCATTTTCTTAAAAGACTTTTCAATCGGAATACCTGTGTAATAGTTAATTGTCTCGTTTGAGGGAATACTTAAGTTAAACTGCTGAAAAGCAGCTTGTGTTGCCAATATACCCGTACTCCCCGAATTTGCTAATGTTCCATCGAAGTCAAAAATATACGCATCCATATTAAATTTCTCCTTATTTATAATTTATTAAAAATTATTATAACATAGATTTGATTTTTTTAATGTTTTTAATCTATTTATCTTTTTATGGTTGGAAATGGTAGGATGCCTTACTTATATTTGTTTATTTTTCGCACAAAGACTATTACTCCTCCTATTAAAAATAAGAGAATAACACCAATGATGGTCAAAAATTTTCCATTATCTTCTCCTGTCGCCGGAAGATTAGCTTGATACGTTTGATTTTTCGCGTACAAGTATTTTACTTCTTGTTTGGTAGAGGTAAATACACCTTTTGGATTTCCCTGCACGCCTTTTATACTATAACCTGGGAGCTCTTTTGGTGTCGAAACATATTCTTCACCAATGTTCCCTGTAAGAACTGTATCTTCTGCTATTTTTTTACCATCATCGCCTGTGTATTTTACAGTTACTGTTTCACCTTTTACTGGTAATTTAGTATAAACATAAGTGATGGTTTGCGCCTGATCTGTAAAGATTCCTGTGGGATTACCTTGTACTTCTTTAAAGGTATAACCCTCGATTTCTTTTTGCTCGGAAGTGTAAGGTTGACCAATGTTTCCCTTGAGTGTAATATTATCTATGAGCTTATTTCCCAATTCGTCAACATATTTGATAAGTACATCACCAGCAAGATCACCTGTTCCTCCTCCACCTTGTCCATGATAAGTTGCAGTGGAAACTGCACTATCAATTAGAGTTGTCCCATCATAGGAAAAAGCTTGATTAGGGTATTTATTATTCACAGGATTAGATTTTAATTTTGTCTGATAATGTATGACGACTGAATTGGGTTCGGTGAGAGATGCTTCTGTGTCACCATGGAGATGTCCAAGATTTAAGGAGGTGGATTGACTCCCATCTGCATTAGGATTAAAAACCAAATCCGTTGACTCTGTTTTAATAACAGTATTTTTATAGTTTCTATAATGTATACTGGTCGAACCCGGTATATAGTCCTGCGTGTTGCTCATCGTATCAGCAAAATTCGCATCGGAAACTTCATAACCACCATTGTTTATGGTTATAGTCCAAGTCACTATATCATTTGCTTCATAGTGCAACGTTTTAGCAATTGCACTGTTCCCTGACCCTTCACCTGAGCTACTTTTTGAAAAATTAACGTGAATGCTATTATTTAAATTATTTTTTGTCGGAAAGGCTAAATCATTCCCCACATCATAATTTAAAGTATTTTTATTAAAGCCAGACCAAAAGTTAAAAAATAATGTACGATTAGATAAATTGTTGATAACAGGCGCAAAAACAATATTAAGCATATTATTTTGGATAGTCACTGAACCTAACAATGTACCATCTTCTTTAGTCAGCAAAATTGGAGCAGTTCCTATATACTTTAATTCCTGTGGCAATGGCATTGAGTACGTTTGCGCCGTATCAATGACTGTACCGTTTGGAATACTAAGCGTGTAGGTAGCGTTGACCAAAGAAGCATCGCTTATTTTATTTGAGGTTATTGGACCATTGTTATTACTTAGAACAACTTGATCTACAAATTGTATTGCACTTGGAGACGTTGTTTCAGCACTCACCAATGGGGTAAGATTCAAAATGCTCCCCAACATGAGGATGAAAAGCAATAATTGGTTTGAAATTTTTTTCATGACTTTACCTCCTATTTTGTTTTTTTTACCATGATAATACCAATTTTAAACATTAAAAACTATTTATTTGTCTTAACGCTTTCTAAAAAATTTTCTTAACAAGTTACACTAAGCAAAAACAGAAGAATTTGTTATAATTTACTTATAACAAAGTAGTGCTCAACTTTTGAGACTCTACAAATGGACAGGGAGATTTCTTATGGATAATTGTATTTTTTGTAAAATAATTGCGGGTGAAATTCCAAGTACGAAAATCTACGAAGACGATAACTTGGTAGCCTTTCTTGATATCACACAGACCACAAAAGGGCATACTTTAGTTGTACCTAAAACACATACACGAAATTTATTGGCAATGGAACCCGAGCAAGCCTCTCAGCTTTTCTCTAAAATTCCAGAAATCGCCAATAAACTTGTGGATTCTCTAGGCGCCAAAGGGATGAATATCCTGCAAAACAACGAGGAAATAGCTGGGCAAACTGTCTTCCACACTCATGTACACCTCATTCCACGTTATGCTGAAGATGATGGTTTCTCTGCTGCTTTCACAGCACATACTTATGATCTTAATGCAATTGCGGAGGAAATCTTATGAAAGAATTCATCAATGACGTCTCAGAAATCTTTTCACGGTTAAGTAAAGAAATAGATGAGGTCAAAGCGAACTTAGAAAATGTAAAAATTGAAGCAAAAAAGGCTGAGCTTACCGGACAAGAAATTCAAAGAAAAGTGAACGAATTTCAAACCCTTGCTCAACCTAAAGTTGATAAAATCAATGAAATTTTAGAGAAACTTTCAGAAAAAAGTAGTGAAGGATGATTCACTACTTTTTATTTGGATTAATATAAAATTGGCTGCCCCAAAATATCCCTAATATTTGAGAAATGATAAATGATCCAGCGATAATTAAAATTTCAGTCACATCACTATCATATTGTATATATGTGAAAAAATAACGAGAATTATAAAAGGTAAAAAGGAAAAACACCAAGAAAATATCAATAATGAGTAAATAGGGCCAAGCACGATTTCCATCAAGTTTCACCAAGCGAAAACTCGTAAAAAGTAACAATAATGAAATTATTTGTAAACTTATTAAGGGAAATTCAAATACCGTTCCGAGATATATAGTTATCCAAACAGCTGCTATAAAGCCTATTAATAGAGTCATCCGTTTCATATTACTATTGTAACATGAAAAAGCATGTTTTTCTAATTTAAATTACGAAAATTACATATGCGTTTCTAAGATATACAAAAAAAGCTCCCTGAGGAGCCTTTTTGAATTTCAACTTAGAAGCTTGTTGTATCAACTTTAACACCAGCACCCATAGTTGTAGTAACTGAAAGGTTTGTGATGTAAGTACCTTTAGCTGTAGCTGGTTTAGCAGCAATGACTACGGCATTGATAGCTTTGAAGTTTTCGATAAGTTTTTCGTTGTCGAATGAAACTTTACCGATTGGTACGTGGATGTTACCCGCTTTATCAGCACGGTAGTTAACTTTACCAGCTTTTGATTCTTCAATAGCTTTAGTTACGTCCATTGTTACAGTACCAGTTTTAGGGTTTGGCATGAGGTTACGTGGACCAAGAACACGTCCAAGACGACCTACAACAGCCATCATGTCAGGTGTTGCGATTACAACGTCGAAGTCCAACCAACCACCGTTGATTTTAGTTACGAGTTCATCAGCACCAACGAAGTCTGCACCAGCTGCTTCTGCTTCTTTAGCTTTTTCGCCACGAGCGAAAACAAGAACACGAGCAGTTTTACCAGTACCGTTTGGCAATACCATTGCACCACGGATTTGTTGGTCAGATTTTTTAGTATCGATGTTAAGATTGTATGCAACTTCTACAGATGCATCAAATTTTGCGATTGAAGCTTCTTTAGCGAGTGCTACTGCTTCTTCAACGCTGTAAAGTTTAGTTGCGTCTACTTTTTCGATAGCAGCGCGCATTGATTTGCTTTTTTTAGCCATTTCTATATTTCTCCTTGTGGTAATATCGGTTGTCTGTTATTATAACAGCCTTCCACTTGTGTGGAAAATGAGCGATGATTAATTAAAAATTAACCTTCTACTACAAATCCCATAGATTTCGCAGTACCTTCGATCATTGACATTGCTGCTTCAAGTGAACCAGCGTTAAGGTCAGCCATCTTAGTGTTTGCAATTTCTTCAACTTGTGCTTTTGTTACAGTTGCAACTTTAACTTTGTTAGGTTCACCTGAACCTTTTTCAACTTTAGCTGCTTTTTTCAAAAGAACTGCTGCTGGAGGAGTTTTTGTAATGAATGTAAATGATTTATCTTCATATACTGAGATTACAACTGGGATGAGCATACCAGCTTGGTCAGCTGTACGCGCGTTGAATTCTTTAGTGAATCCCATGATGTTGATACCTGCTTGACCCAAAGCTGGACCAACTGGTGGAGCTGGTGTTGCTTTACCGGCAGGAATTTGCAATTTAACGAGTTTTTCTACTTGTTTAGCCACGATAAATTTCTCCTTATTATATTGTTTTCGTGATGTGGTATGATGATAGACCATTCTATCTTCCACGCCTATATGCTAAAAACATACTTAAACAGTCTACCAAATATAGTTGTTTTTGTCAAGTCTCTATATTTCAACGAATTCATCACATGCTGCAACAACAGCCGGGTCATGCGTGACAACGATAACTGTTTTTCCTTTTTCCACTTCTTGGCGTAACAATCCCAGTATCAAGGCTCTATTTTGTTCATCTAAAGATCCGGTCGGCTCATCAGCCAAGATAATCTTACTGCGTTTCAATAAAGCACGCGCCAAGGCTACACGCTGCTTTTCCCCGCCAGACAAGGCGTATACTTTTTCACTCAGCTTATGAGTAATACCGACTTGATTTAAAATCTCTCTCATCCTGCGGCGCTTTTCTTTGCCGTGGAGTTTTTCATATACTAGCGAAATGTTGAGATTTCGCTCAATGCTCTCATCTTCAATCAAGGCAAAGTTTTGAAAAAGAAATGCTATCAGGTTGCGCCGCATAAGTAAGGCTTCTTTGCTGTTTATCTTAGGTGCTTTCTGCCCTGCTATACGAATCTTTCCTGAATCTGACTCTTCAATCAAGCCTATCAAATTAAGAAGCGTTGACTTTCCAGCGCCACTTTTCCCTAGTATCGCTGTCATTTTCTGAGCTGAAATATTTAAGGAATATTTATCAAAAATCTGATGTTTCCCAAACGTTTTGCTCACTTCTTGAAGTTCTATCATGTTTTCTTATGCTCCTTTCAAGGTGGTGACTAACTCTTTCTTTTCGAGACGAGTGAGGAGGTGGAAGACTAAGGTAATCTCGATGATTGTAAACAACAAATAAGCTTGGATAACTTCTGTATCATAGCCAATAGCCCTTGAATGGAGTGCAAATACAAGGTTTTGAATAAAAATCATCGCAAGTAGTACACTGTAAGTTCTTATGAATGAGAAACCCAGTACACGATAAAGAGCTAACTTTTTTCTATTGCTTTTGAAATAAATTACCGTTGTAGAAAAAATCATCAAAAGAAAAAGAATAAAAACCAAGAGATTTCTAAATACCCAACTCCATGGCTTTCCTATAGTATGCTTTATATCTGTTGCAGCTATTTTTCTTACAGGAACAAAAGATGTGAATATACTAGCAATCTTGTCTTGTTTTAAAGCTGGCAAAAGCTCTAGATAAGTTTTCTCCACATTTTCTTTAATGGGAACCAATACACCCAGAGGGTTAGCACCTTGAAACATGTTAATATAGGTATTATAGCCTGCATTTTTTACTGTATGTACTTCAACCAAATCTGGTTGAATTTTTTCTTGTCTTGCCTCATAGAAGCCCGTCTCGTCCATTTCAAAAACAGGAATTTTTTGATTGTCTTTGATAAAGAGGTAACGTACTTCTTTTCCATGAAACCAAACATCTGGTAATTCTTGGAGCTCTTTATATCCCTTTTTAATTTTAGACATTTTATCTTTGAAACGCTCATTAACCAGAACGATTCCCTCACTGGTATGTTTATCTATGTTTACAGGTCTTCCTGCGATATCCCTAATGGTATACTTTTGTAAATAAGCAGAGTTAATCTCCACAGCTTGATATTTTTCTAAAGATTTCTGAGGTAGAAATTTTTTTACAGCATGTAAACCGCCATTATTTTCCAAATAAGTAAAGATATTTTTACTTCTCACAGCTTGTCCGTAACTTTCTGAATAGCCTAGACTACTTTTATAAAATATTCCATAATCATCTATGGGGGACTTCTGAAATAAGCCTAAACTACTGTTAAGTAAAAAGATAAGCCCCATACAGGCATAAACACTCCCTACAAAAGCAACTGTTTTTGCGATATAAACAACTATATTTACTTTTTTCAAAAAAGACTTATCATTGGTTTGATTAACGAGAGAATTTCTAGTCACAAGTCCGATAATCCCACTCATAAGAAGCATACTCAGTATAGAAAGAAACACCATGCGAGACAGATAATGAATATCAAGACTCCTCAAAATAATCGTGCTGGCAAATAAAACAACTAAAGTTTGTGTGACAAGAAAAACTTTAAGGTAGATACGCTTAATAATCTCCCAAGCTGACATACCGTTAAGAGCATAAATAGCCACTTCCTTATTCCTTAGTATTGTCCACACGAGTAAGAGGACGAAGTAAAAAACGAGAATAAATTTGATAAAAAACTCAAGTCTTTGATTATTCCCTAAACTAGGCGGCATATTCACATACCACTTGGGTTGTGTAACCAAACTTGTTGGTGTCGTTCTCAAGGAAAATCTTTGATTTAATTTTTGACTGAGTGATTGTAATACATCTTCTTTTACTTTTGACTTAAAAAGGATAGCTGCTCCTTGGTATTTTTCATCAGTCAGCTTATTTATCGGTGCATATTCAACACTGACCTTATCACCGTAATCTTCGAAAAACTTTTTATTTGAAGATTGAAAGTCTGTTTTAAAAAAAGTAATCTTTGAGAGTGGCTGAGAAAAATCAACCCTGCCTTTTCCATTATTTTCTGCACCAATAAAGCGTGAACGAACGATAAACGGAGTATCAAACTCCTTTGAGACTTCTTCCATCACTTGAATAAAATCTTTACGCTCCAGAAATTCATGCTCTGAACCTTCCGAAAAATTTTCTATATATTTTTCTGGTTGATAAATTTGGGAATATCCTGCAAAAGAAACAGCTTCTATCAGTTTATTTGCTTCTTTATCATTGTAGCGTATGTAGGCAAGCATCAGAGACAAGATTGAAAAAAGGAGTAATAGCGAAATTTTCAAAACTTTATTCATAGATTACCATCGATTTCCCTGAGCATAAAAGCCCCAATCATAGGGATCATAATGATCCCCGCGAGAAGATGTCCAAACTTTATAACCTGCTGGATACCAACCACTATAGGTACGCCCACCTTTTCGAACATACGCCATACTTTGATGAGATACCGCCCAGTTATAATACTCCGCTGTCAAGGTCTTTTTCCCCCAACTAGCATCTGGAAAAGTTTTATAATATGCCACTTGTCGTCCGTGTTTCGTAAAATTATTTTGCAAAATACGGACTGCGCGCTCTAGCTTTTCCACACTGTCGCCAAAAACACCATCGGCAGAGGCTTTTTCAGCAGTCGTCACCTGACTTCCACCAAACAAAGTGAGCCCTAAAGTTGACACGGCAAGAATTTTTTTGATCTTCATCGAAATCTCCCTTCAAATATGAATCTTTTTCTAACCTAACAGTACTTATTAATCTCCTTCCTTTATTTTATATTTCCACTTATTAGTCTAACACGAGAATCCTCTGATAATTTTCCCTCTACATTTAGTTTTCATGAAAAAGTAGAAATACTTTAAGCTTGAAAAATGCGGCTGCTACATTTAGGCGAAAATCAAAAAAAGACTGAAATAATTCAGTCTTTTTATTCTTTTTTATTTACTCTGCAATCACTTCAACCTTATAGCCATCTGGATCAATAATAAAGTAATAGCGTGTGTCGGAGTTAGGAAGCCCTTTAAGTTCGGTAACTTCAAACCCTGCTTGTTTTTGTTTTGTATGCAGTTCTTCCAAATTATCAACCGAAATAGCAATATGTCCATAGCCATTACCCAAATCATACGCTTCATGATTGTAATTATAAGTCAATTCTAATTCGTAGTTATCACCAGGTAAAGTCAAATAAACTAAAGTAAATTCATATTCTAAAAAGTCACGACGACGTTTTTCTTCAAAACCAAAAGCTTCTTGATAAAACTTGATTGAAGCGTCCAAGTCTTTGACGCGGTAACAGGTGTGTGCCATTTTCATTGTGTTTTCCTCCATTTTTAGGCTTCTAGGTACATTGCCCAGATATCGTCAAAAAGTCCCAAGTTAAAGTAAAAAGGGGCATAGGTTTCCAGGTATGTGGACACTTCGTCAAAGTCTTTCGATTGTTTAGGAAACTGTGTATCCGCAAAGGCAAGATTAGCCAAACGTGTAACGTCATCCACCTCAACTGGCGCCCGATGACGCATCAAATAAGTATAAAAAGGCTGTCTCATTTCCAGTTTTCCTCCAAAAACTTATGACGTAAACGGCTAGACAAAGCATAACGCTCAGGATTTGTTTTATAAAATCCTTGATGATAATCCTCTGCCGGCCAGAACTTTTGTGCGGGTTCTATTGTGGTAACAATAGGCTGATCAAAACGTCCAGAATTTTGAAGTGCTTCTTTTGACTTTTCAGCGACTTCTCTCTGTGAGTCAGCAGTATAGAAAATAACTGGACGATAGTTATCGCCACGATCCTCAAATTGCCCAAACATATCGGTTGGATCGGTCTGCTCCCAGTAAAGTTCCACTAAATCTTTGTAAGTGATTTTTTCATTATCAAAGATAATCTCCACTGCCTCAGTATGGCCTGTCTGATGATTGCAAACTTGCTCATAAGTTGGATTATCAACATGACCGCCTGTATAACCACTTGTCACAGCAAGAATCCCTGTTTGTTCCTCAAAGGGCTGTACCATACACCAAAAACAGCCACCGGCAAATATTGCTCTTTCTTTACTCATCCTTGTCTCCTCGTTCTTCTTAGTTGAAGATATTATAACAAAAGTCCTTCTCTCATGCACTTATTTTTTTCTTTAAATTCCAAACGGCGTTTATTTATGGGAAAAATAAGCTTTAAAGTTCAAAAAAAAGCTGGATGAATCCAACTTTTTAGTGTTTTTATCAAATGAGCTCTGTACCTTCTGGACTTTGTTTAATTTTTTTATTCTTCATCAAACCGCCAAGCGCTTTTTTAAATTGTCCTTTAGATATACCAAATGTCGCTTTGATATCATCTGGCGCTGACTTATCATTAAAAGGCATTTTTCCACCCATACTCTCAAGATATGCGAGAATCATCTGTGCATCAGCATCCAACATTTCATAAGCACGTGGTCTCGCACTAAGGTTTAAACTACGGTCTTGATCACGGAAGCCAATGACACGTACCTGAAGCTCTTGCCCGATACGGAGTGTGCCAAAAGCTTCGTTAGGATGGATGAAACCAAGCATATTATTATCTGGAAGATAGACGAAAGAGCCCGTTTCTTTGTTACGGTAAACAATCCCGCGTAAGTCTTGGTTTTGCATATTGTCATAGGCCGGTCCTGACATTTCCCAGAAATCTTGGTGCCAAGCTAATTTACCCCAAAGACGATCTTTCGCATCAACGACGATTTTAACAAAGAGCTTATCCCCTTTTTTAGGCCATTGATCTTTATCTTCTGGTAGCGGAAGATCATCAAGCGAAACCACGATATCTTTCCCAGCTAAACCAATATCAACGAAAGCGCCCAAGTCACGACGAACATCGGTCACTGTGCCCCAGCCGAATTTTTCACGTGTTGCTGTTGGTTCTTGCGTTGTCATGCACATTTTGTCAGATTTATCCACATAGGCAAAACCTGTGACGATATCGCCTACCTGGTGTTCGCCTTCTGATTTTGCAAGACGTATGATATTATCATCTTTCTGCAAAAAGTAAAATTGATCATTCTCAGCTGTAATAATCGCTGAAAATGTTGTTGCTAATAAATTATTCATTCTGTTTCCTTAAAAACGGCTCCGCAGAGCCGTTTATTTCTGATTGTTTTTTTTTTTGCTCTCTCTCGATTATATAGAATAAAATCTTTTACAATCAAATGACGATACAAACTTAAACATCCAAAAGTTCTTTTTCTTTTTCAGCAGCCATTTTATCTGCTTCTTTAACAGCATTATCTGTTATAGTTTGAATGTCTTTTTCAAGTACTTTCAAATCATCTTCTGTGATTTCTTTTGCTTTTTCTTGTTTTTTCGCTGTATCGATAGCATCACGACGGATGTTACGGATTGCAACTTTAGCACCTTCGATGTATTTACCCATCTCTTTAACTAACTCTTTACGACGTTCTTCTGTCAACATTGGGATAACCAAGCGAATAACTGAACCATCATTTGCTGGTGTAATTCCAATATCACTAGCATTCAAGGCATGCTCAATATCTTTCAAAATTGTTTTATCAAATGGTGTAATCATCAAAACACGCGCTTCTGGAATTGTGATTGATGCCATTTGATTTAGTGGTGTTGGTGCGCCATAGTACTCCACAGAGATGCGGTCGAGCAAGCTCGCATTGGCACGACCTGCACGGATGTGACCAAGGTCACGTTGCAAGCTGTTCAATGAGCTATTCATACGTTCTTTTGCATTATCAATAATTTCGTTTGCCATGATTTTTCCTTTTTATTTTATTATAAATTTATTCTACAGTTGTTCCGATTTCTTCACCTTGAACAACACGTTTAATATTTCCAGATTCATTCATATTGAAGACAACAAGTGGAATGTGGTTGTCCATTGACATTGTTGAAGCCGTTGAGTCCATAACGTGAAGACCTTTTGTGATAACGTCCATGTGTGTAAGGTTGTCAAATTTAACTGCTGTTTCGTCAAGTTTTGGATCTGCATTATAGACACCATCGACACCATTTTTAGCCATTAAAATAACATCCGCATTAATTTCTGCTGCACGAAGTGCTGATGTTGTATCTGTGGAGAAGTATGGCGAACCTGTTCCACCTGCGAAAATAACGACACGACCTTTTTCAAGGTGTCGTTCAGCGCGACGACGGATATAAGGCTCTGCAACAGCTTTCATTTCGATAGCTGTTTGAACACGAGTAGGTACGCCAAGTGCTTCAAGTGTATCTTGAAGAGCTAAGCCGTTCATGATCGTAGCTAGCATGCCCATATAATCTGCTTGGGCACGTTCCATACCGATCTTTTCACCGGTCACGCCGCGCCAGATATTTCCACCGCCACAAACAATGGCGATTTCTGCACCAAGAGCGTATACTTCTTTGAGCTCTTCAGCAACTTTTTTCACTGTTTCAGGATCAATTCCAAAACCCTTTTCTCCAGCTAAAGCTTCGCCAGAAAGTTTCAAAAGTACGCGTTTATATTTAATATCAGCCATAGTTACCTATCTCTTCTCTATTCTTTTTTATCCCTACTATTTTACCATAAAATTTAGCTGAAAAAAAGACCATATGGTCTTTTAACAAGATTATTTATTTTTTGCAGCTTCAACATCACGCGCAATAACCAATTCTTCGTCTGTTGGTATAACCAAAACTTTAACACGTGATTCTGGAGTAGAAATGATGCCATTCGCCCCGCGGACATTCTTTTCTGGGTCAATTTCCATACCAAACCAGGACAAGCCTGCTACAATATCACGACGAGCATCAGTATCGTTTTCCCCAATACCTGCTGTAAAGATAAGTGCATCTGCTCCATTGAGGACCCCGAAGTACTGTGCGATAAATTTCTTCAAACGGTCAATAAACATTTCATAAGCTAGGATAGCTTTTTCATTGCCAGCGTTACGTGCTTCCTCTAGGTCACGCATATCACTTGAAAACTCTGATACACCAAGTAAGCCAGATTTTTTATTGAGCACATCAATAACATCTTGCGCTGAGCGTAGGCTAGGATCACTTTCAAGCATATAAGAAATCACCGAAGGGTCCATTTCTCCTGAACGTGTGCCCATCATAACACCCGCTAGTGGTGTGAAGCCCATTGAAGTATCAACAGACTTTCCGCCTTCAATAGCAGTAATCGAAGCACCATTACCAATGTGAGCGGTGATAAGTTTTAAGTCTTCTAGTGGTTTCCCTAAAACTTTTGCTGCTTCACGTGACACATACATGTGTGAAGTTCCATGCGCTCCATATTTACGAATAGCATAATCCGTATAGTATTTTGTTGGAATGGGATAACGGAAGGCTTTTTCTGGCAATGTCGTGTGAAAAGCTGTGTCAAAGACAGCTACAGCAAGTGCATCTGGAAGTAATCGTTTAAAAGCCTCAATCCCTAGCACATTTGCTGGGTTGTGGAGAGGGGCTAAAGTTGAAAGGTTTTTTATCTCTTCTAAAACTTCAGGAGTAATTACAGTAGACGTATTGAAAAATTCTCCACCCGCAACAACACGGTGACCAATAGCTGTAATCTCACGGAAACTACTAATGAGTTTAAAATGTATCAACTCGTCCATCAAAAGCAAGACTGCTTGACGATGGTCAACAATATCCTGCTCTCTTTTATGCACTTGATCATCAAACTTCGTTGTTGAAATAGAATCTTTCAAACCAATACGTTCAAAAATACCTTTAGCAATAACTTTTTCTTCTGGCATATCATAAAGTTGCCATTTTAGTGATGATGATCCAGCGTTAACAGCGAGTGTTTTTTCCATATTTTAAAAATCCCTTCAATATGTAAGTGTTTTCTTTTTGTCTTACTAGTATAACATAACTTTAAAAAATATCTTAAAAGAAATATTAAAAAAACGGCATTTTACACGCCGTTTTATTTTATTTCGCTTTTGCCGCTTCAACATCGCGTGCAATTACAAGCTCCTCATCAGTTGGAATAACAAAGACTTTAACGCGTGATTCTGGTGTTGACATTTCTCCTTCAAATCCAAAAACATTCTTAGAGAAGTCAACATCAATACCAAACCATGACAAACCTTTTAAGACACCTTCACGTACTGGAGCTGAGTTTTCCCCTACACCTGCTGTAAATACAATCGCATCGGCACCGTTCAAAACAGCCAAGTATTGACCAATGAATTTTTGAATACGATCAACATACATTTCGAATGCTAAGGCTGCATCTGTATCCCCAGCATCACGAGCAGTAATAATTTCACGCATATCAGAAGACAAACCAGAAACACCAAATAGTCCTGACTCTTTATTCATCATGTTGACAACGTCTTGAGCATCCTTGAGTGAATCGTCGTTAGCAATAAGATAAGGGAAAACAGAAGGATCCATATCGCCTGTACGTGTTCCCATCATAATGCCTGCTAAGGGTGTAAAGCCCATTGAAGTGTCGATGGACTTGCCACCTTTTACAGCAGTGATTGAGCCCCCATTACCGATATGAGCAGTAATGATTTTTGTATCCTTAATATCTTTGCCTAACATTTTTGCAGCTTCTTGTGCCACAAACATGTGTGAAGTTCCGTGTGCTCCATATTTACGCACTGCATTTTCAGTGTAATATTTTTTAGGCAATGGGTAACGGAAAGCTTTTTCAGGCATTGTTGTGTGGAAAGCTGTGTCAAAAACAGCTACCGCTGTTGCTTCAGGCAACAACTCCAAGAAAGCCTTTATACCAGCCGCATTTGCTGGATTATGTAGTGGAGCAAGTGGTGAAAGTTCTTCAATTTGTTTTAGTACTTCTTGATTGATCAAAGTAGATTTTTTAAACAACTCTCCACCAGCGACAACACGGTGACCTACTCCTGTAATCTCTGTAAATTCTTCAACAATATGGAAACGTTTCAAGTCTTCAAGTAAAATGTGAACGGCTTGTGTATGATCTACAATATCCAACACACGTTCTTCTTTTTGATCATTAAATTTTACGGTTGTGACTGAATCTTTCAAGCCAATACGTTCGATCAAACCTTTTGCAAGAACTTTTTCTTCTGGCATTTCATACATTTGCCATTTCATTGATGATGAACCAGCATTAACCGCAAGAGTTTTTGTCATTTTATCTATCCTTCTTCTTTCAAATTTCTCTTAAATTATATCACAAAACCAATTTGAAGGCAGTGACTGGCCAAGAGTTTTTGGTCAAATCTTAACATTTTTCACAAACTCAGACATAAATTCTTGCAAAATAGAACGGTCTGCTAAATCAGACAAGGGGTAAACAAAAGTCGGTGTATTTGTCTGGTTTTTACTTAATAAATAAATTGATTTCCCTGCACCTTTAAAGAGTGATGAAGGTAATGTAATAACTGCAGCAACATGCGCATGCTCTTTAATCCAAGCCTTCAAAAACTCAGACTGTGCACTTGTCAAAAGATTATCTGGAGCTAAGAAGAGCGCAAAACCATTCTCTTTCAGATATTTGAAGGATTGCTCAATCATTAAATGGTGCACATAGGTATGTTCTGATTTGTCATGCACTTGAAAATGGCTGGCTGTTTCATCGTCTGGATAATAACCAACTGGGAGATCACTCATCACAACATCCACAGGTTCCAAGGGCTGTGGTTTAACGGCATCGATTTGGAGAAAACTTGCTTCTGTTCCCATGACTTCTGACATTGAAGCGGACAAATCCAACAAGAGGTCATCTACTTCAAAACCAACATAGTCTACTTCTTTTTGCATGTGAACCAAAAGCGTTTCCGCCAAATTCCCCGTTCCTGAGCCAAATTCTAGTAAACGAATCTTTCTTTCTTTGTGTAACTCCTCAATGATGAAATTAAAGATGAAACCAATAGAATCCGGAGTTAAATTATGATTTGCCTGCATTGGTGCGACACGTGACCCCTGAAGCAAAACAAACTGAAACAGCTTTTGCCATTCACTTTTCGTGAGGTTCATTGAACGAACCTTATCATTATTTTCCTTCGTCAGTGACGCAAATTCTAAAGCGCCTAAGTAAGCTGCATTTTGTTCCACAAAAGCATCATAAAAATCCGTCAAGAGCTCTGCTTGAATTGCCATAATATTCTCAAGAACTAATCCAAAGGCTTTTTCGATTTTCTCTATATCCATGTAACCTCCAAAAAATAGTCTGCCCGAGACAAACTATTTCTTATTTTATAATTTTTCAATTTCCACAAGAGCCTTAACAGCGAGGGCTAAGAGTGCAATCACCATTGCAATTTCATATAAAGCAGCACGGTGACTGACCGCTTGACCGATGGCTACAGCCACGATGAGGACAGACACAGATGCAAAAACAAAGATATCTGCACTTCTTCTCACATCCTTCGGCATTAAAAAGATATAGCCCAAGGCAAATAAAACTAAAAGTATCAGATAAAACATGCTTTTCTCCTTATTTTTGGCTTCTTAGTCTTTCCTCAAATTCCTCTGCTGTTTCAAGCGCCATATGCAAACTATTATTCAGCAGTTTTTTTCTTTTTCGTTGCTTTTTCACGCATTGCTTTGTCAAGAATTTGTTTACGCAAGCGGATTGATTCTGGTGTTACTTCCATGTATTCGTCATCACCCAAGAATTCTAATGATTCTTCAAGAGACAAGATTTTAGAAGCGTTAAGGACTGAAGTTGAGTCTTTATTAGATGAACGAACGTTTGTTTGTTGTTTAGCTTTTGTAACGTTAACTGTCAAGTCATTATCACGTGAGTGCTCACCGATAATCATACCTGCATAAACTTCTGTACCCGCTTCAACAAAGAGAACACCACGCTCTTGTACGTATCCCATAGCATATGATGTTACAGAACCTTGGTCCATAGAGATCAAAGCACCACGGCTACGTCCACCGATTGTTCCTTTAACCATTGGCATATATTGGTCAAATGTGTGGTTCATGATACCATATCCACGTGTCATTGACATAAATTCTGTTGTGAAACCAATCAAACCACGTGCTGGAACCAAGAAGACTAGACGTGCTTGACCATTACCTGTGATTTCCATGTCCAACATGTCACCCTTACGTTCTGAAAGGGCTTGGATAATTGAGCCTTGGTATTCTTCAGGTGTATCAATACGTACACGTTCGAATGGTTCACATTCTACACCGTCAATTTCTTTAACGATAACTTCTGGACGTGAAACTTGAAGTTCATAGCCTTCACGACGCATTGTTTCGATAAGGATAGACAAGTGCAATTCTCCACGACCTGAAACGATCCATTTGTCTGGTGAATCAGTATTTTCAACACGAAGTGATACGTCTGTTTGAAGTTCTGCTTGCAAACGTTCTTCAACTTTACGTGCAGTTACCCATTTACCTTCGCGGCCTGCGAATGGTGAGTTATTTACAAGGAAAGTCATTTGAAGTGTTGGTTCGTCAATGTGGAGAACTGGCAATGGTTCAATGGCATCTGTAGGTGTAACAGTTTCACCTACGAAGATATCATCCATACCAGAAACAGCAATCAAGTCTCCTGCTTTTGCTTCAGTGATTTCTTGACGGTCAAGGCCAAAGAAACCAAAAAGTTTTGTTACACGGAAGTTTTTAGTTGAACCATCAAGTTTAGACAGTGTTACATTGTCCCCAACTTTAATTGTGCCACGGAAAACACGTCCGATACCAATACGACCCACGAAATCATTGTAGTCCAAGAGAGAAACTTGGAATTGCAAAGGTTCATCAGAGTTATCGATAGGAGCCGGGATGTGTTCGATGATTGTATTAAAGATTGGATCCATTGTTGCTTCTTGATCTGCGGGATCATCGCTCAATGAAGATGATCCATTAATAGCTGAAGCATAAACAACTGGGAAGTCCAATTGATCATCGTCGGCACCAAGTTCGATGAAAAGTTCCAACACTTCATCTACAACTTCTTGTGGACGTGCTGATGGTTTATCAATCTTGTTCACGACAACGATTGGTGTCAAGTTTTGATCCAAAGCTTTTTTCAACACGAAACGTGTTTGAGGCATTGTACCTTCATAAGCATCTACGACAAGAACAACACCATCGACCATTTTCATGATACGTTCTACTTCACCACCGAAGTCCGCGTGTCCTGGTGTGTCCAAGATGTTGATGCGTGTGTCGCCATATTCTACAGCTGTATTTTTAGCAAGGATTGTGATCCCGCGTTCTTGTTCAAGGGCGTTAGAGTCCATTGCGCGTTCAGCAAGGTTTGTACGGGCATCAAGCGTTTGTGATTGTTTAAGCAACTCATCAACCAAAGTTGTTTTACCGTGGTCGACGTGGGCAATAATCGCAACGTTTCTGATGTTTTCGCGTAATTTAGTCAATTTATTTCTACCTATTCTTTCGAAAAATTCATACGGAAATCGCGTCTCCGTAGCTTGAACGCTAGCTTTTATGGTGCGCCCAAACAATATATCAGATTTATTATAGCACACTTTTTGTCAAAGGCGAAAATGCACGCGTTTACAAGTTTTCTAAGGGATAAAATTAACAAATTTGACTCACTTCCTACTATGAAAATTAGTTTATATTTTTGAAATAGTCCAAACAAGTTAACAGTTGGTTAAGAAAAAGAACGACTAAAAAGTCACTTAAAAACTTATCAACACTTGAAAACCGCTTACAGTTAGGGTAAAATAGAACAATGAAAACACTTTATGATGTACAGGAATTGTTAAAAAAATACGGTTTTATTAATTTCATGACCAATCGCTTAGATGCGATTTATTTTATGCAACAGGAACTTACAAATATGGTTGAACAGGGGATTTTTGAGAAAAGTGATAAAGAATACCTCACTGCTCAACTTATTTTACGTCGTGAAGAAAGAATTGAGAAGGAAAAACTAAATGGCTAACAAAATTATTGGTATTGACCTCGGCGGAACTTCTATCAAGTTCGGTATTTTGACACTTGAAGGTGAAGTTCAAGATAAATGGGCTATCCCGACAAATATTCTCAGTGACGGAAAACATATTGTCCCTGATATTATTGAGTCTATCAATCACCGTTTAAATCTTTACAACTTGGATAAGTCTGACTTTATTGGTATTGGAATGGGCACGCCTGGTACAGTAGATATTGAAGCTGCTACTGTCCGAGGTGCATTTAACCTTAACTGGGCCGATATTCAAGAAGTTGGTGCGCCTATTAGCGAAGGTGTCGGTCTACCATTCATTCTTGACAATGATGCAAATGTTGCAGCTTTAGGCGAGCGTTGGGTCGGAGCTGGTGAAAATCAGCCAGATGTTGTCTTTATCACTTTAGGAACTGGAGTTGGTGGCGGTATTGTTGCTGCTGGAAATCTTATCCACGGTGTTGTTGGCGCTGCCGGTGAAATCGGACATATCGTAGTAGAACCACATGATGGTTTTGCTTGTACTTGTGGAAACCATGGTTGCTTAGAAACAGTCACTTCTGCTACTGGCGTCGTACGTCTTGCAAGAAAATTCGCTGAAGAATACGAAGGAAGCAGCCAAATTAAAGCAAGTATCGACAATGGTGACGAAGTAACTTCAAAAGACATCTTTATTGCAGCAGAAGCAGGTGATGCCTTTGCACTTAGCGTTGTGGATAAATTTGCTTATTACCTTGGTTTTGCTTGTGCTAACCTTGGAAGTACCCTGAATCCTGCTGCTATTGTCATCGGTGGTGGCGTTTCTGCTGCTGGAGAGTTTCTTCGTTCTAAAGTTGAAACTTATTTCCAAAAATATTCGTTCTCAACAGTACGTGATTCTACAAAAATTAAACTTGCTGAGCTCGGAAATGATGCTGGTATCATCGGTGCCGCAAGCCTTGCTTTAAAATTCAAATAATAATCTTAGGAGAACTTAAATGATCTGGATCATTGACTTTATACTTTTAGCCCTCATTGTTGTCTTCTTTCTCTATCCACGTTGGACACTCAAACGTAACGCCAAAGTTGTTGAAGCACCTGAATTTGAACGTTTGATGGCTACTTCGCAACTTATCGATGTACGCGAAGCAGCAGATTTCCGAGTAAAACACATCCTTGGTGCTCGTAATTTACCTGCTTCTCAAATAGAACAAAGTTTGAACGCAATCAACAAAAAGAAACCTGTGTTACTTTATGAAAATGGTAAACCAACAGCTTCAGTCAAAGTTGCTAAACAACTCAAAAAAGCTGGCGTACCAGAAGTTTATATTCTTAAAACTGGCTTGAACAACTGGCCTGGAAAAATTAAAAACGGATAATAAAAAAGGACCTTACCGCGTGTGTAAGGTCTTTTTTATTATCCAAGTTCTGCTTCGAGCATCCAGATTGTTTTTTCAACATCTCCGAGTGCAACCGTATAAAGGTCAACAGTAACTGCATCATTTTCAGACTCAGCAATATCCATGCCTTCTTGGAAAAGTTTAGCCAAGTATTTGTAAGTATCCAAGACACCGTGCAAACGTTCAGACATTGATTTATCCCAAGTTGCTGGTTGAAGTTCAATTTTTGACTTCTCATCAAACTCTTTAAGCGTTGAAACTGGTGAACCACCAATCGTAATTAAACGTTCAGCAAATTCATCTAAATGCTCGTTAAGTCCATCCATGAACTCATCCATTTTAGGATGCAAAGTCAAGAAACCAGAACCACGCATATACCAGTGTGTTTGATGAACAAGTGCTGCTGCTTGAGATAAATCTGCAACTGTTTGATTCAAAACTTCTTGTGTTTTTTCCTTAGACATAGAAACCTCCAATTTTTTATTTCTATTACAATTATATAAAAAAAGAGGTCAATTATAAAATATTCTGCTTAAGATTGTGAGTTTTTTATCTTTTTATCGTGTTAATAAATATGCTTATATTTTACTTCATTATCGGGACCATCTTTGGCTCTTTCCTCGGTCTAGTAAGTGAGCGCTGGGATACAGAAGCCTCAATTATTTTTGGGCGTTCACAATGTAGTTCTTGCCAAAAAGTCCTCAAATGGTGGCAACTCCTTCCTTTAATCTCTCAATTCATCTTTAAAAGTAGGTGCGCCTTTTGTGGAGAAAAATTTTCTTACAGTTATTTTATCTTAGAATTTCTTACCGGAATTCTCTTTGGTGCACTTTGGTTTGATTTAGACTTACTCCACTTTTTAACCCTCTTCATAAGCTTACTTTTGAGCAAATTTGATATTGATACTTACTCTTATCCTTTAAATATTGGTTTAGGCTTTACTGCTTGTTTTTTTATTTTCTTTCCTATCAGTCCCATAAGCTATTTCTGGCTCGGTCTTGCTTGTGTTTCTTTTTTTATCAATATTGGGATTGGTGCTGGCGACTTCCTCTGGCTTTTCTTGGTATCTTTTTCTGTATCTTTAGAAGAAATCCTCCTACTTATCCAACTGGCTTGTATGTTTGGCCTATGTTTTTTACTCATTAAAAAAGGAAAAAACTCCCCTTTATTCCTTTTCTCAGTTTTGCATATCTAATCGTAATTCTTCTGCCCCAAATCCCGTAAGGGTCACTCCAAGAAGGCGGACTCCTATTGTTTCATCATAATCAATCTCTTCCAGTAAATCCTGAGCCACATGTGCAAGTGTAATTGCTTCATTTATCTTCTCTGAAAGTTTTTTGCGTTTCGTAATTGTCTTAAAATCAGAGTAACGTAACTTGAGTACAACTGTATCACCCAGAAGTTGATGGCGTTTCACATTAGTAGAGACGCGTTCGGAGAGGTTAGCGAGTTCCTGCTTGATATCTTCACTATTATAGAGGAGTTTGCTATAAGTTCTTTCTTTACCTACTGACTTTCTTTGACGACTTGTCACAACTGGAGCATGATGAATACCATTGGCTTTCAAAAAAAGATTCCAGCCATAAACCCCAAAGCGTTCAGCCAAGAGTAATGGGTCAGCTGCTTGAATTTCCGCGCCGGTAAAAATTCCCAGCTCATGCAGCTTTGCTCCAGTAGCCTTACCCACACCGTGAAATTTTTCCACTGGCAGTTCTGCTAGAAAATCTTTTGCTGCCTCGGGCAGGATGACAGTCAAACCATGGGGCTTTTCATAATCCGAAGCAATTTTTGCTAAAAATTTATTATAGGAAACCCCCGCTGAGCAAGTCAAACCAAGCTCAATAAAAATATCATGCTGTATAAGTTTCGCCACTTTGATTGCACTTGTTGATCCGATCTTATTTCGCGTAACATCCAGATAAGCTTCATCAATGGATGCCGCTTCTACTTCATCAGTATAACGATTAAAAATTTCCCGCACTTGTTCTGATATGGCACGATACTTTTCATAATTTCCACTGATAAAAACAGCTTGTGGACAGAGTTCATAAGCTTCTTTTGCACTCATAGCCGAGTGGATTCCAAAGGCTCTAGCTTCATAGGAACACGTTGAAACAACGCCACGTCCTCCTGTTTCCAGTGGATTCCGTGCGATAACTACCGGCTTACCCTTTAATTCTGGATTGTCCCGTATTTCTACTGAAGCGAAAAAGGCATCCATATCAATATGGATGATTTTTCGTGACGTATCATTGACCAGTGGAAATGTTAACATACTTTTATTATATCATAGAGCTGATAAGCGGTATATGTTTACAGATTGGGGTATATAATTTAATGGCGCTAGTTTTTGGGGGATAATGATTGTTACTTTTAAATCATTTATCTTCTACTTTAACAAATAAAAAAACTTCCTGTTAAGGG
>NZ_KQ968940.1:50059-90501 GCF_001578715.1 Lactococcus sp. DD01 | reverse complement strand
TCTGTTAAGGAAGTCTTTTTGTTTTTACAATGTATTTTTTGTCAACTGACTGAGCAAATCCTCAAAGGCTGCTTCATATTGTTGGATATTACCTGCGCCCATGAAAACATAAACGCCGCGGTTGTGATCCAAAAGTGGCGAAACATTTTCCACTGAAATAACACGAGCAGGCTTACGTACTTTATCCGCAAGGTCTTGTGCTGTAATTTCATGGTGGTCAACTTCACGCGCAGAGCCATAAATTTCAGCAAGATATACAGTATCTGCAGAATCAAGGACTTGAGCAAATTCATCTGCAAAGGCGATTGTTCGTGTAAATGTATGAGGTTGGAAAACGGCTACAATTTCACGATCTGGATATTTTTGACGCGCTGCATCAATCGTTGCTTCGATTTCGGTAGGATGATGTGCGAAATCATCAATAATGATTGTTTCGCCAACTTTTTTCTCTGTAAATCGGCGTTTTACACCAGAGAAAGTCAACAAATGATCAGCAATATCATTCATATCCAAGCCAAGCTGATGTGTTACACCAACTACCGCTAAGGCATTTGCAATATTGTGCTTCCCATAAGCAGGCACGACAAAGTGTCCGATTTTTTCACCACGGAAATAAGCATCAAAAGATGAGCCGCGTGTTGAGCGGATGATATCTTTTGCTTGATAATCATCTCCATCTTCAAAACCATAATAGTAAATCGGTGCTTCTGCTGTAATTTTACGTAAATAAGGATCTTCTCCGAAAACGAAAATACCTTTTTTAATATTTTGAGCATAGTCTTGGAATGCAGAGGCTACATCATCGATATTTTGGAAATAATCAGGATGGTCAAAATCAACATTTGTAATAATTGTATATTCTGGATGATAAGGCATGAAGTGACGTTCATATTCATCAGATTCAAAAACAAAATACTCACTGTCCGCATTTCCACGTCCTGTACCATCACCAATCAAGTATGACGTATCTACAGCGTTTTTCATGACATGAGCTAAAATTCCTGTCGTTGAAGTTTTACCATGCGCCCCCGCAACCCCAACACTGATAAAATCTTCCATGAAATGACCTAAAAACTCGTGGTAACGTTTAAAAGTGAAGCCATTTTTTTCAGCAAAAGCAATTTCTACATTATTGTCCGTACGGAAAGCATTCCCTGCAATCAACTCAACTTCTGGTGTAATATTTTTCTCGTCAAAAGGAAGAATAGGAATACCCGCTTCCTCAAGTCCACGTTGTGTAAAATAGTAGTCAGTTGTATCTGAACCTTGTACTTTTTTACCCATTTGGTGGAGCATAAGAGCGAGTGCACTCATACCTGAGCCTTTAATTCCTATAAAATGATATACTTTTTCCATGATAAATAAGAAATTTCAGTCGGAACTGAAATCTTTTCTCCTTCTTTTATTTAAAGTCCGCGGTCAAATAAGTTCTTCCGTTTATTATCGAAATACTCATTTTTTGCAGTTTTAGCCTTATCTTCTCCTTTTTGAGGAGAGCCAGAAATAATAGCTTCATCGAGGTTTAATCCTCGTTTTTTCATATCCCGAATCGGATTATTAGTGGCTGGACGTCTTGGAGACATCGGCTTTTGTTCGATTGTCTTCTTTTCACTCGATGCCGGTTTCGCTGCATTAAGTACTGCTGATGAACGGCGTAAAGAAAAATCATCTTTATCACGCTCTAGCGGATGAACATAGCCTTTTGGACGTTTAGGAGGTACCGCTGCTTCTCTTTTGGCCTTTTCTTTTGATTCATCAACACTCGTTTTTTTAGGCATTTTATCAAAAGAACTATACCCACTATGATTGCTATTTAATGGACGATGTTGAGTGCTATAGCTGACCTTTGTTTTTATTGGCTTATAGACATCTGAACGTTTTTTATCAGACATTTGAACACCACCAAAAGAAGCCTCGTCTTGTTGACTAGGATTCTTAGTAATCAGTTGTGAATTTGTCATGATGACGCGTGTGTCTTTTTCAAGCATTTCATCATCATCTATGATTGGAAATACGACTCTTCTTCCTTCGTTCATTGCTTGCCCTACTTAATTTTTTGTTTGTCTTGAAACTTTTCCTCTACGTTCCTTAAAAAGTTTGTTTAATCTTATTTTTTTCTTAGGTAAGTGTTTCAATTATTATTATATCGCATTTTCAGTGATTTTTAAAGTTATAGTCCCAAAATTTCTCTGATTTCTGCTTCGCTGAGCGTCTTATCAATCACATCACCGTCTAAAACATTTGCAATCAAATCTTTTTTACGTTCCTGAATCTCCATGATTTTTTCTTCAATCGTTCCTTGTGTAATCAAGCGAATGACTTCAACAGTACTCTTTTGCCCCATACGATGGGCTCTTGCAATGGCTTGTTCCTCAACCGCTGGATTCCACCAGAGATCGACCAGGATAACAACATCAGCACTTGTAAGGTTCAGACCTACACCACCTGCTTTCAGTGAGATGAGGAAAGCATCACGACTTCCAGCATTAAAGGCTTGCACCATTTCTAACCGTTCTTTGACTGGAGTTGAACCCGTTAGCTTATAAGCTGTGAGATCCAATTTTTCCATGGCTTCTTCAATGTAAGGGAAGGTTTTGGTAAACTGTGAGAAAATCAAAGGGCGATGACCAGATGCCTTGACTTGCTCTAAAAGCTCCATCAAACTGTCTAACTTCCCAGAACCACCTTCATAGTTGTCCATGAAAAGTGCCGGTGTATTACATATTTGACGGAGTCGTGTGATTCCTGCCAAAATTTCAATACGTGATTTCTTAAGACTCGCACTGTCCATTTGACGGACAGATTGTTGCATCAATTCCAATTGTGCTAAATATAAGAGCTTTTGCTCTTCAACCATGTTATTGCGTAAGGTCATTTCCATCTTATCAGGCAACTCTGTCAGAACTTCTTCTTTTTTACGACGCATAATAAATGGATGGATAATACGGGCAATAACTTCTGGCGACATCTTATTAAATGTTTCCCGTTTTGGTAAAAAGCCAGGCATGACCACTTGGAAAATAGCCCAAATTTCTTCTAAGCGATTTTCCAACGGCGTTCCTGATAAAGCAAAAGTATGCTCAACATTCAGTTGACTAAGTGCTCTATTTGTTTTACTGCTGTAGTTTTTCACAGCTTGTGCTTCATCCAAGAGAAGATAGTTAAGCTTCTTGTCTTGATAATCATCGAAATCCTTAAGGAAACTTCCGTAACTTGTAATATAAACTTGATGTTTCCCGTGAATCAAAGCATCACGATCGGCCTTCATCCCATCAACAACCACATAATCTACCGTGTCCGTAAATTGCTCAAACTCACTGGCCCAGTTGTAAATAAGGCTGGCAGGAGCAGTGACTAAGGCTGTTTCATCTTCTTTTAGATTTGATAGTAAATAGGTGATTGCTTGTACTGTTTTACCCAGCCCCATGTCGTCTGCCAACACACCTCCTAAGTGATAGTGCGTTAACATAGACATCCAACGAACTCCTGTTTCCTGGTAACTTCGCAGCTCTGCTTTGACATGCTCAGGTTTTTCGTAAGGGAAGGTTTCTGGGTGCGTTAAGTGCTCATAGAAGGCTTTAAATTCATTCGAAAAATTGCTACTTGAAATATTTTCAAATATTTTAGAAACTTGGAAGCTACGTGTCACATTGACTTCTAAGCTCGTTCCACTAATGGTAAAATTATCATCCAGTTCTCGTAAAGCTGATTTCAACTCACTGAACTTCTGGTCAAAGATAAATAATTTTCCGTTTTCACTGACATAATATTCCGCATTATTTTGCAGTTGTGCAATAACATTTGCAAATTCATTTTCGCCGATGCTTGGCATTTCAAAGGCGATATCCAACAAGCCTCCTCGACGATCAATCATGATTTCCGGCACTTCATCGACTTTCATATCCATTAGTCCAGGAGACAGTTTTACTTGACCTAATTTCTGGAATTGAGGCAAAATTTTAATAAAGAAAGTTTCTGCAAATTGTGCCGAAAGCGTAACAGAACTTGTAAAAGAACGTGTGAAACCAAAACGAGCCATGAGCGTAAATATCTTATTTTCTAGGCGTAAGTCTCTTGAAAACTCGAGTGTTTCTAATTCATGGAAGTGTTCCACTTTAAAATTTCCATAATCAAATTGAACCGAAAGTTCTATATTTTGTCCATCAGGATTAGCAAAGTTAAAAATCGGTGTAAAGGGGCGAATAACAAAATTTTCAGGAGCTGAGATTTGACCTAAACTAGAAAGTTGTTGCAGTGCTTGTGCTACTTTGTCCTTATCCATATATGAAAATTGATTATGTTTTTCACCCTCAAGTTCTTTTTGAACCAGCTGCAACAACCGTTTTTGTTCATGATCAACCTTATAAAAGACATGATTATAATATAAAAGCGAACCACTATAAAAAGTGCTGAAGGCATTATCTTCGATTTTTAACTCAATAAAGTCTCTTTGGCTTGTCACACTAAATTTAAAAATTTCTGAATCCTCGTCAAGAGTAACGAAGGTGAAATAGTTAACCAATGCACCTGATAATCTCAAGCTAAAACGTGACAAGTTAGAAGCCAAATCCATTGCCTCTTCAATAAAAAGATAAGGGAAGTTGAGGTAACGTCCATTTTTAATATATAGTTGATTGGCCATTTGGGCATCAAGTTTGCCATGTATTTTAAGCAAGAAATTCAAAAAGTCTTGACTGGCTTCATCGAAATTATCAAAAAAGAGATCAACATAGTGAAGAGCACCAAGCGAATATTGTCCAAAGTTTTGCAATGTTCTCAAAAAATATGGAATATCCTTAATCACATAAGCCCTACCTAAGCGTTCGCTATATAAGCGTAAGTCAAAATACATGAAGTAATCCATAGAAAAAACATCATAGAGTTGTGAATTATCTTCAACATGTACTTCAATCGAAAATTGCTCTGCTCCGAAATTAACTTGTGTTTCCCCATTCAAGGCATCTAAAAAGGCAGCGTTGGCAGCCAATTCATCATTTGCCACTAGCTCAATCTTTTCTATATTTTTTTTATCGTCTTCGATTTCTTTATTTTCATTCTTGAGGTATTCTTCTACTGCAGCAATGTGCTTACAATAGCGATGATTACGCTGAAAATCAGCACAAGAACAATAGTCCTGCGCTCCATCCATATCATAAATTACTTGTTCTCCGGCAACCTCTGCAGAAAGTTTAAATTCTTCTATTGACGGATCAATTAAAAGCCCCTGACTATACAGGGCTATTCCTTCACTGCGTACACGTGCTGGCATCATTCTGCTCATTTTATCTTTATCCTATTTTTGATGCCTTTTTGCACCAACTCTCCGTCTATTTTTTCTTCTAAATCCCTTTAAAATGTGCATACATTATACCATATTTGACTAATTTTTTCACGAATGCCCTAATAAAAAACGTATGTCCGTCTTCAATAAAAATTTTTTCTAAGACTTAGTTCCTTCAGTGTAAGTCAATGTAAAAACCTTTTGACATAAAAATTTTTTAAGTCCACTTTTAATTTTTTAATTTGTGCAAAAATTTGAATTTTTGTATTATTTGTATTATACTTTACACTATTAAAATAAAGAGGCTCAAAAAATGATTAACGCTTATCACACAGTTTTGTTGTTGATTATGGGCTCACACTAAGTACTGTAAAGTAAAGGTGTGAGTCCTCTTTGGCGTTGGTCAAAAAGGGGCAAAGAGATGTCCCTTTGGGCATCTTTTTTTAATTTATTTTTAACGATTATTGCTACTCAAACGTGACAATAAAATGAGAGGAGACTTAATTTGACTTAGAATTTTAAATTAAAAATATTTATTTTTATAACGAGAGGAATTTATAATTGGAAAATAATCAAAATTTACAAAAGAGAATGGCAACACGCCATATCACTATGATTGCTCTAGGTGGAGCAATTGGGGCTGGACTCTTTAAAGGGAGCGCTTCCGCTATAGAATCTGCTGGTCCTGCTGTCCTTCTTTCTTACTTTATCGGAGGCGTGGTTTTATTCTTCGTGATGAAGAGCTTAGAAAAATTAGTTCTCAGCTCGGATGAACCACATGGCCTTTCAGGTTTGGTTCAACCTTATCTGGGTAACCATGCGGCCGACTTTACCGACTGGGTGTATTGGTCACTTTGGATGATTAATATTATTGCCGAAGCTGTCGCTGCTGCTAGCTTTATACAGCTTTGGTTTCCTAATATCCCTTCATGGGCTTTTGTCTTACTCATCGCTATCCTAACGTCACTTATTAACCTACTGTCAGTAACATTCTTTGCCGAAACAGAATACTGGCTTGCTTTTATCAAAATCAGCGTTATCATTCTTCTTATTATTTTTGGTGTCATTTTAGTTGCACAAAACATTTTTAATACCAACTTGATATCTGCATTTTCAGGGATGACAAAATATGGTGGCTTTGCGCCACACGGACTTAAAGGCGTTATCAATTCTTTATTGATTGTTATCTATTCCTACGGTGGTTCTGAACTCATTGCCATTACTGTTAGTGAGACAGAAGATCCTAAAACTGCTATCCCACGCGCTATCCGAGGCGTTATTGGACGTATCATTTCTTTTTATATCGTCCCAATGTTCCTCTTGCTCCTTATCTACAACTGGAACGACTTGGCAACATCAACAATGAGCCCGTTTGTCATGGTCTTTAACAAAATGCATATTCCATTTGCTGCAGACATCATTAATTTCATTATTATTCTGGCGCTCTTTTCTTCAATCAACTCTGGCATTTATGCCTCTTCAAGAATTTTATTCTTCCGCTTAAAAAATCATAAAGGGAAGTTTTCGCAAAAAATTGCTACTTTAAATAAAAGCAAGGTTCCTCAAAGAGCTGTGCTCTTCTGCTCTGGGACATTGTATATTGGTGTTGTTCTTTCTTACTTCTTAGGAAACAGCTTATTCAACTATCTCGCTGGTTCTTTATCTTACACTGTCCTTTTAGTTTGGTTCTTAATTAGTCTTGCAGGCTTCTTATTAGCGCGTAAGACCAAAGCTTTAGGTACCATGAGCATGAGTCTTATTGCTCTTATTGCTTTGTTATTGATTTTCTTTGGTATCCTTACTACTAATCCTGTTGGAGTAACCCTCTTTACCGCACTACTTTACTTTATTATATTGATCAGTTATCGGAAAAAGAACGATCCTGTAGACAATATCAGTTAAGAAATATTAAACATTTTCCTTTTTAAAAGGAAAATGTTTTTTTATGTGGTAGTAAAAAAAGCTGACAGGACTGTCAGCTTAAATTTTTTATGAGTATTTCAATCAATACATCGCGATCTGCAATCCATTGTGCCCGCTCATCTTTCAGATGCACACGATTGGATAAGAAAATCACCGCTTTTTTTGCTTCCAGATTCATCAGGATGAAAGTTCCTGTGTAACCTGTGTGTAGCAACCATTGGTCATGTATGAAGTCCCAAGCTAAACTTCTTGGACGTTGACCCGCTGCAAAATTTTTCTGTAGGTCCAAATATTTTGTGTCTGAAAAATAACCTTGAACAAATTTCACCAAATCATTCATCGGTGCAAAAAGCCCTGCTGATCCACAATGTTTTCCTAACACTTTTGCTTTTGGATCATGAACTGTTCCCACTCTCGTATCTAGACTTGTCGGTACAGCATTGGTAACAGGACCAAAAGATGTGGCAGACATGTCCCATTTTTCAAAAACCTCTGCTTTAAAAACTACGTCTAAAGATTTCCCATAAAGCTTTTCAAGCATAAAGCCCAACAAAATAAAGTTAATATCTGTGTAGTGACAACTTTTGTCTTCCGTTACCTCGATATGGTCAATCGCCTCTTTTAAACCTTTAAAATCTAACTTATCACGGTTTTCAATAAACGGATTGATACCTGTTGTATGAGTAAGAAGCTGTCTCAAAGTGATGCTCTCATCATGAAAATCAGGATAATAATCCGTAAACGGAGCATCCAGACTTAACTTTCCTGATAAAACGAGGTTAATGACTACTGTTCCTGTACCTACAACTTTTGAAACGGAAGCTAAATCCCATTTTTTCCCTGCAACCAATGGTTCGACTTGTGGAAGTATTGCTTGATTGCCTCGAACAAACTCTTGAACCTTTGTTCCTTCTACAATAGCAATCTGGCAGCCTGGGAAAATTGCTTCTGCCACATAGTCATCAATTGTCGCTAAAAATTCTTCTTCATTTTTCATAGGCCTTGTTTTGTAAACCAAAGTTCCATGTGGTGTGGGATGTCAATAGCCAATGTCTTTGCTTTTTTATCCAGATACAATTTTTCATCAGGTAAATCATATGCAAACTGAGCCAAATCAAAAGATGGCGACACTTGAAAACGTAAAAGCATCAGGTCTAGCTTTTCATCCATATTAGCTGTCAAGTCAGGTCCATCATTTTGACACAAGACCAGATGCAAGCCAGCAAGATCTAAAAGATTCCCTTGCGCTTTTACACCAAGAATTTTTTCGTACTCTGAAATAATAGACTTTTCAGCAATATTAATTTGCACCTCTTTAATAGCGAAATCGGATAATCCTGTAAATTCTCCCTCATCAAAGTCAACTTCAGATTTAGCAACTTCCGTTAAGTCTGACCAATCATTTACAGATACCATCAGAAAAACATCACTTTCTGGAGAAACAGCTTCAAAAGCCCAACTGTCTTTTACCTGATAAAGATGTGTGACTTGGTCCAGATTGCGCGCTAAAAGCTGTTCGATTTCATCCTCATCAGCTTGGATGACTGTACGTCCATGTTTTTTCACACCTTGAACTGGAACTACACCTGGTGATTCCTCTAAGATTAACCTTGGTTGCTTTGCTGCATAACCAGATAAAAAAACTTCTGCATTTTCTTCGTGCAAGACTTTCATGCCAAGCACATCACGATAAAAATTTAAATTTTCTTCGCGATTGAGTACACGGTAGCCTGGTAAGCAAACTTCTAAATTATTTATGAATTCTTTCATTCTGATTCTCCATTTATCTTCTTATATTTTATTAAAACTTATACAAATTATCAATGATTATATGTTAGAATTGTTCTATGATTAAATTTCGAGACCTTATTAAAAAACCTTGGACCTGGACAATTCTTCCTGCTCTTCTCTTTGCCCTTCCTTTTTCTTTACGGGCTGGTTGGGGGCAATGGTTAGGACTCAGCCTCCTTCTTTATCTAATTAGTTTAATTTTTACTTATAAAAAATCAATCTGGCTTGCTTTCTTTGTACTTTCTTTATTGCCAAGTTTTGCTACGTCACTCATGAGCCAATTGCATTCTGGAAGAGCTTTTTCTTCTCTTGACCAAGTGATCTTTTTTATGATTTTCTTTATTGCTCTTGGCTTATCTTACTTTCTTGCTCGCCGCCGTAATATTATTCCACCGATTGCTATCAAAGAATTTCCCTTGGGCAAAATCGCCCTCGGATTTGGTGCGCTTTTCTTAGTTTCACTCTGTGTCAACATTTTAGCACAGGCGCTTGGTTTACACGCAAGTACAGAAAATCAAGAGGCATTGAATAGTCTCGCCCAGGTTATTCCTTTAGGCATCTTTGCTGTCCAAACGATTTTTGCCGGTTTCTTTGAGGAACTCACTTACCGTGTTGGCCCTTTCGAAGTTCTCTTCACAAAAAATAAATTTTTAGCTTTCATGACAGCAGCTCTGCTTTTTGCAGGTATGCACAGTCCAACAGATCTTTACAGTTGGCTTGTTTATGGCTCAATGAGTCTGGTGTTAACCACATTCTATTTTAAATACCGAAATTTTTACCTCAATATGGCCATTCATATGGCTTGGAATTTTCTGGGAATAAGTATGACATTTTTGCTAAAGTAAACATCTTATGGTATATTAAGATTGTAAAATTAAAAATTTGCACAATGGGTGCTCTAAGGGAAACCAAGAGCTGAGAAACACCATTTGACCTGATCTGGTTAGTACCAGCGTAGGAATGTGTTTGTATAGGGGACTGCTGTCTTCAATTCTCTCTAACCCTCCTTTGTGCCAACAAAAGGAGATTTTTTATGTCTAATTCTAAAGTTTTAGAACTTACCGAAACAGCTATTGCTGCTGCATTAGCTCTTGTCTTGAGTTTCATCTCGATAAACTATGCTCAAGTTTTTTATCTTGAGCTGGCAGTTATTCCCTTACTGGTCTTAGCCTTGCGCCGCGGCGTCTTTTGGGGCATGACAGGCGGGCTAGTATTTGGCCTACTTCTGATTGTATTAGGTCAAGCTACTATCTTGACTCCAGTACAGGCCTTGCTTGAATATATTGTTGCACCGATTTCTCTTGGTTTAGCTGGTGTTTTGCGCAAAAAGGACTCTAGCCAAACACGTACAATCTTTGCTGTAGCTTTTCTCGGCGTTCTTATCAAATATTTTTGGCACTTTGTCGCTGGTGTTATTTTTTGGGGACAATATGCTTGGAAAGGCTGGGGGGCTATTCCCTATTCATTTGTTGTCAATGGAATAAGTGGACTTGCGACTGCGGCTCTTGCTTCTCTAGTCCTTGTTCTGCTCTCCAAGAGTGCACCTCAGATTTTTCAAGCGAAAAAGTGATATAATGAACGCATGAGCAAGAAAAAGAAACTGAAAAAAACATTAGTTGAACAAATTCTGGACAAAGGTCAAGTCAATCATGAAGGGCTTGCTCTCAATGCTTTAGAAACAGAGCTCATGCCTGAAGACATCCAACGTCGTGACATTTATAAAACGCTCGCACTTATAGGAGATAAAACGGGTCCAATCGTAGGGATGCTTCCTCTGACAGAGCATCTTTCTGAAAAGAAATTAGCAAAGGTCTCCGGAAATAAGAAGGTCCACATGATTCCTCAAAAAGATTTGCAGAAAACTACTGGATACATCCATGGTGCTAATAATCCTGTCGGTATCTGGCAAACCAAAAGGTTCCCTATCTATATAGATACCATCGCACTGGATGCAGATAAAATCATTGTATCTGCCGGTGAAATCGGCCGTTCTATACGCCTCAACCCAAAAGAACTCGCAACTTTTGTACAAGCTGAATTTGCTGAAATTCGTGAAATTTAAATAAAAAGGAAAGCTTAACTATGGCTTTTCTTTTTATTTTTACATCTCGATTTATTGTTCCGACAAATAACACTTTACAAAAGTACCCAAAACCGCTAAAATTAAGCTATGTTACCTAAGATTATTGCCACTTTATATCCGCTTCTCAGCTGGATCGTATTGGTTTTCGCTTTTAAATTTTTACGTATTCGCCACTTGACTAATCGAAAACTTCGCATTCCTGATATTTTTGTCCTCTTTTTAATTTTTGGACTCCAACTTTTTTCAGAGCAATTTACTGCTATCAATATTTTGCCTTACTACTTTTTGATTCTTTCCTTCTTAGCTCTCGTCTTGTTGCTATTAGATTTGTTCTATTTTAAAGACTTCAAATATAAACGTTTCTTTAAGCTTTTTTGGCGCATTACTTTTGTGATTACTTTTGCTCTTTACATCGCTATGATTGTCATGATTTACATGCATTGATAAAAGAACCATACTAATGGTTTTTCTTTTTATATATGATTCATAAAAAAAACCAGAAAAACTGGTTTTTTTATTTGTTTCCGAGTTCTTTCAAAAGAACAGCAAATTCTTCATCTGTCAGCGTAATTCCCTTGCCCATCTTTTCATGGTCGGGCGACCACTGGCGCAAATCATACTTAGCTTCCATGCCATTCCATGACACGCGGTTAAGCTCTTTTGTCCAGCCTTTAGCATTTTCAGATAGAGTAATAAGATGCTCCTCAATTTCAAATTTTAAATCAGCCATATACACCTCCTATATTAATGATACGTAAAAAGTGTTAACTTTTCACAATTAATCTTCAATAAGTTGAATATCAACACCTAAAGCCGTCATTTTTTCTATGATACTATCGTAACCTCGAAGAATAAATTCAATATTTTCAATCGTTGTTGTACCTTCGGCGATAATACCAGCCAAAACTAAACTTGCTCCTGCACGCAAGTCGGTAGCACGAACATGAGCACCTTGAATCTTATTAGGTGCTTCATAAATAATATGATCATCTACAGTTGAGATTGTAGCACCCATCCGTGCCATTTCTGGCACATGGTTGACACGTTTTTCATAAATCGTATCCTTAATCCAACCACGGCCTTGTGCTTTCAGTAATAACGGTGTGATTGGTTGTTGTAAATCAGTCGCAAAACCAGGGTAAGGTACTGTCTTAATATTGATAGCTTTTAAGTTTTCTGAGCGATGAACCTCGATAGAGTCCTCACGAATGGTCATGCGTACACCCATTTCTTCAAGTTTAGCAATAAAAGATTCTAAGTGTTCGTAGATAACATTGTCAACGATGACACCGTCTCCCATAGCTGCAGCCAAAGCAAGATAAGTTCCTGCTTCAATACGGTCAGGAATGACCGTATGACGTGCACCGTGCATTTCTGATTTTCCTGTAATACGAATCACATCTGTGCCAGCCCCACGTACCTTTGCGCCCATGTTATTCAAGAGTGTAGCTACATCAATAATTTCTGGTTCACGTGCTGCATTTTCAATAATGGTTACACCTTCTGCTGTACTCGCTGCAAGCATTGTATTAATTGTTGCACCTACAGAAACCATATCCATATAGATGGTTGTGCCATGTAATTTTTCTTCTTTAGCTTCAAGGTGCATGGCATCTTCAAGGTAAGATAACTCTGCTCCTAAAGCTTCAAAAGCTTTAACATGAAGATCCATAGGACGTGGACCTAAATCACATCCCCCGGGCAAACCAACTGTTGACTTCCCAAAACGACCAAGAAGTGCTCCATTAAAATAATACGATGCACGCAAAGAGTTTATCTTACCATAGGGCAATGGCTTTGAAACAACGTCACGTGTATCAATCGTCAAAATACCCGCATCAGTATCACGTTGAATTTTTGCGCCCATGATTTCCATGATATCAACCAAACTTGCAACATCTGAAATATCGGGAACGCCTTCAAGTGTAACAATATCGTTAGCTAAAATCGTTGCCGGAATAAGGGCAACTACACTATTCTTAGCTCCAGAAATCGTTACCTTCCCTGAGATACTTTTACCACCATTGATTACTATTTTTTTCATAAATTTATTACTCTATCACTTATTGTTTTATTTGAGACATGAAATACATGTACCCTCTATTCTACCATTTTTCCCGTCTTTTGAATAGATGAAAAGCATCCTTTTTTCTTCGCAGATCTTCATCTATGAAATGTATTCATTTATCTGTCTAAAATCTCATTGTATATTATTATTTAACATTAGAAAAAAATGATAATATAACATTAAACACCAAAAATAAAGAAAGGGATAAATGATGAATTTTTCACTCAAAACTTCTTTCATCCCAAACAAAAAGAAAGCAACCTTTTTTAAAGCAAATTATTTTTTCAATATTAATAATGACATGCTCAACCATTTGGAACGTGCTCAAATAAGTCCAGTGCCTTCTCTTAATGAAGCAGATTATCAAGCTTATAATAAAATAATAAGTGCTGAAGGGAAATGGATTGGCATGAGCTCGGAACTCCTTCCTAAAAGTCAAAGCTATTCTCTCAAGAACAAAACCTTAAAGCTCCCCGGCTATACCTTTGAAGGATGGGCTAAAGTCCGTAACCGTCACAATGTACTTGCTCACCCCCAATCTCAGGAACAAGCCCAACTGTATGCTGGACCAACTTCAGTTATTCATCGCACCAGAGTCTATAATCCCAGCTTCCTCTGGAAACCTCAAGAAAAACATCACTTCGAGCCTATTGGGCAAATCTATGACTTTCATGCACAATGGACACCAATCAAATATCCTGTACGCTACAGCGCTAAAACAATTTGGAATGAACCACTTGAGTGGGACCATCCTGAAGGTATGCGAAGCATTGAACAAGGCTACATCTCACCAGCCAAAGTCAAATTACCTCACTATCACTTTGTCGGCTGGCAAGTAGAGGATGCTCCCTTAAGCAAAGAGCAGCTAATTATTCCTGCTGGTATTGGTCCTGTCGATATTATCGCTATTTTCGAGCAAATATCCTGATTCAGTATGATCAGCACTTTCCCTTATTTTAGGAAATCTTGACCACATTAAAAAAAACGCTCGTTAAAGCACGAGCGTTTTTTATATTAAGATACTTCTTAATTTTATTCAAAGACAAATTGGTTGTGATAAAGCTCAGAGTAGAAGCCACCAAGATTTACAAGCTCATTGTGGTTTCCTTCTTCAATAACTTCGCCGTCCTTAAGAACAACAATTTTATCTGCATTAAGTATTGTTTTCAAACGGTGGGCAATAACAAATGAAGTACGACCAGCAATTGCTGCTTCCATAGCCATTTGAATTTGTTCTTCTGTCACCGTATCAACGTTTGATGTTGCTTCGTCAAGAATAAGCAAATCAGGGTTAGTCAAGATAGTACGGGCAATCGAAATTTGTTGTTTTTGACCTACAGAGAAAACATTATCGTCGTCATCCACAAGCGTTTCATAGCCATCTGGTAAGCTCTCAATGAATTCGTGGATATGTGTCGTCTTGGCTACTGTGATAACTTCATCCATAGTCGCATCTTTTTTACCAAACTTGATATTGTCCGCAATGGTTCCAGAGAAAAGGACAGATTCTTGCAAGACGATCCCAACTTTTGAACGTAATGAATCTAAGTCAAATTCACGAATATCGGTACCGTCAAACTTTATTCCCCCTTTGTCCACATCATAGAAACGATTCATGAGGTTCATAACAGTTGTTTTACCTGATCCTGTTGGACCAACCAAGGCAACCATTTGGCCTTTGTTTACATTAATGTTGACATCTTTGAGGACCGGCTTGCCAGGAAGATAACTAAAGTCAATATCTTCAATGTGTACACCTTCAGAAATACCTTCAAAAGTTTTACCATTTTCAGGACGTACTTCTTCTTTTTCATCAAACATCACATTCAGACGTGTTGCACCAGTTACCGCAAGTTGCAATTGACCGAAAGATGAAGAAATCTGCATGATTGGGTTGTAATATTGTTGCGCATATTGGATAAATGTAGCAAGCAAACCAAAGGCTGCAGCAGTTGATAATGAAGCATCATTAAGGAGGATATTAGCACCTGCAAAAATAACCAAAGCCAAAGTCAAGAGGGAGAAGCCATTCATCAATGGGAAAATCATACCTGACCAAGCTTGAGCTGCGAAGGTTGTTTTACGTACTTTATCATTACGTACTTCAAAACCTTCGATTGCATCTGCTTGAAGTCCTTCAACGATAATCGCTTTTTGCCCAGAGATTTTTTCATCCATATAAGCATTAAGTTCGCCGACTTCTTTTTGTTGTCTATCCGTGTATTTCTTAGCTTGAATAATGATAATCACAGCGCAGAGAACGGCCACAGGAGTTGTAGAAATTGTCACTAATGCCATCTTGACATTTTGGTCGAAAATCATATACAAAATCCCGATGAACAGGGCAAAGTTAGTGGTAACGTTCACTGCTGCTTGATTCAATGTGTTTTGAATATTATCCAAGTCTGAGGTAAAGCGGGCGAGAATATCTCCATCCGCATGACGGTCAAAATACGAAATTGTTAGGCGTTCCAACTTACCAAAGAGACCTTTACGCATACGGTTTGTTGAGTGTGCAACGATACGTGTAAAGAGCAAGCTATAGATAAGTTGCGCAATACCTGTCATCACGTAAAAAGCAAGTAGCATCCACATTGAACGCATAAAGTCAGCCTTGCTTGGTGCATGTGATGTAGCTACCTTCATCAAGTCAGAAATTGACTGACCGTTAAGGTTAGCACGAATAGCTTCTGGAACATTGGCATCTGTAAGCTGGTGCCAATCTGTCGGAATATTAGCCATGGCTTGAAGACTATCAATTGTTGTTCCTGAAGGAAGGTTAGAAGTTACCGCAGTTGGTACATTAGCAGATGTCAGACTATGCCAATCAACCACTTGTCCAGTAGCTTTCCCCATTTGCGCAGCAATCTGCTGCAAGGCGTCCTGAGCTTGGTTTGCTCCTGCCGCTATTTGTTGTAAACCTTTCATCGCTTCATCAGCGTGTTGATGACTAAAATAATCACCAACGTAAGTCGAAAGATGTGTGATAGAATCCCCGAGAAGTACGGGCGCTTTAACTTGCAGATAAGTAGCCGCAATGATAAATATCGCAATCACGAGGAATTGTAATTTATATTTTTTGAAGTAGAGATAGAAGAACTTCAATGCACGAGATGTATCATTCATAATCTTTTTTCATTTTCTTGTTTTTCATAAACAATTGAAGAACAATGAAAATTTAGTCCTCCTTTGCTTTCTGTGTATCATAGATTTCACGGTAAACTGCAGAATTCTCAACGAGCTCTGCGTGTGTGCCTTGCGCCACAAGTTTACCTTCATCAAGGACCAGAATATTGTCCGCATGAACGACAGATGAAATCTTTTGAGCGATAATAATTGTTGTCGTATCTTTTAAGTCATTGCTCAAAGCTTCTTGTACTAGTTTTTCTGACTTGGCATCAAGCGCTGATGTTGAGTCATCTAAGATAAGGACTTTAGGATCTTTGATAATACCACGCGTGATCGACATACGTTGCTTTTGTCCGCCTGAGAAGTTATTCCCACGTTCTTCAACCTGTGATTCATAATGATCGGGCAGTTTTTCAATAAACTCTGCTGCCTGCGCAATGCTGGCTGCACGGCTCATTTGCTCCAAGGTCGCATCTGCTTTCCCTTGTTTCAGGTTGCCAGAAATTGTCCCAGAGAAAAGAATTGCTTTTTGTAAGACAATTGAAATTGTGTTTTTCAGAGTAGCTTTAGAAACATGGCGTAAATCTTTTCCACCTACACTTACTGTACCTTCAGTTGGGTCAAAAAGACGCGGAATCAATTGAGCCAGGGTTGACTTACCAGAACCCGTTGCTCCGACAATACCAACCATTTGTCCAGGTTGAATTTCAAAGCTGATGTCTTGTAAGGTTGGATGTTCATCGTTAGGATAAGCAAAAGAGACATGATCAAACTTAACAGAACCGCTAAGTTCTTCGTCCGCAACATCTTCAAACACCATCGCAGGTTCAGTTTTTAAAATTTCGTTAATACGTCCAATAGAAACGAAACCACGAGAGGCAAACATTGACATCATACCGCCCATGATAATCGCCATCATGATTTGCATCATGTATTGGATAAAGGACATAATCCCACCAAGCGTATTAGCGGCGGTATTCAAATCACGTGTTACATAAGTAGAAACCAGTAAAATTGCGCCAAAAACAGCCAATTGTGAAATGATTGTAAATGCGGGAATCATCGCAGCAAAAGTGTAACCTACAGCCATATTATGACCCAATAACTCATCAGATGTGGCATCAAATTTTTGGATTTGATCTTTTTCTTGAACAAATGATTTAACGACACGAGCACCACGTAGGTTTTCTTTGGCAATTCCATTAATACGGTCCATCAATTTTTGGAAAACCATAAAGTGAGGACCCATAGATTTCATGGATAACATCGTCACTAACACAATAAGAACAACCATCACAATAATAATCCACCAAAGTTCTGGCATCGTGATAATAGACAAGATAAAAGCACCAATAAAGAGCAACGGTACTCGAATCAAGACTTGGAAAGTCATCATTAGAAGTGTTTGCACTTGGTTGATATCGTTAGTCATCCGAACAACAAGATTACCTGCATTAAACTTCTCAATATTTTCATAAGAAAAAGTTTGGATTTTTCGGAAGGTTTCTTCACGGATATCCGCCGATACAGACTGAGCAATCTTTGCAGCAGTTACTGTATTAAGGATAGAACCAATTAATCCCACAGCGGCTATAAGTAGAAGATATACCCCATAATGATTAATTTTATCGACCTTGTCCGATATCGAAATAGATTCTGCCATAACACTCAAAATGTTCTTCATATATTGGGGCTGCCAAAGAGCGGCACCAACTTGAAGAAGCATGGTAGCAAGGGCAGCGAAGACAAGCAATTTGTACTTGCCGATGGCTTTCATTACCATAAATAAAAAAGTTTCCTTTCATTTTCTTGTCAAAAATAACAAGAATAAATACGTTAGCTGAAAAATTATAACATTTAAGCATCTATTTTGCAATGCTAATAACTAACACTATTAGTCTTTTCTTTAGTTTATAACAAAAATAAACTAACAATTTAATTTTACCGTTTTTTAATAAGAGTGTCAATCATTTGCGACAACTTATTAATAATAGAAATTAAGCTCAAAAGCTTCCACGTTCAAAGCCGAAAAGCGACCTTATAGGATATTATTTCGTCCTTTAAAAGCAGCTCCTCTGCTTTTTTGTTATAATTAAGCTTATGAATAATAGCAAAATATCACGCTCTCATAACCTTAAACTCGCCGAACGAGGCGTGTGGGTCAGTATAGCGGCTTATATATTTCTGTCTCTTTTACAACTTGGTGTAGCTCAAATCACCAATTCAGCCTCCCTTCTCGCGAATGGTTTTAATAATGTCACCGATATTTTAGGAAATATTGCTATCGTGATTGGTTTGCGTATTGCGCGTATCCCTTCTGATAACGACCATACGTATGGGCACTGGAAGGTTGAATCAATTGCTAGTCTGATTTCTAGTTTCATCATGTTCTTCATTGGCTTTGAAGTTTTGCGCCAAACAATCGTTGGTTTTATAGAAGGAAGTTCCACTGAAATCAACCCCGTTGGTGCAGCAGTGGCTTTATTTTCTGCCTTTGTGATGATTGGCGTTTACCTCTACTCTAGCCGTTTAGCGAAAAAAACTCAATCGAAAGCACTTGAAGCTTCCAGTAAAGATAACCTTAGTGATGCACTAACATCCTTGGGTACAACTGTCGCCATTGTGGCAGCTGCCTTGCATTGGATATGGCTTGACCGTATTATGGCTCTTGTTATCTGCGGTTTCATCCTGAAAACGGCTTATGATATTTTCCGTGATAGTGTTTTTTCACTTTCCGATGGTTTTGATGACAATCTTTTAGCAGATTATAAAGAAGCGATTGAGCTCGTAAACAAAGTCAAGTCTGTAAAGATGATTCGGGGTCGTACCTATGGCAGTAATATCTTTCTGGATGTTGTCGTTGAGATGTCCCGTGATCTTTCTGTCTATGAAAGTCATGCCGCTACCGAAAAAATAGAACGCATGCTCATGGCTGGTTTTGATGTTTATGATGTTGATGTCCATGTTGAACCCGCTGCGTTACCTGAAGAAGAACACTTTGCTTCACGTGCATTAGAGCTTTTGCCCAAAGAAGAGACCCTTCTCAACGGTAAACATCTTGATCAACTTTTAGCGCCTCAATTTCAAGCAATTACGACAAAGGGTAAAATTATTCAACAGGAAGAATATATAGCAAGTGCTGTTGAAACAGAAGATTTAGCCATCAAAAATTACCAAGCAGAGCAAGTCAGCAAAAAGACATTTATCCTCACCTATCATTACTTGGACAATCAAAAAAGTTACACTGTATCAAGTATCTGGCGCAGAAATGAATATTGGCGTTGCATTTATCGTCAAGTGACAGGAGAAAGCTAGTATGAAACAACAAGAAGAAATTATGCTGAGCCTTACAGATCTCTTTAATAAAATGGATCAACTTCGAAAACCTCAAATGGTCGAAAAATTCAAAGGTTATTCTTTTTTGGAAATCGCCTGCATTGAGTTCATTGCCAAGCTTAATAACCCAAATGTCACACGGTTGGCAGAAGAACTATATGTCACTCGAGGAGCAATTAGTAAAGCAACAAAAAAACTCCTCCAAAAGCAAGATATTATAACATTTAGAAATCCCAACAACAACAAAGAAATTTATTTTAGACTGACTTCAAAAGGAAGAAAAATAAATCAGCAGCACGAAGATCTTCACAAAGCTTTTCTACTCAATGATCAAGCAGTCTTTGATTCCTTCAGTTCTGAAAAATTAGAAACGATACTAGAGTTTACTCAACTTTACAATCAACACCTTGATAAAGAACTCCGTAACAACTCCATATAGAATGGGGTTGTTTTTCTTAATTTAGTTTTTGTTGACAAAGAAACAATAATAAGTTATACTTTTATAGTTTCCGCGGAAACATTAATAAGGAGTTATATGCATACACTAAATAAACACGCATTGAGCTTTGGCTTATTTTCCGTTTTTCTTACAGGCCTTGGCTTTACCATTATCAATCCTGTGGTTCCTTTTTTACTGGAGCCCTATACCTCATCACAAAATCAACCCTTAGTCATCAGCTTCTTGACCTCTATCTATGCCTTATGCACTTTTCTTGCAGCGCCAGCTCTAGGAACATTGAGTGATCGCTATGGCCGTAAACCGATTTTACTTTTCTGCTTACTTGGCTCTGCCTTGGGTTATCTCATCTTTGGCATGGCTGGAGCACTATGGCTCTTTTTCCTTGGCCGTATCATCGATGGTATTTCCGGAGGAAATATTGCCACTTTATTTGCCTACTTTTCCGATATTACGCCAGCTGCTTCCCGCACTAAAATCTTCGGATGGATTTCTGCCCTTGTTGGAGTCGGAACATTGTTAGGTCCAACTTTTGGAGGACTGTTAGCTCATTATGGTAACCGCGTTCCCTTTTATTTTGCTGCTGTTCTCAGCTTATTCAATCTCCTCTACGGCCTTTTCTTTATGCCTGAAAGCCTTTCACCAAAAGAAAGACTTATTAAGCTAGATCCACATCAGCTTTATCCCTTTGCACCTCTCAAAAACTTATTTGAGATAAAACAACTGAACCGTTTATTTCTAGCTGCACTGTTGTTGTGGCTTCCAAATGGTGCATTACAAGCTATTGTTGCTCAGTTTTCTTTAGATAACTTCTCTTGGCAACCCGTACAAATCGGTCTTCTATTTTCTATTATGGGACTTCAAGATATTTTTAGCCAGGCGCTCATTATGCCTTTTCTATTAAAAAAATTGACGGACCAATCCATCATTAAATGTGCGATAGTTGCGGAACTCTTTGGCTATATTTTTATGGCTGTCTCTGCCTTTACCCTGCACCCTTTCTATTTTGTAATTGGTATTTTTATCTACGGTTTTGGTGATTCGATTTTTGCCCCACCATTCAATGGAACTCTCTCTAAATCAGTCACTGAACACCAACAAGGACAGATTCAAGGGAGTAGCCAAGCTTTACAAGCACTAACGCGTATTTTAGGTCCTATTATTGGGGGACAACTTTATGTTCTCTTCGGCTCCTGCCTGCATGGGAGTTATCCTGTTAATCGTTGCTCTGACAATTTTCAAAACAAAAAACCGTCAAAAATGACGGTTTTCTTTTATGTTTTTAGACGCCTCATAATCTGCGGTAAACGTTGAATATTATCAAATACCAACATGAAAATAACCGTTCTTATAGGAATCTGTACAAGCAAAGGAAGTCGCGTAGCTAATAGAACCTTAAAAGGTGTCTGATACATGAGCGAAAGCCAAAAAGTATTAAGTAACACGGTTTGGAGAACCATTGTTACACTTACAACAGCTAAAATGTAGAGCCAATCTTTACCTCGTGTTAGACTGAACTTCTTGTTATAAAAAGCCCAACCATAGATAAATCCGACTAGAGCTGCTGTTATAGTCATACCTGGCGAGGAAATACTTCCTCGGAACAAAACGCCAAATATATCACCCAGCCCTAAAGCTAAACCTGCCCATAAAGGGCCAACAAAGAAGCCAATCAAACCATCAGCAATAAATCCTGGCGATAACTTCCAAAAACTGCTCCCAAAAGTGAAAGAACGTAAAATGATGGACAATGCCAGCAAAATCGCCAAAAAAACAAGCTGTATGAGTGACAGCTTCACAGTAAATCTTTTCATATAGTACCTCCCAAGGATCTGGTGAGTAACTGATTATATGAGAATCAGCGGATGCAAGCCTCTACCGCACTTGAAAAATTCAAGTTTCGTCTGTGAACGACATCCCATTTCACAGCACTTAACGCATTGGCCCTACTCTGTTAATTTTTTTACTTTTATAGTTTATCACATACCTTGTTCAGATAATTCTCAATTTCAAGGCTTTTTTTTTACATTGGGTTTTAGATGTTTACAGAAGTTTGCTACACAGAAAAAACCTCTTAGAATTCAGCTCTTTCTGATTTCTAAGAAGTCTTTTTTACAATTCTTTTTCTACATCTACGATGGCAGCTTCGACTGCACTCTTTTGATTATTAATCAATGATACACGTGCATCAATTTGTTTAATCGCCATCTCGATTGAACGTTTAAGTCCTGGGTTACTCAATTTTGGTTCAAAGAAAGCTTTATATTCTTCAAACTTTTCGGCTGTCTTAAAGACATTACCTGGATAGATGACAAACTTATCATAGCTCATATCACCGCCAAGTTTTTCGGCAATCCAATCCCAGTTTTCTTGCTCCCAAGTCCATGCAGCATCTTGAGCGAAGTCTTTCGCTAAGAGGTAGAACCAAGAGAATGCAATATCTTGAGGTTTAACGATATCCGCATTTTTGAAATCTTCCAAGAGTCCTTTAATTGCTGCTTCATCACGGACATTGGCTACAGCTGCAGCTAATTCACGTTTTAGTTCTTGGAGACTTGTTTTCACATAAGTATCCATATAAGAAGCTACAAGTTCCGCAGAATTACTTGTTTTTATTTCGTTATTCAAGACAATTGGTCGAATATCCGCAGGAATAGTTGCTACATTGTCTTTATGCGCTGCGTAAATCTCACTCGCTTTTTCTACTGCTTCAGGGTTTTCAGAGTAGAGAGTCCGTGAGAGTACTGTCCCACGTAAAGTTTCGTCTCCAGCTGATTCACCAGCTTTTTTCTCCCATCCCAAACGTGCATAGTTTTTAGCAAAAACTTTACCCACAAGTGATTTGTAAGATTTTTCTGTAGCTGACTCATCATCAATAAAGATATCTAGCTCACTAAAGATTTGGTTAAGCGCTTGGTTGACGATATAACTTTCTTCATTGGCAAAGGCTGGTAAGATATTCACAACATCAGCGTAGCTGATAACCTCACCTTTAGCAAGATACTTACGGTCTTGAAGAATTTGGAATTTCGTAATATCTTCCAGTTTCTCAAGATCGGCCAAAAGGTTATCTAAAAGCTGACCTTTATAATCAATAATATAATGTGCTGCGTGTGCTTCGTTGAAGAAGAGCGGTTGGCCTTCATTTTCAGCCTTAAGTGCTGCATAGCCCGGAATTTCAACTTTTTCCGTAGTCAACGTATCTGGCAAGCCTTTCCAGTTTGTGTTCAATGGAATTTGCCACAAGCGCCCTTTGTCTTCCCCTTTACCAATGAAGAATTGTTGTTGGCTTAAAATAAGTGTGTCATCAACAACTTCCGCAGTCAAGACAGGATAACCGGGTTGGTTTACCCATGAATGCATAAATTCGCCCACATTTTTACCTGATGTACTTGAGAGTGCATCCCAAAGATCATCACCTACGGTATTGCCATATTGGTGCGTTTCAAAGTATTTGCGAAGTCCTGCAGAAAAGTCCTCATCCCCCAACCATTTACGGAGCATGACCATCAAGCGTGAACCTTTAGCATAGACAATAGCAGCATCAAAGAGTGTACCAATTTCGTCAGGATGATTCACATCCACATGAACAGATTGAACACCATCTGTAGCATCACGATCTAAAGCAAGGCTGGCTTCCTTAACAGAGAAGCTTTCCCAAACTTTCCAATCAGGTTCAATAGCATCAATTGCCACGTATTCCATGTTGTTGGCAAATGATTCATTGAGCCACAAATCATCCCACCAACGCATTGTTACCAAATCACCAAACCATTGGTGGGCTAACTCATGCGCAATGACTGTTGCTACATATTGTTTGCTGGCAACTGTTGCATTTTCTGGGTCAACCAGCATGCAGACTTCACGGTAAGTGATACAACCCCAGTTTTCCATAGCACCTGCTGAGAAGTCAGGCAGTGCAACATGCCAGCTGTGTGGCAATGGGTAAGGGGTTTTATAGTAATCCTCGTAAAATTCAATCGAACGAATCGCGATATCCAAAGGAAAATCTAAAACATCTTCAGAATGTGCTTTCGTTGAGAAAGTTCCTACTTCAACACCAGATTTTGTACGTCCTTTTTTATACTGCATATCCCCAAAGACAAAAGCAAGAAGATAAGAACTCATACGAACTGTACGTTCAAATACGTGAATTCCTTCAATATTGAGAAGTTCTGGCATATTGGAAATAATAATATCACCTGGTTCTTCATCAAATTTAACCGATAGGTCAAAAGTAGCCTTAGCTTCTGGTTCATCAATTGATGGGAAAGCTTGACGAGCAAAATGTGATTCAAATTGCGTACCGATAAGCATTTTCTTCTCACCGTTTACTTCGTAATATGAAGGATAAATGCCCATCATATTATCTGTGATTTTACCTTCATATTCAAAGGAAACAGTCACTTGACCTTTTTGGCCCACTTTAACTGTAAGTTCTTCGTTGGCATTATCCACAGTAAAGTCTGCTTCAACACTAAAAGCAGAAACTTTAGTAATATTCAAATCTTTTTGGTGGAAATAAATAGTTTCAGCTTTAGCTTCACCTTTGATTGCCACCTGACCTTTGAAGGTCTTTGATTTGCGGTCAATATCAAGGAAAATTTTATAATTTTCTGGTACAAATGTTTCAATTAAACGTTTTACTGCCATAATGTTGTTCGCTTCCTTTTTCGTTAGTTTACTTAATTATAGCAAATTGTTTAGAAAATTTCGAGAAAAGCTTTGCTTTCCCACATTTAATTTTTAAAGGTGCTTACATAAATTATTAAATGGTCTATTTTTCATTTATAGGAAAAAAGTTTATTAAATAAGTAGAAACTCTTTAATTAGATAAAGGGTATTCAAAAAAAGATGAAAAAATAGACTTTTCTGTTAAAATAAAGTTATGAAAAAAACAAAGTTTTCAGTAACGATTGATGAGAAGGGAAAACTCCTTCTTGAACTTTCCTCTGGTGCCACGATCCGTATCTTTGATAGTAATAATAGTCGTTTTGCCCTCAAAAAAGGCGAAATATTTTTCCTAACGAAAAAAAGCCAGATTATTATGATTGCTGCCGATAAAAAAATAATCCCTAAGTTGGAATTTGATAAAGTTATTGTCCTTGATCCTAAGGCATATGAAATAGACACTGCCTATCTTGAAGCTTTTCTCCTCGACAAAGCTCAAGAAGCTTCTATGAAGTTAGCCGTCTTTCCTGAAAGGATTAAACTCCCCTCAAATGTCTATACCATCTGTAGTAAAGCTGCTGATGAATTTTTGCCTAGCCTTGAAGCGTTCGGTTTTAAACTCGCAAAGAAGAAAGCTTTTTCAGCTAAAGCGCAACACCGCTGGAAAAAGGCTATCTCAGATATTCCATTTCATATTAAACATGAAGGAACATCCGGCACAGTTATCTGGCAAAAATCTACCGAAATGCGGCTGCTTGCAGGTGCAAAAATGCTACCTAATGAGGCAGCGCCTAAAAGGGCCGATGGTACCCTTGGCTTCACTGCAAAATTTACGTTAAACCTTAGGGAAGAAAATCAAGAAAAATTCGATCCTGAAACTTGGACCACTACTGAAGACATCATTCTGCGTTCCGTCAATGAAATCGGCCATTTTCTCTACTTTGCAGGAACAAACAGCTGGTTGGAAATGTTTGATGACCAAGGACGTTCAATCCATGAACTAACCGTTGTTAACTAAGGAGCGACTATGATTGATTATACTCTAGAGCATAAAAACCCGTTCATCTTAGCGGCTTATGGTTTTCCCATTCAAGCCGCGCTGCAAGACTACCGCTCTTTGGCCCTCGAAAGAGAAATATTTGAGTTGGGTTTGCAAAATGATGGCCGCTTAGCAAAGCTCAAGAAAAGAGCTAAAAATGAGCGGGAGTGGTCTGTTCATACGGATTACCTCGGAAAACCTTGGAATTATTTTGCAGTGGAGAGTCGCAAAGAGCTAAAGGAGGACTGTCGTTTACTCAAATTTCCTGAAAGTAACTATATTGTAATTTCTGATACAGCAGCTAAGGGAAAAATTTTTGAACATTTGTCACATCAAGCTTTTCGAAAAATTCTCCCCAAAGTTATGGACTATACCTATCTTGGTGGTCCACATCTTGCTTATCGTCAAGAGCGACCTGATGGCAGTTATTACGGTGAGATTTGGTTACCGGTCATTAAAAAATAAAAAAAGCTCAGAAATACTCTGAGTTTTTTTGCTTCAAATATCACCAAAAACAAGGCTCGGGCGCGCATTAAGTGATAAATCAGTAAAGTTTTCCCTTTCCATCTCTATAGTTGCTGCTGCTGCTATCATTCCAGCATTATCACCACAGAGGCGAAGGGGAGGCAATATGACTTTAATATCCTTCATATCGGTGGCAAGCCGCTCACGTAAACCTTGATTAGCGGATACTCCTCCACCAACGATTAAGGTTTTAGCTGGGTATTGTTCAAGGGCACGTTTGGTTTTAGCAATTAAGACATCAACCACCGCTGCTTGAAAACTGGCAGCTAAATTTTCTAAGTCTGTAGCCACTAAATCTTGTCCTTGCTGTTTTGCATTATGAACAAGATTGATAAATGCCGATTTCAGACCACTAAAAGACATTTCCAAACCATCTGCTGCAGTCATCATTGCACGTGGAAAAGCATAAGTATCTTCTCCTTTATGTGCCAACTCATCAATCTCCTTCCCTGAAGGATAAGTTAGCCCCATGACACGGCCGACTTTATCATAGGCTTCCCCTGCTGCATCATCTCGTGTTTCACCAATTTTTTTATAGTTTCCCTCAGATTCCACATAAACCAACTCTGTATGCCCACCACTGACTAAAAGAGCCATGGCTGGGTATTCAATAGTATCTACTAAAGCTGCAGCCATAAGATGACCAGCCATGTGATTGACAGGAATTAATGGAAGCTTGTTGGCCCAGGCAAAAGTTTTAGCGGCCATGATACCCACAAGTAAAGCCCCAACAAGTCCTGGACCTTCTGTCACAGCTACAGCTGAGAGTTCTTTTGCAGTAATACCAGCTTGCTCTAAGGCCTCATCAATACAGGCGGTAATTTGTTCCACGTGATGCCGGCTAGCCACCTCAGGGACTACTCCACCAAAACGTTTATGGCTATTCACCTGACTTGCAATAACATTAGAGAGAAGTTCTGTGCCATTTTTCAAAACAGCGACAGATGTCTCATCACAAGAGGTTTCGAAAGCTAATATATATTTGTCATTCATTTTATTGTATCTTCCTCATTAGAATCGCATCTTCTGTCGGGTGCGAATAGTAGTTTTTCCGAGTATAGAAGGCCTCGAAATTATATTTTTTATAGAGATTTTGCGCTGGTTTATTAGATTCCCGTACTTCTAAAAACAGGGTACCAGCAAAATCAGCAACTTGATCCATCAACGTGCTGGCTATTTTGTTACTTTGAAATTCTGGCTTCACTGCAAGATTGGTAATTTCCATCTCTTCCATGACCACTTGAATTGCTAAAAAACCAACAAGCTCATCGTCTACTTCAGCTAGAAAATAGATATCCCTTTTCAGGTTGCTAAGGAGATAGGGTTCAGACCAAGGTGATTCTCCATAGCAAAGCTCTAAAATTTCTTTTAGCTTACAGGCTATGTCCTGCGTATCAAACTTTGCAGAATCAAAACGTTCAATTTTCATGTTCAGCTCTCAACTGTCTTGACATCCACACAGCATCACCGCCGTCCTCATAATAGTGAGAAATCAGCTTCCCTGTTGAAAAACCTAAGCGACGGTAAAGACCTTGAGCTTTTGTATTGTCACGCCGCACTTCAAGCGTCATCTGCTGCTTACCAAGAAGTGTCATTAGACGAATCATTTGGTTGACGAGATTACTCCCAACACCCTTACCTTGATAGGCTACAGCAACTGCAAGATTTGTGATATGCACGACTTTACCACGTTCTGTAAGGCGAACCCCAATGAAACCAATAAGTTTATCGTCAACGACTGCTGAAACAAAGAAGGCATTCTCATCCTGAACTATCTCGTGTTCAAAATGCGAAAAAGTCCATGGAACTTCTCCATCATAAACATCACGCTCAATCGCAAGCATGTCTACAATATCTTTACGCTCTGCCAAGCGATAATCTACACCGTCAATATTTGACTTTAAGTCCACCTCATCCATATTAAGATAACGACGTGGTTCAAATCCTTTGAACATATTCGCCAGTAGCGTTTTCAGATTCTTCATGTGTCTCCAACCATTTCTCTTCTGCTTCAACTTTTTTCAAATAATTTGGAGCAAAGCCGTGAACCGCTACAGGTTTTAGGTTTTTGCCAAATAGGGCGATTTGATAAGCTGAAGGTAGTTTGTCTAAGCTGTCTTCAATAATTTCAAAGTTTGTAAACCCTGCAGCTTCAATGTCAGCCACAAAGTTTTCTGTTTCCCCTGTAAATACAAGCGGAAGATTCTTATCTAAGTTTGCTAAGAAGTCACGAAAGACACAATGCTGTCCTGGGACAACTTCTTTATCTTCTTGGTAAAGCGCAGCATAAGCGTTACCACGACGTGCATCCATCACAGGAACAACGGCTCTGTCCGTTTTCAATCTTCTTGCAATAGCGAAAAGACTTGAGACACCAACGATGTCCTTATTTAAACTGTAGGCAAGCGTCTTCCCGACAGTCGCTGCTAAACGCAATCCTGTATAAGATCCTGGACCTTGGGCTACAACAATGCGGTCAAGTTCACTCGCTTCTACTGCTGATTGGTGCATCAAAAAGTCAACAGATGTCATCAGAGTAGTGCTATGATTTTTCTTTAAATTTAGAGTAATCTCTCCCAACAAAACATCATTATCGACAAGTGCCACAGACAAGGCCTTACTTGAACTGTCAAAAGCTAAAATTTTCACGAGATTCTATTCTCCATTCTTCTTATTTTATTATACCCTAATATCTGCATCTCAGTAATTACTTTTCACACTATCGAATATGCAAGTCAGAACAAAGTGTGTAGCTCTTTTAAACATCTAGAAGTATACGATAGTATCTATTATAACATTTTTTATATTTCTTGAAATTTTTCGCTTTCCTATTTTGTATTTTTCTTTATCACTGACAAAAGTATTACTATTATTTTCACTCAACTTTTTGTCTGTCTTTTACTTCTTTGAAAAAGCTCTTCTTGTTCTAAATGCTTTGGCCCTATAAACCTTTACTTTTCATTATCTCCATTTTATGCTAAAATGAAAGTAACTGTAAAACTGAAACACTCGGAAACAAAAGAAAGGAAAGCGAATTTTTATTCGCTCAAATATAATATGATTTTCAAAGCATTTTACCAAGAAGACAAAACACGTTCACCACGTCGTGAAACAACTAAGGTTCTCTACCTTGACCTTGATGTTACAGATACACGTGAAGGTGTCATCTTAGCGCGCGAACTTTTAGCTGCAAACACAGACTATCACGTTGAATTCATCGATTCACTTTCAGACGAAGCCGTTGAATATGAAAAAGAAAACGGTGGCCTTGAAATTACAAGCTTTTAATTAAAAAAAGATGCTTGCAACCTGCATCATCAAAAGATTTACTGCAAAACACTTTAGAAAGGGACAAAAGTCACCACTCTAAAGTGATTTTGTCATACAAATATGTATAGAAAGAAAACAATGATTAAACCATTAAAAATTAACTCCGACGAAGTCGCAGTTTACGCTATTGGCGGACTGGGCGAAATCGGAAAAAACACATATGGTGTCGAATATCAAGATGAAATTATCATCATCGATGCCGGTATAAAATTTCCAGAAGATGACCTATTAGGTGTCGATTATGTTATCCCAGATTATAGTTATATTGTCGAAAATATCGACCGTATCAAAGGGCTCTTCATTACACACGGACACGAGGACCACATCGGTGGTATTCCCTTCTTGCTTAAGCAAGCGAATATCCCTATTTATGCAGGTCCGTTATCACTTGCTTTAATTCGTGGAAAATTGGAAGAACACGGGCTTTTGCGTGATGCAAAACTCTTTGAAATTCATGCGGACAGCGAAATTAAATTTAACAACTTAAGTGTTAACTTTTTCCGTACAACTCACTCCATTCCAGAACCTTTGGGTATTGTTGTGGAAACACCTCAAGGTAAAGTTGTAGCCACAGGTGACTTCAAGTTTGACTTTACGCCTGTTGGTGATCCCGCTGATTTACATCGTATGGCGGCTCTTGGTGAAGAAGGTGTTTTGCTTCTTCTCTCTGACTCAACCAATGCCGAAATTCCAATCTTCTCTCACTCTGAAAAAGTTGTTGGCCAAAATATCATGAAGATTTTCGAACGCATTGAAGGACGCATTATTTTCGCTTCTTTCGCTTCAAACATCTTCCGTTTACAGCAAGCTGTTGATGGTGCTGTGAAAACCGGACGCAAGATTGTTGTCTTTGGTCGTTCTATGGAAAAAGCCATCGTTAACGGACTTGAACTTGGATATATAAAAGCCCCTAAAGGAACTTTTATTGAACCAAATGAGGTGAACCAATACAATTCAAGCGAACTACTCATTATGTGTACAGGTTCTCAAGGTGAACCAATGGCTGCTCTAAGCCGTATCGCTAATGGTATGCACCGTCATATCACACTACAAATGGGAGACACTGTTGTGTTCTCATCTAACGCGATACCAGGTAACACACATGGTGTAAACCAGTTGGCTAACACAATCACCGAAGCTGGTGCAACCGTGGTTTATGGTAAGATGAATAATATTCATACTTCTGGGCACGGTGGACAACAGGAGCAAAAATTGATGCTCCGTTTGATTAAACCAAAATACTTCATGCCTGTCCATGGTGAGTACCGCATGTTAAAAATTCATGCCGGGCTCGCTCAAGATACTGGTGTGCCTAAAGAAAATTGTTTCATTTTCGAAAATGGAGATGTTCTGGCTTTGACTGCTGATTCAGCACGTTATGCTGATCATTTCCCTGCTGCTGATACTTATGTTGATGGCTCAGGTATTGGTGATGTCGGTAATGCAGTGCTTCATGACCGTCATGAGCTTGCTGAAGATGGTATTGTTCTTGCTGTTGCTACTGTGGATTTCAAAAATAAAACAGTGCTTGCAGGTCCTGATATGTTAAGTCGCGGCTTTATTTACATGCGTGAGTCTGGGGATTTGATCCGTAATGGTCAACGTGTACTTTTCAATGCTATCCGTGAAGCCATGCTCAATACCGAAAATGCTAATGAAGCTGTTGTGGCACGGGCAATGCGTGAAGCGTTGGCTCCATTCCTCTATAAACAAACTGAACGTCGTCCACTTATCGTTCCGATGATTATGACACCTGACGAAAAATAATACAAAAACCACATCTTTCGATGTGGTTTTTTATTTCCTGTTCTAGGCGCATTAAGCTTATTTTCAGTTATTTTACTATAATTAAGGATAAAAAACGTTTGAATATCTGAGGACTTTCATGTATAAATTCTCCAAAATTATCTTTGCTTATTATCTTCTATTTCTATTTTGGGGGATTCTTTTTAAATTTGATATCACACATACGATAAATACAGCACATTTGTTCCCTTCACGTAGCTTAAATGTTTCACCTTTTGATGCTTCTGGTGGACGTTTAGAAATCCTTTTTAATATCCTTATTTTTATTCCTTTTGGTTTTTTTATGGGTCGCTTTTCAGAACGGAGCTTTCTTGGAAAATGGGGAACAATTTTCCTTGTCAGTCTCTTTGTCGAAATCCTTCAATATATTTTCGGCATCGGAGCCACCGATATAACCGACATCATCACAAATACTTCCGGTGGTTTGATGGGACTCTTGCTTTATCATGCCTTTCAGAAAAACGAAAGAAGACAAGATGTAGTAAGCTTGTTTTTTGGTGGCTTTCTTCTCTTCTTTACTTTCATTCTTTTACTTCATTAAAAAGAGCTGATGTTAATCAGTTTTTTTATTTGGGCATACTCAATGGAAAACCGCTGATGGAGAGCTTCTTTTTCTTCCTCACTAATAAAGGCGCCATCAATAGCATAATGATTGATTTTTTCAAAATCATTCACCTGAAAATCATACCATTCTGCAATTTTCTCATATTCCTTTTGCAAATTGGTATTACTTACTGTGCGATTGTCAGTATTTATGGTTACATGAAGACCTTTCTTATACAATTCTAAAAAAGGATATTCTTCAAGATGGCGGATAGCTTTTGTTTGAAAATTACTGGTTGGTGCCATTTCCAAAACAATACCCAACTCTATCAAAACATGTTGATAGTCTGGAAGCTCTTTCGTCATAATGCCATGTCCCAAACGTGTTGCTCCCATCTCGACAGAATCAATAATGTTTTGTTCGCACCCTGGACACTCACCTGCATGCAGTGTGACTTGTACCCCACGACACGTCACCTTATCCAGCAAGTTTTTAAATTTTACTTGAGGGTAGTTTACTTCATCGCCTGCCATATCAAAGCCAACCAAATGCTCATCATCGATTTCATCAAAAAGCGGAACCAACTTTTCCAAACGCTCGATTGGCACCTGACGAAGACCACAGAGAAGAACATTTGCGACAATATCAAAGTCTTCTTCAGCACGAGAAACACCAGCAATAACAGCTTCTACAGCTTCTTCAAGTTCTAGATTTTTTTCCAGATGCTGACCAGGTGCAAAGCGAATTTCAATATATTTGACATTATCCTCAGCAGCTTGACGAACCACATCATAAGCTGCCAGCTCAAGATTAGTATAGCTTTGTAGTAACGGAAGAACGAAGTCAAAACGCTCCAGATATTCCAAAAGACTTTGAGTCGTTTCTGGCGCTTGTGCACAATTCAGTATTTCATCATCACTCATATTAAAATCGTACCCTATGTTATTAGCCAGCTGCTTAATACAAGGCAAACTGAGTGAACCATCAAGATGACAATGAAGTTCAACTTTCGGCATTAAAGCAATGGTTTCTGAATTAAGCATTAGATTAGAGCCCCCATAAAAATATATTTTTTCTATTTTACGCTTTTTTCTTACGACATGCAAATTTTTTCGTCAAGAAAAAAGATATTGGAACACGATATTCTTACATAGCATTGGTGAGCGATTTTATTTTTGAAACTTTAAGCGAAAGGAGTCCAATGTTAATTTTTACCCCAACCTCTTTACTTATCTATTTTAAGCACATATTCCTTGTGCCCTTTGATTTCTTTCTCCTCCACCTTCGTTTCAGGCTGAAGTGTGAAGGCTGGGCGGACATAGGCAGGGTAAACTACGCCATTTCCTCCAAACCTCCCCTCATAACCAATCACTTTAGCCACTGCAGAGGCAGTTTCAAAAACTGTACGCAACCACCAAGGATAGCTAACAAGGTCTCCTTCTAAATAGGCAAGTCTATCCTCTCTAATCCCTCCTTTTCGTCTGAAATATAGTAAGTTACAGTCACCTTCCAAACGGAGTCCGTCCTTAAAATTTCCTACATCAATATCCGAAAGCAAGAAAAGCTTCCGCTCTATTTTTTCCAAATATCTTTTTGATGATGTCGGTTCTAAGGGTTCAATCGCAATTTCTGTGAGAGGGATCCGATCCTTCACTTCTTTGGAAAAACGCTTGATAAAGTCTTTGTGCATAAAAGCATCCGGTATGCTATGTCCGTAGTAGGCTTCCTCCCAGCCTTCCCGAAAAGACATGGGCGGATCTACAAGATGCTTTCGAAGCAATAAGACATTGCCTTGATCAATATAATTTTTCGTGAGCACCAGATAGGGCACTAACTTACCATCTTCTTTGATGTGAACAGTATATCCTAAGCGTTTATCCTTGTCATAAGCTAAATCTCTTAGGATTTGTGGTTCTTTTGCAGGAAACAAATATACAAGCTCGTCTCTCTTTATGAGGGCAATTGAGAGGACAATACTTAAGAGGAGTGAGGCAATAAGAAAAAATATTTTTTTACTGGTCATCTGACCTCACCTCTCTAAACTTCGCAATAAGTTCTTCCTCCGCAATGTGGTGCACCTGCTTGGACGCACCCGACTCTTTTACAAACTTGCCAACCATATCTTTGGTCTACTTGACGCTTCTTCCACCCATACTTCTGGAGCTGTCCATCAGAAAAATGCTGCACTGTTTTATTTTACTGTCATCGGGAGCTTCAAAGCTTATCTTTTGTCTTTGAACTTCTGACAAACTGATACTTAAATCCAAATCTTTCACTACTGTAGCAGATACACGTGCACCAAAAAATATGGGTTGACACAGCACAAACAACAATAAACATAATTTTTTAAACATCTTCTTCTCCTTTATTTATCTGTCTTAAGCACATATATTGTCTGCTCGTCGTTCTCTTTTTCCTCCACCTCTGTTTCTGGTGGCAGTGTGAAGGCTGGACGGACATAAGAGATGTAGGCAACACCATTTCCTCCAAGCCTCCCTTTATAATTAACTACACTAGCTACTACAGAATCCGTCGCAAAAGCAGTACGGAGCCACCAACTGTAAGGAGTTGAATTCCCATCTGAATAAGCTAACCTGTCCTCTTTTACTCTACCTTTTCGCTTAAAATAAAGTAAATTACGGTCATCCCCCATACGATGCTTGCCTCTATCATCTCCAACATCAACGTCCGAAAGCAAGAAAAGTTTCCGCTTTATTTTTTCTATATGCCCCATTCCTGCATTTTTTTGCCGAGGGTTTTATCCCCAGCTCTGTAAGGGGGATATTTTTCTGCACATCTTTAGACAAACGCTTGATAAAGTCCTTGTGCATAAAGGCATCCGGTATGCTGTGGCCATAATAAGCTTCCTCCCAGCCATCTCGAAAAGACATGGGCGGATCTAGCAGGTATTTGCGAAGCAACAAGACATTGCCTTGATTAATGTAATTTTTCGTGAGCACCAGATAGGGCACCAACTTTCCTTCTTCTTTGATGTGAATGGTGTAGCCCAAGCGTTTGTCCTTGTCATAGGCTAAATCTCTTAATACTTGTGGCTCTTTTGCGGGTAATAGATAAATAAAATCCTCTCTTTTCACAACTATAAACACAGCAATAAGTATTTGTAGCAAACTTAAGACTAAAAACATCATCATCTTTTTTTTACTTTTCAATCGTCTTTCTCCTTAAAAATCGTGATAAATCCTTCACTAACTAATACGAGAAAAAAACGAAATTAACACTAAAAAAAGCAAAGAAAAAAGAACAAGAAGTTATCCTTGTTCTTTTAGTTTGCCGCGGCATTTGCCACAGGCATATTTTTTTATATCAATTTTACGTTGACGTTGATAAATCTGCTGACAGCTTTGACACACATAAGTATGTTTAGCCTCTCTTATTGATGGAGCATAACGTAAACCTCCTACTTGAGCAAGTAAATCCTTGAACTCCCTGTCTTTATGCTTATAACCTCGTTGCTGGTCATAGAGATGATAATGAACCAGCTCATGGAGAATAATACCATCAAACTCTGCTCGATTTGCCATTTTAGGGTTAAAATCCAAATGCATATCCTTAGGAAAAAAGCGACCGCCCGTACTGCGTAACCTATTATTCCACTGAGCAGTATGCAGAAATGGGCGCGCAAATTTCTCTATAGAGAGATGGCGCACATAGTCCGTTAATTCCTCATTGTTCACGTGGTTCAACCAAAGTTAAATTAATCTTACCACGCTCTTGGTCAATTGATTTTACCCAAACGGTTACGATTTGTCCGACAGCAACAACTTCATGAGGATTTTTCACAAAGTTTTTGCTCAGGTCAGAAACATGAATCAATCCGTCATTTTTAATACCAATATCCACAAAGGCACCAAAATCGACAACGTTACGCACTGCTCCTTCAAGTTTTTGGCCCACACGTAAATCGCTCGCGGAAAGAACATCTTGGCGTAAGATTGGTGCATCAAAATTATCACGTAAATCACGTCCTGGCTTTGTCAAATCAGCAATAATATCTGTCAATGTTTCGCGACCAACCCCAAGTTTTTCTGACATTTCGGAAATATTTACTTTTTTCAAAATTGCTGCGGAATTCGCATCGAGGTCAGCTATATCAAGTGTTTCAAGTAATTTTTCGACCACTTGATACGACTCTGGATGGACTCCAGTGTTATCAAGGAAATTCTTTGCTTCAGGAATACGAAGGAAGCCTGCTGCCTGCTCAAAAGCTTTCGCCCCTAAACGTGGAACTTTTTTCAACTGCGCGCGGCTTTTGAGAGCTCCATTTTCCTCACGAAACTTCACGACATTGTTGGCTAAGGTTTTGTTAAAACCAGCAACATGTGAAAGTAGCGCTGGACTTGCTGTATTTACATTGACACCAACTTGGTTGACGACCGTTTCAACAACAAAGTCCAAGTTTTCGGTAAGTTTCTTCTCTGCAACATCATGTTGATATTGTCCTACACCAATAGCTTTCGGTTCTATTTTCACCAACTCAGCCAAAGGATCTTGCAACCTTCTTGCAATGGAAATAGCCGAACGCTTTTCTACCGTCAGGTCCGGAAACTCTTCACGCGCCAACTCTGAAGCCGAGTAAACAGAAGCCCCAGATTCACTCACGATAACATAAAAGACATCAGAAAGACTGTTTTCTTTTAAGACTTCGGCCACAAAGGCTTCGGATTCACGACTGGCTGTTCCATTACCAATAGCTATCATATCGACCTTATATTTAGAGATTAGTGCTGCTAACTCCTTTTTCGCTTGGGCAATTTGACTCGCATTAGCAGGTTTTACGGGATAGATAACTGTCGTCGTCAAAAGTTTACCTGTTGCATCAACAATGGCGAGCTTTGCTCCTGTACGATACGCGGGGTCAAATCCCATCACTGTACGCCCTTTAAGCGGTGCCACCAAGAGCAGGTTTTTCAAGTTTTCACCAAATACTTCGATGGCTGCATCTTCAGCTTTTTCTGTTAATTCCCCCCGTACTGCGCGTTCCATCGCTGGAAGCAGCTTTTTCTTCACTGCTTCTTTTATGGCTAAACTCATATATTTGTTGTTTCGCGCAGCAAAACGATTTTCAAAAAAGCGTAAAATCTTATCTTCGTTATGTTCAAATTTTACAGAAAGAACGCCCATCTTTTCGCCACGATTCAAAGCGAGTACACGATGATTAGGAAGCTCAGATACTTTCTCCGCAAATTCATAATAAATTTGGAAGACTTTTTTCTCATCAAGGCTTTGCTCTTTCAGACGACTTTCTAAGAGGCTATTTTGTTTCACTTCGCTCAATAGCCAGCTCCGCAATTTAGCATCCTCAGAGATCGCCTCTGCCAGGATATCCATGGCACCTTGAAGCGCTTTTGCTACTGTGGCGAAAGTTTCATTCGTATATTTCTCTGCTTCTGCTTCAAGACTTGGTGTATTTTTAACAATGAGTTGTGCAAGCGGGAAAAGACCATTTTCTTTCGCCACTGTGGCTTTTGTGCGGCGTTTTTCTTTATAAGGAAGGTAGAAATCTTCAACTTCGGATAGCTTCTCAGCTGCTTCTATTTGAGCCTTAAGCGCATCCGTTAATTTGCCTTGCTCCTCAATCTTGGACAGCACTGCTGTTTTTCGATCCTTAAGTTTTGTTAGACTATCATTTTCGTCAATAATTTTTTTGATTTCAACTTCATCTAAGCTGCCCGTAACTTCTTTTCGATAACGGGCAATAAAAGGTACTGTGTTACCTTCTGCTGTCAGTTCAAGTACTTTTTGAACTTGTGAACTTTTAATATTTAGTAATTCAGCTATTTTTTGCGTATTTTCCATTCTTCCATTTTACCATATTATCACCATTTTCAATTCATGTGATTTCGATGTTTATTTGCTAAAATAGCTCTAGTAAAAAATTAGAAAGTGGAAGAAATGGAATATTTAGAATTAGCCCAAACACGCCATGCCGTCAAAAAGTTTGATAGGAAGAAAGTTCCTCTTGAAGAGATAAAAGGCATTATTAAAACTGCTCGTTTAGCCCCTTCAGGCATTAATATACAAAGTTGGCACTTTGTCGTTATTGATTCAACTGAAGCCAAAGCCGCACTTTTAAAAGAAGTCAATCCTTCAAATCACGAGCAGATTGAAACAGCAGGTGGCTTGATTATGATTTTTGCGGACAGTCAATATGCCGATCGCCTTAAACTTATTAGCGAGCGTGGCAGTGAAGAACTTTCAAGCCTTGACATTGAACGCTTTACTCAACGCTATCAAGCTTATGTCAATAGTTTTGATGCTGAATATCTCAATACCTATATGTCTATAACAACTGGCCTTGTCACAATGAACTTGCTCTATGCTATCTATGATAAAGGTTATAAAGCCAATGTTGTCCTTGGCTATAAACGCACAGAAAAAATCAATGAGATTCTCAACGTCAATAAAAAATACCGTCCAGAACTCATCATCCCTTTTGGAACTTCTGAGGAAACTGGCCAACCAAGCTTTCGTTTGGGGCTTGAGGATATTATGGAAATTCGGTGATAAAAAATCTGCATTTAAGCAGATTTTTTATTTTATCTCATAAAGCTAAAGTATCTTGGAATCTTTCCTAAATCTCACTTTCAAAAAATTTTTCTATTATATCTTGTCGAACACAAATATAACTCTTGTTTTCCCGATTAGGATATGTTCGATTACTCAGCACAACTAAAGCACGCATCTGTAAAAGATCTAAACATATCACACCTCCCGTAAAACCTGTATGATAGAGCTGCCCAGCACCACGAGAAAGCCAGCCTAGTGTCCGTCCCGAAACCTCAAATGTCTGTAAAGTCGTTAACAGCTCATCAGATAAAATATCCCCTGAAAAAACTGCTCTAACAAAAGTTTCTAAATCTCCAATCGTGCTGAAAAGTCCCGCATGACCTGCTTCTTTTTCCCAGAGATAGGCTTTCCCATCGTGAACAATACCTTTAATCTTACCTCGAGATAGCGTAATCTCTGTCGGTACAGCAGAACTTTCATCTGGAAAATAGGTCGTCGATACCATACCCAAAGGCTCAAAAACATGAGTGCGAAAACTCTCTTCAAGTCCACAACCGTCTATTTTTTCAATGATTTCTCCCAGGAGTAAATAACCAATGTCGGAGTAAATCGTGTGCCTTTCATTAGGCAAAGGGAGGTTAATTTTCTTCAAAAAGTTCCAAAAGAATTCCTGTGAAAAATCTGTTTTATCTGTAAAGTCAGCAGGAAAGCCTGCACGGTGCAAGAGAAGGTCTTCGATTGTTAATTTCAACTCTTCAAGCATAGGAAAAAACACGCCGATCGAATCTGAAAGAGATATTTCTTCGCGGTCTATAAGTTGAAGTATGCGCGTTGTTGTTCCGACAACTTTAGTCAGGCTAGCCAAGTCATAAAGGGACGATGAGGTGACTTTCTCAACATAATCTATTGTCCCACCATATACAGTTTGACTGTGTTGGTTTTCCATATAAAAAGCCGCAAAGCCAGGTGTATCTTCCCGAACTACTGCGGCTTCCAATATTTAAAAAATATCATTTGCTTTCTCGGATAACATTGGCGATATTTCCATCTTTTTCCTCAAGTAATTTTTTAGCTTCATCGCTTGAAATACTTAACTCCAGCATCAGAATTGCGACATTCACACGTTCTCCAGATTCATAAAAGACTTTTTCAGCTTCTTCAAAACTAACACCTGTTGCTTGAGAAACGATACGAATACCACGATTCACTAACTTCTCATTTGTCGCTTGGACGTTAATCATCAAATTCTGGTAAACCTTACCTGTCCTAACCATAATTCCTGAAGAAATCATATTTAACACCATCTTCTGTGCAGTGCCTGACTTCATCCGTGTTGACCCTGTGATAACTTCAGGACCAACAGCAACATCTATCCCCACATCAGCTACTGTAGCCATTTCACTGTTTGGATTTGCAGATACTGAAATCGTCAGTGCGCCCACTTTTTTGCCATATTCCAACGCTGCCAAAACATAGGGTGTCCGGCCACTTGCAGATAACCCAATCAATATATCTTGAGGCGTTAGCTCAACTGCTTTTATATCAGCCAATCCTAGTTCACGAGAGTCTTCGGCACCTTCAATGGCCTTGTAAACTGCTTCGTCCCCTCCTGCGATAATTCCAAAAGCTCGTGTTGCGGGAACACTGTAAGTTGGTGTTAATTCAACACCATCCAAAAGTCCTAACCGGCCACTCGTTCCTGCCCCTATATAAATGATACGCCCGCCTGTCGCAAAACGTTCAGCAGCACGATCAATAGCTTGAGCAATTTCAGGTAATACAGTTGAAATCCCTGCTGCTACTTTCGCATCTTCATTGTTCATGATTTTAACCATTTCTAAAGTCGAAACTTGGTCTAAATTCATGGAATTCGGATTACGTCCTTCTGTAGATAAACTCTCAATTTTATTCAATTTTTTCTCACTTCATTT
>NZ_KQ968940.1:0-50039 GCF_001578715.1 Lactococcus sp. DD01 | reverse complement strand
TCACTTCATTTAATTTTTTTATATTTTCAGCCGTTTTCTTCATACGCTTCGTCAATTTCGGTCCAATCATCTCTTCAATAACACCTAGATATAATACTGTGGCCACTTGAAAGGATGACTCAAAAGAAGCAATTGCGCCCACCCGTAACAGGTGCTCTGTTGTAGGTATCGCAATAACACCGCTCACACGTTTACTTATTTCATTAGACTGATTTTTAGTGACAATATAAGATTGAGCACCGCGTTCACGTGCAATATCCAAAGCAGCTAGAACTTCTTTTGTCTCTCCTGAATAAGAAAAACTTAAAACAACGTCTTGCTCATTGAGGTAAGCCAAATTTTCCATCACCATATGCCCATCCCAACTGTGCAAAGCCAGAAAACCAGCCCGGTTAAATTTGTGAGCCAAATCATAAGCAATAACTCCTGATGAACCTACACCAATAAGATAAATTCTCCTCGCTTTTTTCAAAGCAGAAATAGCCTCTTGTATCACTTTTTCATCTAGAAAATTAGCTGTATCCGAAACTGTCGTGGAGAGCATAACAGCAACCTTATCAATAATTGTTGATAAATCATCATTCTTTTGAACGATGGGATCAATCTCTATGATATCGTTTGAAGCTATAGCATTAGAACTTTGCGCCATTGCAATTCTAAATGTATCCAAGCCTTCATAACCGAATTTACGAACAAATCTTGTAATCGCGGAAGCGGATGTATCCGACTGTGCTGCAATTTCAGCAATGCTCATCGTCAGAACATCAGGATGTCGCAAAAAAGTATCCGCCACCCTTTTTTGACTTTGGTTGAGCGCTTCATAATTTTGCTTGATTTCCATTCTGATATTCATAAATATTTCCTTTTTCTATTTATCATCAATCATACTCATAATTGAGGCATCACTTTCACCTGGTACCATACGAGCAGTAATTTTTGTTCCATTTTCTGTTAGTTCCTTGAGCTGTTCTATATCTTGGGGAGATAAAAAGACAGATTTTTTTACCTGAACAGAGTCTTCGCCTTGTTTCGAGATATTTCCCACATTAAATTCGTCCAGTAGTCCAGCATCAACTAAAGCTTTCATATCTCCAATTGTTTTTGTCAAAACAAAAACACGTTCATCACCAAAGCGATTTTCCTTAAAATTCACAATTGCACGGCGAATACTTGACACAGTTAACTTTTTCCCCGCTGGTTTTGCCAACTGCAATGCACCGAGAACCATCTCATCATTCCATGCACTATCATTTACTACATAGAGTCGTTCAGCATTCACTACATTTGACCAAACGGCAGCAACTTGACCATGAATCAAACGCTCATCTACTCTTGCATGTATAATCATTTTACTATTTCCCCATTCTTCTTTCAATTAAAATTCTACTAGTTAAAGAGGTTACCAACAGCATTTAACATAGGCTGTAAATTTCCTAAAATCATACCCAAAGCAATCAGGACAAAAATCAAGCGTGTAGAGTTCATCTTCTTTTTACCTAGAAGCCAGTAGCTAAGTCCGACAATTGCAAGTGGCACAAGCCCTGGTAGAATTTTATCCAACATTTCTTGCACATTCATTGTTACTTCGCCCATTTTATAGGAAAGTTCAAGTTTATAGGTAATCACAGAAGGAATTAAGCCCCCTACCACGGTCAAACCAAGGATAGCTGCTGCATCAGTCAAGACTTTCATTTGTGATGCAAAACCAACAGCAATTTTTTTACCTTGTGCATAACCAATCTGAAGGAATTTCCAGCGAACGACGAGTACAGCTAATCCAATAATCAAAGGAATAATTAAGCTAACAACTTGTCCTGCTTGAGCTAAGTAAGCCGCCATTGAGAAGACAACAGCACGGTAAATAGCAATAAAAAGCGTATCCCCGACACCAGCAAATGGTCCCATTAAACCCGTTTTAAGACCGATAACTGCTTCTTCATCTGTTTCATTGAGTTCTTCTTCCATAGCTATGTTCGCCCCAATAATCAGATGACTCATGGCTGGTGTTGTATTAAAGAACCCAATATGTGTTTTCAAGGCTTTAGCCATTTTTTCTTTATTGTTACCATAAAGGCGACGTAAAGCCGGCATAATTGTGTAGGCATAGCCTAAACCTTGCATACTTTCGTAATTCCACCCCCATTGGAAACCAAAGAGATTGCGAATGTAAACTTTTTTTAAATCTTTTTTTGTGATTTCTGGTTTATTATATTGTTCAGTCATTGAAGTTAACCTCCTCATCTACGTAGAGATTTTCTGATAAATCTGTTCCCGTAGCTGTAGCAGCTACAGGTTGTGGTGCTGCAGCTTCTTTCACTTTATTTTGTTGATTAATTACCGCGATACCAGCAAGTGCAAGTCCAATAAGGGCGACTCCAAGTACTGAAAAAGTCTCAGAAAAGTAAGCCATTAAGGCAAAACCGATGATAAAATAAGACCAATATTTTTTAATCGGGAGATAGTGAAGCAAAATTGCAATACCCATAGCAGGAAGGATTGCTCCTGCCGCTTTTAGTCCATTCATTACCCAAACAGGTATTGCTTCATTAATAAGATTAACGACATGATCACCGAAATAAAGACCAATAAATACTGGAATCATCCGTGATAATGTCCACGAAAATATTCCAAATACGTTGCTCATTTCCACACCACGAGCATTGCCGACTTCAGCAAATTTGGCTGCTCGCTTTTGCCAGAATAAATTAACCATACGACCCAAAATATCCATTTGTGTGAGCAAAAGTCCAATCGGAATAGCGATACCAATGCCGTATTCTACACCTTTACCTGAAAGAATGGCATAGGCTGTTCCCATAATAGCTCCGCTTAAAAAATCAGGAACAGTAGCCCCACCATAAGTTGCGACTCCAAGTGTCATCAACTGTAGCGTTGCACCGACCAGAAGTCCTGTTGTAAGATCTCCCATAACAAACCCTGTAAATGCAGCTGCAAAAAGTGGCGTGTAAGGACCTATTTGAATAGAAATCTGATCTAGTACACCAATGGCTGTATAGACCAGAAGAACAATGATGATTCCAATGGAAAGTGTATCCATATTTCCTCCTCCGCCTTCTTTTGAAAGCGTTTTTATATTTTAGATGATCCTATTGTAGCGAAAACGAAAATATTTGTCAATTATTTTAAAATAAAACACTAAACGAAATCAATTTTCGTTTGGTGTTTTTTTATGTTATACTGTTCGTATGAATATTTTACAATTTTTTCTCTATCCTTTTATCATTATCATAGCAAATGTGATTGGAGCAATCAGTGGCATGGGTGGTGGATTAATCATCAAACCCCTGCTGTCCCTACTTGGATTTCACTCACTGCCTGAAATCGTATTTTATTCTAGCGTGGCTGTCCTTGTTATGGCACTTTCTTCAACAGCGCGCCAAATTAAAAACGGCATCAAAATTAACGCTCGAAATGTTACTTTTTTGTCTATCGGTTCCGTGTTAGGCGGAATGCTCGGACAGCGGGTTTTGCAATTTTCTTTTAAAATTATTGGAAATGAAAATACAGGTCAACTCCAAGCTTTCCTACTAATTATTTTATTATCTGGCGTTTTACTCTTAGGACGATTAAACATTCAGTTTAATAAACAACTCAATACTCTTTATTTCTTATGTGGACTGTCTCTTGGAACCATATCTGTATTTCTAGGAATTGGGGGAGGTCCTTTCAATGTCGCTCTTCTTTTACTGATTTTCCCTCTAAAAATCAAAGAAGCAACGACCTACTCTATCGTTTCTATTTTGTTCTCACAAGTTTCAAATTTAGCTACAACTTTAATTTTTTCGAATGTATTTGCATATGATTTAAACATCTTATGGGTAATCATTCCTGCTGCATTTATTGGAGGACATCTTGGCGCATTACTTAGTGGAAAACTTAGTGATCGGAGTATTAACAGACTCTTTAATATCGTAGTTATCATGATAATGCTTATTACTCTAATACCAGTATTGTTTTAATAGCTCTATCAATTTCAGTATAATTAGGAATACTATTTCATAGCTAGACTAATTTAATTTTTCCTTTCCATATCAGTTCGATAAAAACACTGACAAACAGTGTTTTTTATTTTCATTAAGTATAACTGAACCTAAAGTTTATGAAGTAAATCTTAAACAAAAAAACTCTAAGTCAATCTGACTTAGAGTTATAACTCGTGTGAAACGAGATTACATCATTTTGTTGTAGAATTCAATAGACAAAATCTCTTGTGAACCTTTATGTATAAAGGTTTGTAAGAGATTGTTTTTTATATTTTTAGTTTTAGTTCTGTGTTTAGTTCTGTGTTCTCAATTATGAGCCAAAACCTAACTCTTTTAACGACTCTTTACTAATACGAGCTGTTTCTCTTGCTTTATCTGGCGCAAGATGGCTATAAGTATCCAATGTAATCTTAATACTCGAATGTCCAAGGCGGTGTTGAATTTCTTTATAGTCAGCCCCTGCATTCAGTAAAACACTTGATTGTGTATGACGAAAGCCATGAAAACCGATATCAGGAACTCCAGCTTTTTTATAATGCTTTTTCAAGCGTGTCATACAATTAGAACGTGCACGGAGACCTCCAACATTAGACGGGAATACGACTTCTACATTATAAATCCCTTTTTCCATGAATAACGCTGTCGTTCGATTTTTAAAAGCTAACATCATAGTCAATGTTATCTCATCAAGTGGAAGTTCTCGCATACTTGACTGTGATTTAGTTTTTTCTTGTAATTGCACTTTACGAGTCAGTGTTTTTCGGATAGTAACACTACCTTTTTCAAAGTCAAAGTCATCCCATGTCAATGCTAAAGCTTCATTCACGCGCACACCAGTAGCTATTAAAAACATATATAAAGTAGTATCCCAGCGATTACCATATGTATCTGGAAGACTATTCAAATAGGAAAAAAATTTTTTCAAGTTATCTGAATCAAAATATTTCAGAGCCTCTAACGCCTCTTCCTTCACTTTACCAACAGAAACCATTTTAGCTGGATTATCCTTAATCACTCCTAATTCAAATCCATATTGTAAAATACGTCGAATAGTTCCAAGATGCAACTTCACATTCTTAGCACTTCCTGTTGGTCGTGCTCTTTTTCCTTTTACAGCCACATTAGTACTTTGAACCCAGCTATTGATAATTGATTGGATTAATGGGGTGTTAATTTTTTCTAGTTTATATTTACCTAAAGCGGGCAAAATATAAACATTGAAAGAACTCCACATTGTTTCTGCAGAATTTTCCGTCACTGCTGTTTTATATCCTGCAAACCAATCTAGAGCAAGCTCTTCAAAATTTTTAAACTTGTTTACTTTCCGAAGTGTTGTTTTCCCATTTGCTTCAAACTCATTGATTTTCTGACGTTCAAGATTCTTAATATCAGATTTTTTACTGGCAGAAATTGTCGTATAACGCCCAACACCTGCTAAACTGTCTGTTCCTAAGTATACACGCTTTTTGTATACAATCGTACCATCTTTTTTCTTTGTTTCTTTAATATCACTCATTAATTTTCTCCTGTACCATATGTCGGGCGGACAGGTTTGGTTATTGAGAAAATGTTTGAGTATTAAATACTCCTTCGGTTACGGATGCCAAGGATTACTGTTTCAAGTACAGCTATATCTGTCTTGTTTAATTTTTTACCATCAATACGCAAATCCATATACTTAAGTAGATTCTTAGCCTCAATAAAATTTAAGTCTAATTGGTGTTCAACATTCAGTGATAATTTTTTGTTGATATTATACTTCCCATCACTCTCATTATCTAGAGTTTCAGCTTCATAGTCCTTAATGATCCCTGTATTAGTATCAATTAATGTCAGTAAGGATTCGATAATACCAATAACACTTGTTTTTTCTCTTTCATTAAGAATAAAATAGTTGCTGTGCTCTAAATCAGTTAATAAAATACTCCTCAGCTCTTCAACGTCATATACACGATTACTGTTTGGAGAGATAATAGGAAAGCTTGGCGATATTGTTTTAAAAAAATTATTTAAGATATCTTGGTAAGCATCTACGCCTTGAGATGATAAAGAAGCTATCCCTTTTACTATAGAAAAGAACATGCTTACAGTTGGGAACTTCTTCCCTTTTTCAACATTAGACATGAAGGGTTGAGTGACCCCTACTTTTTCTGCAACACTAGTGAGTGTACTCCCGTACTTGTATCGTTCTTCTTTTAAAAATTCTCCTAGCATTATGCCTCCTTTTTTAATATAACCGGTAATATAACTTATTACTTGACTTCAAAAAATCTTTCTGTTAAAATCGAAACCATACTCGGTTATGATTACTGATTATATTTTACCATGAAATGAAAGGTCATTCAACTAAAAAGATGAAAAAATATCGTGCCCCTCCTCCTAAGAAAAACAACAAACAAAAAAAAGCCTCACTTCTCCGCCAAGAGGTGTGGCTTGGTAAATTATCTTATTCCTATTATAACATAGGACAGGGGGAAATAAATGGATAAAGACAATCCAATCTCTATTACATTTCTGAGCAAAGAAGCTCAAAATGAAATTTCAAAATCAGTAGCAAATTGTATTGAACAAGCAACAAATGATACATTTGAATTCAAGAGCTATCCTGAGTTACTGTCACAAAAACAAGCCTGTGAATTTCTTCAGGTTAATCCAAATACTTTGTATTCCTATGAACAATACGGATTGAAACGTTACAGCCCTCCTATTGAAGACAGCCGTAAAGTTTGGTATCTCAAAAAAGAGATTTTGAGCTTCATCGGAGTAACAGAAACTTAACAAAAAATAATTAGAAATGTCGGGCGGACAGGTTTGGTTATTGAAAAACTTCGCATCGTTCGTCATTTTTTAAAATCAAAAGGAGACATTATGTCACTTGAAACTAATATCAAAACTACAATCGCTCTTCCATGGGAAGAGCTTGAAAATATTGATGCAGCTTTGTTGCCTAAATTTTTATCTAAAGTAAAAGTTATTCCTAAGGACCCAGAAGGAAAGTATACTGATGATATTAATTTGTATCTCAACAATGGCTTGGAATCAGCAGGGATTAAATTTGAAGGTACAAAAGTCCCTCGCTTTATTGTCCTTATTCTTGATTATCTCCATGGAGGAGTTACTTTCAAAAATGGACAAGTCTATTTCACGCGCAATTTGCAATATCATACTTTATCAGAACATAAAATGACTCAGATGTATAAAATGCCTAAGGGGCGTGATTTTAGTCCGCAAGAAGTATTAGAGATTATTCAATTTATAGACTCTCATCTTCACATTGACCCCGTAAAAACACTGAAGGAGTTTACTATCGCAGGTACTGATTTCCAAATTGATTTAGAGAAAAAAACTGTGATTTCGGAAGCTCCACAAGAAACAAATTCCTACTTTAAAGTATTTGAGTGTTCCTATGAAGATGTGAAAGCTCTAGTGTCTTTGTATAAGGAATTCCTTCAATCTGTTATCTATGATGCTGATAGCTTGCATAATGCGCGGCTTCAACCTCTCTATACTATGATGGTCGCAATGCGTTTAGTGTCAAAATCAAAGTTCTTCGTAAGTAAATCAGGCGTCCGTACTGGTAAAGGTCTTCGCCATAAGGTTCTTTCATCAATTTTTGAAACAAAACCTGTTTCTCTTGATGCTCTGTCAGGGATGACAAGTGACTTAGGTTGGGCTTCCTTTGATGGCGGTGAGATGTTATTGGTAACTGAAGCAGGAGCAATCACACAAAAAATGGAACGCAACCTTAAAGTACTTGCTACCGAAAGCACACATACAGCGCGTACTATTGGGAAAGACTATGCAGATATTAACCTCACAGGAGTTTTAACAATCGATTCTAACGAGAATATCTTATTATCTGAAGATATGAAAAGTCGTCTGGTAAATATTGCCTTCAAGGACCGTCCGAATGGGGAGACTGACGGACAACGTGAAGCGTTCTTTCAAGAGTATTGGGGAAAATTTACACAGTCAAGTACAACTTCATCAGGGCGGGATGCCCTGCCTATTTCTGGACTTGCAGCTTTATTAGACTCTTTTTATTATTGGGAAGAGAATGATTACCAATTTGACTTTAAACACGTTGAAATGAATAATCTTCAAAACAGTACACAACTTGATGACGTACAGCTCCTTGTTTTAGGAGAAATTCACAAAACTGAAGAGGATTATGTGGTAAAAACAGACAATGACGTCTTACAAAATCTTTTACGTGAAACATATTCTGGTAAAGGAAGCTCCCAAAAGCGTAAAGCCGCCTTGGATTTAATTGGAATGGTAGAGGGCTCTATTTTTAAGGGAAAAACTTTACGTGTAATTAAAAAGACCAACAATGAGCGCTTTAATAAAGCTATGGTACTTTATAAACAATGGCTGACTGAACAGTAAAAAAAATGACATTACGTTATTACGCTTATTACGCATTCTTTTATAAGTACTCTCTTAGGAAAAGCGTAATATCTGTAATAGCGTAATTTTTATATGGAAGGAACTTTATGACAAATTTTAAACAAAAAGCACGAAAACTTTATGAAAAAGGATATCAATGTATTCCTGTATTAAAAGATAAGAAACAACCTTCTTATAAGTTTGCAGGCATTGATATTACAGAAAGTGTAATCGAACAATGGGATTGGCAAGATAAACAAATCGCCATGCTTGCGCGTGGTGTTTGGTTTATTGATATTGATACACATACTCTTTCTCCTGAACTTAAAGAAGAAATTCGCAAAGGATTAATTGACAAAGGTTTAGACTATCTCTATCAACTTCCTTACAAAGACACGAATTTTGAAGGATATTCTACTCTCTACAAATCTCCATACTTTGAAGAAGTAATGACAAATGCTAAGACAAGCTATGTGGAGGTAACAAAGACTGGTGGTCTTCATATTATTTTCAAGAAAAAGTCTTCTTCTTCGCTAACTTATCAACAAAAGATTGATGTATTCAAGGATAGTTTCGGGTCTGGAGTGGATATCAAAGCAAATGATAATAACTATTGTATTATTTCCCCAAGTGAAGGATACGTACCTGTTATTCAAAAAGAGCCTTGTGAGTATCAAGGAAAGCTAGAGGAACACTTATTTAATAACACTGTACAGAAACAACGTGAAATTGCACAAGCTATGTTTCCAGAATATGCTACCCCACGCAGTGCCTGTCCTAATGGTAATTTAGCATACCAACGTATTGTAGAAGGGACATCCACAGCAAGGAATAATGACTTGTTCATTGCTTGTTGTTATGCTTTTCAGCATGAAATCTCAATTGAACCACTCGCTGTACTGATTGATACTGAAAATACCCAAGGAGATGTCTTCACGCGCGAAGAATTTATCCATACTGCAAAATCAGCTAAGAATACAATTCAACATAATAAATAAAACATAAAAAAGTTAGGTGTATTTTTCCTAACTTTTTTTATCTTCTACAATATTATTTGCTTGTTCAACAATGGCAACAAACTCCAAGAAAGACTCCATCTGCTTTTCGGATAATCCTGACATCTTAATAGTCACTTCATCTGATATCCCTAGTAAGTAGTCTGATGAGGTATTAAGGATATCACATATCTTTATCAGTACATCAACTGATGGATAGGTAATACCTTGCTCATAAGCAGAAATAGCTCCCTTTGAAGCATTTAACCGTTTTGCCAATTCAAGCTGTGTCAATCCCTTACTTTTTCTTACAGCTTTTAATTTCTCTCCAAAATATTCCATTCCCATTACAGTACCTCTGTATCAATCATATTAAAACAAAATACAACTACAGTAATATGTATGCTATTATAGTTTGACCTTCATGCGTATTTTTATTATACTTAATAGTACAAATACAAATTAAGATATACTTAAGGAGAACAAATTTTGAAAAAATTAAACATTCCACGCTGGACTTATATAGCTATTCCGCTCTTAGCTTGTCTTATTTTTGTAGTAATAGCCAGCTTATTTAGCCCAAGCTCTACAGACGCAAAAAATAAAGATACAAAAACCACCCAAGAACACCCAAAAAAAATACCCGTTGATATGATAGAAATACCTGATATTTCTCTTAAAAGCAAAGAGGAAGCTGATGCGCTTTTAAAACAAGCTGGAGTGAAAGTGCAGTATGTAACTGGGAACTTTGCCGATGATGTAAGTGAGTATACTACATTCATTCCCAAAAATACTGTTAATTATGATGAAAGTCAAAAATCTGTTAAACACTACTCTTCGGGTGATGGCTGGGATATGGAAGCATTCACCGAAGCTGATTATATCAACAAATCTGATACATTGATTGTCAAAGTCGCAGATATGGATTACAAATATCGTTCTACAGACAATACGGATGGTAGCTCTAAGGATACCTCAAATACAACATTCCAACCTACAACAGTTTACGATGAAGGGGGAATAAAACTCGAACAAACTAACTGGAATTCATTTAAAGTTACAAATAATACCAACCAAGTAATATCTGTTAAAGACATTAATTTAGATATAGATGGTCAAGAGGTAAATCCATGGTCCTTAGGTCTTCTTTGGAAAGATGTAGCTGTAGGTAAAAGTATCATTGGTAGTATCACTGATTATGATGGCAGTGGATTGTTAACAAAAGGAAAGACATTACATGGCATTATAGAATTTGATGATGAGGATTGGAATGCACTAGGAACGGCTGAATTCAATCTCGTCCTAGAGAATACAATTAAATAATTAACGGACATATTTAAATGAATAAACTAAATAAATTTTTGGGTATATTGACAATAGGAATTATCGCAATTTTAGCTTTTTTCCCTTTTAGATCAACAATGAGTGGTTGGGGAGAAATGACAGGGAGCTTACTTATACCGAAAAGTATAGATAGTATGCTTGGAGAAACCTTAAATGCTCTAAGAATACAAAGAATCATAGAAATCATAGTATTCATTATAATAATGTCTATATATTTCAATATGAGTAAGAAGGGCAAATACACCCAATCAAATACAAAATTTAAAACATTTTTAGGAGTAACAATAGCTTGGTGTACTTTCATTATTAGCGTCTTACTTCCCGGACTAGATTTTGCTTTTTCATCTCCCCATTTTTATAAAGTTAATATTATTTTAATGCTCTTCTTCCCAATAGGATTAAAAATATCAACGATATTAGTTACATCTTCTAAAAAATCTAAAGGTACTAATACCTCTAAAAGCCCTTCTAATAATAAAAATCAAACTTCTGACCTTTATATTACTTGTAATAATTGCTATATGGATAACGAGCCTGATAGGATACGTTGCAAAAGATGCTCAAGAACTCTTGATAAAACGAATTAAACGTAGATTCACTTTTTACATTAAGCATTACTTCCGTCAGGAATTGAAGCAGGAATGCTCCTGCTTTTTATTATATGCAAGTTTCTATTTTCAATTTCAAAAATTTGGTTCTTATGAATTGATAGAATAGCAATATAAAATAATCTTTTATGATGCGAATTGAAACCTCTTTTTTATAATATTTCGTAAACAAAAAGATATCAAAAAGAAACAAAAACTCTGTATCAAAGATACAGAGTTATCTATCTTTACACATAGTCTATCTTATTTAACATCTCAACTAAAACTGTGCCTTTTATCCAAAATTGTTGCTGATAAATATCATATCCATTTAATTTCAGTGGTTTCTTAGTAGAGTCTGTACTTGTCCCCCTTAAGAAAATCGCATAATCTTTTGACTTAGGGAAATTAGTAGCTTCTTGAATTGTACCTGTTTTCTTATTAAGTCTTAATTCTCCACTTTTATTTCTGACTCCTTCTACTTTGAATTCATTATTAAAAAGTAAATAACGTACTTGATCCCATGTTTTCTTCACCTCACTGTTGATAAATTCGTCATCAAATGAAAGTCGTTTAAATCCTTTAAAAATATTTTTCTCTAGTGGTGAGCTATTGTATGCTTCTTCAAATATAGAAAACAACAAAGTTTGATTTGCAAAAAATTCATAAATTGAAGAACATTCAAAGTCTCTTCTTGGGTCACTCCATTCTAAAAAATCAATTGTATCAAATTTTGTATCTTCCGTACGAGCACCTTTATTTGTTAAAGTAAGAGTTTTAGGAATTGTACCTATCTTAGCAAAAGTATCTATCTTTCTTAATTTACCTGATTTTATTCCAAATGCAGCTGTCATAATCTTTTCCGTAATGGACTTATTCACTTTACCATCACTATTTCTGACTAACTCTAAATCCAAAATTCTAGCTATTTCTTCGATACTTTTGTCTTTATATTTCATAGTGAAATTTTCAAGAATTTCATCTAGCTCTTTATAATTCGAAAATTTATTTTTTCCATATAATGGCTGAAACTCTTTTCCTAAAAATTTTTGCACGATGGTAGTTAATGTTTGTCTACGCAACCTAAATCTTGGTGGGTGAGGATATTTTGGAGCTGTATCCATATAAAGCATTTGATTTCTCAATTTAGAGATTTTAGGATATTCGATGTCGGGATTCAAATTATTTTCCTTAACATTAATAATAAAATCTCGCACAACCTGCCAATCATTAAGTAAAATTTCTATATCCTCTTTACTAAACTCATGAAACTGATAATTTTGGATTGGAAATTTAGCGTATTCTGAAGCAGGGACTGTTGTTTCTGAATCATATAAGTAATAAATAAGTAGCATGTGCTCCATCTTATGCCACAACATAGAACTGTAAAACTCTTCTTCTACTATTTTATTAGGACTCACTGCTGTTATACTCATTGGCTCTTTCGCTTCCACAGAGTATATTCCTTTTTTTGAAATTTTTAATCCCGTAGTTTTCAACTCAGTATCTATACCGTCCACAATTAAATCAGCTTCTTGTTTATTATCTGCTGGATACCCAAGAACTGATTGTTCAATGACATCTCCAGCAATACCTGTAATTTTTGGGTTTAATATAGTTTTATTAAATACATTATTTTTATCTACTTCTCCTAAAGTGCATCCGATAACATTATCAAAAATTTCAATAAGTTCTTTTTTAGTAAATACATGATTCGGCATAAATTACCTCATTCCAGTTTTATAACTTGATCTTTTGCCACTTTTATTTTATAATAGTATTATCAATTTTTCAAAGGAATACACATGGAACAATTAAAAATATTTTCAATGTTTGATGGAGTAGGCGGTTTTACCGTTGGTCTGAATAACTCAAATGAAAAATTATTCAAAACAACCTACTCAAATCAATTTGAACCATCAAGAAAGTCTCAAGACGCCTTTGAAGTTGGCGTATACAATTATCCTGATATAGAGCATATAAATACTGATGTAGAGAAAATTGACATTAGTAAGTTTGAAGAAATGCGCGACAAAGGTGTGAATATGATTGTCGGAGGATTTCCTTGTCAAGATTATTCTGTTGCACGTTCTAAGAAACTAGAAATGGGTATTGAAGGAAAAAAAGGAGTTCTGTTTTGGGAAATCATTAGAGCTGTACAAACCATACAACCAAAATATTTGATATTAGAAAATGTCGACAGACTACTCAAGTCTCCATCAAGTCAGCGAGGAAGAGACTTTGCAATCATGCTTTCTGCTTTTAATGCATTAAACTATTCTGTAGAATGGCGAGTTATCAATGCGGCAGATTATGGTCGTGCTCAACGTAGAAGACGCGTTTTCTTTTACGTCTATCACAACAGCACCCCTTTTGCTAAAAAAATAGACGAAAAGTATGAACCAACTACACTAGATTTAATTACTGATGAACATCTATATGATGAATATATTTTCAAAGATGGTTTATTTTCTAGACAATTCCCTATAAAGCAAACTCCAAATAAAAACCGTTCAGCTTTTTACCAACTCTCTAATGATATAGTTAATGTATCTGATAATTTCACAGGGACAGTTTGGAACACCGGTATAATGAGGTATGGACGTTACTTTACTATTGACACCGAGCCAATAAAAGAGAAAGCTATTACTTTGGGAGAAATCCTTCAAAAAGAAAGTGAAGTACCAGAAGAATTTTATATTACGGACCCAGATAAGATAGAGAAATTTAATTATCTAAGGGGCTCTAAAAAAATTGAGCGAACCACACCTGATGGACATAAGTGGATTTATTCAGAAGGAGGAATGTCCCCATTTGACTCATTAGAATTACCAGCCAGAACGATGCTTACCAGTGAAGGCTCAATTAATCGCTCTACCCATTTATTAAAAATTAATAATCGTTATCGATTACTTACCCCAATTGAAGCGGAAAGAATACAGGACTTTCCTGATGATTGGACAAAATACAAAAAGTCTTCTGATGGAACAATAAAAGAAGTTTCTACTCGGATGCGTATGTTTTTTATGGGAAATGCATTAGTCACTGAAATAGTAAAAAGAATTGGAGACGAGCTCGAAAATATACTTACAGAATATGACAAAGAATAGCTTAAAAAGAAGCTATTCTTTTTTATTATTCCTCATAATAAAAAGTAAATCAAAAAAAAGCCCTGTATCAAAGATACAGAGCATTTCCGCCCGACAAAGTTTAGTTCTGTTTTTAGTTCTGCTTCTATTGAAACCTAACATTATGTATCAAAACATAAAATCTATCAAAAGCTGATACTTAAGTGATATTGTAAGGTAATAAATCCTAACAAATTCACTGATTACATCATTTTGTTGTAGAATTCGACGATAAGTGCTTCGTTGATTTCTGTGTTGATTTCATCGCGTTCTGGAAGACGAACGAGTGAACCTTCAAGTTTATCAGCATCGAATGATACGAAGTTTGGACGTCCTTTAGTTGCTTCAACAGCTTCAAGGATTGCAGGAACTTTCATAGATTTTTCACGAACTGAAATAACTTGACCAGGTGCTACGCGGTATGATGGAATATCAACGCGTTTACCATCAACGAGGATGTGACCGTGGTTTACGAATTGACGTGCTTGACGACGTGTAGTTGCAAGACCAAGACGGAATACAACGTTATCCAAACGTTGTTCAAGCAAAGTCATGAAGTTGAAACCAAGAGTTCCTTCTTTAACACGTGTAGCTGCTACAAACAAGTTACGGAATTGACGTTCAGAAACACCGTAAGTGAAACGGAGTTTTTGTTTTTCAGCCAATTGCAAACCGTATTCAGAAAGTTTTGAACGGTTGTTAGGGCCGTGTTGACCAGGTACGTAGTTACGACGTGCAAGTTCTTTACCAGAACCTGTAAGTGAGATGCCGAGACGGCGTGATTGTTTCCAAGATGGACCAGTATAACGTGACATATTAATGTCTCCTTCAAATTTTTTTGAAGAATATTGACAGCCTCGAATTCGTGCATTTCACTTTCGCCTTACAGCTTCGGTTACTTCGTAACAAGGGAAATGTTGACGAGTTTTCTAGCTGACTGCTATATTCAACTTTACTATTTTAGCAAAATTATTAAAAACTGTCAACATGACAAGTGAATCATTTATAGTGTTCTTCTTATTTAGATTTTACTTTAACAACTGCTGCAACACTATCGCTGCTTCGCTTCATTTTCGTCTGGTAATAAAACACAGGAATGCCGGCTAGCGTAATAGCAATCCCAATCATCGCAAGAACGGGCTGCTGTGTAATAGTCGTCCACATGATAAACAAGGCACCCAACATTCCAATGACAGGAAGGACAGGGTAAAGTACAACCTTATATGGACGGTGCAAATTTGGCTCCTTTTTGCGGAGGATAAATACTGCAAGAATTAACAAGAAGGAGAAAAACCACATTACAAAGATGACCAGATTTGTCAGGATATCAAAGGAACCTGCTGCCATAAAGATGCAAGCTAAACTCCCAACCAAGGCCGTTGAAACAAAGGGAATGGCATTTTTATTGAGTTTACTCAAGTGTTTTGAGAAAGGAAGTGAGTTTTCTAAAGCTAGAGCATAAGGCACACGAATTGCTGTCATTGTGTAGCCATTGAGCGTGCCATAAACAGAAACTAAAATCCCAATCGTTACGAGCTTACCACCATTTACACCAAATAATTTTTGTGCAGCATCTGAAGCTGTATTTGCATTTCCTGCAATCTGATCCAGAGGCAGAACTTTTAAAAACCCTAAGCTAATGGCAATATAAATAAATGAAATAACCAATAGACCGATGGTGATAACTTTCGACAAATGTTTTTGCGGATTTTTCATCTCACCGGCGATATTCCCTACATTCATCCAGCCGTCAAAGGCAAACAAACTCGCGACCAAAGCGCCACCAAGACCGGCAAAGAATCCGATATTTTGTCCCGCCTGAATTGGAAACAACTGCACATCCACTTGCGAATTGGTTGTTAAACCAAAAATAATAATCAAAAAGATTGGGATTAATTTTAAAATCGAAGTCACTTGCTGAAAACGTGAAGTAAAACGTGAACCCAGTAGATTAATAGACATGATAGTTAAAATAGAGGCAATAGCGATAGGTAATAATAAGCCTTGAGGTAGGCCAAGCAAGTTCAGAACTTGTGTGGCAAAGATTATTCCTAGGGCTGCCATATTTCCAGGATTATAAATTAATACTTGTACCCAGCCAAAAAGAAAGCCCACTAGTTTTCCATAACTGTGCTCTAAATATTTTACAGCACCACCTGTTTCCGGAATGGCAGCTGCAAGTTCAGCAACACTGAGTCCCGCACAAATCGTTAAAATACCACCCACTGCCCAAGCAAGCAAAGTTAGCGAAGCAGATTGGGTTACTGCAACCATCGCAGCAATTTTGAAGAATACTCCTGCTCCAATAACCGTTCCTACAACAATAGATAAGGCTCCGAAAAAACCGACATCATTTTTCAAGTCTTTTTCCATATAATATCTTCCTTAAATAATATATTCACTAATTTTTTTAGTGTTATGCACTATTATACTTTAAGTACTTCTACACACCTAACAATTTGCGGGACTTTAGGAGCTTGTTAAGCAAATGTAATTCTTTAGATGAATTAAAGAACAAAAAACTCAGCTACGAAAACTTCTCAGCAAACACAACTCAATGGCTGTCCGAAGACAACATCTTTTTATCCACTGCTATTTTTTCAAACCAATCTTACAGAAGACCATGAACAATCTCCTTAAAAATTAATACCAGTTTGTTGGGTTATACCAACAAGAAAATGTAGCAGAAGATCTTCCATAAGTAGTTGCAAGTGCCCATTGTTTAAATCCAGCATTTGCTACTTGACTTCTCGTACCTACTTTAGCTTTAGCACCATGTCTTTGATATCTAGAGCTGTAATGGTTAGAATGTCCTCTTTTCATTCTTCCCCAATCATAAAGGTCAGAAAAATATACCCATCTCCCTGAAGCATGATTAATAGCTGGTCTTGCTTTCTTATTGGTGTTAGACCCTAAATTACTTTCTACAATATTACCTTCAGGGTCAAAATGGATATATCCCTCAGAATCTGATGTATGTGTGATATCCCCATATGGCTCTTGTTTGTCCGCAAAAGCCACTGAACCACCTAGGAAACCGCCGAACAGTCCAAAAGAAAGTACTAAAGTTGCTAAATATATCATTTTTTTCATATTTACCTCCAAAAATTTTTTATATACAATGTCGCTGTGTCTCCGATAATTTTAAAGCCGAGGATTGTTCATGATCTTGTGTAGGGTTGATTTAAAAAAATGGTAGCGCAAAATTAAAGTTCTATGCTTTTATTCCCTTTCTTTGCCAGTTCCTCATCATGGGTGACAATGATTACTGATTTCCCCTCTATTGATTGTTGAAATAAAATATCCGTAACGATATCTCTGTTGAGCGAATCTAAAGAACCTGTGGGTTCATCCGCTAAGATAAGTATGGATGGCTTTAAAATAATTCGCGCGAGTGCAACGCGCTGTTTTTCTCCCCCAGATAAACTGCTAATCATTGTGGATAGTTTTTTATTTAAATTGACCGCATTCAGTGCCTCCTTTTTTTGTTTTACTTTCTCTTTCCTACTTAATTTGCTATATTTTAAGCCTATTTCTAAATTAAAATTAATTGTTTCTTCTTCAACTAGACCGAAATCTTGAAATAAAAATGATATTTTATTTCTCTTGATTTTTAGTTTTTCTTTTCCTTTCAGCTCTGACGCTTCAATACCTTCAAATAAATATTCTCCTGAACTTACCGTGTCGTTCATCCCTAGTATGTTTAACAGCGTCGTCTTTCCAGAACCACTGACACCTTTGATGGTAACAAAATCACCCTTATTTACAGTAAACGCATTGATTGAAAAAATGGGTTTATCCTGTATCTTTTTTTGGATGTTAGATAGAGAGACTATTTCGTTTTTATTCATCACTTTCCCCTTTAAAGATTTAATTAGACTGTCTTTTTTCAACTCTAAACAAAGTCATACTGACTATAATGACATTGAGTACCATGGCCAGAAAGATATTAATAACAAATTCTTTGCTGATTTCAGACAAGAATACAGCTATAGATAAACCCATCATTAGTTCGAATAGCAACAATAAAAAGACTGAGGCATAAGCTTCAAAAAAAGAATAACCGTTTAGCCTTAGCAAATAAAATTTTTTATTATGATACTGGAAAAAATAGGCAGTGGTAAGTAAGCAAACAATGGAAAAGACAAATACAGTCAATAGGGAGCTGATTAATAAAGAGCTGAGCGAACCAGACAGGCTTTTTATTAGCGTAATCTCTGACTTTTCATAGGGGACAAAAGAAGGTAAATTATCTGTTAACTTGTTTTTCTCTAAAAGCCCGCTAAGCTTTTCACTTGACTGCCCAGCTGTTTTTATTTTGATTGGCGGATACATAGCACCACTAAAAATATTCCTTTCCCAACTGTCGCTGTTTTTGAGTGTTAAAATATCTAAAATAGGATAGTCATCAATCCATGGCTTATTGGGAACAAAACTGTAGACAGGTTGTTTATCTTTGATATAGATAATCTCCTTTAATTTATCCTCAAATTGGAGTAAGTCTTTAAAATAGTATTCTTCTATCTTCTTTAAGTCATCACTTCCCTTGAATCTTTCGGGAATGAGTAATATCCTTTTTTCTTCACTTTCTTCTATAAGGACTCTCTGATTATTTTCATCTAAAATCTCGAATTTTTTTAAATAATTAGGGTTGAGTTGTATCGTTCGTCCAAACACTTCGTTCTCTTTTATATTATAATGTTCTATATTTACCAGCAAGCTCCCGTTTTGGTTTAAATAGCGATAAATCTCCTCCTCTTCTTCTGCTCTAGAATCCTTGTCATGGTCAAATTCAAGTTGATTTTTTCCCACAACAACGGGGTAAAAAACATGATAGTTATCTTCACTTATTTTTTTAGGCACTTTACTATTAAAGGTGATACTGGATGTTTGATACATAATCCTTGCTAAATCTAGGTGAGTTGCGACTAGCATCATCAGAAAAATAAGTTTTATCGCTGTTGGCAATACGTTGATAAATAACTTTTCTCCTTTATTTTTACTCTCTTTTTTTCTCCGACCTAACTTCTCCACGACATAAACCATCATCATCAACCAAACATAACTCAAGGCTAGGAGTAGTCCAACATTTATCATAAAATTAACACAATAGATGCGTGAAATGCTTCCTAATAAATAGGTAAGTAAAGCAATGGATGCAAAAATACAAGTTGCATACCCCTTGCCGATAAAGTTATTTATACTCGCTACGATAGAATAGCCATTTTGTCGTAAAATATGAATTTTTTTATGAACCGAAAAAATCCAAAAACTCAACATCACCGTAAAAAAGGTTATGCCAATCTTTAAATAGCTTGAAATATTGTAAATGTCCCTACCCGATGATAATTCATAACTTTCACTTTTTTCAAAATCTGCAAAATCTTTGTAAGTATAGTTCTCATCAAAAGCTTTGTTATAAGTATTTTTAATCTGTTCTACCGTATCTTTATATTTGTTTTTATCCTCTGTTTTTATAAAAACTTGCCACTCAAATTCATTTTTATTTTTTAAATTATCTATACCGTCTATAGTTAAGACTGATTTACTCAATGGAGGGCTGTACACGCTTTTTTGATGCGTCTGAGGTACATACAAGGTTATCTCTGCTTTTTCTAGGAACTTAAAATTGATCCCTTCTTTGATAAAGTACCCTTGGTCTACAACTTTATAGAGTGTAAATAATCCCTCCTGTTTTGAAATTTTTTCTATAATATCAATCGCGCTGTCGTTCTCTTTTTTATTCGTTATTTTTTTAGGTTTTTTTACAGGAGAATAACTATACGTATATCTAAAAAAGTCTGTCACTTTATCTCTTGAATATTGCTCTACCTGAAAAATAAACATTCCAAATAAAATGCTGAGTAGAAGAATAGCAAGATTAAATTTTAAAATTCTTTTTTTCAAAAAAGCCTCATTTCAGTTAGTACTTTTATTCTCAAGGTCTGTTTTCTACTATTTTTTGATCTGTTCTGCAATGTTGACTTCACATCCTCCTATTCACAATAAATTTTATTCATGGCACACTATTATCCGTAAAAAAATATGAAATATAACAAAAAAAATCAAAAAAACTTTTTAACTGCTACTTCTAGAATTGCAATACTTCTTGATATGTCCTATTTGCTTTGTTCTATATAGCACGCCCTGATACTAGAGTGACAATATTAATACCAAATCAAAGCAAAACAAAAAATAGACTCCAAAGAATCTATTCTTTAACTCACTAACTCCAACCACAATACAGGCTCAGTTTTCATTTCCAACAAAAAAACTCATCTACGAAAGATGAGTTAGGGTTAGTCGGTAATCGGGAAGACAGGATTCGAACCTGCGACACCTTGGTCCCAAACCAAGTACTCTACCAAGCTGAGCTACTTCCCGAAGGTATGAAAATTTTTTACAATAATAAAACGGGCAAGCCCGAATTAATTATTATGCACCCGGCAGGATTCGAACCTGCAACCGCCTGATTCGTAGTCAGGTACTCTATCCAGTTGAGCCACGGGTGCGTTTTTTAACTACTTGATTATTATAGCAAATCAACTTTGCGAATGCAAGAATAAACTCATAATTAAACAAAAAAACCGAAATTATTCAGTTTTTTTATTCTAAAAGTAGCTGCGCGAATTAACGACTAAAGGTATTCCATGACAGTAAGAGAGCAGCCAATATAAAAATACTCAGTAATAAAATAAAATCATTTTTCGACCATTTGAGCTGACGATATTTACTGCGCCCATCGCCTCCTTGATAGCCTCGTGACTCCATGGCAACTGCTAAATCTTCTGCACGGCGGAAGCTCGAAACAAAGAGCGGAATCAATATCGGGATAATCGAGCGGACTTTTTGCAAGAGATTCCCTTCACCAAAATCCATACCTCTTGCCTTTTGGGCATTCATAATCATGGTTGTATCGTCCATCAATGTTGGAATAAAGCGAAGTGAAATCGAAAGCATAAGTCCTAATTCATGTACCGGTACCTTGATTTTCTTCAAAGGTGCTAAACCAGTTTCAATACCATCTGCCAAGGTTAGCGGCGGCGTGGTCAATGTGAGTACTGTTGACATAAAGATAATTAACACAAAGCGGAAGAAAATATAGAGTGCGTTAATTAAGCTCTCTGTTGATATTTTCAATATCCAAAATTGAAAAATAATATGTTCTCCAGGTGTAAACAGCATCTGAAAAATAACTGTAAATAAAATCAAGCCAATCATCGGTCTTAGACCTTTAAGGAAATAAGAAATAGAAATTCCTGATAAAAGGACACCAGCAAAAGTGTAAAGAATTAAGAGTAAATAGCCTAACCAGTCATGTGCAAAGAAAATCACGATAACAAAAATAAACATGACTAAAAGTTTGCTTCGAGGATCCAGACGATGAATCAGCGAATTTCCAGGGATGTAACGTCCCATAAGCATATTTTGCATTCTACTTTTTCGCCTCCTTCAGCATTTGAATCAACTCTTGACGTTTGATAGGCAAGCGGTCAAAGACCACACCTCGCTGCTCTAACTTGACAGCAAATTCCGTTGTTTTAGGTACACCAAGCTCATGCTGCATCAAAAATTCAACATTTTGAAAAACGTCTTGAGGACTACCTGATGAAATAACACGTCCTTTTTCTAAGAGATACACCTTGTCTGCATATTCGGCCACATCATCCATATTATGTGTGACCAAAACAACTGTCTGCCCTTCTTGATGTAGGTGACTAAAGAGCTGCATCATCTCGATGCGGGCTTTGGGGTCCAATCCAGCAGTGGGTTCATCAAGAACTAAAACTTTAGGTTCCATTGCTAAAATCCCCGCAATGGCAACACGGCGCATTTGTCCACCTGATAATTCAAAAGGCGATTTTTCAAAGTTTTTTTCTGCTAGACCGACAAGCTCGAGCTTTTCACGCGCAATTTTAAGCGCCTCTTCTTGCGAAACACCAAAGTTTTGTGGACCAAAAGCAACATCTTTCAAAACCGTTTCTTCAAAAAGCTGACTTTCTGGAAACTGGAAAACAACCCCCACCTTTTTACGTGCTGGCTTGATTTCTTTTTGTTTACTGCTGGCCTGAATGACAATATCATCAATATTGACCTTACCTTCTGTAGGTTGCAACAGGCCATTAAGATGTTGTAATAGTGTTGATTTCCCTGAACCTGTATGGCCAATAAGGGCAGTATAACTTCCTTCTGCCACCTCTAAATTGATGTCAAAGAGCGCTCGACTCGCAAAGGGAGTATTCGGTTGGTAAGTGAAATTTACCTTATCAAATTTAATCATTTTCTCAGTCTTTCTGCTAAGAGTTCTGCCAGTTCTTCTTCATTTAAATATTTTTCTGGCAAGTTAAAGTCCGCTCGTAAATCCTCGGCTAAGTTCGATGTGAAAGGCATATCTAAACCAATATTAATCATATCCTCACCAGAACCAAAAAGTTCCTCTGGCTTGGCGGATTTGATAATTTTACCCGCACGCATGACCAATACACGATCAGACAGGGTAGCTTCATCAAGGTCATGAGTAATCGAGAGCACTGTAAGATTATATTCTGCCTTAATTTCACGGATAACGCGCATGATTTCAGCACGTCCTGTCGGATCAAGCATGGAAGTTGCCTCATCAAGAATAATAATTTCTGGACGCAATGCGATAATCCCTGCAATAGCAACACGCTGTTTTTGTCCACCAGATAATCGTGCAGGTTCCTTGCCTTTAAACTCTAGCATATTGACTTGTTTTAAAGCCTGGTCCACACGCAAAATCATCTCTTCACGAGGAATACCCTGATTTTCCATTCCAAATGCGACGTCGTCCTCAACAGTTGCTCCAACAAATTGATTGTCAGGGTTTTGGAAAACCATTCCTATTTTTTGACGAAGTGCCCAAACGTTCTCCGAACTTAAAATTTGTCCGTCAATTTTTATATTTCCAGATACATTTTCAAGTAAACCGTCAATAGCACGAGCTGTGGTTGACTTTCCTGAACCATTTTGACCAATGATAGAAACCCACTCTCCTGCTTGGACAGCAAAAGATACCCCATCTAAAGTGGGCGCTTCTTGATCTTCTTCATATTTGAAAGTTAGATTTTCTACTTCGAGGATTTTATTCATAAAACTAATTATACCAAATGACTTGCATTTTCGCTATCTCTCATTTTTGCAAAAAAGCCCTGATGTCAGGGCTTAAACATTTTTGCAAAATCAACTTCCTCTTCAGTAACTTTGAAGTCCTTCAGAGCCGATTTTAAGGCAAGATTTTTTGCTTTCTTGGGTAGCTGGTACTTTTCTTCAGAATTGTTCGTAGAAGGATTAGCCAACTTTTGTTGCGGACTTTTTTTCTTGGCATTTTTGGCTTCATAGTTTTTTCGGACAACTTTATTTCCGGAAAGGCAAGCTTAAGCTTTTCAATAATCTTTTCTACACCGAAATTACTGCCTATCCAGAAAGGTGTATCACTCGCTTTTGCTGCTTCTTTTGCAAATCGAACTGAAGCATGAGCGACATTGAGGTTCCGAATCATCACAAAGTCAGCTTGCGCCACTAATTGGTCAATTTCGGAACGCCTAGGTTTTTTCTTGTCAAAACCGAGAAAGCCAATTTCTACAGCTGCTAGTCCTTCACGTAAGTCATGCCAATAGCCTGATTCACAAATTACTAACACAGTTTTCATATTAGCTTTTCCTTATGAATTTGTTCTACAGCTGCTTTACCGTCATTAAGTTTTTCCCAGATGACTACTCGATGCTCAGCGAGGGATTTTTTCACATCAATAATTCGTTGATTTGAAGAGCCTCTAAATTGGAGCAATAAGTTTTTCTTACTGAGTTTAAAGCGACCGTCAACAAGTATATCAATATTTCGCAAAAGCTCAAGTTTGGTTTCATCCTCTTGTAGAAGCTCTTCCCAAGTATAACCCGTCCAAGACCAAATATCCTTTTCAGGAAGTTCTGCGCGTATACGTTTGACCAGCGGTAAAGCAACGCCAGTATTGAGGAAAGGCTCACCACCAAGTAATGTCAATCCCTGAACATAAGACTGGCTCAAGTCAGCCATGATTCTTTCTTCTAATTCTTTTGTATATGGACTACCGTAACGGAAATTCCAAGTTGCTTGATTATAGCATCCTTCGCAGTGGAATTTACAGCCGGATAAGTAAAGCGAGCAACGTACACCTTCTCCATCAACAAAATTGAAAGGCTTATAATCTGAAACATAGCCCTGTTCCAAATCCGCAGCAAGCCACTCTTGTGGTTTTGGATTATTCATCTGCCATTACTCCTATCTCTATTTTATCTAAAATTTCACAATTCATCCTCTTAATCACAATGAAGAGGATATCATGCAGACAAGCCTGATAAAGCTTGACGTTCCTCATTAGACCCTTTAGGGCAATGAGAGTAGCGTATCAAAAAATGAGCAATTTCTTCCGAAACTACTCATTCTATTATACTACTTTTTAGACTAAATCATTTGATTTTTTTGCTCACGACGCGCAATAAATGGAAGGAGCATCCCTAAAAGAATCAAGACAACTGGTGTCAAAATGTTCGAAGTCAATTGGAACCACCAAGCCGAAGGGTCGGCAGCAAAATCTACTTTTGGTACCATACCAAGGACACATGCTACTAAAGTGAACAAGAAACACCAGATACCAGCAAACATCGCCAAGCGTTTTTGCTTGATAAATTTGTATTCAGAAGTAAAGTGTTTAATCGCACGATTAAGCATGATAAAGGCGAAGAATACCCACATGTAGCGCATTGGCATCACCACTGAGTTTAAGTTTGTCAGCCATTTGACCAATTCGTTCATGTTTCCTATTCCAAGCAAAGGCATCAAAATAACGATACTTACCAAAATTCCTGTCAATACGAAACCATTGATCAATGTTCCTTTGGCAGTCGTTTTACGTAGCCAAGCTGGAACAAATTGTGGATCTGCATCCGCAAGCAAAATACGCAATGGCGCATCTATTGAAAAGGCAAGCGCAGCAATTTGACCGATACCTTGTGTAAAGGCATAAACATACATCAGGCTATTGCCAATACCATAGTGTTCGCCAAGCATTTGAAAGGCAGCATAGGCACCATTGGCCATGAGGTCATCAGGCAAGTTACCACTTGTAAAGAGCATACCCATCGCAACTGAGCCAAGAACGGCACAGACACCGACCATTGCAGCAAGCATAAACATTGCTTTTGGAAACTCACGTGCAGGACTCTTCATTTGGTTGACATAAGGTGAAATTTTTTCTGCACCACCAACCGCAAAGACTAGCATAGAGATTGTTGTGAAGTAACTGAAGTCGAATTTAGGGATATACGTGTTGATATTTCCCATATCTGGCGTTGCGATTGCAAAGTCTTTTGCAATAAAAGGAACGCTGACAGCCATCACGATAAAGAGCAAGCTCATGACAAACATTGCTGTTCCTGCAAGTCCCCCAATAACTTTAAGCGTGTTTAAGCCTTTTGTTGCGAGCCAGAGGAAGAGAAGGAAAATAATCAATGAAATGATGGCAACCATCGGAACAGACATCAAACTTACAAGCTGTCCATCTCCACGACCAATCCAACCAAAGGCAATCAAAATAGCTTGAGGTTTTTGGGCCAGATAAGGGATATGCACAACCCAATATGTCCAGGCTGCATAGTAGGCAAGACGTTTTGTTGAAGTTTGTTCAACCCACGAACTTACGCCTCCTTTACTGTCTTTAAAAGTTGAGCCTAACTGCCCAACAATAAGTGCATAAGGTACAAAGTAAAGCGCCAAAATCAAAATCCATGAGGTAACAACTGTGATCCCTTGCTGGGCGAAGTTATTGACCACATTTCCCATGCCCCAAACCATGTTGAAGGCGATAAATGCGACGGTAAACCATCTAATTTTTTTAGTGTCCATATTACTCCTTAAAATTTTTTATCACTCTGCGGACAAGACAAAGTAATTTTTTACGCGCCTTTTACAAATGTAAAAAAGCGGTTGCATTAAAATTATAAAATAAAACTTAAACACTGTCAATATTATTCTTGAATTTTCACTAAAATTTTAAATTTGTCCCTGCTTTTTTATCTTTTCATAAAAAAAAATGAATCCTAAGATTCACTTTTTACTTTATTTTACAAACTTGCTCTTTGCATGATCTACAGCTTCACTGTCAATGCTCTCGCCATCTTCAAGAACACCTACAGAGCCATTCATATGTTTGACACGCGCTGATATTTCTTTATGACGGCCATGAACCATAGGGCGAGCTTGAGGGTTACCTAGGTACCCACATGTTCGTTTTACCACATCACATGTTTGTGGGTTAGCATTGTCACATTGGGGACATTTAAAGCCACGCTCAGTCGCAGTAAAGTCTCCTTCGAAACCACACTCATAACAATGGTCAATCGGTGCATTTGTTCCCAAATAGCCGATACGATCATAAGCAAAGTCCCAAACGGCTTCAAGTGCACGAGGATTTTGTTGAATCATTGGATATTCCGCATAGTGGATAAAACCTCCGTTGGCATAAACGGGATAATCTTTTTCAAATTCCAATTTTTCAAATGGAGTTGGATTTTTACGCACATCATAATGGAAGCTGTTCGTATAGTAATCTTTATCGGTGATATCCGCAACAGAACCAAATTTCTCCTTATCCATACGACAGAAACGGTCTGTCAGACTTTCACTTGGTGTAGAGTAAACAGAGAAATGATAACCGGTTTCTTTACTCCAGTCTTTACAATCTTGGTTCATACGTTTTACGATTTCCAAAGTAAAGTCTTTTGCTTCCTTGTTATTTTCCCACGTTGGTCCATAGAAACTTGTTGCAACTTCATAAAGGCCGATATAGCCAAGGGAAACTGTTGCACGTTCATTTTTATAAAGCTCATCGACTGAATCTTCAGCTTTCAAGCGACCCAAGGCCCCATTCATAAAGAGTATAGGGGCATTTTTGGGTTGGGCTTCTTTTGTACGGTTAACACGGAAAACCAAAGCATCCTTAGCAATGGCAATGCGTTCATTAAAAATTTCCCAGAACTTTTCTTTATCGCCTGCCGCTTCAAGTGCAATACGTGGAAGGTTTACCGTTACTACTCCGAGGTTATTACGGCCCGCAGTTACTTCATTGCCCTTTTCATCTTTCCAACCATGAAGGAAGCTACGGCATCCCATACTTGCTTTAAATGAACCTGTTAACTCGACAATCTTGTCATAAGACAAGATATCTGGATACATACGCTTTGTGGCACACTCTAGTGCCAAGTTTTTAATGTCATAGTTTGGCGTACCGACTTCAAGATTCAAACCACGCTTCAAGGTGAAAATTAATTTAGGGAAAATAGCTGTACGATGCTCTTTTCCTAAACCTCCGATACGGACTTTCAGGATAGCTTTTTGGATTTCACGTGCATACCAGTCTTCTCCTAAACCAAAACCAACTGTAACAAAAGGTGTTTGCCCATTTGAAGTAAAAAGCGTATTGATTTCATATTCCAAAGATTGCATCGCATCATAGATATCTTTTTTAGTTTTTGCTTGAGCATAGGCTTCGCGTTTTTCCGGTTGCTCAATCCACTCTTCCGCATCTTTTAAATGCTTCGCATAGTTTAATTTTGCATAAGGTGCTAAAATTTCATCAGCACGGTCAAATGAACAGCCGCCGTATTGTGAGCTAGCTACATTTGCAATAATTTGTGAAGCTTGAGCAGTTGCTGTTTGAATGGACTTAGGTGAATCTACTTGAGCATTCCCTAATTTAAAGCCATTTTCAAACATATTTTTAAAGTCAATCAAACAACAATTTGACATCGTTGTGAAGGGAGAATAATCTAAGTCATGATAATGAATTTCCCCTTTTTGGTGGGCATTCGCTACATGAGGAGGGAGCATCTTTAAACCAATGGCTTTAGAAACAGCACCTGCAGTTAAATCACGCTGTGTATTGAAAACATCGCTATCCTTGTTGGCATTCTCATTGACAACCGTTTGGTCCTTGTTGATCAATTTTTCGATGGTAAAGTTAATGTCTGTTGCCTTACTTCTTTCAAGATCACGTTGTGTGCGATAAGTTGTGTAAACTTCCGCCCACTTTGTTTCACCAAGTTCCATCAACAGATGTTCCACAATACTTTGAATTTCATAAATCTTAACATTATCCGTAAAACGTGTGAATATTTCGTGCACTACACGATCGCAGATTTCTGCTATACGCTCCTCTGAAGCCGGAGGTACTATTTCGTCCCCAGCTTTTTGCAACGCCTCAAAAATTTTGCTGCTGTCAAACTTTACGGAGCGACCATCACGCTTAATCACACTGATTTCTCGATCTGTTACAACAGTGCTTTCCTCAACCATTTTCATTGTTTCGTTCCCCCATTTTTTAATTCCTTGTGCTTCTATTCTATCAAATAAATTTTCCTTTTTCCACTATATCTAGTGTCATTTTTTATGAAAACAAAAGAAAGCACACTATATATAGTGTTGAGGCCAAAAATAAAAAAAGAGCTATTTTTGCTCTTTTTAGTCATTAATCACATTAATTTGACAAGATTTCATTGTTTCTAAAGCTGCACGATGACTTTCTGGAGTTACACCCGCACAACATGAGGCATCAACAGTAATTTTTACTTCTGGAGCAAATGACTTAATCAATAAAGCATTTGAAACCACACATATATCCGTACAGATACCAATGAGTTCCACTTGCTCCACATTCTCATTGCGGATATATTCTGCAAGCTCTACTGAACCAAAGATATTTTTTTCGAACACACGTTGAAAGCCAACTTGTGCTTCCTTACGTATTTCCCAACCCTGAGTACCTTTTTGACAGTGAATTACTGGCAAGTTTTGTCCTTCTTGAGTTGTTAGGTAATCTTCAAAGTGTGTATCTTGTGTAGCCAGTCGTTCACTTTCAGCGTAAGACACCAACTTCTCAATAACCCTTGGAACAATAGCTTGCGCTTCTTTTGTGCCCAAAGAACCATCTATAAAATCATTTTGAAAGTCAATCAATACCAGTAATTTTTTCATAAGCAAATTATAGCAAATTTACTTTAAAAAGCAAATACTGATAAAAAATAAGCTCTCCTTCCAGATCCAAAAGAAAAACTCCACACTCGGAGTTTTTTTCTATATTAACGATGGTACTTCTTGTCTAGATGGTTGTATACAGGAAGACCAATTAAAGTAAAGACAACACCAACCAAGGCTGGAACTTGGTTACTCATATAGTCTGAACTAATCAAGGTCATGACTAAGATGAAGACACCACCAATGATTGCAATAATTGGAATAACTGGATAAAGTGGTACTTTATATGGACGGACTAATTCTGGTTCGCGCTTACGTAAGATAAAGACCGTTATGAAAACCATAGTGTAGAAAATCCAAATTACAAAGACCAACATATTTGTTAAGAAGTCAAAAGCATCGCTTGAAAGCATTGTTACAACTAACATGATTGCTGCAATTGCAACTTGCAGAATACCTGAGTTTACGGGCACGCCGCTCGCTGAGAGCTTTTTAAACGTTCTCCAGAAAGGGAAAGATTTCTCTGTTGCCAAAGCGTATGATGCACGCATTCCTGTCATTGAATAACCATTAATTGTACCGTAAACAGAAATTAAGATACCAATTGTGACAAGTTTACCTCCCATACCACCAAAAATTGTATTGGCAACAATAGCAGGGAGATTCGGATCATTTTCCATCAAGGTTGGAATACCTAAAGTACGAATATAAGCTGCATTGATAAAGACATATACAAACATGATAGCAACAATACCAAGAATAATCGCACGAGGCAAATGTTTAGCAGGGTTTTTCATTTCACCGGCAATATTACCAGCATAAATCCAACCGTCATAGGCAAACATAGTTGCTAAAAGACCTGAACCAATTGCAGACGCCAAGGATAAGTTTTCTCCTGCTGTAATAGGAAGCAATTGGAAATCAACACCACCAGGACGAAGTAACCCAACAACAACAATCAAGGCAATCGGAATTAACTTAATCACTGTTGTAACGGACTGAAGGCCTCCCGCAGCTTTAGAACTAATGAAGTTAATTAAGGTAACTGTAATTGCTGCAATTACACCGACTATTGCAGTGTTAGCTGCGCTCACATTCATCCCAAACAAATTTAAAAATTGTGTACCAAATACAACAGAGAGTGCTGCAATATTTGCAGGGAAATAGATAATAGACTGTGCCCAACCTAAGAGAAATGACCAACGTTTACCAAAACCACGTTGAATATAGCGAATCATCCCACCTGTTTCAGGGATAGCAGCAGCAAGTTCTGCAGCAGTTAATCCCCCACAAATTGAAATGATACCACCAAGTATCCAAACCAATATGTGCAATCCTGGTTGGCCTGTGAGTTCCGCAACTCGTCCAGCCTTGAAGAATACACCTGCACCAATAACCGTACCCATTACTGTTGTAAGGGCAGGGAAGAAACCAAGCGTTCGCTTCATTTCATTTTTTTGTTCCATAAGAGCTCCTCTTTCAAAGATAAATTTTTGATAAGATTAATAATAACAATGCTGACTCCTAACATCAGCATTAGAGAGTAATCTTGTAACCGATTACTCTCTTATTTTAACATAATTTTAGATTTTGTGATGGGATGAACTTAGTTTTTAGCTTTTTAATTTTTCTGTAAGTTTTTCAAGCATTTCTTTCGTCATTGCATCTAAATCATATTTAGGATTGAAGCCCCATTCTTCTTTGGCACAAGTTGCATCGATAGAGTTTGGCCAGCTGTCTGCGATACCTTGACGGACTGGATCTACATCATAATCCATTGTAAAGTCTGGCATGAATTTTTTGATTGATGCAGCAATTTCTTCAGGCTCAAAACTCATCGCAGTAATATTAAAAGCATTACGGTTTACTAATTTGTCTGCAGGTGCATTCATCAAGTCAACAATGGCATCGATAGCATCAGGCATGTACATCATATCCATCTTTGTGCCTTCAGCGATAAAGCTTGAGTAATGACCATTTTTAATTGCCTCGTAGTAGATATCTACAGCATAGTCTGTCGTTCCTCCACCAGGCAATGTTTTATAAGAAATCAAACCTGGGAAACGTACACCACGTGTATCAACACCAAATTTAGTGTAGTAGTAATCACAAAGCAATTCCATAGAAACTTTAGTCACACCGTACATTGTATTTGGACGTTGAATAGTTACTTGAGGTGTGTTGTCCATTGGAGTGCTTGGTCCAAAGGCAGCAATAGATGATGGTGAGAAGTATTGGAGGTTAAGTTCACGCGCTGTTTCTAAGGCATTAACCAAGCCACCCATATTCAAATTCCAAGCAAATTGTGGTTTTGCTTCTGCAACAGCTGAAAGAAGTGAGGCCAAGTGGATAATTGTATCCACACCATTATCTTTAGCAATTGCCATCATTTTGTCACGGTCCATGACGTCCAAAATTTCAAAATGGCCGTCAGTCACAACTGGATTACCTTCAACTTCACGTACATCTGTTGCGATAACATTATCAACCCCAAGATCTTTCCGAAGACGTTCTGTTAATTCTGATCCGATTTGTCCGAGTGCGCCTGTGATGAGTACTTTTTTCATTATATTTTCTCCAATATATTTGTTGTATGCTTACTTGTAATAGAAAGTTTTTATTGCCCCAAGAAATTAAATCAAGCCGATCTCTTTACCTACTTTGGCAAAAACAGCAACAGCTTCATCTAACATTTCTTTCGTATGCGCTGCTGTAGGCATTGCACGTACACGTCCTGTTCCAAGTGGTACAGTTGGGAATACGATAGGTTTAACATAGACGCCATTTTCAATCAATTTCTTAGAAAACTCTTGTGTTTTTGCTTCATCTCCAAGAATCACTGGTGTGATTGGTGTTTCAGATACACCTGTATCAAAGCCGGCTTTTTGTAATTCTTCTTTGAAGTATTTTGCGTTGTCCCAAAGTGTTTCGACATATTCTGGATGATCATGCATTAAGACAAAGGCTTCTTTTGCTGCTGCTGCTGCACCCGGTGTCAATGAAGTTGAGAAAAGGAAAGGACGTCCTTGTGATTTAAGCCAATCAACCAAAAGTTTTGATCCCGCTACATATCCGCCTACTACACCAATCGCTTTTGAAAGAGTACCGATTTGGAAGTCAATCTTATCTTGCAAGCCAAAATGTTTTACTGTACCGGCTCCGCCGCCCATAACACCAGAACCATGCGCATCATCAACATAAGTAATCAAATCATATTTTTCAGCGATTTCAACAATTTCTGGCAATTTAGCAACGTCCCCATCCATTGAGAACACACCGTCTGTGATGTACATTACTTTATTGTATTCACCAGACTCAGTCGCTTCTTTTGCTTTTGCTTCAAGGTCAGCCATATCTTGATGCTTAACACGGATAATTTTAGCACCTGAGAGACGACATCCGTCAATAATTGAGGCATGGTTTAGTTCATCTGAAAGAATCGCATCACCTTTTTTCATTACGGCGCTAATCGCTCCCATATTACAATTGAAACCTGATTGAAACGCAATCGCGGCTTCTGTGCCTTTAAATTCAGCGATTGTTTTTTCTAATTCAATGTGTATATCTAAAGTGCCGTTGATAGTACGTACTGCACCAGCTCCAGCTCCATATTTATCTGTTGCATCTTTTGTTGCTTGAATTAATTCAGGACGTGTCGCAAATCCCAAATAGTTATTTGAAGCAAGGTTAATCATCTTGTTGCCCGCAACTGTAATTTCAGGACCATTAGCGCTATCTAAAACGTCAATTGTGTTGAGCAAACCCTTTTGTTTAAGGTCTCCAAGCCCATTTTCGAGGAACTGTGTTAAAACTTTTGAAGTCATTCTATAACCTTCTTTCAATTTTTAGTTACAAGTTTTGTAACCGTTTACAGTAAGTTTAACACTTTTTTTTTACTCATGCAAGGATTTTTTGCACTTTGATTAAACTTTAATTTAAATTACATGTCTTTGTGAATTTCGTGATGTCAGAGTAAATTATCTCACGATTAAAAAAAGACTGAACTATACAAAAAAGACTTTGAAATTCAAAGTCTTTTTTTTTAAGAATTATTGATCGTTGTCATTGGCAATGAGAAAATGATCCACAACATCTTCAATACGGGCTAAGTCAACATTCCCTCCTGAAACGATAGAAACAACTTTTTTGCCTTTCACATAATCATCAACTTTACCTGAGAGAATAGCTGCTGTTGCAAGAGCGCCAGCACCTTCCACCACGATTTTCGTACGTTGAATCAAATCTTTAATGGCTAATTCGATTTCTGCTTCTGTTACAAGAACCATATTATCAACGATTTGATTGACTACTTCAAAAGTCAATTCACCTGGATAAGCCACATGACAGCCATCTGCAATCGTTGGTGCTTCATCATGGTGCACTTTCTTACGTTCTCTAAAAGATGCAGTCATACCATGGCAATTTTCAGCTTGCACACCAATAACTTGGATATTAGGGTTAAAAGATTTCAAGGCAACCGCAACACCTGAAATCAAACCACCACCACCTACTGGCACCAATACTGTGTCAACATCCCACAGATGATCTAAGATTTCTAGACCGATTGTTCCTTGTCCAGCCATTACTTCTGCATCATCATATGGAGGAATATACGTAATATTATTTTCCTTAGCATAAGCTTCACAAAAGGCCTTTGAGTCATCAAACTGTTCACCTTCAAGCATTACTTCTGCACCATAGCCACGTGTGGCATCAACCTTAGCTTGAGGTGCACCTTTTGGCATAACAATAATGCTCTTGATACCGAGAAGTTTGGAAGTTAAAGCCACACCTTGAGCATGGTTCCCTGCTGAACACGCAATCACTCCACGATCTTTCTCTTCTTGAGATAATTGAGCAATCTTATTGAAAGCGCCACGGAACTTGAATGAGCCTGTTAATTGCATATTTTCAAGTTTCAAGTAAACTTCGCCACCTGTTTTAGCAGTCAAGAACATTGACTGAATCAAGGGTGTTTCACGTGCATATTGTTTAACAGTGTTTTGAGCTTTTTTAATATCTTTAATTGTAATTGGCAGATTTGCTAAATTTGGCATAATTCTTTTTCCTTAGATTTCTTTTTAGAGTTCCGTATAAGTGACATCAATTGAATCAGCAAGTGCTTTAGAAACAACTTTTCCTTTATAAACACTCAACCCAGATAAGAGTTCTTTTGATTTCAGCGCCTCATCTAAGCCTTTGACTGAAATATCCTTAAGGAAAGAGATATTGCCCTGAGCCAAAGCAATTGTCGCTGTACGAGGTGTTGCTCCTGGCATATTTGGCACAGCGTAATGAATTATGCCGTGTTTGATGAAGACTGGATCCGCATGGTTTGTTGCATGATCGATTGTTTCAACAGTTCCTCCTTGGTCAATAGCGATGTCCACGATAACAGAACCTGGTTTCATAGATTTAACCATATATTCTTTGACTAATTTTGGTGGTTTAGCGCCAGGGATTAAGATTGTTGAGATAAAGACATCTGCAAGTTTAATATTTTCTTCCAATGCTTCTGTTGTTGATTTAACGATTTCAACTGTTTTTCCTGCATAGCGTTCTTTAAGTTGGGCGATACGCGCATCACCAAGTTCAATGATAATAACCTTACATCCCAAAGCAACAGCCATATCGGCAGCATTTTCTGCAGCATTACCTCCACCGAAGATAACAACTGTACCAGCCTCGATACCTTCAATACCAGGAAGAAGAATTCCTTCCCCTTCATGTTGTTTTTCAAGATAATATTGCCCAATATTAACTGCACGACGTCCCGCAATAGCTGACATTGGTTTAAGCAACTCAAGCACACCATTGATTGAGATATTTTCACCGGAAATAGCTGTTACACCGACTTCCATCATTTTTTCCACACAAGCTTTATTGGCTGCCAAGTGTAAGAATCCCCAAATAATTTGGCCTGGTTTGAAATATTTATATTCAGATTCCATTGGTTCTTTGACTTTAACAATCAGCTCTGCTTCCCAAGCAGTTTCTGTATCGACGATTTGTCCTCCAGCCGCTTCATAAAGGTCATTTGTAAAACCACAACCTGCACCAGCATTACTATCGACAAGTACTTCATTACCTGCTTCAACGAGAATTTTTACGTTTTCTGGAGTCATCCCTACACGCGCTTCACCTTGTTTTGGGTCTTTAATTACACCAATTTTCATTTTGTTTCTCCTTTGTGAATTCTTTATCAATTAAATGATAGCACTTTCATATTCATTTAGCAATTATTATTGTGAAATAAAACACTTTTTTAACGTTTTATTATTCTTCCTGTCTATATTCTGTCAATTATAAAAAAAGACACTCAAATCTTACAATTTGAATGTCCTTAAATTTATTTTAGTGGTCCACTTCGTCTGGATTGCGTGCCAGACCTGCTTTCCCATGAAGGCTATCAATAAAGGCGATATCTTCTTCGGTCAAATCAAAATCAAAAATATCCGCATTTTCTTTAATACGGCTTGCCGTCACAGACTTAGGTAAAGGAAGATAACCTTTGTGTAAACTCCAACGTAAAACGACTTGGGCAACTGTTTTACCATATTTATCTGCAATATCCGCCAATTCAGTAACCGCAAAGATTTTACCTGTGCCAAGTGGGCTATAAGCTTCTGTCAAAATATCGTGTGCTTTATTGAAAGCTACAACCTCTTCTTGCTGATCCGAAGGATTAACCATAATTTGGTTGACAACAGGTTTAATTTCAGCAACTTCCAGTAAAGGTTCTAAGTGACGTGGATGGAAGTTAGACACCCCGATAGCTCGAACTTTTTTGTCCCGTACGCCTTCTTCCATTGCTTTCCAAACCGCAGCATTGCGCTCGGCAAAGTTTGGTCGAAATGCTTTTGGATTTGGCCAGTGAATAAGATAAAGGTCCACGTAGTCTAAACCTAGTTTTTCCAAGCTTTCATCTAGTGCTGCTCGGGCATCTTCTGTTGTACCAACAGCCCAAAGCTTCGTTGTAATAAACAAGTCTTCGCGAGCAATTCCACTGTCTTTAATCGCGCGTCCCACTGACTCTTCATTGCCATAGACAGCTGCTGTATCAATATGACGATAGCCAACTTCTAAGGCCGTTTTTACAGCTTGATATGCTTCTTCACCATCTTTAGATTGCCATGTTCCAAAACCAACTTTTGGAATTGTCATACCATTTGCGAGAGTGTAAGTTTCTGTAAGTGACATAATTTCTCCTTTTCTTTACTTTCTAGCTTCATTCTATCACTTTACGAGGTCAGACAAAAAAATTTTGGTTCAAAAAATGGTAAAATAGAAGAATACTAAGAATACTGGAGGTAGAAAATATGGCTGAAGTAGAATCATTCCAGCTCGATCACACAAAAGTTTTAGCACCTTACGTGCGCCTAATTGGGACAGAGACTGGTCCTAAAGGTGACATCATCACCAACTTTGATGTCCGTTTTGTGCAACCTAATCACGGTGAAATCCCGACAAGTGGGCTACATACTATCGAACACTCAATGGCAAGTTTGATTCGTGACCGTATTGATGGCATGATTGACTTTTCTCCTTTTGGATGTCGTACTGGCTTCCATATGATTATGTGGGGCGAACCAACTGCTGAGGAGATTGCTAAAGTGATCACTTCATCTTTGGAAGAGCTCGCAGGAGACAGTTTCACTTGGGATAATGTCCCAGGGGTTGCCGAAAAAGAATGTGGAAATTATCGCGATCACTCATTATTTTCAGCAAAAGAATGGGCGAAGAAAATTTTAAGTGAAGGTATCTCCTCGGATGCTTTCGAACGTCGCCTTGTAAAATAGAGAGAAAGAGAACCATGGGAAAGTATCAATTAAATTATAAAGGGCAAGCCTCTGTCCAAAAATTCCACGAAAAAAATTCAAATAAAAAGACAGATAAATTGTCAAAAATCGAAGAATTAAAAAAACAACACCAAGCGAAAAAGAAAAAAGAGAAGAAAGCATGAAAAAGTTAAACATTGCTTATGTTGGTTTTGGGAAGTCCACCAATCGCTATCATATTCCTTATGTTAAAATCCGTGAGCACTTCAACATTGCGCGCGTTGTCAACCGTAGCCTAGGCAAACGTCCTGAGCAAGCTATTCTTGAGGCTGAAGGAACTTTTTTTTCAACAGACATCAATGATATTATTCAAGATGATTCAATTGATTTAGTCATTGTCGTCACTCCAGGTGCTGCACACTATGAAACCAGTAAAAAGCTTTTACTGGGTGGAAAAAACGTTATCTGTGACAAACCGCTAGTAGAAACGTTAGAACAAGCCGAAGAATTAGTTGGTATCGCTCAAGAAAAGAAGCTCTTCTTTATGCCTTTCCAAAACCGTCGTTTTGACAGTGATTTTTTGACAATCAAAAAAGTTTTGGATACGGGTTACCTAGGAGATTTGCTTGACATTACTGTCACTATGGATCACTATCGTCCAGCAGATGCAACTGCTGGTAAAAACTTTGATGGCGCCTGGTATGGCCATGGTGTACACATGGTTGACCAAATGGTTTCACTCTTTGGACAGCCAAAAGATGTACAATACGATATTCGTTCAACACGCGATTCAAATGCTGTAAATGATTACTTCTCTGTAAACTTGCTTTACACCGATTTCCGAGCAACAGTTCAAGCCACTGAACTGGCTGCACTCAAACGTCCCAAATGGGTGCTTTATGGTTCTAGAGGAACTTTAATTAAAGAAAACGTTGACCAACAGGAAAATGATTTGAAGGTGGGAATCTTCCCGGGAAGTGACGGTTTTGGGGCCGATGCACCGCAAGATTTTGCTCAATTGACATACTACAATCAAAATGGCGATCGCATTGAAAAGTCAATTCCTACGGTTTCAGGCGATTATGGTCGTGTCTATGATGCAGCTTATGAGTCACTCGTGAATGGAGCTGAAAAACTCGTTTCGGATGAGCAAATTTTGACAGTTATTGAAACTTTAGAAAATGGCTTTAAATAAAAAGTCCTCTTTGAGGGCTTTTTCTATACCCTTCCATCCATAAAAATAGCAATCCATTTCCTGAAAGAACTGAAAGATAAAATGTTAAAATGACACTATGACTATTACATTTAAAAATGTCACTAAAAAATACGGAGACAAAGCCGTACTTTCAGATATCAACTTATCCATTGAAAGTCACGAGTTTTTTGTTCTCGCAGGCTCTTCTGGTGGCGGAAAAACAACATTACTCAAGATGGTTAACCGGCTCATCGAACCCAATGAAGGGCAGGTCCTCATTGATGATCAAGATATTCAAACAATTAACTTAAGAGACTTGCGTCTTCAAATAGGATATGTGCTTCAACAAATTGCGCTCTTTCCTAACATGACCGTTTTAGAAAATATTGGTATCATCCCGACAATGAAAGGTTGGAGCAAAAGAGAAACGCGTGAGCGCGTACTCGAACTCCTTCCTTTAGTGGGTCTAGATGCTGAAAAGTACCTTAACCGATACCCTCATGAACTTTCTGGAGGTGAAGCACAACGGATTGGTATTTTGCGTGCTATCGCCTGTAAACCAAAGATTATTTTAATGGACGAACCTTTCTCCGCTCTGGATCCTATCTCCCGTAAACAGCTACAGGAACTGGTCAAAGATTTGCAGAAAACCTTAAAAATCACAACGGTTTTTGTTACCCACGATATGTCTGAAGGAATGGCGATGGCTGACCGTATCGCAATTCTCAAAGACGGCGAACTTCAACAGGTGGGACGTCCCCAAGAAATTTTAAATGCCCCAGCAAATACTTTTGTGGCGGACTTCTTCACTGATTATCAGCAAGACTTGTCTCAATATAAATTAAAAAATCTTGAACAAGTCCTTGCAACTCATGATTTTTCGGAAGAAACGCCTTTGGGGGAAATCTTAAATAGTCTGGAGGACGATGCTCATGAATAATTTGATTTCTACCTTTCAACAGCAAGAGCACCAGTTTTGGCTTGCTCTTCTAGAGCATATCCAAATTTCCTTGGTTTCTCTTTTTATCGCTATTTTAATCGCTCTTCCCCTTGCTTTACTTTTAAGACGTTACCCCAAAATTGCTGAGCCCGTACTGCAACTTACCGGAATTTTCCAAACGATTCCAAGTTTGGCCTTACTTGGATTATTGATTCCTTTTATTGGGATTGGTTCTTTGCCAGCTATTGTCGCATTAGTTGTCTACGCTCTTTTTCCTATTATTCAAAACACCTATACCGGTCTTCAGCAAATTGATCAGTCTTTAATTGAAGCAGCAACTGCTTTTGGGATGAACCGACGAGAGCGCTTGATGAAGTTTGAGCTGATACTTGCTCTTCCCTTTATTATGGCTGGTATTCGTACAAGTGCTGTCATGATTATTGGGACAGCAACTTTAGCTGCACTTATTGGAGCAGGCGGACTCGGAAACTTCATCCTCTTGGGCATTAACTCCAATGATGTTAACCTTATCCTGATTGGAGCGATTTCTTCTGCTTTATTGGCCGTTATTTTCTCAGCCTTACTCCGCTTCTTGGAAAAAGCAAAAATTCGTACCATTCTGATTAGTTTCTTTGCTGGTCTTTTACTCTTGCTAGGGTCGTATTATCAACCTCAATCCAATACTCATCCACAGATTACCATTGCTGGAAAGCTCGGAGCTGAGCCGACACTTTTGATAAATATGTACAAGGAAGTCATTGAAAAGAACAGTGATATCGAAGTCACACTCAAGTCCAACTTTGGAGACACAACCTTCCTTTACAATGCTTTAAAATCCAATAAAATTGATATTTATCCTGAATTTTCTGGAACAGTCTTAACGACATTCTTGAAAAAAAACACAACCTCCACCGATCCCAAAAAAGTTTACGAAGAGGCACGCACAGGTATTGCTAAACTTGATAACTTTGCCTATCTTACACCTATGGAGTTTCAAGATACTTATGCTTTAGCTGTGAAAAATAGCTACGCCCAGAAACATCACCTTAAAAATATTTCTGATCTCCAAGGGCTTCCTTCAGTTAAAGCTGGCTTTGACTTAGAATTCGCACACCGCCAAGATGGCTATATTGGCATTCAAAGTTTATATGGACTAAATTTTGATGTGAAGACAATGCAAACAAGTTTGATCTACAATGCCTTGAATAGTGATAGCATTGATTTAGCCCAAGTTTATTCCACAGACAGTCAAATCAAACAATATGAACTGACCGTCCTGAATGATGATAAAAATCTTTTCCCACCATATCAAGCAGCTCCTTTGATGAATAAAAATCTCCTTAAGAAATCCCCCCAATTGGAGCAAATTTTAAACCGACTTTCAGGAAAAATTACCAATCAGGAAATGATTGATATGAATTACGCCGTCAATGTTGAGCAAAAAGATCCTGCTGCCGTGGCACATGACTTTTTAGTGAAACACAGTTTGATTTAAAGGTTGAGCTTAAGAACTCTTACATAAGGGTTCTTTTTATATATTTCATAAGCGAGCGCAAGAAATCAGCACCTGAAACTATGCTATAATGAAGTTATGAAAAAATATGATGTAATCGTTGTTGGAGCCGGACCTTCGGGTATGATGGCAGCAATAGCTGCTGCAGAAAATGGTGCACATACAGCTTTAATTGATAAGAACAAAAAAGTAGGAAAAAAACTGTTGATGACGGGAGGCGGACGATGTAACGTTACCAACAGCCATTCGGTGGACGAAATTATCACCCATGTCCCTGGAAATGGCCGCTTCTTGCACAGTGCTTTTGCTCAATTTTCAAACTTAGATATTATTGACTTCTTTGAAAAAAATGGTATTCCACTCAAGGAGGAAGACCATGGTCGAATGTTTCCTGTAACCGATAAATCTCGAACAATTGTTGAGGGCCTTTTCAGTAAAATAGAGGAGCTTCATGTGGACTATTTTCCAAACGCTGCTGTAACTGAACTCAATATAGAACATGGTGCTATTACAGGACTTGAAACAGAAACAGATAGCTTCACAGCCTCCTGTGTTGTCTTATCTACTGGCGGACGCGCCTATCCCTCGACAGGTTCCACTGGTGACGGTTATAAATTAACACGAAGTGCTGGTCATACAATCACAACACTTTATCCGACAGAATCCCCATTAATTTCTTCTGAAACATTTATTAGTGAGAAAACTTTACAAGGTATCTCTCTTCGAGATATCCGATTAAGTGTACTTAATGCTAAAGGGAAAATCATCATTGAACATCAAATGGACATGCTCTTCACGCACTTTGGTCTCAGTGGCCCTGCAGCACTTCGCTGTTCTAGCTTTATCAACCAAGAACTAGCTAAAGGCGCAGAAAGTGTGACTGTCCAGCTGGACAGCTTCCCTGACATATCTGTAGCACAACTCTTAAACGACTTGAAAAATACTGCGCGTGACAATGGCAAGGCTGTTAAAAATGCTTTTGCAGCGCTCACGCAGGAACGCTATTTACTTTTCTTACTGGATAAAGTTCAAATCGACGCAGATATACCTGCAAAGCAATTGACCGAAAAACAGTTGGAGAAATTTTCTCATATCCTTAAAGCATTTCCAATCCAAATCGATAAAACTTTTCCGATTGAAAAATCTTTTGTCACTGGTGGAGGCGTTCAGCTTAAAGAAATTAATCCAAAGACAATGGAAAGTAAATTAACAGCCGGTCTATATATGACTGGGGAATTGCTCGATATTAACGGTTATACGGGTGGCTATAATATCACTTGTGCTTTTGTGACTGGTCATGTAGCAGGTGCCCATGCTGCAGAAATGGCCTCTTATATGAAATACTGAACATACTTTATAAAAACATCTAAAAGTTAAGTTCATTCTTGCATTCTTTCTCGTGAAATGGTATTATATTAAAGTACCAATTCGCGGAAGTGGCGGAATTGGCAGACGCGCAGGATTAAGGATCCTGTGGCCTATCTTGGCTGTGCGGGTTCAAGTCCCGCCTTCCGCATCTATATAAGAATTTAAGCACCAGTCTTGTAAGACTGGTGCTTTTCTTTTTTTATTACTAAGTATGCTACAGTGGACAATGGATAAAAATATAGATACAAAAATAAACCACAACCTTGATTAGATTGTGGTTTTAAAATAGAAATTAAAAAAATTTTCATATTTTTTCTTCGAAAAAGAAGCCTCTTAATCTTGAACAATTGCTGTATACACCTAAATTTTGTCATTCAAATTTGATTACCTCTGAGTATTGCAAGATAATGCAATCTAATTAATATGAAGGTTTTTCTGTAATCGTTGCCGCCAATTCTACCAATGCTAACACTGGTTTACCTCTAAGCGTAAGGTAGAGCTTTCTTGTGCCTTTTTCATCATTAATGAGGAAATGTAAACCAACACCTGGTACAAATTTCAGAATATGGAAGACGATACCAATGTTAATGAAATAAGAAACGATAATCAAGAAGTTTTGCATATTATTTCCTCACTTTTATTGTTTTTGTTTAACCGCGTAATTTATTATATATAAAAGTAAAATAGATTACAAAAGATATGCAAATCGTTTTAAATGTTTCTTTTAAATTACTCGAAAGCAACTAAAAAACGCTAAACTATGACTAGTTTATGCGTTAATATTTAGATAATTTGTAACAAATCAGCTGTGGCCTGTCGTTTTACACCCTCTTTTTTAAGTGTGCTTCCATTTCATATCTTTACCTGTCAGGAAAGACCATAGAGCCGCGGCATAGAAAATCAAAAGAAAGATGGCATAGACAATTTCGGGGAAATAGCTCAGCGCCACAAGGCGACATTTCCAGCCCTGATCCCAAACCGTAGCAACCTGAACGAATAGATAGAGTACGAGAAGCACGATAGAAGTTAATCTAGACCAACCCAAAACCGCTCCCTCACTAAGCACTACCTGAATCAAATAAATCGTAAAGGCAAAAAGGACAATCGGTGTGATAGCAAGAGCCATGTACAACCCAATTTGTTGCACCCAATAAATCATCCGCATCCAAGGTGGCATTTTTCTGCCATATTCTTTAATATTTTGTAAAGCACCAATATACCAGCGTTTACGCTGATGGTAAAGCGAGTTATAATCTTCCATAACATCAGTTATCGACTTCACACTTACATGAGGAACTGAAAAGCCTAAAACGAGGATAGCCAAAGTCAGCTCATTATCTTCTGTCATACTATCGACATCATAGTAGCTTTCCCCCTCTGGTAAGAGCTTAGCTTCTAAACGTGCTCCCTTTATTTCTTTGAGAACATCCCAACTAATCAAGCTAGCTGTTCCTGACAAAACATAAACCTCAGCTCTTTTGTGAACTAACCGAGCAAAGCGGGCAAATTCCATTTGTTGCAAAATCCCAAGTAAGTTGGTTGAATTACGTCCCACAAAAATCGAACTAACTCCACCCACACGCGCTTCTTCTATCATTTTTTTCTCAGCTTTTTCGATGAAATCAGGCTCTATCATCGTATCCGCATCCATAACTAAAACAGCAGAGCGTTGAGCATCTAATGTCGGAGAAAGTTTTTCTAGTGCCCAGTTAAGTGCACCTGCTTTTTTCTTCTCATTTTTCCCTGGCATAACCAAAACTTCTGCCCCAGCGGCCATAGCTTCTACAGAGGTCAAATCCGTTGTGTTATTGGGTACGACAAAGATGCGATCAGGTAATCTCGTTTGTTCATAAATACTGCTTACCGCTTCTCCTATACTCCCCGCTTCATTCCATGCGGGAATCATTACAACGATATATAGCGTTTCCTCCATAAGAAAAAGTCCCTTCATTCTGTACGATCTGTTTGAACAGTCATCAACATTACTTTTAGGTAACTAAATTAACAAACATATATCTATTGTAATATTTTTCTTAGTAAATTCAAAACATCTTCCCAGCATATGGACTTTTCTTAGGCAATTTTAAGTTTTTGTTTCTCACAGTAGTCCTTAGCGTCAGCGATTAATACAAAATACTGGTTTACCAAGGCGCGAACATGGTATACTAATTTTATCTATTGGAGGACTTTATGCTATATCTACTTTTTTTTCTCGCTATTTCTGGGATAGGCTATTTGCTAATAAAATTTAAAGATCGGAGTATCTTGGGCGGGCTGCTTTTGGCTGCTGGGTTGATTCTCTCATTTTTAACCCTTTTAATTCTTGGACTCGTTTTCCTTGATAAAACCTCCTCTCATGGTTCAATGCTTGCTTTAGCAATTTTTTATTTGCTTCTCCCTCTCATCTTTTTAGCTGTATGCATCTATCTCATTTTCAATTCACAAACGATGCATACTAAAGAAGGAAAAAGTTTAACTGCAAAGCTCTCCGCTGCCATGGGCTTAAATTTAATCATCAGTTTCCCTCTTTTTCTATTTTTAATCACAGGTATGTTCAAACTACCACTTTTTCTGGATATAATTTTGTTATTTATCCTCTTACTTGATTTAATACTGTCCTTCATCTTTATTGCTTACCTCTTTTATTCTTGGATGTACCAGATGCTGCCGCTTAAAAAGCATATTGACTATATTATTGTACTTGGATCTGGTATTTCTAGTGAAGACGTTCCACCGCTTCTTAAAAGCCGTTTGGACAAAGGGATTGAATATTTCTACAAAAATCCGAATGCGAAATTTGTTGTGAGTGGTGGGCAAGGTGCTGATGAGCCTGTTTCTGAAGCTTATGCTATGCGTAAATACCTCCTCTCTCAGCATATTCCTGAAAATATGATTATTTTAGAAGATCAATCAACTACAACTTATGAAAATATGCTTTTTTCAAAACAGCTTATTGAAGAAGATTGGCTCACAAGATTTGAGGGTGGCCACCCAGCGCCAAGTATTATCTTTTCAACCAATAATTATCATGTACTCCGTGCACGTTTATATGCCCGTAGAGTGCATCTTAAGGCTGAAGGGGTTGGTGCACCAACAGCACTTTATTTCTTACCCACAGCCCTCATACGTGAATACGTGGCCCTCTTATCACACAATAAAATATGGGTTATGAGCCTCATTGGTTTTGTTTTCTTCGCTTTATTATATAGCTTTTTACCAATATAAAAACACACGGTTAATGAATGACCGTGTGTTTTTGTTATACTACACCTACCAAGGCATAGCGTAAGATGTACAGAATAAGCAAATGTGCGGGATAAAAATAATAGAAAAGATCTCTTTGCCACTGTGCGCCATTACCGCCACGTTGACCATTGTAGAGGTAAATGAAAGGTAAAACAGTAATAATCATAAATTCATTTGAAAAACTGAGTACCTGGTAAAGCGTGCCTGCTGCACTGCCTGTAAAATAGCCCACCAAACTCCATATAAGCAAAAGAAGACTAAAAGTAATAATCCCTGCTGAAATTTTTGCCCATCTTCTTCGGAAAAAATAGAAAATGAGGACCAATACAAGCTCATATGGGCCACCCTCACTCAACAGGATAAGGGGCAAAAGTAATATAATGACTAAACTATATGAAAAGCACTTAAGCTTCGTCCCTTGATTTTTACGAATAATATCAATTGCCCAGATTAAAGCAAATAAGAGCGCCAGCGTCATGAAAATATTTTGACCTGCAAGAAGTAAAAATATATCAAATTGCCCATATGGGTCCTCAAAACTGCTCCGTGTCAGCAAGTTGAAGCTAATATTGATGGCATACATTAGTAGACCACCACCTAAAAGCCTTAAAAAATATTTTTTTCGACTTCTTGTATAGTGAAAGCCTTCGACCATCATAAAGACAAATAGTGGTGCGACAAATCTCCCTAAAAAGCCTATCCAAGTAGGTAAGCCCAAATAACTTCCAAGATAAATGTTAATATGGTCGATAACCATAAATACTATACCTATGATTTTTAAATCATAGCTAGAAAAAATTTTTTTCATACTCTGTTCTCCCTTATTTGTGAAACAGATTTTCTAGAAGAAACCAGCCTAGCTGAAGATAGTTAAGAATCAAGAAAACTGCTTCTACTGAGACGGCTTTTTTTAAAAAAACTGATACCTTTTTATTATAAAGGAGGAATTGTACATCCACTCTTACATTTCAGTAATTTATGGCTTATTAAAAAACTGCTGGAGCAACTTTCCAACAGTTTTTTCTTATTTTTTGATTTGAATAAACAAGACTTTCAAATAATCACCTTCCGGGAAAGAAGAAGCCACCTTGAAGTCGGCAGGCAAGTGCTCTTCCTGAAAAATATCAAATTTAACTTTTTTATTTTTCAGAGCCTGTTCTACCATTGTACGGAATTTCTCACGGCTAACATTAGCAGCATTTGTAGAGGCAATCAAAAGTCCTTCTTTATTTAAAATATCGATTGATTCTTGAACGAGTTCCCCATAATTCTTTGCCACCGAAAAAGTCTTCTTCTTGTTGCGAGCAAAACTTGGTGGATCTAAAACCACAACATCATAACTTAATTCTTTTTTCTTGGCATAATTAAAATAGCTAAAAACATCCATAACATAGATACGTTGACTCTCTGGATCAATGCCATTCATTGTAAATTGTTCTCGCGTTTTATCCAAAGAACGTTTGGCCAAATCTACTGAGGTTGTCTGACTTGCTCCTCCAAACGCTGCTGCAACCGAAAAAGCGCCTGTATAACTAAACATATTAAGAAGAGTCTTACCGGCCACTAAACCATTTGCTAAAGTACCACGCACTTCTTTCTGATCTAAGAAAATCCCTGTCATCAGCCCTTCATTCATATATGTTGCATAGGTCACACCATTTTCCTTAACGGCCAATGGTTCTGGGGCAATTTCTCCGCCTATATGTCGCGTTTCAAAACTTAGTCCATCAAAACGAATTTTTTCATAAATTCCTTTGATTTCAGGATAAACAGAGCGAAAGGCAGCTATAATGTCTGTACTTTGCGTATAGATAAAAGGATTGTACCAGCTAAAAACGGCATAATCAGCATAATAATCAACAGTTATACCGCCTAAGCCATCGCCTTCACCATTAAAAATCCGGAAAGCTGTTGTTAGGTCATCTTGGAAAAAAGAAAGACGTGCGCGCTTAGCTTCCTCAAACTTCTTTTCATAGAAACGCTGATTTATATCCTCTGGGATTTGACTTAAAAGCCAACCAGCGCCTTTATTTTGCTTCGATAAATAGCCTCTTCCTAAAAAGTTTTCTTTTTCATCAATAAAGTCAATAAACCCATCTTCCTGTGGAGTAGACTTTAAATCTTCGGCAACAATTAAGGGAAAAGCGCGACGAAGCTTAAGTGCAGCCTGCTTTTTTACTGTGATTTTCTTCATAGTATTATTGTATCAAAAAAACAGACCATGGTCTGTTTTTTATTGCATTATTTTTCTGTAAGAGCATCAAGTCCTGGAAGAACTTTACCTTCGAGAAGTTCCATAGAAGCACCACCACCTGTAGAGATCCATGAGAATTTATCTGCACGGCCAAGGTTGATTGCTGCAGCTGCTGAGTCACCACCACCGATGATTGATTTTACACCTGGTTGAGCAATGATAGCATCCATAACACCAATAGTACCTGCTTGGAAATCAGGGTTTTCAAAGACACCCATAGGACCGTTCCAAACAACTGTTTTAGCACCTTCAAGCTCTTTAGCAAAACGTTCAACTGATTTAGGACCTGCATCAAGGCCAAGGAAACCTGCATCCACTGCTTCGCCTTCAGTATCTTTTACTTCAGTGTAACCAGCAAAAGCATTTGCTTCTTTTGAGTCTACTGGCAGGATAAGTTTACCGTCTGCTTTTTCAAGCAATTCTTTTGCCAAGTCAAGTTTGTCTTCTTCAACCAAAGAATCACCGATTTCGATACCTTGTGCTTTGAAGAATGTGTACGCCATACCACCACCGATGATAACTTTGTCTGCTTTACCAAGCAAGTTTTCAATAACACCGATCTTATCTGAAACTTTTGAACCACCAAGGATCGCTACGAATGGGCGAACTGGGTTTTCAACAGCTTCTTGGATGTAAGCAATTTCGTTTTCAAGCAAGAAACCAGCTACTGCTTTATCCACGTTAGCAGAAATACCTACGTTTGAAGCGTGCGCACGGTGAGCAGTACCAAATGCATCATTTACGAAGATACCGTCTCCAAGTGAAGCCCAGTATTTACCAAGTTCAGGGTCATTTTTAGATTCTTTTTTACCATCAACATCTTCAAAACGAGTGTTTTCAACAAGCAAGATATCGCCATCTTTTAATTCAGCAATAGCAGCTTCCAATTCAGCACCACGTGTAGTTCCTGGGAAGACCACTTCTTTGCCCAATTTTTCGCCCAAAGCTGCTGCTACTGGAGCAAGAGATTTACCAGCTTTATCTGCTTCTTCTTTAACACGACCAAGGTGAGAGAAGAGAATTGCACGTCCGCCTTGTTCAAGTACATACTTGATTGTTGGAAGAGCTGCAGTAATACGGTTATCATTAGTAATTACACCATCTTTAAGTGGGACATTGAAGTCCACACGAATAAGAACTTTTTTTCCTTTAAGATCTACATCTTTAACAGTCAATTTTGCCATTTTCTGGAAATCTCCTATAAATTTTTATTTAGTAATAAAATAATTATATCACAATTTAGGCAAAACTTTCTCTCCAAGCATTATCAATAAACTCACTGCTGATCATACAATATTTTCGTTATTTTTTCTTTCAAACGATACTTTTCCATACGATGCAATTCATCGCCCGCGAGATAACTTTTCAGGAGCCGTCGGTAACGTAAACTTAAGTTTTCAAAAACTTCTTCTAGTAAACTTCCAGAAATCAGCGTATGTTCTGGACTGGCCGCTTTACCTTTTAAAGCATCCGAATATTCGTATATGTCTAAGCCAGTCCCACAATCAAAACCCCTTTTAAAAGCCCGCTCCCTTCTTTTAATATCAATAAGTCTCTGCTTATAGCGCACCTTAAAATGGCAAAATAAATTTCTTTGTGTCACACCGTCGCTAAGCAAGTCATATAATACCAAGCGCCCTTCCTGCTGATAGTCATCAATCGTCCAAAAATTTATCGGAATTAAACGACTGCTTTTCCACACAATATGTTGGACAGAATGAAATATTTCTTCCAGCTGCTCCATATCTAAATTATGCTCCATCCTTATATTTTTTTCTCCCCTCTAGAATAACTTCCAACTTATCGTAATTTATTATGTTCCCCCTTCCTTTTGTGATATGCCCTACTCCTATATAGTAGAATACCATAGCTTCAATTAAATACAATTATCAAATTATTTTTATTTTTTAAATTTCTAAAACATAATCGAAATTATGGACATTTTTTAAGTTACAGAATATAAATTGACATTTTATCAAAAAAACTAGAATATTAGCACGTATCTTTTCATCTTAGAGTAATAAATAACAATTCTCTGATATTTAACAAACAAACTTATTCGTCAATAAAATAACTAGGTCACTAACCTAGTTATTAATAAAAATTATATAAAAAAACCAAGAGTCATAAAACTCTTGGTTTGACTGATGCCGAGGACCGGTTTCGAACCGGTACGAAGGTTACCCTTCGCAGGATTTTAAGTCCTGTGCGTCTGCCAGTTCCGCCACCCCGGCAAAATATGGAAAATCCCCCCACTAAGGGAGAACTAAC
>NZ_KQ968939.1:1562767-1596593 GCF_001578715.1 Lactococcus sp. DD01 | reverse complement strand
CCGTTGTCACGTTTCACCACTTATTTTTTTTGTGTTTTATTCTCGTTTTTGTCATTTTGTGGTATTATTAGCTCATGGAAGAAAAAATTTATCTACTAAATATAGAAGATATTAGTAAAAATCCTTATCAACCCCGCAAACATTTTGATCACGATAAGTTAAAAGAGTTATCACATTCTATAGAAGTTAATGGTGTTCTTCAACCCATTATTGTTCGTAAGAGTAATCTTTTTGGCTATGAACTTCTAGCAGGAGAACGGCGTTTGCGTGCATCGAAACTGGCGAAACTGGATAAGATACCAGCGATTATTCGTTCTTACTCTGATAAGGATATGATGGTGCTCTCTATTTTAGAAAATTTGCAGCGTGATGACATGAGTCCATTAGACGAAGCTGAAAGCATCAAAAAAATTTTAGAAAAAAGCTCATTGACTCATGATGAAGTTGCTCAACATCTCGGAAAATCTCGTTCCTATATTTCAAATCTCTTGAGAATTTTAAAGCTTCCTCAAGAAATACTTCATCTATTAGAAGAGAAAAAAATTAGTTTAGCTCACGCCCGGACACTTCTTGCTGAAGAAAATAAAGAAAAACAAGTTTCCTTAGCTCATAAAGTCATTCAGGAAAAACTTAATGTGCGACAACTTGAAGATATCATTTACCAAAAAGTTGCCACTAAAAAAACGAATAATAAAAAAAGCATTTATATAGAAGAAAAGGAAAAAGAAATTGCAAGATGTTTAGGTGTAAGTAATAAAATTTCATATAATGAAAAGCACCAAAATGGAAAACTAGAGTTGCATTTTGACAGTTTAGAAAAACTCGAAGAACTCTTGAATAAACTCACAAAAAATCCACAGTGAATTCACTGTGGATTTTTTATCCCAAGATTTATTCACAAAAATTTTGTTTTCCTTTTTTGTGGAAAAGTTTAGAAACGCTTGTTATAGCCTTTGTCTCCTGTGGAAAACTTTTTGTCCTTCCACATTATCCACATTTTTGGGGATAGTTATCCACTTCTGTGGAAAAATCGTATTTTTTTTCAACAGCGGTGGATAAATAGTTATCAACATGATATAATAGGTTCTACTTAATTTTAATATATTAGAGGAAAAATATGGCTCTCCAAAAAGAAAAAAAAGAATTTTGGACGAGAGTAAAAGAATTAGCGAAAAAAAATATCAAGCCGCAGTCTTATGATTTCTTCATTGAGCCTGCCCAACTGTTAGAAATTGAAAATGATGTAGCAACCATTATCGTGGGGGCGAAGTTTCATAAAGATTTTTGGCGGAGTCAGGAAGGACTAATCAGTACAGCTGGGTTTGAAATTTTTGATCGACCAATTCGTTTCAATTTACTTTCAGAAGAAGAAGTTTCAGAAAAAATTGAACAAGAAATCAATGAACAAGATGGCTTTGATGAAGCACCTGCTCTAGCAACTCCAGACTTCACGCGCTTAAATCCAAAGTACATTTTTGATAATTACATCCAAGGTGAAGGTAATAAATGGGCAAAAGCTGCTGCTTTTGCTGTTGCCGATAAACCAGGGGATGTTTATAATCCTCTCTTCATTTATGGAGGTTCTGGACTTGGCAAGACACATTTGATGCATGCGATTGGCAACGAAATCTTGAAAGATAATCCGCATTCTAAGGTTAAATATGTCTCTGCAGAAACTTTTGTCAATGACTATGTCAATGCAACACGTAAAGGACAGATGGCAAAATTTGAAGAAACATATCGAAACTTAGATATACTTCTTCTTGATGACGTCCAGTTCTTTAGTGATAAAGAAGGTACCCAAAACGAGTTTTTCAATACTTTTAATACTCTTCATGATCGTGGTGCTCAAATCGTTCTCACTTCGGACCGTATACCACAAGAACTCAATAAACTTGAAGAGCGTTTAGTGACTCGTTTTTCATGGGGATTAACGACAGACATCACAGCACCTGACTATGAAACACGTATGGCCATTCTCCAGACAAAGTCTGAGAGCAGTAATTTAGAGTTCCCTCAAGAAACTCTTAGTTATATCGCTGGCCAAATTGACTCAAATGTCCGTGAACTTGAAGGTGCACTTAATCGTGTAGAGTTTGTTGCGAAAACAAACAACCAAACGGTAGTCAATATTGATACCGCCAGTGAAGCTCTGCGTTCTCTTAAAAGTAATACGCAGCAACCTTTATCAAATTTGACAGTCAAAAAAATACAAGATGAGGTTGCAAAATACTATCATGTGTCAACAGCTGATCTTATTGGGCCTAAACGACCAAAAGAAATTGCATTTCCAAGACAAATTGCAATGTATTTAATTCGTGAATTGTTGGCACTCAGTCTTCCAGCTATTGGCAATGAGTTTGGTGGACGCGATCATACTACTGTCATGTATGCGCACAAGCAAATAACAGAAAAAATGAAAAATGACATCGATGTTCAAAAAGACATTGACGCCATCAAGCGACTGTTTCAATAAAAAGTGACCTGTGGAAAACTTCAAAAGATTTCCTTGAGTTATCCTCTACTTATACACAGTGGAAAACTTAGAAAAGTTCATGTTTTCACGCTTATCCCCATACTCACAAGACCTACTACTATTACTAATATATTTATATAAATAAATAAAGAAAAGGACTATCATGATAAAATTTTCAATTAACAAAGTAGCTTTTCAAAATGCACTAAAAATTACTAAACAAGCGATTGGTTCAAAAGTTACTATTCCTGCTTTAACTAAATTAAAAATTACAGTCAGTGCAGAAGGAATTACACTAACAGGATCCAATGGTCAAATTTCGATTGAGAACTTCTTACCTGCCAGTGATAAAGATGCTGGAATGAATATCTCTGGTACTGGTAGTATCTTATTGGAAGCTTCATTCTTTGAAAGTGTAGTTAGCCAAATGCCAGAACTTACTTTAGAATTTGAAGAATTAGAACAAAAACAAGTACTACTCACTTCTGGAAAGTCAGAAATTACTTTAAAAGGTCAGGATGCAGAAATTTATCCACGTATTCAAGAAATTTCACAAGAAAATCCTCTTAAAATTAATGTTGGTTTTTTGAAAGAAATTTTTACAGAAACAGTGTTTGCTGTAAGTACGCAAGAAAGTCGTCCTATTTTTACCGGGGTACATTTGGTCTTATCAGATAAGAAAAATCTCAAAGCTGTTGCGACTGACTCACATCGTATGAGTCAACGCTTGCTTGCTCTTGAGAATGATGGTTCTGATTTTGATGTCGTTCTTCCTAGTAAGTCTATCCAAAGTTTCAAAAATGTATTTACTAATGATGAGGAAGATTTGGATATTTCCTTGGCGAATAATCAAATTCTCTTCCGTAATGAGCGTATCAGTTACTACAGCCGTCTAATTGAAGGTACTTATCCTGATACGAATCGTTTAATACCTAATGAAGCTGATTATAGCTTAAATCTCGTCTTTGATGTGGCTGCTTTACGTCGTACAATGGAGCGTGCACGTCTCTTATCAAATGCAACAGCAAATGGTACCGTTAAACTTACTGTTTCAGGAGATTCAGTAATTACAACAGCCAATTCACCTGAAGTTGGTAGTGTTCATGAAGAATTGACAGCGATTGAAAAAACTGGTGAGGATATTGCAATCAGCTTTAACCCACAATATCTGATTGATGCGCTTCGTGTTATAAAAGAACCAGAAGTTCGTATTCGTTTCATTTCAAACGTTCGTCCTTTTACACTTCTTCCTAAAAATGATACAGACAGTTTCGTACAGCTTATTACACCTGTCAGAACAAACTAAAAAATGTTAGAATAGACTTAACGAAAGTGAGGTCTATTTTTTTATGGAAATCATTTATACTGAAATTACACAAGATCTAACTCAATTTCTTTTGGAGCGTGCTCAACAGGCATTGAAAGAAGAGAAAAAAGTTTATTATATTGTTCCATCTTCAATGTCTTTTGAAAAAGAAAAGGAAATTTTAGAGCGTATTTCATCAGGTGCAGATACAGCCGTTTTTGACCTCTTGGTTACACGTTTTAAGCAACTTCCTTATTATTTTGATCGTAAAGAAAAAAATACAGATGAAAAAGTCGAACTCAGTCAGTCTGGATTGAGTATGCTTTTTCGTAAAGTTTTGAAGTCTTTTTCTAAAGAAGAATTGCCACTCTATTATAGTTTGCAAAGTTCACCAGCTTTCCTTGAAATGTTGGTGAATTTGCGTGCAGAATTAGTTACTGCAAATTTAACCTGTGAAGACTTACCCGAAAGTCCCAAAAATATGGAGTTATCAGCAATTTTTGGACGTTTCGAAGATGAATTAAATCTCTCTTATGCTAATTTTTCAGAGTTTCAACATTTTATACAAAGTATAAATGAGGGCAAATTTAATCAGGTGTTACATGAGGCGGTAATCATTATTGATGGCTATACGCGGTTTACTGCTGAAGAGGAAAGTTTTATTTATGCCCTTCATTCCGCAGGTTCAGAAATCATCATTGGGACCTATACTCGTTCATCAGACTATAAGTTGACAGATTTTTCTTTGTCGGTTTACACGAATGCTCTAGAGATGATTCAACGTTTTCGCAATAAGTTTTCTGCTCAAATCTCTTCTGTTTCGAATACAAAACCAGATAAAGTATATGATAAGTTGACACGTTTGATTGAACTGGAAACTAATTTTATTCAAGAAAGAGAAAATATTGAGCTGGAGTCTAAAGATAAAGAACATTTTGAAATCTGGGAAGCAGAAAACCAGATGGCAGAAATCGAAGCCGTTGCTAAAGAAATTCGTCAAAAGATAGCTCAAGGCGCTTTATTTAAAGACTTTACGGTATTGGTTGGTGATGTGGAAGCTTACGCAATACCAGTTCAAGAAATCTTTGATTTGTATGAGATTCCTTTTTTCTATGCTCAGGAAGAAGCAATGAGTCAGCATCCCTTGATTATTTTCTTAGAAAGTCTTTATGCAATAAAAAAGAACAATTATCGTACTAATGATGTGGTCAATCTCCTTAAAAGTAAAGTTTACAGTGGTGTAAACTTTAGCCAAGATGCCTTAGATTACTTTGAATATTATATGAACAAGTATAAAATTCGAGGCAGAAAGAAATTTGCCACTGCTTTTGAAGAAAGTGAATTTTTAGAATTAGAGCAGGTTGAAACTTTAAGAGAAGAGATGCTTGGTGAATCCTCAGCTCTTCAAAAGTTTTTGACAGGTAGTTCAGAAAAAACGGGAGCCAAGTGGCTTGAACAATTTCAACATTTTATCCAAAATGGCAATGTTCTTGAGAATATGAATCTGCTTTATAATCAAGCTGAAGCTGAAGAAAATCATGTCTTGGCAGATAAGTACGAACAGGTTTGGAAATTACTGCTTTCTAATTTGAAGGAATTTCAGGCCGTTTTTGCTGAGCAAAAGATGAAAGTGCTCGAATTTCTTGAATTAATCCTAGCTGGATTGAAAGGTGCGAAATATCGCCAAATTCCTGCAAATGTTGATGTTGTCAATGTAAAAGACTATGAACTGGTGGAAGCAAGAACCAATAAGTATATCTATGCTATTGGTCTGACAATGGCTAACTTTCCCAAAATCAAGAAAAATTCTAGCTTACTTTCGGATGAAGAACGTGCGATTATTAATCAAAATGTATCTCATGATGATTTTCGTTTTATTGAGCAATTAAATATGACAAACTCTAGTAAGAATACCTTTACAAGTGTCTCTTTGGTCAATGCAGCAACAGAAAAGCTCGTACTTTCGACACCTCAAATTTATGCGAATGCTCAAGATGATAGCTCGGCATTATTGCAGTTATTTATTGAACATACAAAAGCAGGAGAAAGTGTTAAACGTGAAGTCTCTTCAGTTAATCTCCTGGAAACCGTAACGCATATAGGGAATACACGTTCTCTCATTACAAATATTGGGAAAATTGAACATCTACTTGCTCAAGAGGAAATCGATGGGGGAGAGGATAAACGTAGTTTTTGGTCCAGTTTATTCCGTATTCTTCTTAAAGAAAATCCCGATTTTCAACGTTTGATTTATAATCTTGATCAAGATATAGCTCCTGTATCCTTGGATCCTGAGACTGTAAAAGAAATTTACAAGGATAAAATCCATGCTTCTGTGAGTAGTTTTGAACGTTTTTATAATTGCGAGTACCAGTACTTTTTAGAACAGACCTTAGGATTAGAAAGTTTTGAAAATATAGATTTGAATTCAAAAGTCGTTGGTAATTTCTTTCATGAAGTTTTTGAAAAACTCCTAGATAATCCTAACTTGAACAGCGAAAATTTCGATGATCACTTGGAAAGTGTTTTACGTGATGTTGACACTTCCTATGCCCGCTATTTCACACAAGATGCAACAGCACAATTTACATGGACAAATCTTGGAGAAATCGTCAAGCAAACTGCAGTTGTTTTGAAAAAAGGCTTGGAAAATGATCAGATGAAGACTTTAGCAACCGAGAGTGCTTTTGGTTTACCGCAAAGTGAACTGGGTAATTTTTCTATAGACAAGATTAATTTACGTGGAAGGATTGATAGAATAGATCAATTTTTTAATGATAGTATTGGTGCTATTGATTATAAATCTAGTCAGCATAAATTTGATCTTGCGTCAGCTTATGATGGAACAAGTTTACAGTTTCTTACTTATTTAGATGTCCTCAAGCAAATGAATGCTGATCAAAAGCTTTGGGGCGCTCTTTACCTACAGTTAAAAAACGAAAGTATCAATCTTTCTGATGTAGATTATTTAGGAGAAATAGCTGCCTTATTAGCGAAAAAAATGCGCTATGAAGGTCTTATTCTGGAAGAGTATAAGGATAAAGTAAATCAGGAAATTGACGTTGTTAACATTAATCGAAATAATGTCTATAGTCAAGGGGAGTTTGAAGGCCTTATCAAGCTCAACGAAAGTCATTATGCTCGTGCGGGAGAACGACTGCGTGAGGGAGAGATAGCGATTAACCCAGTCATGACTAAAGAAGGTATCGATAAATCTGGTAACGTACACGGATGTCGCTATTGTCCTTTAAAATCAATCTGTCGCTTTGAAGCAAGTAGACATATGAATGATTATGCACGTGAAGTCGGTCAAAAAAGTCGCAAAGAGATTCTTGAAGAGTTGAAAGGAGGTCCAGTAAATGACTGAAGTAAAATTGACACCCGAACAGGAAGAAGCAATACATAGCCAAGGACATAATATACTCGTTTCAGCAAGTGCTGGATCAGGAAAGACTTTTGTCATGGCGAACCGGATTGTTGAAAAAATAAAAAATGGCATTGATATTGAGAGCTTGTTTATTTCAACCTTTACTAAAAAAGCGGCAGCAGAATTACGCATGCGTTTAGAAAAAGATCTAAAGAAAGCAAGTTATAAATCTCAAGATAGTATTGAAAAACAAAGGATTAAACTGGCATTACAAAAACTGCCTCATGCAGACATTGGTACAATGGATAGCTTTACACAGAAATTGTTACGAGAAAATTTTAATCGTGTAGATATTGATCCAAACTTTAGAATTCTAGCAGATCAGACAGAGAGTGATCTCTTGAAACAAGAAGTCTTTGATGATCTGGTCGAGCAATATCTTTCAGAGCAATCGGAAATCAAAGAGATAGCAAAAATAGATAAAAAGGCCTTTGAAAAGCTGGTAAAAAATTTTTCAAGAGATCGGAATATTAAGGGCTTCCAGAGCGTGGTTTACACGGTTTACAACTTTGCTTCATCAACAGAAAGTCCTGAAAATTGGTTAAAAAATGAATTTCTTAAAGGCTTTGATTTTTATCAAAAATTCTCTGATTTACCCGAATCTTTTTCACAAGATGTAGTCTTACAACTCGAAACCTTTATTTTAGATTTACAGAAATCTCTGACGGAAAAAAATCTTACGGGGAAAACTTTAGAAAAAGCACAGATCGTAGTGGATAATCAAGAACATCTTCTTTCTAGTTTAGCTCGGAGAGATTATCTTCAATTTACGGAAATTTTTAGATCTCTTGACTTTTCGCGCTGGTCATTAAAGAAAGATGAAATTTTAGCAGAAAGTTTTAAGTCTGTGATAGGAACCAAGACTGCTCCAGGTCTTGTAAGAGATTTTTTAGAAAAAATAAAACATTTGTCAACGATTGAAAAATATCAACCTGAAGCAAAAGTTTTGGCTGAAACCCTTCAAAAATTTGTTCTATATTTTTATAATGTCTATCTGGAGCGAAAACGTTCGGAAAATGCATTTGAATATTCGGATATTGCCCATTTTGCGATTAAAATATTAGAAGAAAATCCAGATGTCGCAACGGCTTATCGTAATAAATATAGTGAAATAATGATTGACGAGTATCAAGATACCAGTCATGTCCAAGAAGCGATGCTACGGTTGCTGAGTAAAAATGGTGACGGCTCTGATAATCTTTTTATGGTTGGTGATATTAAGCAATCGATATATGGTTTTCGTTTGGCCGATCCTAGTCTTTTTCTCAAGAAATACATGGCCTATGCTGATGAAACGAATCCTAATCAACTGATTCGTCTCAAAGAAAATTTTCGTTCACGCGGTGAAGTCCTCTCCTTCACAAATGAGGTATTTAAACATTTGATGGACGAAGAAGTGGGAGAAATGATATACGGTAAAGAAGAGGAATTGGTCCAAGGGAATCTTATGGACTATCCGGAGAAGTTAGAAGAGAACTTTTACCCTGAGCTCCTTCTTTATGAAGAAGATACTTTAGAAGATGAGTCAGAACAAATGAGTGATGGAGAAATAAAAGTTGTTGCTCAACAAATTAAGGAGCTGATAGCATCTGACGAGAACTTAGAATATAAAGATATCGCTCTTTTGGTACGTTCCAAATCTCAAAATAATAAAATTGAAGATATCTTAAAAGCTTACGATATTCCAGTCGTTTTGGATGAGGGGCGCGTTGACTTTTTAAAATCTCTTGAAGTAACCTTAATTTTGGATGTCTTGCGTGCTATAGATAATCCGCTCTATGATATTCCTTTAGTGGCGACCTTACGCTCACCAATGTTTAACTTTACAGAGGATGATCTTACAAGGATTAGTTTGAATGCTGGTTCTGATACCCGGTTTTGGCAGAAGTTGCAGCTTAGTGATGGAGAGCTGATAGACAAATCCCTTAAAACAAAGATTGATACCTTTTTGGAGAGGTTTACAGGGTGGCGTAAACTTGTAAACGAAGTCACTATCCATGAACTTCTATGGAAGATTTACACAGAAACTTTTTATCTGGACTATGTTGGAGCGCTACCAAATGGTGAGATGCGTCAAGCCAATCTTCATGCTCTTTCAGTAAGGGCTGAATCCTATGAAAGTTCGGGCTATAAAGGTCTTTTCCGATTCATCAAGATGATTGATAAATTTATGGAACAAAACAACGACCTTGCTTCTGTGAATATTAAGTTGCCACAAAATGCGGTAAGAGTAATGACTTTTCATAAGTCCAAAGGGTTAGAGTTTGATGTTGTCTTTCTCATGAATTTACAAACTAAGTTCAACCAGAAAGATCTAAGAGATTCGGTGATACTTACTCGGGAAAATGGCTTAGGAATGAAATATACTGCTGATTTAAAAAATGAGTCAGCTGTAGAGACCGATTTCCCCTATGCTTTGGTTAAAATGGAAACCTTACCGTATCTCGTCAATAAGGATTTGAAGCGAAATGCAATGCTTTCAGAAGAAATGCGTGTTCTTTATGTCGCCTTTACAAGAGCGAAGAAAAAACTCTATATGGTCGGTAAAATCAAACCAAAAGATCTGGAAAAATATGGGGAAACGAAATTAGAAAAAGGCATTTTACCTCTTAAATATCGTCAAGCTGCGAATGGCTACCAACATTGGTTGTTAGCTCTTCAAAAAGCACATAAGTTACCGATGAATTTTAAAGTAATCAAGGCTGCTGATTTACAAGGAGTTGATAAAAAGTTTACAGTTTATCCTGACTTTAAAAAATTAGCAGAAGACGCGAAAAAATTTGATAAAATAATGGACAGCTTATCCGATGTAAAACAAGCGCGTGCTATATTAGATTATCAATATCCAAAGGTAGCAGCAACGAAGCTTTCAAGCATTCAAACTCCCAGTCAAGTAAAAAAAAGAAGTTATGAAAAGCAATTAGAGTTGGGAAATGTTTTACCATCAAGTGAGTATGAACGTGTAAAACAGTTGGAGATGTTGGATTTTGGTCAACATAAAATTACAGCTGCCGAAATAGGTTCTGCTACCCATAGTTTTATGCAATATGCAGATTTTTCACGACCAAACTTATTCGACTTCCAACAAACCTTGGATCAGATGGAGCTTCTGGATGAAGTGAAAAACAAAATTGATTTACCCAAAATTCTGACTTTATTTGACACAGATTTTGGTAAAGTCCTGGTTGATAACGTGGAGCGTACAACTAAGGAAGCACCTTTTTCTATGTTGAAAACGGATGAAGTTGCACAAGAACAATATATTGTTCGAGGAATATGTGATGGCTTTATAAAATTTGAAGATAAGATTATCTTATTTGACTATAAGACGGATTATTTTCGCAATCAAGCGCAGATTGCAGAAATCAAGAAAAATTATGAAGTTCAGATGGAACTCTATGCAGATGCTTTAAGAAAGGCCTATCATGTCAACCAAGTTGACAAGTATTTGATTTTATTAGGTGGACCACAAAAAGTCGTCGTAGAAAGGTTGTAAAATGTTAGACTATCAATTAGGATCAATTGTTGAAATGAAGAAACCACATGCTTGTACAATCAAATCAACGGGAAAAAAAGCAAACAGTTGGGAAATAATTCGCATGGGTGCAGATATCAAAATTCGATGTACGAATTGTGATCATGTCGTTATGATGAACCGTAATGATTTCAATAAAAAAATAAAAAAAGTTGTGACAAAGTAGTCACAACTTTTTGTTTGGACTTTTAAAAACCTTGATAGAATATGCTTTTTTGTCTTTTTTCATGATTTACGGTATAATTGGATGACTATAAAATTTGACGGAGAAATGAATAAATATGGCTTTAACAGCAGGTATTGTCGGCCTTCCTAATGTCGGAAAATCTACTCTTTTTAATGCAATTACAAAAGCGGGTGCTGAAGCAGCAAACTATCCTTTTGCAACCATCGAGCCTAATGTAGGTATGGTTGAAGTTCCCGATGAACGCTTGACTAAAATTACAGAATTAATCAAACCTAAAAAGACTGTTCCTACAACTTTTGAATTTACAGATATTGCAGGTATTGTAAAAGGTGCCTCTAAAGGTGAAGGTTTGGGTAATAAGTTCCTTGCAAATATTCGCGAGGTTGATGCAATCGTACACGTGGTTCGTGCTTTTGATGATGAAAACGTGATGCGCGAAAATAACCGTGAGGATTCTTTCGTTGATCCATTGGCAGATATTGAAACAATTAATTTAGAGTTGATTTTGGCCGATTTGGAATCCGTAAACAAACGCTATGCGCGGGTTGAAAAAGTCGCACGTACGGTTAAGGATAAAGATGCGGTAGCAGAATTCAATGTTTTGTCTAAAATCAAGCCAGTTTTGGAAGATGGAAAATCTGCGCGAACAGTAGAATTTGATGAAGAAGAGCAAAAAGTTGTCAAACAGCTATTCCTACTTACTACAAAACCTGTCCTGTATGTCGCTAATGTAGGTGAAGATGAAGTAAGTGCACCAGATGACATTGAATATGTGAAACAAATTCGTGAATTTGCAGCGACTGAAAATGCAGAGGTTGTTGTTATTTCAGCACGTGCTGAAGAAGAAATTGCCGAACTTGATGATGAGGACAAAGCAGAGTTTCTTGAAGCACTCGGTTTAGAAGAAGCTGGTGTTGATAAATTGACAAAAGCAGCTTATCACTTACTTGGACTTGCCACATATTTTACAGCTGGCGAAAAAGAAGTGCGTGCTTGGACCTTTAAGCGAGGCATGAAAGCTCCTCAATTGGCAGGAGTCATTCATAGTGATTTTGAAAAAGGATTTATTCGTGCTGTAACTATGTCTTATGATGATTTGATGAAATATGGTAGTGAAAAGGCTGTTAAAGAAGCAGGACGTTTACGTGAAGAGGGTAAAGAATATGTGGGACAAGATGGCGATATCATGGAATTCCGCTTTAACGTGTAAGATAGTTCCCCAAGCGTTTAAGCCTATGAGCCAAAAAGTTTTACAATAACTAAAAAGAGCTGATTTGTATGAATCAGCCTTTTGCTATTTTTGGGAAAGAGGAGAAAAAATGACAAAAATGATTGTAGGGCTAGGAAATCCTGGCGACAAGTATGAGCAAACCAAACATAATATGGGCTTTATGGCTGTTGATTTACTTGCAAAAGACTATGGTGTAAACTTTAGCATGGAAAAAACCTTTATGGCTGAAGTTGCTTCTACTTTCGTTAATGGTGAAAAAGTTTTTCTAGTAAAACCGCAAACCTTCATGAATGAATCAGGACGCGCCATCCAACCTTTAGTGACTTACTATAATCTGGATCCAGCAGATTTAACGGTCATTGTTGACGATATGGACTCGGCTATTGGACGCGTGAGAATGCGTCAAAAAGGTTCTTCAGGTGGTCAACGTGGAATAAAGTCAACAATTACTCATCTAGGGACAGAGCAGTTCAACCGAGTAAAAATTGGGATTGGACGTCCAGAACATGGAAAAACAGTAGTTGCACATGTCTTATCTAAATTTGATAAAGAAAATGTAGAAATTGCACAGGACGGCATAAACAAGGCTGTAGAGGCAGTTAAATTCTATATTGAATCAAATGATTTTTCACAAGCAATGAATAAATTTAACGGACAATGAAATTAAACGAATTTTTTGATCAAAACCACGATTTACAATCATGGCAGAGAAGTTTTGCAAAAGCAGAGCGTACGCTTTTAACCGGTCTATCTGGAACTGCTCAGGCGATGGTTATGGCTAATGCTTATGAGAATAATCCGGATAAGTACGTGATTGTCACTGATAATCAATACCACGCAAACGAACTTTATGATGAACTGACTAATCTTGTTGAAGATGAGAAGGTTTACCAATTTTTTTCAGATGACAATGTCTATGCTGAATTTGCAATAGCAAGTAAAGACCGGACAGCCTATCGTCTTGAAGCTCTAAATTTCCTGCTTGATACACAGCAAACAGGATTTTTGGTCGTTCCTTTTATGGCTTTACGTTCGCTCTTGCCTCACCCTGATAATTTTCAAGAAAACTACCTTCTCCTGACTCAAGGTGATGAATTTGAGATGACAAGTCTACTCGAAATATTAGCCAGCGCCGGTTATGAGAAGACACAGCGTGTGATGGTACCTGGAGAGTTTTCACAACGTGGCGATATCGTGGATATTTATCCACTCGATGCAGCTCAACCTTTAAGACTGGAATTTTTTAGCGACGAAGTAGATACGATTCGTGCATTTGATAGTGAGACACAACGCTCGCACGAAAATATGGATCAAGTAGAAATATATCCGGCGAGCGATTTTATTTTAATGCCTTGGGAATTTGAGCAAGGTGTAAAAAAATTAAGTGCTCAGCTACAAAATGTAACCGATCCTACAGCTCAATCTTATTTTGAAGAAGTGATTGCAGCAGCGGAAAATCATTACTATCATAAAGAGTTACGCAAGTTTGCAGAATATTTTTATGAAAAGCCAGCCTCTCTTTTGAATTATTTTCCGAAAAATATTCAAATCTTTATTGATGATTTTCAAAAAATTAACGAAGCCAATAATAAAACAGAACAAGAACTTGCAGAATTTATTGTTTCGGAAAAAAGTATGGGACGCTCTTTTGAAGGACAAACCTATCTTTTAGATGTTATTTCTAAGTTACGTTCTCACAAACCGGCAAGTTTTTTCTCGAATTTTCAAAAAGGCTTAGGTAATATAAAGTTTGATGCTTTATATAATTTTAATCAACATTCGATGCAGCAGTTCTTTGGGCAAATGGAACTCTTTTACACCGAAGTTGACAGGTTTGTAAACCAGGGTTTTACAGTTGTTTTGGCTGTGTCTTCTGAGAAACTACGTTCGGAGCTCCAGAAACTAGATTTAGAGCTTCAAATGGTATCCACTGATGAAATTCAAAAAGGAAAAATAAACCTTTTGAATTTAAATCTTAACAATGGTTTTAATTTTATTGATGAGAAACTTGTTGTTATTACTGAGTCAGAAATTTTTGGTAAAGCAAGAAAGAAAAAAACACGGCGTTTAAATATCACTAATGCAGAACGTCTAAAAGATTACAATGAACTCGAAGTTGGTGATTACGTTGTACATAAAAATCACGGGATAGGGAAATACTTAGGTATTCAAACCATTGAAGTATCAGGAATGCATCGTGATTACTTGACGATTCAATATCAAAATGGTGATACGATATCGGTTCCAGTCGACCATCTGAATCTATTAAGTAAATACTCTGCGGCTGAGGGAAAAACTCCCAAGATAAATAAGCTTAATGATGGCCGTTGGCGTAAAACGATGTCATCTGTAAGTAAACAAGTCGAAGATATTTCTGAGGACCTGATCAAGCTGTATTCGGCAAGACAAGCTTTAAAAGGTCATGCTTTTTCTGTGGATGATGTTAACCAGGAAGAATTTGACAATGGATTTGCTTACCCAGAAACTGCAGACCAGTTGCGCTCAATTAGTGAAATCAAAAAGGATATGGAACTTGAGCGACCGATGGATCGACTATTAGTGGGAGATGTTGGCTTTGGGAAAACAGAGGTTGCAATGCGTGCAGCCTTTAAAGCAATTAATGACAGTAAACAGGTCGCCGTTTTAGTACCAACCACTGTTTTAGCGGAACAACACTATAATAACTTTATGGAACGCTTTGTAAACTTTGGTGTAAACATTGCTGTTTTGAGTCGTTTCCAAACCAAGGCTCAACAAACGGAGATTTTGGATAAGTTAAAGAAAGGACGCGTGGACTTAATCATTGGTACCCATCGTCTTTTATCCAAGGATGTCGAATTTCTTGACTTGGGCTTAATGATTATTGATGAGGAACAGCGCTTCGGTGTCAAACACAAGGAACGTTTGAAAGAATTAAAAACACAGGTTGATGTTTTGACACTTACCGCAACACCTATACCGAGAACCTTGCATATGTCAATGTTAGGTATTCGTGATTTATCAGTCATTGAAACGCCACCAACAAACCGTTATCCTGTCCAAACATATGTAATGGAAACAAATTATGGAGTTGTACGTGATGCTGTACTTCGGGAGATTTCGCGTGGTGGGCAGGTTTACTACGTTCATAACCGAGTAGACAGTATTGAGCAAAAAGTTTCCCAACTGGAAGAGTTGATACCTGAGGCAAGAATTGGCTATATTCATGGACAGATGACAGAAATTCAATTAGAAAATACCTTGATGGATTTTATAAATAATGAATATGATGTCTTAGTGGCAACGACGATTATTGAAACAGGGGTTGATATTCCAAATGCCAATACGCTCTTTATTGAAAATGCCGATATGATGGGATTATCGCAACTGTATCAATTAAGGGGGCGCGTGGGCCGAAGCAGTCGAGTTGCTTATGCTTACTTTATGTATAAACCAGAAAAAATCTTATCTGAAGTTTCAGAAAAGCGTTTAGAAGCAATCAAGGGCTTTACAGAACTTGGCTCAGGTTTCAAAATTGCAATGCGTGATCTTTCAATTCGAGGCGCAGGAAATTTGCTGGGAGCAGAACAATCTGGCTTTATTGATTCGGTTGGTTTTGAACTTTACTCGCAATTGCTTGAAGAAGCAGTCCATAAGCGTATGGGTGGCGATAAGATTAAGATGAAGACCAATGCGGAAATTATGCTTGGCTTAGATGCTTTTATTCCAAGTTATTATATCGGTGATGAAAGACAAAAAATTGAGATTTATAAGCGTATTCGCCAAGTGGATACTCGAAAAAACTATGAAGAACTACAAGATGAGATGATGGACCGTTTTGGAGAGTATCCGGATGAGGTTGCCTACTTGTTAGAAATTGGGTTATTGAAAACATTTGCGGATAATGCTCTCGTTGAAAAAATCGAAAAAAATAAATTTGAAGTTGTGCTAATAATGGCTAAATCAGCCAATACGATGTATGATCCACAAGAGTATTTTGAAGCTTTGTCTGAAACAAACTTAAAAGCAAGTGTGGGTGAGAAGCTAGGAAAAATGACTTTTCGTTTTAAAATTGAAAATCGAAAAGATGTTGTTCTTCTACGTGAAATCATGAATTTTACTGAAAAACTTTCAGAATTAAGAGATAAGCACGAAAAAGAATAATGTTTCATATGAAACATTATTCTTTTATTTTAGAGAACTCTTTATTTAAAAGCCTTTAACGACTCTAAAAATAATTTCAAGTGATTTTTCAAAAGGCTTGAAGTGTGTTATAATAACCACTATGAGATTAGATAAATTTTTAAAGGTTTCTCGTCTGATAAAACGTCGCCCTGTAGCTAAAGAAGTTGCTGATAAGGGACGAATTAAGATCAATGGGAAAATAGCGAAATCTTCAAGTGATGTTAAATTTGATGATGTCATTGAAATTCGCTTTGGAAACAAGATTGTAGAAGTAAGTGTTCTAGAACTTAAAGAATTCACGCGTAAAGAAGACGCAGAAAAAATGTATAAAATTTTGAGTGAAACACGGATTACTGCAGATACTGAACTATAATTCAGCTATAAATTTTTCGGAGGAAAAATGGACAAACAAATTATTCATTTGAAAAATGATTATACGAATGCTAAACAAACAGAAAGAAACTCCCATCCTCTACCTCGACGGAAACATCTAGGTATTATTTTGATTGGAGCAATGTTGCTTTTTAGCTTAGCAACTATCAGTGTGGTACAGTCTTATCAAAATTTACAAAAACAAATTGCAATGGAGGCTCAAGCTGCACAGAAAAATGCAGCATTGGACCACGATTTAGCCCTTAAAAGTTCAGATATCAGTAAACTCAAAGATCCAACCTTTTTAGCAAAATATGCGCGTGCTAAATTAGATGATTCCCAAGCAAATGAGAAAGTTTTTAGCATTCCAGAACTTGTCAATGGTGGGATAGAGCCGTGATTGGAAAAATAAAATCAATCAGTAAATTTGGACTTTTTGTCCTTTTTTCTGATTCAAAAACAGGTCTTTTACGGTGGTCGAATATACCTAAAAGACAGATAAAATTTAAAGCAGGCGATCTAATTGAAGTGGAAGTTTTGAAGGAACGTGAAGATGGAAAAATAGAACTATCTTTTATCGAAAAAGATTTTAAAGAAACTTTTGGGAGTTTTTTGGAAGAAACTGAAGATCGTCTGAGAGATTTAAGCACAAAAAACGGGAACCTTAAAAGATTATGACGACAAAAGACGGAAACTTGAATGACGGACGTGCTGTATATTATCAAGGAAAACGAATTGAAGATTTTACAGCAGAACCAGTTTTTGCACGGACTTTAAAATACATTCAACGTTATTACGAGTTGCAAAACGAAAAAGCAGGGCATATGTATGATGAAAAGGATATTCAGCGTCCTACGATGTTTCTTCCACCTAAAAGTATTGAGGATTTGGCCAAAAAACGTAAGATTTATGAGGATGTGGCGCGTGAAAGCTTTGGTATGCTAGGACGTACACCTGATTTTATTGATACGGGCATTGCTGTTCTTGATTATTATGCTGATATTCTAGGAGCAGATCAACGCACGAATTATGCACTAAATGCTAAAAAATGGGGAGAAGGTGTTAAGGAGAAAGACTTATTCGTTTCCCATGCAATTCAGAATCCTCAAGTGGATCGTTCGAAAAATTTGAATACCTTGCTTGAAGAAGGGCAAGAATTTGCAGCAGTTTGGATCAAAGAAGAGCGTCCAGATGGTGTTCTTGTTCGTGGTGCCAAACAGGTTAATACTTTGGCGCCTTTAGCTGATGAATTAATGGTCTTTAACTTGCCGGGGCTCTCAGCTGAAGATAAAAAGTTTGCTCTGGCTTTTTCTGTTCCCTTAGCTACTGAAGGTGTGAAGATTGTCTGTCGTAAATCCACAATGCGAGAGGAATTTTCTCTCAAAGATTATCCCCTTTCGGGATCTTTTGACGAGATGGATGCGTTTATCATTTTTGATGATGTCTTTATCCCAAATGAACGTCTTTTTGTTTGTGGTGATGTTGCCTTGTCGAATGCATTCTTTGAAGGTTCAGGATTTTTTGTACATACGGCACATCAAGATGAAGTTCGCGGCTATGTGAAGTTAGAATTTGTAACAGGCTTAGCTGTACGCTTAGCAGAAAAATTAGGCTTAACTGAGTTTTTGCGTGTGCAAGAGATTTTAGGAACTTTAACAGTAAATTTGGAAATGATTAAATCCAGTATTTTGGCGAGTGAATATACTGCACAGATAGAAAATGAAGTCTTAAAACCAAATATGCAAGTTTTACTTGCCGTTCGTGCGAGTTTAACAAAGTATTATGACGAGGCCCTTCGGGCCATCGCTGAATTTGCTAGTGGCTCAATTGTTGCCGTGCCAGATTTTCGAGAATTTGAAAATTCCGAAATAGCTGACCTTTTGAAAGCAAGTATGACTAGTCCATTGCTTCAGGCAGAGGATCGTGCACTTCTGCTTAATTTAGCTTGGGATATTACTGGCGAATCTTTTGGCCAACGGCAAAGAACTTATGAATTTCTGCACGGTGGTAATCCAATGTGGATTAAGAATATGCACTGGAAAACCGCAGACTTAAGTAAAGCATACGATATGATTGATAAGGTTTTAGAAAATGCAAAAACTGAAGAATGAAATGAATATAGCTGTTTGGTTGGTAATGATTATAATGCTCATGCCAGCCTTTTTTATCTTGCCGCAGAAGAATCAAAATGTAAGCATTGATTCCAAAGTAAAAAGCTTAACACAAAGTAAGGAAAATTACTATACAAGCATACCTTCTCGTGCCGTGACGCTTACCCAAGTAATAGCCTACAAAGATGTAGCCATGACACAAAAAATCGGGGAATTTCCGAGGCAGAAACAGCTTGAAATTATAAATTTAAAAGAAAATATGTTTGAATTGGCCAATCATACTTTTGTCAAAGCAGATCCGAAAATGATAGGTTCAGATGTTTTACTGAACAAAGAAGAGCAAAAGATAAGTGTTTATACAGCAAAGACAGCTGAAGTTTATTATAGTCCGTTTACGACTTATGACAAGGAAGTTTACACAAAACTTTCAGGTGGTCAAAAACTGCTTACCAATCAAGTCGCCACAACTCATTGGGGCACTTATTATGAGGTTATCTTTAATGGGGGACAAACAGGATGGATTAGCAAGGAAAACTTGAAGTTTGAAGACCCTAAGATGGTTCAGGCTCAAGAGATGTTGAAGCAAAAGTATGACGATTCAAAGTATTCTATTTATGTTAAACAACTGGACAACTCATTTACAATAGGTGTCAACCAAAAGCAAAAGATGTATGCAGCGAGTTTATCGAAGCTTCCGATATTGTATTGGACACAAAAGCGCTTAAATGAAGGTCAAGCAACCTTAAGCGACAAATTGCTATATAATACTGCAATTAATACATTTAAAGGTTCATTTGAAGCTGGAGGAACAGGAACACTACCAGTTATAGCTGATAATAAAGGCTATTCCTTATCAGAAGTTATCGATCGGACAGCAAAAAACTCGGATAATGTGGGAAGCAATCTTTTAGCCTACTATGAAACGGGACAATTTTCTCCAGCTTTTCGAAATGAGATTACAAAAATCGCAGGGGAAGCTTGGGATCCGGTTGAGCGAGAAGCCTCAGCTGAAATGACCGGAAGAGTGCTCGAAGCTCTGTATAATGAAGGAGGTTACTCCTTCAATGCTCTATTTGATACACAATTTGACGATGTAAAAATACAGGCAGGTTTACCTAAAAATGTTCGTGTTGCTCATAAAATTGGTGCTGCTGATGCTTACAATCATGATGCAGCTATTGTCTTTACAAATCAACCTTATATCTTGGTGGTAGAAACAAAAGGTGGTAGTGACAAGATCATTTCTCAAATTTCCAAGGATGTCTATGAGGTACTCAAATGAATAGATTTCTAAAACTGGTTCAACAAAAGGAATTCTTTAAAGAGCACAGACGCGTTTTAGTTGCCTTATCTGGTGGGAAAGATTCAATGACTCTTTTCAATTGGCTTTATACTTACCGCAAAGAACTTGAGGTTGAACTGTTTACAGCACATGTAAACTATGGTTTACGCGATGTTGCAGATTGGGAAGAAGAACAACTGAAGCAAAAAATGACGGAGCTCCAGATTGAATTGGAAGTTGCTCATTATGATTCTGATGAGAAATTCAGCGAAGAAGCAGGAAGAAACATGCGTTATGAGTTTTTTCGTCAAGTTATGGCAGATAAAAACTGTACTGCTTTGGTCACAGCGCATCACAAAGGCGACCAAGTTGAAACAGTCCTCATGCGCGAAATTACAGGACGACGTTTACGCCATTTGACCGGAATTCCTGAACGTCAGGCCTTTGGTTCCGGTGAATTAATTCGTCCTTTACTCACTTTTAGTAAAGCAGATTTTGATGCGGAGGAATATTTTGAGGATGTAACAAATGCAGGAACGGATTATTTGCGCAATCGTGTACGTAATCAATATATACCAGCACTTACACAGGAAAATCCACAGTTTTCTGAGGCAATTGTAAGTATGTCGCAAGAAATTACCTTGGCTTTTTCAGTAATCAAAGATAAGATAGCAGAGTTAGAAATTATCAAGGACGAAATCAATCTCAAACTTTTTTTCAGACAATCGAGGGCTTTACAACATTTTATCCTTCAAGAATATCTAGAAAAATTCCCTGACCTGCAGGTTTCCAAAGCAAAATTTTCAGAACTTTTATGGATTATTGAGCGTCCGCAGCAATACCGTTCGGAATTATCTAGCGCCTATTTTTTTGTGAAAAATGATCAGTATTTCATGATTGTTCCGAATCAACCTTTCCCTAAAAAAGAAATCGAAATAAGGGAGGATGATCCCAAAGATGCTAGTTTCATGCGTGTTGATCTTCCAATGGAAGGTGAAATTGAAATAAGGAAGCGTCAGCCAGGGGATTATATTTTGATAAATGGGCATCATAAAAAATTGCGGAAATTTTTTATTGAACAACATGTTCCATTGGAAAAGCGCGAAAATCTTTTAATTTTAGTTGAGAAAGATATCTATGCTATCACTGATTTAACTGTTTCAGATTTGAGTAAAGCCCTTAAAAATGATAAAATGAAAAGGACGCTGTGGGTCAAACCCACTATAAGAGAGGATATTGATAATGCTTGAAAAAGACATAAAAAAAGTACTCATTTCAGAAGAAGAAATCCAGAGTAAAACGATTGAACTTGGAAAAATTCTTGCTGATGAATATAAAGACAAAAATCCATTGCTTCTAGGCATTTTACGTGGCTCAGTTCCCTTCCTTGCGGAATTAGTTAAACGCATGGATATCCAATTGGAAATGGATTTCATGACCGTTTCAAGCTATCATGGCGGAACAGAGTCTTCAGGTGAAGTAAAGTTGCTTCTTGACGTGGCTACTCCTGTAACTGGACGAGAAATTATTATTGTTGAAGATATCATCGATACTGGCCGTACTTTGAAATATCTGAAAGAGCTTCTCGAACACCGTGGGGCGACCGTTAAAATCGTAACACTGTTGGATAAACCAGAAGGACGTGTTGTGGAAATTGATGCAGATTATACTGGCTTTACAATTCCAAATGAATTCGTTGTCGGTTTCGGACTTGATTTTGATAACCACTACCGTAACCTCCCTTATGTCGGTGTATTAAAAGAAGAAGTTTATAACAAATAAAAAAACTCATACCAAAGTATGAAAAATGCTCATGATAGGGCTTACTAATAGCAAAAGATACGTAAGTATGCTATAACTAAGAGATAAAAAAATAAAAGGCAAAGAAGAAAATATGAACAATCCAAATCCTAACAACAATAAAAACGGAGGCTTTATTAAAAGTACTCTAGGTTGGGTCTTGCTTGTAATCGTCATCGTTTTCGGTATTAATGCTTTCTTTAGTGGCAATCAATCTAACGTTGATAAAATCAGCTACTCTACATTGATGAGTGACATTAAAGACGGTAATATTAAATCACTGAAAATGCAGCCTAGTGATAGTCTGTTTACAGTTTCTGGCGAATACAAGGATCCCAAACCTGTAGAAGGTAATAACAACCTTCCATTTTTACCAGGCAACAATTCTAAAGTAACGAATTTCCAATCGCTTATTATCCCTACAGATAGTGTGATTAAAGGTGTCCAAACAGCAGCAGAAGAAAAAGGAATCCAAGTGAGTGTTGTTCCAGCTTCAACAAGCGGTATGTGGATCCAAATTCTTTCATACATCTTACCAATGCTTCTCATGGTCGGCTTCTTCTGGCTAATGATGGGCGGAATGGGCTCACGTGGTGGCGGCGGTGCCGGCAATCCAATGAGCTTTGGTAAATCTAGAGCGAAGCAACAAGACGCTAAAACTTCAAAAGTTCGCTTTGCAGACGTTGCAGGATCAGAAGAAGAAAAACAAGAACTTGTCGAAGTTGTTGATTTCCTCAAAAATCCTAAAAAATACCATGATCTTGGTGCACGTATCCCTGCGGGTGTTCTTTTAGAGGGCCCTCCAGGTACAGGTAAAACTTTGCTTGCAAAAGCTGTTGCCGGTGAAGCTGGCGTTCCTTTCTATTCTATTTCTGGTTCTGATTTTGTCGAAATGTTTGTCGGTGTTGGTGCCAGCCGTGTACGTGACCTTTTTGAAAACGCGAAGAAGACAGCACCATCAATCATCTTTATTGATGAAATTGATGCTGTCGGTCGTCAACGTGGCGCTGGTCTTGGCGGTGGTAATGATGAACGTGAACAAACACTTAACCAACTCTTGGTTGAGATGGATGGTTTCCAAGACAATGATAACTCTGTTATTGTTATCGCAGCGACAAACCGCTCAGACGTTCTCGATCCAGCTTTGCTACGTCCAGGTCGTTTTGACCGTAAAGTACTTGTTGGCGCCCCTGATGTTAAAGGTCGTGAAGCTGTACTTCGTGTGCATGCGAAAAACAAACCCCTTGATTCAAGTGTTGACCTTAAAGTTGTTGCACAACAAACCCCAGGTTTTGTTGGAGCCGATCTTGAAAATGTCCTTAATGAAGCTGCTCTCGTGGCCGCACGTCGTGATAAAAAAGTTATCGATGCTTCAGATATTGATGAAGCACAAGACCGTGTTATTGCAGGACCAGCTAAGAAGGACAAGAAAATCTCTGAACGTGAACGTGAAATGGTGGCTTACCATGAAGCAGGGCACACAATCGTTGGTTTGGTCCTTTCAAATGCTAATACTGTCCATAAAGTTACGATCGTTCCACGTGGCCGCGCCGGTGGTTATATGATTGCTCTTCCTAAGGAAGATCAATTCCTTCTTTCAAAAGAAGATATGCAAGAAAACCTTGCAGGTCTTATGGGTGGCCGTGCCGCTGAGCAAATTATCTTTAATGCTATCACGACAGGCGCTTCAAATGACTTTGAACAAGCTACGCGTATCGCTCGTGGTATGGTGACACAATACGGTATGTCAGAAAGACTGGGTACAATCAGTTACGAAGGCAGTCAAGCTGTATTTATTGGACGTGATTACGGACAAACAAAAACTTACTCAGAAGCTACAGCACAAGCTATTGATGAAGAAATCCGTGCAATTACGAAAGAAGCTTACGATAAAGCTGTTGAGATTATCGAAGCTCACCGTGAACAACATAAAGCTATTGCGCTTGCCCTTCTTAAATACGAAACATTGGATGCTAAACAAATCATGTCTCTTTATAAGACAGGTAAAATGCCGGATGATGTTATCGAACACGAAAATGAGCCTGTAGAAGCAAAATCATTCGAGGAAGTCCTTGAAGATGCAAATAAAGCTCAAGAAGAAGCAGCTAATGAAAATAAAGAAGATAAAACAGTCGAATAAGACTGTTTTTTTCTAAACTCGGATATTTATAATCTAAATATTCGAGTTTTTCTTTGACAAAAAATAAAAATATGGTATACTAATATAGTTGTCACTCAACAAGTTCTATCTAAACACGAATTAAAAAGAAATTATTTTGGAAAAACTACAGTTTATTCTTGACATATTTCTAAATTAGTGTATAATAGAAAAGTACTGTTCGAGAGGACAGCGCAATAATAAGATGGTCCGTTGGTCAAGGGGTTAAGACACCGCCTTTTCACGGCGGTAACACGGGTTCGAATCCCGTACGGACTATTTTTGGAGGATTACCCAAGTCCGGCTGAAGGGAACGGTCTTGAAAACCGTCAGGCGGGTAAAACCGTGCGTGGGTTCGAATCCCACATCCTCCTTTTTATTATCGCGGGATGGAGCAGCTAGGTAGCTCGTCGGGCTCATAACCCGAAGGTCGTAGGTTCAAATCCTGCTCCCGCAATTAATTGTTGAATTACATTTTTGGCTCGGTAGCTCAGTTGGTAGAGCAATGGATTGAAGCTCCATGTGTCGGCGGTTCGATTCCGTCTCGCGCCATTTGCGGGTGTAGTTTAGTGGTAAAACCTCAGCCTTCCAAGCTGATGTTGTGAGTTCGATTCTCATCACCCGCTTTGTTTTTTATAAAAGTATGAAAAACATTTCAAATATGAGGGAGCATAGCTCAGTTGGTTAGAGCACTGTGTTGATAACGCAGGGGTCCGAGGTTCAAATCCTCGTGTTCCCATATTTGGTATTCATTGCATAGGAGATACACCTGTTCCCATGTCGAACACAGAAGTTAAGTCCTATAACGCCGGAAGTAGTTGGGGGTTGCCCCCTGTGAGATAAGGTAGATGCCAAGTATTGCGGATTAGCTCAGTTGGTAGTAGCGCATGACTGTTAATCATGATGTCGTCAGTTCGAGTCTGACATCCGCAGTCCCAAGACAATCTAAGGGTTGTCTTTTTTTATTTTATATACTACTGATGAAACCGCTAACTCTTTTACTTGAAAAAGACCTCGGAACATGTTAGTATATGTATATAGAAAAGCACTGGAATGTGCGAGTTTACTCAAATTTTTGACCGACTATATTTGTATTGCATAGGGGTTCAAGAGACATTCGATAGCGTTAAGACTCTGAATAAAGTAAGAGCAGCTGATCTGAAGCGAGAATACCCACCTGGCTTCTTGGCGGGTTCAATACTGGAGTAAGCATACGGCATTCAATCAGTGTTTTTTTTTGTGTATTTATAAATTTTTTTTACAAATAAAGTCATTCTCTTAGTATCTTTAGTTATTAACTCAAAAGGCTATAAAACGCCATTGTGAGCTTTCTTAACTTGTTTCACATATCTTTTTACTAAGGTTCTGCAAAAGACGCTAAAAGAGCTCATATGGAGCCTTGAAGGATGAGAGAAATAAATACAAAAATTCTTGCAATTTTTACTGAAAGTGCTATACTAATAAAGTAAGTTATTACATGTGAATAGCCTCCTTAGCTCAGTTGGTAGAGCAGTAGACTCTTAATCTATGGGTCGCAGGTTCGAGCCCTGCAGGGGGCACTATAAAGTAAACAGTCTCATCTTTAAGATGAGACTGTTTTTTATATCGAATTAAGATGATATAAGATGTTGAAGCTATTTTAATAATAGTAATACTATCTTGCTTATCTGAGTAACAGCCTTAGCTGTAGGTGCAATAGGATAAGTCTCTTGACAAAGATAGACCTCTGGCTTTACAATATAAGAATGAAGAGTAAAACTCTTTATATCCTTTATTTTAATAGGGTTATACTATTTTTATTTTAAGTTAACTACGCTTTTAACTACGTTTACTCAAAAATCATAATACTTTTAAGATATTGCCAAATTTTTCTGCAGTATCTTTTTCTTTTGATTTAGCAAGGTGGCTGTAAGTATTCATTGTTATACCATAATCAGAATGACCGAGCCTGTGCTGTATTTCTTTAGGGTTCACGTCATTATTCATTAAAAGACTAGCATGAGTGTGTCTGAAACCATGAAATCCAATATTAGGAACATCAGCTTTCTTAAAATGCTTGATTAAAGTTTCTCTTTCGGTTGAATAGTATTTCATTATTTGGCGATATGAAAATACTAAACAATCGCGTAAAGGAATTGCACCGTTATTCTGTTTAATCTGCCACTCTTTCAACAATTGGAGTGTATCGACATCTAAAAACACAGTGCGGTTACTTTCTTTTGTTTTAGCGCTATTTTGTGCTGTATTAGTTTTTTGTATCAGTGTTTTAGATACAACGAGGCACTGCTCTTTAAAATTGATATCAGACCAAGAGAGGACTAGGGCTTCTCCGATACGTAAACCAGTAGCAAGCAATAACTTATATAAAGTAGCAATTCTTTGGTTTTCTGCAGTTGTTTCTAAATTATCCAGGTACTTTAAAAATTTTTTTAGTTCGTCATTATTAAAGTATTTAATCTTTTGAGTTGCTCTTGCTTTTAATTTTGGCGGTAAAACTTGTTTAGCTGGGTTGCTGTCAATTGCTCCGAGTTGCATTGCGTAGTCTAAAATACGCTTGATATAGTTAAGAAGTAACTTATAATCTTTAGAATTGCCTTTCTCGCGCCGTCCATTGGTTATAGTGGCTGTATTCGCGTTTCTCGCCCATTTATTTACTATTCCTTGTAATAAGACAATGTTTATCTTATCAAGCTTATATGATCCAAGAGCGGGCAATATATAGACTTTTAACTGATTGTTTGCCACTCGGATAGAGTTTTCTTTAACAGTCAACTTGTAGCTTTCAAACCAACTTAAAGCAAGTTCCTCAAAATCTTTAAAGACTACTCTTTCTCTTGCTACCGTACAGCCATTTTTGTTAAACTTATTTATAGCTTGGTTGGCTTTTATTTCGCATTGTTTGCGAGTCTTAGCCGTGGCAGTTGTACGCACTTGTTTACCTGTCAGACTATCAACGCCAAGATAAACACTAGCACGGTACACGATTGTACCGTCTTTTTTTGTGATCTCTTTTATATTCATGTTTGTATCTCCTGTTCTATTGTCAGGCAAGGCAAAGTTAAAAGAATTTAAACATGTTCAATATATAGATGTTATGAGGCGTTGGGGGTTATGGTAGTAGGTTAAGAGAGTATGTGAGGTATAAAAATAATTTAAATGAAGAATAGTACTATGTCGAAAATTGCAATGAATAAACTCAGAAAAATAAATGGTACAGTACTAAAGAACCAAGTTATTTTACCTTTTGTATTATTGGGATTTATTGATTTATTATTTTTTTGAAATGGTCGAGGAACAGTAAAGTCTGTAGTATTGTTTTTATATACTCTACTTAAAACGACATATTCTACAACCCTACTTAAAGAAAAAGTTGCGAACATGAGGGATATCAACGCAAGGAGTGGATACATCATCCAGCGGAACGTGAGTAAGTAAACCATTACAGATAGGGCAAGTAGCAAAGATAAAGCCCAAAGAGTCCAATATAACTTTTTAGCTCTTCTAAGTGAAACATCATCCATTTATATTATCCTTTTAGCTTTTAACGTGGTTCAGTATTGCACGTAAGGAGCAGACGCATGATATGATCTATTTGCTTAAATTATGACTAGATAAAGAATGATTGACTTTTCTAGTCAATCTTATAAAAAGTAATTAAAAGGCTGTTGATATATGACTGTATGCTTAGCTTTATAATTTTTCTCTTCTTTTAATTTCTTCTAATAGAGCATACATGCTTTCTAAATGATTATATTTTCTAAATTCATTCTTATTATTTTGAGAAATATAATATAAAAATTGTCTTCCGTCTTTTGATTTCCCTATTATTCCTTTATTTTCTAATATTTTTAAGTACTTTAATATTGTATTTTTGGGAGTAGATAAGTCTTGTTCTAAATCTTTCCTAGATGCTATTTTATTCTGAATAAGGTACTCTACTATACGTTTCTCCAATGGATGGCTTATATTAAGGCTTTCTATTATGGAGGTGTCCCATAAAGTTAATTCTACAGAATCAATATCCACATCTAAATTAGGATACTTTAAGGAATAGTCCTGTACAGCTTCCATTATTTTTGGTATACCTGTACCGGCTTTTTCACATAGGTTAATAAAACGAAACATTTCTTGAATAAGATAATTTCTTGGATCTGAGTGTGCACCAGAAAAGAAATCTTGGGGATCAATTCTCAGAGTTCCTCCATTAGAAAATATAAACCTATTAGCATAACGGATAATAAGTACTCCCTTGTCGCTCTTGTAATCTCCATGTATCAGAGAATTAACAAACGCTTCACGCAGAGCAACTCTTAATTTTGAAACGCCTTTTCTAGTAATTGAATCAGATGATAATTCTGAAGTATTTTGCAAAGTCAGGTACATCTTATCTATAACATAAAAAAAGAAATTAAAAAGATTATCTTCCCCCCAAATTCCATCATAGATAACTCTATCTTTAAAAGAATTATTTGCAGAGGATTCTTTGTAGATATATTCAATAGAGTAATGAGGTATGTACTCTTTTATAGAAGTATGTTTACCAAAGACTAATAAACCTGCCACAGTTGGACTTAAAGTACCTGTTTCCCTATTCACCCTTAAGGCATTTATTTTTACAAGAAACTCTTCATTGCTTAATTTTAAAAAGGGGTGGTCTTCAGATACAGTCTTAAACTTGTCTATATATTTGTTTACTGTTTCTGTATCTAAGTCATCAATTGTAAAATCAGTGATTACTGTACTATCAAAACTTTCATTTCCTGAGTCACGCAACATCGCATTAATTGTTTCTTGAGAGCACCTAAAATCCCCAGTGCCTTGGCGGTAAAAACTTTGTGATATATTTCCATTCAAAAATATAGGTTTGTCTTTATAGTGTACTTTTCTTACGGGAATGATTATAATATCTTTCCCCTCAAAGCTTTTTATTGTGACATCTTTTTCATTTATGACATTTTTATTGACTTTATTAGTATTATTTAAAACACTAAACAAGTCATCAATTACTTTGTTAGTATCTTGTACTCCGCTAACATAAAATCGCTTTTTATCATCTTCAGATACTCCTAAAATTAGTAAACCATTATTTGTATTCGAAAATGCGCAAATTGTTTTTAAAGCATCTTTAGGGAAAGCAGATTTAGCAGCCTTAAATTCTACTTTTTGTGACTCACCCATATTTAAAAGTTCTAAAAATTGTTTTTCAGTGATATCCATAGTATATAATTTAAAAATAAAATAATGCGAATATATATTCGTACACGTATTCGCACATGGAAATGTCTCATCCCTTGTTTGTGTGGTTAATACGCTTAAGTATTCGTACATATATTCGTACATATATTTATAAATATATGTATTATATTTTTTTCTCTTCCTTTCACGCGCCCAGGCGCTTTTTATTTTGTTAAGAAATGTTAACGTTCAAAACTACATAGGGGCATAGTACCCCCACACCCTCTCATCTCGCACTTCACACCGTCATTGTACATGTTTTCTCGTGCGACTAAAATAATATCCCTATTTACTCCTCTTCGAACCAATTAGCGGGATGAAAACCTTTAAAAATCTCTACCAAGATACCTTGTATAAATATATCAACAAATAAAAATTTAAAGGATTTAAGGAAATCCCGCTTTTTTATAACTTTTAAAAGTAATGATACTAAGATACAAGTAAATACAATAGCTCCTAATAAGCATGTTAAAATTATAAAAAATATCTTTAATATATTCATTTTTTCTCTTTCATATTATGTATTACTTAGTCATAAGTGTAGTTTATGTGTGAGCTTATAAGGGTTTATTGCTCGCCCTCAATGGAGTGTAATTAGCGTCTTCTGGTGTTTTTTTATCACCATCAGGAAATTTTGTATCACATACATAACAATACCCATCAGTAACGACAAGTGTTAAATCGTTACGCTGAAGTCGTTGTATTCGACCAAGCATGAAGGCATCTATTGTTTTGCAGTTAGGACACATTCTTACGTTTCCTTGTTCTTGATCTCTATTTTTTTCTAAGTTAGACATATTAATCTCCTAGTATGCTGTACGCAATACTTCTTTCATTTTTTCAAGGGTAATTAAGATAGGATTTTCTGCTCTTCGGTTATACCGTTCTATAAGTACCGTGGCGCGTGCATAATGGGACCTTTATAGATGTTTTATGAAACGACATTGAATGGTTTCTCGTAGCATATCTTTTAAATATTCTTTTTCGACCTTATTCATCCACCCGTTACCATAAACAGGGTTAAATTTCTTGATTTCTTCTAACAAATACCTATCAGATAGTCGACACTCGTTAATATCAATGATTTTATTCCTATATTTTTTCATGGCAACTCTCCTACCAACTCAAACCGACACAGCTCAAAAAGTAGACTTCTAGCCTCATCAAAAGCATTGTAGTGATAGCCGTAATAGTCTAAAAAATTGTAGATATTGACATTATCTCGTGTGATAATGTCAAATTTACTAATATAATCGACAGCACACTCCTTGAAACTCTTATCGCTAACATCGTAGCACATCGACCGAATGAGCCTGTCTGTCGTTTGGTACGGACATCCTGTTACTTCACAGAATTGCGCTATATCGTCAAAAGTACCGCCTCGTTGGACAAACCAGTCCCACAAAAGGAGTATTGCCTCTTTGTTAGCTCTCTTTTCCACAGGGCTTAATGTGTCGCACTCTCCTTGACGTCTTTCATCTTTGTAATAGGCGTGCATATACTCGTGCGCGTGGTCGAAGGGTGTGGCAGTACTAGGACAGTAGCTTCCAATCCCTAACCAAACATTTATTACAGCTCTTTGATTATCATGAGTAGCAGGGCGATAGTCAATCCCCAGACTTTTAACTTTAGCTATTACAAGGGCAATTAGTTCTTCTTGATTCATCTATCGCCCTCATTTTTCACTATCTTTCAAGTCTTTAGCTTTTTGTTGAAGTTCTTCCCAACGATCAGAAAAGACAGCTTTAATAACGGCTTTATCTTTGTCAGTCAGAGGACGACCGCCAGCGCTTAGGAACGTTTCCCAAATGGCGTCGTCATCATCAGAGTTTGCGACCTTTGCTAAGTCTATTGGTTCGTTTACTGGCTTAGCTTCCTCACGGCCCAGCAGATAGTCTACAGATACGTTGAAGTAGTCGGCAACTTTTGTAACAGCACTAGTAGAGGGATTAGTCTTACCCCAACGCCTTATAGTTCCATTAGCAAGTTGTAGTTTCTCTTCTAATTGTCTTATTGATATATTTTTTTTAGCTGCAAGCTCTTTTATTTTTTCGTACAAATTCATTAGTAGCGCCCTTTCAGAGAGTACAAGAAAATTATTTGTATGAAATGTGTACTTAAAATTTGACAAGTAAGTACAGATATTATACAATAACCTTGTAAGATAAATCGTAAGCAAAAAGCACTTATAAACAAATTCGATAAGCTCCCCAGCCGTTGATATTAGTTTATTAAGCAGTTTTTCTATACGATTTTTACTATACATCCATTGTAGTAAATGTGTACTCATTTGTCAAATGAAAACACATAAATATACTTACAAAATACCTTACACACAAAAAGAAAGGAACACTAAACAATGATTGACACAACGCAAAACATGGACGCCTACCGCTTGAAAATTAAGCAGTATCTGTCAGATAAGGGCTGGACACAACAAGCCTTAGTGCGATTAACTGGATACCCTAAGCAAGATGTATCCGCAATTCTCTTAGGGAAACAGAAAGGCACACCATACGCGAATATTTTTATTACTGCGGTATGCGAAGCCTACAAAATAAACTGACCTTTACTGACTAAAGCGCGTGCCCAGCGATCGAGTAAGAATATGAACAAATTAAATCAAGCTATTTCACAGAGTAAAAACTTAAAGCCGTACTACTACAAGATAATTGTTGACTTGCTTGTACAGCTTACGACAGAGGGAAAATATCGCAGTCTGAGAGCTTTCAAGAAGTCAGGCGATAAATTAACTGCGGAACAAAAAGAAACGCTTAGAGCTTATACAGATAGCATTATCTGCATGTTACAAGCTGGACTAGCGTTTCATGAAATTAAAGAATTTTTAATGAATTGAAAAAGCCCAATTGGGCTAGGAGGTGGAAAAATGAGCACGGAATTATTAGCTATTGGGATAGAGGAACTTCTTAACCGCACCGTTGTAATTCTTAAAAACCAACAAATAATTATGGAACAATTGGATATAAAAAAGAAGACTAACTCGTCTTCTGGCTAAGTTCTTCAATATCTAAAATCATGTTGATATAAAGAGAGAAGTTATAGATTGACTTTTTCAAATCTTCGATATCAATATTAGTGAATTCTCTATAATAATGTGTTTCATCATTACCGATTCTTCTCGTAATATGAAGTAATTCCTTGATCATTGGCATTTCTTTATAAAACATGTCTATAACGTTATTTAATGAATTTGTTTTGATGTCTTCGTCTTTATCTGGATTCTTGTATGAAGCAAAATCTTTAACAAGAAATTCAAATGCTTTACGATATGAGTCTAAAACTATACGCTCTTTACGAAAATGACACATTTATAGATTGCGGTACAGTCAAAGAATTATCTGAACGACATAATATAAGTCAGAATTCAATCAGAAGCTCTATCAGTCACAGAAAAAAGCGTGAAGCAAATGGATCGAAGCCAACGTGGGGCTATTCTTTTTACTTGATAGAAGATGATGAATGATAGAGAAAGAGAGGCACTATTTCAAGAGTCAGAGAATATCTAAATTAGTGGAATCTCCCAACGGATTGAAAAGGGTACGAAAACCTTACAAAACTTAACTTTTATTTTTACCAGAAAGGAATGAAAACATGAGCAAAACAAAAATAACGGACGATGAATTTATTAGATTTGAACACCTTATTTGGCGAGTATGGCATGTCTATGAATTCGGTCAAGATAAGAATATGTATAATGAAATGACAAACGAAGAAATAGAAAACGTCAATCAGATATTCACACAGCTTAAACAATCCCACCCACGAGAGTATGATATCATCATTAGGCACTACCTTAAGCGCGTGTATTATACAACCATAGCAAGAGAGCAGGGCGTATCAGAGGGCTATATCAGAAAGCTGTGTAAGAATGGTGCTTATTACTTCTTAGAGCTGTACGATAAAAAGTAGGTACGAAATTACAGGTTTTTTCATGCTTTCGGAGGTTTTGAATGAATAGAAAATGGGTATAAAACCTTTTGCACACTGCGATTTCAAGACATTTGTTAAGTTTATAGACTGAAATATCATACCCAGTCAGAACACGGCTCTAAAAGGTACGATAATACTAATTTTTACTACATCAGAACCCTAAGTTTTCCCTAAGGTAAGAGGTACGAATTGTTGGCAAATGTGAGCATAAAAAACTATTCTAGTAGCAAAGTCAGAAAAGTAGTGCTTGTACTTGCTATCATTGGCTTAACAGCAGTATTTATAACGAAAAACAACCCCAAGGTTACACCAATGAAAGGTACAAGGTTAGTACAAGGTTTTGGTGGTAAATAACAGCGAGGTTTTCGCTAAAATTTTTGGAGAAACAACGGTAAGGTTACGGTAAGGATAGATAGCTCATATCAAGAAAAAATACGGCAAGGAAAAAGGCTATACACGTTGAAAAATGTTGACATGAAAAAAGCCCCTCAAGAGGGGAGCTTAACTAAGAATAGATAATTATTGTAGCATAATTTATAGTTTGACAAATAGCCGTTTTTGTTAGTTTAGACTCTGAATTTCGCACCCTTT
>NZ_KQ968939.1:1560778-1562088 GCF_001578715.1 Lactococcus sp. DD01 | reverse complement strand
GTCAAATAATATTTTACTGTTGGATTTAATTGAGAAAATAAAAAAAGCCACATTGGCAAGACGTGGACTAATAGATTAAAAGACTATAAACTGTTTTGTATTTCTGCCAATCCTATTATAACACAGGAGGAATTACACCATGAGTAACTACAAATTTTTAATACGCTTCTACTTACTGGGCTTCATACAAGAATCAACCAGTCGAGCAGAGAAGTTTATCGAGCGTTTCGGCGGAGATGATACTAATATCAAGAAGAACAGGCAGACTATTGACAAGCTGGACGAGATATTCAATCCACTGAGGGACCAGGTACTGGAGCTTTTAAGATTAAGATTTGTGGAGGAGTTAGAGATTAAAGACGTCGCAGAACAAACAGGGCTGACTTATAACAAAGTTTATCGCTTGTGTGCTGATCCAGTCCGACAGGTTAAGAAGTTGGCTAAGGAGTATTACAAGAAATAAAGACTAGCATTTGATATAATAGTATTACAAAATAAAAATCGCAGAAATGCGTGTATGTTATAATTTAGATAGTGAAAAGTCCATAGCCAAATGGGCTTTTTGTTTTTGTAGGTTAAGTCATATTTTTTATTGTATGTATCAATGAACTGAACTATTACTTTTGTGATATAATTAAAATACCAATATATATTATTAAACGATGTTTTTGGTTGAAGAGATTCTAAGTGTGGTCTAAACACACAGCCTTACATCGGGGAACAGTTATCCTGCTATGGGTAGCTGTTTTTTTGTACTCTCACGCGCCTCTAAGTGCTCCTAATATAAATTATTAAAAGCATAATAAAAAGCTCACAGCGTGCAAACTGTGGGTTTTTAGTATTGAAAAAATTCACTGTTTTAATGATTTATAGAAAGGTGCTGTAAATACAGTAACTAACAAGAGTTACAGCTCATAAAACAATTTCCGATTATACTATATATTTACCATAGTTAAAGAATGTTAGATATATTATTTATGATCGATAATAAAGGTCTATGTATCAAGCCCCCTGTCAAAAATAAAATAAAAAATTTCGATAGAGGATAGGTTAGGAGTAGTCACGTATAAAGTTGCACAACATTTTAAAAAGTAAAGGGGGTGTGAAATTACTAAGTGGATCCCCCACCTCTCGAATAAAATAATAAAAGTTAAAAGAATCGAGTGAGATTAGCCTTTTCCAAGTGTACGCAGTTTTGAAAAACTTTTTTTCTGATACAAAATGGCTTAACAGCAAGGATAAACAGCATTTGATAGTGTTCTTAGCATACATAAAAATTGCGAAAAACGCCTGAAATGAAGTTCCCAATA
>NZ_KQ968939.1:1559112-1560228 GCF_001578715.1 Lactococcus sp. DD01 | reverse complement strand
AAAATGAAAAAGTTCAGTTTGCAGGGAGTGAAGTGCCTTGTGTGAAAGCAGGGCAAAACTTAACCAACCAAATGCTTGCTTCAGTTGGAGAGTTTGTCGGCACTGTCGAAGCACAAGCCAATAAAATTAAGGGTTTAGCTCAAAAGATTGAACATGACGATCAAGCAGACAGTCAGAGTTGGGGGTTCTAATGCCAAAAGATAAAAATGCAGAAGAGCGTTTTCGTTTAAACCGAGAAATCATGCTCCAAGAACAAGTAGAAGAGGATATACGAGCAGAAGAGCGTAGCCTTAAGCAATCCGTTGAGCATTTCCAAGACCAAATGAATGCTCTTTTTCGTCAAGAAGAGGCTTATTTTGCACGTCTCCAAGAAAAAGGGGCTTTGGTCAATAGCCAAGATTTTGCGCTTCATGAAATAAAAAAAGAAATTGGGCGTGTAACCGAAAGTATGAAAGAACAACTCACTATAGGTTACCGTGCAGAGCAGGTTGCAAACCAAGATAAATTAGGCAAACTTCAGAGAGAAAGGAATGCTTTAACATGGGATTAAAATATAATAAAAATGATGGCCAACTCTTAAGCTCTGCTTTAAAACATAATTTAGAGATTGCGGATCAGATTGTAGAAGATGTGCAAGAAGGTGTTGACCACCTTTTAAGTATGATTGATGACCCCTTTGGTCCTCTCGAAGGACAAGCCTATCATGCAGCAGCAACCCTCTTTCAAGAGATTGTGAAACCGACCCTCTCTAAACTTAAAGAAGCAACAAATGAAATTAAAGGGGAACTCACCACTTTTGACAATGAACGTCGAAACTTTGACCAATTTCCAGACCCTGTCTATGATATGGACGACCTCAAAGAACATTTAGAAATCAAGAAGCAACAAAAAGCAACGGTTGATTTTCAAATGAACCTGTTCAATAATCAATTGGCTAATGCCATAGCTAAAAAAGCGGTAGAGGACTTTGTCTATGAGGGGCAACGTCTCCAAAGTGTTGCCAACCATTATGAACAAGAAATCCAAGAGATAGAAGCTAAAATTCGGATTTTAGAAGAATTCTCAAGTGCAACAGCAAGCCTTTTTCAAGAGAGCTTACATACTTTCCAAAATGCT
>NZ_KQ968939.1:1543590-1558610 GCF_001578715.1 Lactococcus sp. DD01 | reverse complement strand
AAAACCAGGAGCAGGAGTTCCTTCTAAAGATGACCCTAAAGATCACTTTAATAACTTAGGGCAAGGCTGGGACGCAGCATTAGAGAAAGTGAATGAGAGTAAAAATAGTATTCCTTCATACTCTCCTTATGGTAGAGGAGGTACTCCGAATGAATGATAAGTATGATAAAAATAGTCTTGTTTTCCAATTAGCAAAGCGTAGCAGAACTATGGGAGTTTTAGGGAAATTTATTACTCATGAAGCTTCAATACAAAATTTAAAAATGTTGAATGAACTCTTTGATTTTGTTCAAAATTCTTTAAAATATTTTTTAGATACAGAACTTCTCTCTCCTACATTTCATCAAATTGCATCAAATGCTTTAACAAAATTGAACAATGAAATTATTGAAACTCAACCCGTTATGAAATATTTGAATGATTGGGTAGAAAAGGCTTCGGCATATACGGAATCTGAGGCTGATCAGTATTTCTGTAAAGTTTATAGTTATGATATTTACATTGGTGATTTAGATAGCAAAATTGTTTATCAAAAATTGAAAGAGTTAAAAAAGTAAGCACAAAAAAGAGTCGAGGTAAAAAACAATAAAAGTTAATCAATAGAAAGAGAGAAAACGTCAAGAAGAAGCTATAAAAGCTCAACAAAGAATTTCAGGAGGGGGCAACCCAGCAACTCTGGGATCATAAAATTATGGATAGTAAATCTGAATTTGAGAATAAAATTATAGATGAAATTAAGGAGTTGATTATTTCGGACAGCTCTTTGACGTATGGGGAACGCAATTCATTTGATAGGTTCATTTTAAGGATAAACCAAAATAAGACCTTTGAAGATGCAGTAGGTCAGTTGTTGAGGAATTTAGAAAGATTGGAAAGTAAAGAAATCCAACCTTTAGGCCTTACTGCGGGAGCTAAAAAAATATTTAATCAATTATATGGTAGATATGATATTGCTCAAAAAAAGAGGTATTTATTTTCTATGGGGGGGCTTTAATGAGGAGGAGAAGTACTGCCTCGTGGGCCTGGACAATGCTATTTTTAATTATTATTGTAATTTTGATGTTGACTGGAAAATTGAACTTTTTCTTTGAATTTACAGAAAAATATTTGAATTAATTTACATTGGAATAACGATAATACCCTAAAACCTTGAGGAGATATACTATGATAACTGATAGACAAAGAAAACACCTCTTAAAAATGTACACTCTTAGGAAAACGAGGCTCTATGAAACTGATGAGGAAATGAGAGCTATATACTTAGCCTGTTTGGATGTAAGCAATAAAAATTTCGGAGAGGTAATGCGGAACTTGATAAAGAAGCTGGAAGGATTAGAGAGAGAACAAAAGGACGGCCTATCTCCAAAAGTCAAAAAAATTTTACTTGATTTAAAAGAAGATTATGGTTTTTAAATAAAAAAAGCCATATATCTCAGATATACAGCTCCTTGCCTGACAAAAATTAGTTACGTTTTTAACTACGTTTTAGTTGAAACTCATTATATGTTATTTATACCTAATTTCATATTTTAATCAATATTTTACGTTCAGTGACACTCATTAGCCCTTATTTAAGTGGTGTGGTAAAATATAAGAATGAAGAGTGTTGAAACCCGTGGGCTCGTCCTGTATACTAAAAATTATCGTGAAAAGGATAAGTTGGTCAAGATTTTTACTGAGTCTTTTGGCAAGCGTATGTTTTTTGTTAAAAATTTTGCACGTTCTAAATATGCCAGCAGTTTACAAAACTTTACAGCTGCAAGTTTGATGGGAACAATCAATGATGAAGGTTTTTCCTTTCTTGATGATGTGAGTGAAGCTGTAACTTACAAGCATATCAGTGAGGATATCTTCCTTAATGCTCATGCTTCTTATATTATTAGTCTAGCCGATGCAGCAATTCCGGATAACCAATATGATTCTTCTCTTTATGCTTTCGTGATTAAGTGTATGGACTTGTTGGATCAAGGTTTTGATAAAGAAATCATTACCAATATTTTTGAAATCCAAGTTTTAAGTCGTTTTGGAGTTGCTCTAAATTGTACGGAATGTGCTTTTTGCCATAGTAAGCAAGGTCCTTTTGATTATTCCTATAAATTCAACGCTTGCCTTTGCAAAAATCATTTTGATGAGGATATGCGTCGCTTACATCTGGATCCTAACGTTCTTTATTTGGTCAATCTCTTTCAGGAAATATCTTTAGATCAACTCGAGAAAATATCTGTTAAAAGAGAGATGAAAGAAAAGATACGTTTATTTATTGATGGTATCTACGACGAGTATGTCGGTATTCATTTGAAATCTAAAAAGTTTTTAGATGGAATGAAAGATTGGGCCGACATAATGAAAGAATAAAAAAAGCATTCAGATGAATGCTTTTTATTCTTTTAAACGTGGATAGGTAATCCATCAGCAATTTCAGCTGTATCCATGATTGCTTCACCAAGTGTTGGGTGAGGCTGGATAGTCAAGGAAATATCTTTTGAAGTCAAACCGTTTTCAATCGCAAGAGCAAGACCTGAAATCAAGTCAGAAGCTCCAGGACCAACGATTTGAGCACCAATAACGGCTCCTTCTTTGTTCTCTGTAATTAAACGGATGAAACCTGTTGTATCGTCCATTGAGATAGCACGTCCGTTAGCTGCAAATGGGAATTTGCTGATTTTAACTTGATCTATGCGATCTTTTACAGATTCAGGTGTTTCACCTACAGTAGCCAACTCTGTTGTTGTATAAGCAACAGCAGGAAGAGCGATATGCAAGTCCACAGCGTCTTCTCCGCCCGCAATGGCAGCAGCAGCAATCTTCGCTTGGAATGATGCTTTGTGTGCGAGCATTGGTCCAGGAACAACGTCACCAATAGCATAGATGTGCGGTACAGAAGTTTGGAATGAGTCATCGACTTCGATGAGGCCACGATCTGTAAGCTTAACGTCAGTGTTGTTAAGACCTAGCATATCAGTATTTGGACGACGACCTACGGATACGAGCAAGTAGTCACCCGTAACTGTTTGTTCTTTACCATCTACTTCGAAAGTTAAAGTAACATCTGTATCTGTTTGAGTCGCAGATTTTGCCATAGCAGAAGTGAAGATTTCTGAACCAGCAGTTTTTACACGGTTAGCAATAATGTCTGACATTTCTTTGTCAAAACCATTTAAGATGTGATCTAATCCTTCAACAATAGTAATTTTAGAACCTAACATACGGTAGGCGCCACCAAGTTCAGAACCGATAACACCACCACCAACGATAATCAAATGTTTAGGGATTTCCTTCAGATTAAGCGCACCTGTTGAATCAATAATGCGTCCGCCGTAAGGGAAACTTGGGATTTCAATTGGACGTGAACCTGTAGCAATAATTGCATTTTGGAAGTTCAACAATTGGAAGCCGTCTTCTTGCTCCACGTTAATTGTTTCATTATCGATGAATTCAGCTGTTCCTTTAATCAACTCAATTTTATGCTTTTTCAGGAGCATTGCGATACCGCCAGTGAGTTGCTTCACAACTTTTTCATCTTTCCATGATTGAGCAGCTGCCCAATCAAGATTTACTTCACCGTTAGAAAGTCCAAAGGGACTTTTGCCTGCTTCTTGTTTAAGAGCGTCTTGATAGTGGTGTCCCACGTTAATCAAGGCTTTTGAAGGGATACAACCAATATTAAGGCATACCCCACCTACGTTATCTTTTTCGATAACAACAACTTTTTTACCAAGTTCAGCCGCGCGAATCGCCGCAACGTAACCGCCAGGGCCTGATCCGATGACAACTGTATCTACTTCAGTGGCTTGTGCACCAACAACCATAATTATTCTTTCCTCTTTTCTTCTTAAACTTCCATGAGCATGTAAGCTGGATCAGCTAAAAGACTCTTAAGATAGTTCAATGAACCTTGTCCGAGCATACCATCGATGAGACGGTGGTCGTAGCTTACAGAAAGCTTCATGTTTTGACCAACAGCTAATTCACCTTCAGCGTTAACGATTGGTTCTTTAACGATTGAACCAAGGCCAAGGATCATAACGTCAGAACCATTGATGATTGGTGTAAACCAAGTGCCGCGAGCAGAACCAATATTTGAAATTGTGATTGTTGAACCGCGCATTTGGTCTGGTTTGATAGAACCAGTACGTACAGCTTCAGCAAGTTCAGAAATTTCTTTAGCAATAGTAAAGATTGATTTCTTATCTGCATTTTTAATCACAGGTACATAAAGTCCGCTTGGCGCATTTACGGCGATACCAATGTTTACATCTTTATGGTAAACAATATCCGTACCGTCGATAGATGCGTTAATTTCTGGGAATTTCTTAGCTGTAGCAGCCAAGGCTTTAGTCACGTAAGCAAGGTAAGTAAGTTTAACATCTTGTTTAGCCGCAATTTCTTTGTATTCTTTACGGTGAGCAACAAGTTTAGAAACTTCCACTTGGTCAAAGTTAGTAACCGCTGGAATATTTGCATTTTGTGTGCTCATCGCGTTTGAGATGGCTTTACGTGTTGGCGTCATTGGCTCACGACGATCACCTTCAGCTGCTTGTACAGGAGCTGGAGCTGGTTTAGGAGCAGCAGGTTTAGCTGCATCAGCCTTAGGAGCTGGCTTAGCTTCCGCAGGAGCAGCGGCTTTAGGAGCAGCTGCGCCAGAAGCAAAGGCTTTGACATCTGCCAAGGTTGTGTGTCCATGACGACCTGTAGATTGAACTTGAGTCAAATCAATACCGTGTTCACGCGCATAGTGACGTACAGATGGCATCGCAAGAACGCGACCGTCTGCAGTAGTACGTGTTGTAGCACCACCTTCAGTTTTAGGAGCAGAAGGTGCTGTATCGGCAGCTGCTGTTGGAGCAGCTTTAGGAGCTGAGGTAGCGGCAGCTGTAGAACCATTACCATTATATTCGATAAGTGGAGCGCCGACTTCAACAGTTGTTCCAGCCTCAACAAAGAGTTTTGTAACTTTACCAGAGTAAGGAGACAAGATTTCTTGCATCAATTTGTCGTTTTGTACTTCAGCAACAGGATCATCTTCTTTGACGTCGTCTCCGACTTTTACAAGCCAGTTGGCGATATCGCCTTCGTGCATACCTTCACCGATATCAGGCATAGTGAAGATTTGAGCATCACCTGAAGGAGCTTCAGAAGCAGCAGCGGGAGATGCTTCAGTAGTACCAGCTTCACCTGAGCCATCTCCATCATATTCGATAAGTGGAGCGCCAACTTCAACAGTTGTTCCAGCTTCAACGAAAAGTTTTGTTACAGTACCAGAGTAAGGAGACAAAATTTCTTGCATCAATTTGTCGTTTTGTACTTCGGCTACTGGATCGTCTTCTTTAACGACATCTCCGACTTTTACAAGCCAGTTGGCGATATCGCCTTCGTGCATGCCTTCGCCGATATCAGGCATTTTAAAAATTTCAGTCATAATCTACTACCTCTTTCACTTTTTTCACAATATCGTCAGCTTTAATTGCCCAGTCATTTTCGGCTTGAGCAAATGGGAAGATAGAATCTGGCCCCGCTACACGGCCGATAGGTGCTTTAAGTGACAGAACGAAACGTTCTGAAATTTCCGCCATAACGTTAGCAGCAATACCAGCTGTACGTTGAGCTTCTTGAACGACAACAACACGTCCAGTTTTTTCAACTGTTTCACCGATTGATTTGATGTCAAGTGGTGAAACAGTACGCAAATCAAGAACTTCAGCGCTAACACCTTCTTTTTCGAGTTGTTCAGCAGCCTTGATAGCCAAAGGAACTGTACCACCATAAGCGATAATTGAAACGTCTGAACCTTCTTTAGCAACCACTGCTTGGTCCAAAGGTGTTGTGTAATAACCTTCTGGAACTTCACCCTTAACAGAACGATAAAGGTGTAAGTTTTCAAGGTACATTACAGGGTCATTATTTTCAATGGCTGCCAAAAGGAGACCTTTAGCATCAGCCGGATTTGAAGGCATAACAACACGGAGTCCAGGAATTTGAGCAAAGAGCCCTTCAATAGAATCGGCATGCATTTCAGGTGTTTTTGTACCGATACCATAAGGTGTACGGATAACAATTGGGTTATGACGTGTGTTGTTAAAACGGTAACGTGTACGAGACATTTGTCCAGCAATTGAGTCAAAAACTTCATACACAAATGTGCCAAATTGGATTTCCATAACAGGGCGGAAGCCTTGAGTTGAAAGACCAATTGCTAAACCACCAATACCAGATTCAGCTAAAGGTGTGTTGAAGACGCGGTCTTCTCCGTGTTTGGCTTGGAGTCCGTCGGTTGCACGGAATACCCCACCATTTTGTCCAACGTCTTCACCGAAGATCAATGTGTTTTCGTCACGTTCAAGCGCCAAGTCAAGCGCTTCTGTGATTGCTGCAATATAAGTTTTTACTGCCATGTTTACTTGCCCTCACTTTCAAATTTTGCAATTTGTTCTGCCATCACTTGGCTAGGTACTTCAAGTGTGTTTTTCAAGAAGCTTGAGATTTTTTGTTTTTCAACATTATTTGCTTTCTTGATGTCTGCATCGATACGAGCATCAAGTTCTGCGATATAAGCTTCTTCTTGAGCATCATCCCAGATACCTTTTTCAGTCAAGTAAGTACGCATACGGAGCAATGGCTCTTTTGCCCACCAAGCATCAAGTCCTTCTTGGCTACGGTAACGAAGTGGATCATCACCAGCTGTTGAATGTGGCTCCAAACGGTTAGTAAGAGCTTCAATAACTACCGGTCCATTACCAGCAACAGCCCAAGCACGAGCTTCTTTAGCTGCTAAATACATAGCGATTGCATCGTTACCGTCTACAACGATAGATGGCGCACCAGCTGCCCAACCTTTAGCAGCCAAGTGAGGTGCTGCTGTTTGGAGTTCACGTGGTGTTGAGATTGCATAACCATTATTTTGGATAAAAGCAACAAGAGGAGCTTTGTAAGCAGAAGCAAAGTTGATACCTTCATAAGTATCACCTTGAGATGAACCACCATCACCTGTGTAAACAAAGGCAACTGCATCTTTTTTACGTTTTTTAAGGCCCAAAGCAACACCAGCAGCTTCAACATATTGAGCACCAATGATGATTTGTGGGAACCAAGATTTTACTTCCGCACCTTCGTCTGTTGTATATTCGTTACCGAGTTGGTGACCACGAGACCAGAGGAGCCCCTTCCAAATTGGCCAACCTTTTGCGTAAATTTGTGGCAAGTCACGATAACCTGGGAAAAGCCAGTCTTCGTCAGTGAATGCAAAAGCAGAAGCCATTTGAGAAGCTTCTTGACCTGCAGTTGGTCCAAAGAATCCCATACGTCCTTGCTTAGCAAGCTTCATGCAACGGATGTCAATTTGACGACTAAGAAGCATGTTTTTAAAGAGTTCTACTAAATCTTGATCTGAAAGATCGGCACGTTTAAGGCCTTCTTCGTCAACGATTTTTCCATTTTCGTCTAAGATTTGAAGCGTTGGAAATGCGCTATCTTGTAATTCTAATTGTTCTTTGAAATCGAGGATTTTTGTGCTGTTTGACATAAATATCTCACTTTCTTCTTCATTCTTGTTTTTAAACTAATTCATCAGCTCTAAAAAGCTGTGAAAGTTCGTTGTTTTCAATTGTTCCAAAATACTGACCTGCTTTGTTTTTCTCTAAAACTTCATAGACAGCATCTGGATTAAACGGAAGACCGATAAAATCTTGTTTGATATCACGCCAGTCACGGACACCAAGGAAATCCCCCAAGAAATTAATATCAGTAATCAGACCATTATCAACGTCAACTTGGATATCAATTGATCCACCAGTAAATTTGGCATGGTTGTTGAAACTGAATTTAGGGCTTTCACCATAATTCCAATCCCAAGTTGAAAATTGTTCATCACGTGCAACCTTTATACCAGCCAGCTGTTCATCGCTCAGAATATATTCACCATCTTTACCTTGGTCCGTCAAATAGTATTTGAGGGCATCGATAAAAGTATCTAAGTTTAAGTCAGGGGCAAAGTCTTTAATGTTCCCCACACGTGCGCGGACAGATTTAGCAGCCTTAGAGACAAACTTTTCGTCAGAGACATTCAGTGAGCGGATCATCGCCTCCACATCAGTATCCCAAAGTAAAGTACCGTGGTGCATAAGGTAACCACCAGCGTAACGTTGAGCGTTCCCCGAAACTTTTTTCCCCGAAATTTCTAAATCATTTCTTCCAGTAATTTCGGCTTCAATACCAAGGGAGCGAAGTGCATCATACATGGGTTTCACGAATTGATGAAAGTTGACCTGGGCTGAACTGGCTACGGGAACAAAAAATGTAAAACAAATATTTCCCTCATCATGATAGACAGCACCACCACCAGATACGCGACGTACAACTTGTACATCATGTTGATCAATATAATCTTGGTTTATCTCAGCAAAAGTATTTTGGTTACGTCCAACGATAACAGCGCGCTTATTTTGCCAAAGGGAAAATACGGGTTCGTCTGCTTTCAGATTGTTTAATAACCAAGAATCCATCGCAATGTTAGTATAGGCATCCTGCCCGAGATAATTGATATATTGCATAGATTCTCCTTCCATTAAAAATATATGTCAAATGTCTTTGACATTGAACACATATAGTTTCATTATATCCCTTGTGAAATAGAATGTAAAGAAAAATGACTCCGCTATCATAATTGAATATTATGCTATTTCTTTGAAAAATTTGTGAAGTTATGAATGTAAAAAAAAACATGCATTGGCATGTTTTTTATGAGTTCAATAATTTTTATAAATCTTGCCTGATGTGTCGTGCTTTTTCAGGAAAATCTGTAAAAATTCCTGCTATATTATGCTGAAAGGCATAGCGCATGTCCGTTTTCGAATCAATCCCCCAGAGCCGGATTGGCCGATGATCAGAAGCTAGAAGTTCGGGGTACTTTAAAACATACTTTTTTTTCAAATGAAGACTGGACATAAAGTTCTCTACTTTATTTAGGCTTACCTTCTGTAATTTTTTACCTGCAAGGTAGGCTATTTCATCTTTTACACCGAGATTCTGAAGCCGCCGAAGTGTATTGACATTAAAAGAAGAATAGATGATTGTAAATGGAAGAGTTTGTTGAGCAACCAACCCCAATACTTTTTCTTCGATATCTGGGTAGTCAACAATGTCGGTCTTAAACTCAATGTTTAAGAAGCCTGTAAAGTTCTCTTTTGTCAGCAGATTTATAACTTCCTGTAATGTAGGAATACGTTCTCCCCTGAAACGGCTATCAAACCAAGAGCCAGCATCTAATTGTTTAAGTTCTGCCAGTCTTAAGTCACGGACACGCCCTTTTCCAGAGGTTGTCCGATTGACTTTTTCGTCATGAATGACGACCAATTGATTATCCTTAGACAGGTGGACATCGAGTTCAATACCGTCTGATTTGACACGAAGAGCTTCTTGGAAGGCGGCTAACGTATTCTCAGGTCGGTTACATTTTGAGCCACGGTGAGCAAAAATAAGACAAGTATTCTGATTTTTCATATAAGAATCATTTTTCTCTAAGTCCATATCTTTTCCTTCTAAATATTGTATTCATCTTCGATAGCCGTGACAAAATCATGCATAATTTTATCTCTTTTCTCAGCTAATTTTTTAGCATGTGCTGTGTTTAGTAAATTTTTGAGCAAAAAGAGCTTTTCGTAAAAATGATTGAGCGTTGTGCCTTGGTTTTGGTGGTAAGTATGCTTATTCTCAAACTTTTCGGGTAATATTTGTGGGTCGTAAAAGGTGCGACCTTTGGCCCAGCCATACTCTAAAGTCCGCACAATGCCCCAAGCGCCCATCGCATCAAGACGGTCGGCATCTTGGACGATTTGACCATTGATGTCAAGTTCTTTTTTCTCCAAAAGGTTAGTAGAGTAACTCATATTGTCAATGATGTAAAAGATTTTATCCTGATTCTCTTTGGAAAAATCTAAGGAAGTTAAGAAGGCTGCAAGGTCCTGTTTTTGTTTGGTAACATTGGCACAGAGCTTTTCATCATAGATATCGTGCAGGTAGGCCGTAGCAATAACTAAATCCGAATCTGCAAGGGGCTCAGTAGCAAGAATTTGCTTTGCGAGCTTGACAACGCGACTGACGTGATCAAAGCCATGTCCATCATTGTTATTCTCATGGGTTTTCTTGGCAAATGCGGCAATTTTTTCTTGAGTTGTCATAAGTTTTTGCCTTCTTTTTATTTAGCATCAAAGTAGTTAATACCCATCGCTGATTTTACTTCAGATAAGGTATTTGCAGCAATAGCGCGTGCTTTTTCAGAGCCCGCTTGAAGCATATCATAAACAGCGCCCATGTCTTTAGCGAATTCGATGCGGCGTTCACGAATAGGAGAGAGTTCACGGTCGAGAATGTCCAATAGATAGCGTTTAGTTTTTACATCTCCTAAGCCCCCAGCTTGATAATGCTCTTTCATCTCAGCAATAGTAGTAGCATCTTCCTCACGTCCAAAAACATCAAGATAATGGAAGACCATATTGCCCTCAATTTTACCTGGATCCTCAACCTTGATGTGGTCGGGATCTGTGTACATACTCATCACTTTCTTTTTGAGCGTATCCATATCATCAGCCAGATAGATGCCGTTACCAAGTGATTTAGACATTTTTGCATTCCCATCAAGGCCAGGAAGACGTCCTGCCGCTTCATTTTCTGGATAAAGTCCTTCAGGTTCAACTAAAACGTCACAGTCATATGCATTATTGAAAGAACGGGCGATTTCGCGACATTGTTCAATCATTGGTTTCTGGTCATTTCCTACAGGAACCAGATTGGCTTTAAAGGCTGTAATATCTGCGGCTTGAGCGATAGGATAAACTAAGAAGCCAGCAGGAATAGATTCACCAAAGGCTTTTTGAGCAATTTCTGTTTTAACTGTAGGATTACGTTCAAGTCGTGCTAGAGAGACTAAATTCATATAATACATTGAAAGTTCTGCCAATTCAGGAATTTGAGACTGGATAAAAATGGTTGATTTTTCTGGATCGAGGCCAGCAGCCAAATAATCTAAAGCCACGTCTCCAACAGATTGGATAATTTTTTCTGGTTCTTTAGCATGATCGGTGAGTGCTTGTTGGTCGGCAAGGAAAACAAACATGTTGTATTTTCCTGTATTTTGTAGAAGCACACGATTTTTAAGTGAGCCAACATAATGTCCGATATGGAGTTTGCCCGTAGGGCGATCGCCAGTTAAGATTGTAGGTTTATTCATGATAGTTCTCTCCTTCTTGATGTACAAATTTTTATAACAAAAAACCCGTAAAGCATTGTAAAAATACTTTACGGGCGTTAGCACGCGGTACCACCGTAATTCGAAATTCCTAAAGAATTTCCTCTAGCTCGTCCTAGGAACGAGTGCTTTGTTAACGGGAGCAGCCGTGATTTATATTGCTTAAAATCATTTTTGTTATTATCAGTCCATTCACTTTTCTGAAAACATTGACTTGCACAACCGTCAACTTCCTAAAGAATTCTTTGAAAAGCTACTCTTCTGATAGTACAAATTCTACATTTATTTTCAAATAATGTCAAATAAGTCTGAGCCCAATCTCTTGAAAAGGCTATAATAAAATCCTATACTGAGAATATAGGCAAACTAACTATTTATAATATAAAAAAGGAGAAAAATATGGCAAATGTATCCACAGCATCAGCACAATGGCAAGGAGATTTAGAAAATGGTTCAGGTACCATCAGTCTAGATTCTTCACAAGTATTTACTGATACACCTTATAATTTTGAAGCGCGCGCTGAGCATTCGGCATCAATAACAACCCCTGAGGAACTTTTGGGTGCAGCACATGCTGCTTGTTTCAGCATGGCATTCTCATTGCTTTTAAGCGAAAAAGGTTACAAGGTCAATAATATCTATACCCAAGCAGATGTTACTTTTGCGGTAACAGCCGATGGTCCTGCGATTACAAAAATCCATCTGAAAAACCAATCTAAAATTGCTGGAATTTCTGATGATGAATTCCAAAAGTTAGCAAAAGAAATCGAAGCAACATGTCCGGTTTCTAAAGCTTTAGCATCAGTTCCTATTGAACTTGATGCGGAATTAGTAATTTAAACTACAGTTATTAACATGTGGAAAGGTGCTTCCATATCTTTCCACATGTTTTTTTTTGTACAAAAATAAAGTTGTAAACATGTGTATAACCTTTCGAGCAAGACAAGAGGAGTTGTCAAGAATGTGTCAACTAAGTTTACATGTGGTTCATCTGGTTTTGGTTACAAATATAACACTAAGAAGTGAAGTGTGTTCATGTATGTATAATAAATTACTTTATAATTTCGATTAAGTAACTTCATAGGACTATCCTATAATTTGTAGTAGAATAAAGAGAGGAATTTCGCAAACCACACCATAATAAAAGAAAAGTAAACTTTTTAAAGGTTTACGCCCTAGAAACGAGGGAGGTGCAAGTATGCAAAAAATGAAAACAAACAAAAACGATGTGCTTAAAGAGTTGGCACAGTTGAATCGTGACGAGCTTTTTGAACGTTTAAACACGAGTTTTACGGGTTTGAACGCTGAACAGGCTGAGGAACGCTTAGACGAATACGGACCGAATGTGGTTGCAAGTCAGCAACCCGTTCCATGGTATATTATTCTGCTCCATGCTTTTAAAAATCCATTTGTTTTTGTTCTTGCTTTTTTGGCGGTTGTTTCCGCATTGACAGGAGATATGGAGGGCGCACTTTACATGTTGCTCATGGTTACCGTATCTGCTGGTGTTAGTTTTGTACAGGAATACAAGTCACAAAAAGCTTCAATCGCTTTACATGAGATGATTGAAAATACCACAAATGTTAAACGTGGAGCGGAAAATTTTGAAATCCCAATGGACGAAGTTGTTCCAGGAGATATTATTCAACTTCAAACGGGAGATATGATTCCAGCAGATGCTATTCTGCTCTCACACCGAGATCTCTTTATCAATCAAGCCTCTTTAACCGGTGAATCTTTCCCAGTCGAGAAGCGTTTGCCGGAGGATTTAGATGAAGATGAGCAAATTGATTGGGAAGTTACGTCAGCACTTGATGCTCCAAATGTTCTCTTTATGGGAACTGATGTCTTATCAGGAAATGGTGAGATTTTAATCGTTAAAACTGGTGCTTCTACCATGTTCGGTGATATTGCCAGTAAAGCTACAGCAACAAAGGTTGAATCCGCTTTTGATAAAGGATTGAGCCGTGTAAGTCGCCTTCTATTGACTTTAGTTGCGATTATGTTCCCAGTTGTTTTGGTTTTGAACTGGGTAACAAAAGGCGATTTCGAAACATCATTCTTCTTTGCCATCGCCGTAGCTGTCGGTCTTACACCTGAAATGCTGCCCATGATTGTCAATGCGAACTTGGCTAAAGGTGCAGTGGCTCTCAGTAAAGAAAAAGTCATTGTAAAAAATCTATCTGCTATCCAGAATCTAGGTTCGATGGATATACTTTGTACAGACAAGACAGGCACAATTACAGAAGACCGTGTCGTTATGGTTGAATATGTAAATTCTCGTGGCAATAAGGCAGATGAAGTATTAAATTCCGCTTTTATCAATTCTAACTTCCAAACCGGTTGGAAAAATCTGATGGACGTTGCTGTCATTGACTATTTCAAAAAATTGGGCCGTGAATTGCCTGATGAAAATATTACAAAAGTAGATGAGATTCCTTTTGATTTCTCACGTCGTCTTTTATCTGTCGTTGTAAAAACCGATAATAAAAATTTAATGGTCACAAAAGGTGCCGTTGAGGAGATGCAAGCCATCTGTACACATGTAATGGAAGACGGGAAACGTGTTGAAATTACGGAAGAACGTTTAGCGGAGATGAAAGAAGTCAACCGTGAAATGAATATGCAAGGCATGCGTGTCTTAACTATTGCTGAACGAATCATTTCAGATGATGAACTAGAAGACTTTGACTCTGATAGCGAGCGTGATATGACACTTGTCGGATTTATCGGTTTCCTAGATCCGGCTAAAGAATCTGCTGCTAAAGCAATCAATAGTTTACAAAATCACGGTGTAACTGTAAAAGTGTTGACAGGTGATAATGCCATTGTAGCGCAAAAAGTTTGTGAAGATGTTGGAATTCCGGTTGATCGTTATTGTATCGGAAGTGAAATTGATCTTATGGATGATGAAGAACTGTTCAATACAGCTATGGAAGTACACCTTTTTGCAAAATTAAATCCAATGCAAAAGGCACGAATTATTGAACTTATTCGTAAGGTTCACACGGTTGGTTTTATGGGAGACGGAATAAATGACGCCCCAAGTTTACGTGCGGCAGATATCGGGATTTCAGTTGACACTGCAGCTGATATTACTAAAGACGCCTCAAATATCATTCTGCTCGAGAAAAGTTTACAGGTTTTGGAAACTGGTGTCACTGAAGGACGTAAAGTATTTACAAACATGATGAAGTATATTCGTATCACTTTATCCTCAAACTTTGGGAATGTCTTTTCAGTCTTGGTGGCTAGCGCCTTTTTACCTTTCTTGCCAATGCTCAGTTTACAAATTTTAACTTTGAATCTGATTTATGACATGAGTCAACTTTCAATCCCTTGGGATAATGTTGACGAAGAAGACATTGCGCGTCCAGTGAAATGGCAAACTAAAGGTCTTGCCCGTTTTGCATTTATTGTTGGACCCGTGTCTTCTATCTTTGACATCATCACTTTCCTTGTATTGTGGTATGTCTTTGGCTTCAATACAGTTGCCCATGCTAACCTTTTCCAAGCAGGTTGGTTTGCAGTCAGCTTAGGTACACAAGCTTTGGCTTTCCATATCTTGCGTACCAAAAAAGTCCCCTTCTTGCAAAGTCGTCCTTCATTGCCAGTCATTCTTTCCACAATTGGCGCATTTGTCGTTGGCTTTACATTGATTTTAAGTTCATATGGATCAATTATTGACTTAGCACACTTGCCTGTTCAATTCTTCTTCTACTGGGGTCTAATTATCCTTGCTTATCTCTTATTGTTACAGTTTGTCAAAAAAGTGTACTAT
>NZ_KQ968939.1:1465670-1543017 GCF_001578715.1 Lactococcus sp. DD01 | reverse complement strand
TGGTAAAGCTTTTTTTATTAGTTTTTGTCTTCGAAATGTTTCACTAGTTGGCCAGTAACATCCGTTTCTAGCATCCGATGGATTTGACGAATCGTTGAAACAATGGCCTCAGGACTAGAATTACCGTGAGCCTTGATAACAGGAGCTTTGACACCTACTAAAGCTGCACCGCCCGCGCTATCGGTACTCATCGTGTCTTTGAGTTTGCTGAGTTCTTTTTTCACAAGAGCACCACCGATTTTAGTGGTGAAGCCTCCATTCATAATACCGTTTTTGATTTGACGCATCAGAACACTTGCAGTACCTTCGATAGCTTTAAGCACAGCGTTTCCCGTGAAACCATCAGCGACAACGACATCAGCTGCTCCAGTCAAGATGTCACGCGATTCAATATTACCAATAAAATTAATATCTTCAATATTTGAGAGTAAAGCATGCGTTTCTTTAATCATCGTTGAACCTTTTGATTCTTCAGAGCCGTTGGAGAGAAGTGCTACACGAGGATTTTTAACACCACGTACATTGGCCGCATAGTAGCTTCCTAAAATAGCAAAGTCAGCCAGATGTTCAGGTTTATTTTCAGCGTTAGCACCTAAATCTAACATATCGAAACCTGTACCATCTGCAGTAGGAAGTGTACTCATAAGAGCTGGCCGGTCGATCTGTTTGATGCGACCGACAATAAATAAGCCAGCAGCAAGCAGAGCTCCAGTGTTTCCTGCAGAAAGAACAGCATCAGCTTCACCATCTTTGACTGCTTTAACCGCACGGACGAGAGAGCTATCTTTTTTCTTGCGGATAGCTTTTACTGGCTCATCGTGGAAGTCGATAAGCTCAGTTGTTGCGATGATTTTTACGTTTTTTTCATCCTCTAAATGTGCTTTAATTGCTTCAGGTTCTCCGTAGAGCTGAAACTCAATATTTGGAAATTCTTTTTTTGCTAAATTAATTCCTTTAACGATTGACTCGGGTGCAAAGTCGCCACCCATAGCATCAATTGCGATTCTCATAGTGTATCCTCCGATAATTTCTCTGTTCAATTATAACGAAAATCTTTTGTTTTAGCCAATATGATTGAGGCTGAAAACAGTCAAAAGAGTATGAGGCAAGGCTCATACTCTTGATTAATGTGCCAAAATGGCTTCGAGCTCAGTTAAGACAGCTGCGTCGCGATTGTGACCGATAACCTTATCGGAAATTTTCAAAACCTCCGGAATAGCATTCTCAACGGCTACAGCGGTACCTGCTAATTCCAGCATTTCTAAGTCATTGCTTTGATCTCCAAAAGCTGTAAGTGACTCTGGACTTGATTGGAGGTGTGTGAGCAAGTGTGAGAGGCCTGTAGCCTTGCTGATTCCAGCTGACATGATGTCAATAGAGCGGAAGCCGGTCGTTGTTGCACGAATATCGGTCATTTGTGCATTTATCCAGTCTTCACATTCGCGGATTTGTTCTGGTGGAAACTCCACACAGACTTTTAAGATTTCATCTTCAATATCATGGACTGATTGTACCAATTTTAAATCAGAATAATAGAGATTGGCAAATTCGACAAATTGTGGATCGGCTGTTTGAAGTGCATAAGCACCGTTGAGTCCTGAAAAGAGAACAACATCACGATGCATGTGTGGATTTTGACGTACAAGTTCAACGAGTTTGCTGGCCTTATCTTGACCTAAGATACTGCTGTAGAGAATCTCGCCTTGGTATTTAACCAAGGCGCCATTTTCCGCACAGAAAGCGACTTGGTCTTGGAACTCGTCAAAAAGTTCTTCTAAAGCCAAGAGTTGACGTCCGCTTGCTGCACAAAAAAGATAATTTCTTTTTTTAAATTCTTTTAAAATATCACGTAGACGACTTTTATCGTAGGCACGGTTTTCGTCGAGAAAAGTGCCATCCATATCTGTCGCAAATATTTTCAATTGATTACTCATCTTGTCCCCTTATTAAAAATACTCCGCTTCAAGATAGTCTTGGCGGAGCAACAATTTATTCTTTTAAAGTTGATCTTAATCTTCAGACCAAAGTTCTTTCACTTTAGCTTGGACTTCGTCATTAGCCAAGAAGTCATCATAAGTTTCTCCAATACGATCAATGACACCGTTCTTAGAAATAACAACGATATGATTTGCTAACGTATTGATAAATTCATGGTCATGTGAAGCAAAGATAATGCTGCCTTTGAATTTTTTCAGTCCGTCATTAAGTGCAGAAATTGACTCCAAGTCCAAGTGATTAGTTGGATCATCAAGAACTAAAACATTTGCACGTTGCAACATCATTTTAGAAAGCATAACACGAACTTTTTCTCCCCCTGAAAGGACAGAAACAGACTTGAGAGATTCTTCGCCTTTGAAGAGCATACGTCCCAAGAAACCACGGAGGTAAGTATTGTCATCCTCTTCTTTAGTTAAGACAAATTGGCGGAGCCAATCCAAGATAGATTCGTCTGTCGCAAAGTCACGGCTGTTATCTTTTGGAAGATAAGAACGTGATGAAGTAACACCCCATTTAATTTCACCTGTATATTCGATATCGCCCATCAAGGCACGAATCAAAGCAGTTGTTTGGATATCATTTTGACCGATAAAGGCAGTTTTGTCACCAGGAGCTAAGATAAAGCTGATGTTGTCAATGACTTTTTCCCCATCGATTTCGACGGACAAATTATCTACACGGAGTAAGTCATTCCCGATTTCGCGTTCTTGATCAAAACCGATGAAAGGATATTTACGAGAAGAAGGTACAAAGCTTTCCACTTCGATTTTATCCAACATTTTCTTACGTGATGTGGCTTGTTTTGATTTAGAAGCATTGGCCGAGAAGCGGGCGATGAAATCTTGCAGCTCTTTAATTTTTTCTTCAGCCTTACGATTTGCATCTCCTTGCAGACGAAGGGCAAGCTCAGAAGATTCTTTCCAAAAATCGTAGTTACCAGGATAAAGTTTGATTTTACCGTAATCCAAGTCAGCCATATAAGTACAAACGTTATTGAGGAAGTGACGGTCATGGGATACGACGATAACGGTGTTTTCAAAGTTGATAAGGAAGTCTTCAAGCCAGTTGATCGCTTGAATATCCAAACCATTAGTTGGTTCGTCCAAGAGAAGGACGTCGGGTTTACCGAAAAGAGCGCGTGCCAGAAGGACCTTAACGTGTTCGCCAGAAGTCAGATTTGCCATGAGATCATAATGTTGCTCAGTCTTAATGCCTAAGCTTTGAAGCAGTTGAGCTGCTTCGGCTTCGGCTTCGTAACCGCCCATTTCACCAAACTCCGCTTCGAGTTCAGCAGCACGCATTCCATCTTCATCCGAAAAGTCTTCTTTCATGTAGATGGCATTTTTTTCTTGTGCGATGGCATAGAGCTTTTCATTACCCATCATAACAACATCAAGCGGTGTTTGATCTTCATAGTCATAGTGATTTTGACGGAGGACAGACATACGCTCGTTTGGTCCCATTGAAACGTGACCAGTTGTGGGTTGGATTTCACCATCCAAGATTTTTAAAAAAGTTGATTTACCGGCACCATTGGCACCGATTAAACCATAGCAGTTTCCTGCCGTAAACTTGATGTTAACGTCATCAAAAAGCTTGCGGTCAGAAAATTGTAATGAAACATCAGAAACTGTAAGCATGGATATATTTTTCTCCTAGAGTATATTGATTTATAAAAGTTAACTTTTATAAAGGTTATCGCCCTATTCTATCATATTTTAAGTCTTTTTGAAACAGCATAATTTGGGATAAAGTACACTTTTAGTTTTATTTCAGTGTGGCTTTAGCCTAGCTTAAGTCGTGTCCATTATAATATCCTTATTCCAATAAAATTTTTCATAAAACCTACTCCTAAATGCAGAAAATGTCTGAGTGAACTCAGGCATTTTTTGTTTTTTTGATTATGATATAATGATGAAGAAATGGATATAGAACATTATAAAGATTTGGCTCTGCAAAAAAAGAAGGAGCATAAGAAATTTTTGGGCAACTTAAAAAAGAAAGCACCCAAAAACCTAGATTACATTGTAAAAGAAACACATGATGAAGTTTTTGCTGAAATCGATTGTACGGCTTGTGCTAACTGCTGTAAGAGCTTAGGTCCGCTTTTTACAGAAGCTGACATTACCCGTATTTCGAAGTATCTGCGCATGAAGGCGGCCGATTTTGAAGCCCAATATTTACGCATAGATGAGGATGGTGATAAGGTTTTTCAAACGATGCCTTGCCCCTTTCTTGGAAGTGATAATCTTTGCAGTATTTACGAGGTTCGTCCTAAGGCCTGCCGTGAATTTCCCCATACAGATCGAAAAAAGATTTATCAAATCAATAATCTGACCTTGAAAAACACAGTGACCTGTCCAGCGGCTTATCTTTTTGTAGAAAAACTGCGGAAAAAAATAGAATAAAAAAGCCTTTGGGCTTTTTTATTTGTAGTAATTTTTTATTGCTTCTAAGAAATACTCTGGAAGTTGTGCGTGTTTTTGGTTGTAATTGCTACGGAAGCGAGGATCCTCAACATACATTTGCCCTAAGCCAATATGTGCTTCCGGAGCGATAGTTTCTTCGGGCCAAAAGAGTTCCAGGATTTCTTTATGGAGGGTAATAGCTTGTTTGGCGAGATTATCATCATTGTTTTCATAAGCTTCTTCCAACATGTGAATCATTTTTTCGTGGGATTTTTGCCAATGTTTGGTTTTGGCTTGATTGGCTTGGGCATATTTTTGATATGACTTATCGACGCGCTCACTGCCCCATTTTAGACGGATTTCAGCGCCATATTTATCTTCGTTTTCTTTCAGTTGCGTACTCTTGAGAAGTTCAAATTCTTGTTCATTCATGTGGTAATCTCCTTTTTCTAATTTGTATGACAGATGCTCAATCAATTTTTCAAGGTGCTTGAGTTGATCATTTAAGCGCATCAAATGTTGGCTTAAAGTTTTCTTTTCATCTTGATCTTGTGAGAGGATATTTTTGATTTGATCAAGCGGCAAGTCCAACTTTCTTAAGCTCATGATATAAAAAATTTGGGCAATATCTTGTTCAGAATATAAACGATAATCGTTTTGGTCTCTCGCTGGGGCCAGAAGTCCAACAGACTCCCAATGGCGCAAAGTTTTGGAGGTTAAACCTGTCATTTTCGTGATAGCTTTAATATTTTGCATAACGTTCCTTTCATTGATACTAATATTATATATCTTGACCTTAGGTCAAGGTCAAGGAAAAAATAAAAAAACTCATAAAAATATGAGTTTTTTATTTTGATTAGTGGAAGAGATGGCTCCGTTGGGTCATTTCTGAGATCTTTTTAGAGGTTTTTTCGAGATGTGGGAAGAATATAAGCCCAGCGACTAAAAAGACAATAGAAACGGCTACGAGGATGATGATGGCAAGCCAAGCGTTTGGCCAATAAATACCACCAGCAGATTCTCGTAAGAGGTTGACCGCATGGGTAAACGGCAAGTAAGGGTTAATCGCTTGGAAGAATTTACCAGAGACTTGAATAGGGTAGTTCCCGCCCCCACCGGAAATAGAGAGGACCAAGATAATAATGGCAATCCCTTTCCCGATATTTCCAAACAAAGCTACTAGAACATAAACCATGATCATAAAGGTTATAGCAATCAGTAAGGCAAATAAGACACTATAAACAGGATTACGTACGTCTACACCAAGGCCAAAATAGTTCCCAAGGGTAACGATAAGTGCTTGTCCTAGTCCCATCACGATGAAAGTAAGCATACGTGCTGAGAATTGTTCACGTTTAGAGTAAAGCAGTTTATCTTTGCCTTCTAAGTGGAAGCCGGTGACAGCGACACTAGAGAAGAGGACAGCGCCAACCCACAAACAAAGGGCAGTATAGAACGGTGTGCTGGCTGAACCGTTATTTGCGATTGGATAGACTGCATTTTCTTGGACCTCAACAGGTTGTGTCAGGAAGTCACTTTCTTTCGTCGCATCAAGTTTTAGTAGTTTTACAATTTCGCCTAAATCAACTTCTTTTTCACCTTTACGAATAGCATCAGCGGCTTTACGAATTCCTGTTTTGATTCCTGGCCAGTCATTGACGATAAGGTCATTTGCTTGGTTCAAGGCTTTTTCAAGATCAGGCATTTTTTGGTTGACTGTACCCAAAGTTTCTGTCAAATCTTTACGAATACCCGGGTAATCATTTTTGACAAAATCAGCGGCTTTATCAAGTTTTTGCTCCACAACTGGCAATTCATTTTGATAAAGTGAAGCACCTTTATTAATTGCGTTGACAATAGTGTTCATATTGCCGTTAAGCATAATGTTGGCATCGTGAACTTCTTGCTTAATCGCAGGCATTTCTTTTTGATACTTTTCAAGCAAGGTAATCGCATTAGAAACCGTCTTACTTGTTGAGCTGAGCAAGGATTCAAAATCAATAGCTTGGGCTTTTGTTAGGAGACCTTGGGCATTTTTGATGGTGGCGATGAGTTGGGTGAGGATTTTATTGATTGTTTGGCTTGTAGCTTTAGCATCGATTTTATTAATAGTTTCAGTTATACTATCAGATAACTCTTTTATAGGTTGGAGAGCATTTGTTATTTGAGTAACATCTCCATCTTTAACAACCTCTTTCAATGGTTCTAGAAGCGAACTAAAAGTACTTAATTTACTGTTGAGATCTTTGAGGGAGTTTATAGCATCATCTAAATCATGGGTACCAGTATTTTCTTGTACGTTAGTCATGAAATCAATTAGGCTCTTAATAGTAGTTTGTTGTTGAGCAAGATTTGTTTGCAAATTATTAATTACTAAAATAATATGCTCTCTCTCTGCGTCAGTTAGTTCATTTTCGTCCAATATTTTATCTATTGATTCAATAAATGAAGAAGTATTTCCAGCCACATTTTGCAAAGCTTTTAAAGTCACTTCTACACTACTTGTAATACTTGGCAAAGCATTTTGAAGTTGCGTTGCACCGTCCAAAGTAGTAGAAGCTAGCTCATTGGCTTGGTTGCCAAGTTTGCGGATGTCTGGCAAGGCAGTTTGGACTTGTTGAATGATGGTCAAGCCTTGTTTGGCTTCTTGGATACCCTCATTCATGGTTTGCTCAACAGAGGCAAAGTCATTGTCAATCATTGCGATCTGTTTACCAGCATTTTGAATTTCAGGGATTTTTTCTTGCAAGGTCATAATAATTGCAAGCTGATTTTTCACAGTTGGCATGCTGTCGTCCAATTGGACCACTTTCTGACCAAGTGCATCAACCTCAGGCAAATAGTCAATAAACTCATTTGCCTTAGCGAGCTTCGCTTTCAAATCAGGCATTTTGCCATGTAAATCAACGACTTGTTGAGTATATTGGTCAATTGTATCTAAATTATCGTTAGTAGATAAGATAGTGTTTTTAATTTTCTGGATGCTGACCATGTTTTTATCAATGTCATATCCGATATCATTAAAAGTTTTAAGCAATGTGCTACTTGCCGTTTTAATAAATTCTTCGGAAATTTGACTTTGTAATGAAGACGCACCTTTCGAAGTAATTTTTGGGGCAATAGCATTTATTTTTTCATTGATGGAATAAACGATTTTAGGCTTCTGGATATCCCCTGTGGTGAAGCTAAGCAAATTTTTAGAGAAATCCGCTGGCAGATAGATACCTGCGTAGTACTTACCAGATTTGACACCCTTATCCAACTCTTGTTTAGAGTCAACGAACTTCCAACCGAGTTGTTTATTTTCTTTAAGATTTTTCAGGACTTCATCACCGATATTAATCGATTTGTCTTGGAATTTCTCTGTTCGGTCATCACTATAAACCGCTATTGGGAGCTGTGAAGTATTCGCATAAGGATCCCAAAGGGCTTTAATATTAAACCAAGCATATAAGGATGGAATAAACATCAAAGCAATCACTAAAAAGATTGCTATTGGATTTTTAAAGATACGCTTCCAATCCAGAATAAATAGTTTCCCAGTATTTTTTATATGTTTCACATATTCTCCTCTTTTAGTAAATCTAAGGCAGTTTTAATTTTTGTTATCAGCTAATCAGAGCCATCAACAGTTCAGAAATTTGTTCTGGTGTTTCTTTCCGTTTGCGCCGAATCCAAGCTTGAGTTAAACCGAAAATGGCATTAGCATAATAAGTTGTGGTGTAGATACTTTCCAACTTGTCCAGTTTTTCACGCTTAGGGTTTTGTGGCAGGATTGAACGTGCCAAAATATTTTTCAGTTGGGCTTGCATGAACTGATGGATTTCTTTACTGCCATTTTCTGAAAATAAAGCAGCATAAATCTCATTGTTATCAAGGAACTCATAAGTTTCTAACATGGTTTTATGAAGATCGCCATTATTTTTTTCAAAGACATACTCGATCGTATTAAACAAGGTTTTTTGGTATTGGTCAATCATATCATACTTGTCTTGGTAATGCGTATAAAATCCGCTTCGGCTGATTTTGGCAACCCTCACAAGCTCAGTTGTTGTGATATGATCGAACGATTTTTCCTGTAAAAGTTGTGTTATTGCATCGCGAAGTTTTGATTTCGTACGTTCTTTTCTATTTTCCATAAATCCTCCTCTATTACTAAAATATAAAAGAACAACGTGTCTATAATTAGCAAAGATTATCATTACAACCCTTATTGAGTTTACGATATGCAATTATAGCACAAAATGGACGGAGCGTCTATAATTTTGCGTTAAAATTTTGATTTTTTTTAAGAAAGGGATTTCATTTAAAGAATATTATTACTATAGAAGAAAAAGAGCAAAAAACCGCTTGAGGCGGTTTTAAACTAATCAGGAAATGGATAACTTATGATGGAAAGAGAATCATAAGTTTGAAAATATAAAGTACGGCTATTCAAATCTACCGCACTGCGATAAACAGTATAAGTATCTGAACGTCCATCAGACTTGGGCACAGTGACAGCATTTAAAATGTGCCAAATTTCACTGATATTCTGTTGTTCATCAGCAGGCAGAATTGCACGTTCTTTAAGAATTGTGGCACGGATGAAGCGCGAGGTTGGGGTAAACCCTCCTGGAAAAACAGGCTTCCCACTGAAATCCCCAGTTGAAATACGGTTAGGTGCTAAGGGTTGAGTAGTTAGATCCATATAATCTTGTAACTTGAGGATTTCACGTTCAAATTTAGGAGCATTTGTGACCACACCGATTGTATTTTCGATAATCTCAAAACTGCCATTGCGCGGTTCAATATTAATCATACGACCTGTTGGATCGACAGCGGAGAAGTGCAAATCACTCCGGCCAAATTTATAATGCGAAAAGGTGTCGCTCATGAGTTGGACACTTTCAAGTTGGTTTATCAAATCGGCTACTGAACGACAGTTTCCTAAAGCCCAAGTGACAAATTCAAAAGGCGCGAGCTGTAATTTATCCTCATGAGCATATTCAGCGTATTCTGAGTGGTTAGAAAAAGTAAGTTTTTGGACAGAGAGTCCAAAAATATTAACGCCATCTGAGATATCCGCATGCAAATCCGGAATATTTCGTCCTACTCCTAATATAGTATAAACATTGGAGATATTCCTGTTATTATTATAGACACTTTTCCACTGGTAATTTTGTGGTAGAACGAGAGCTTCGGGGATAAAGCTATGCCAATCCATTGTTCTTGCGAAGACGATGCTTTCATCAGCAGCTTGCATTTTTATACTTGTACACATATTTCTATTCTAGCAAAAAAATTTTCCTAGCTTCGGATAAATGTCTTATTGACGGGCTAGGAAATATAGTTCTTCGTGTTTTCTTAGAATAAAGATAAATTATAGCAAAAGCCGAACATTTGGTGATTTAGTTTCGTATAAGGTTGGCTGAGTCTTGAATCACAATTTTTAAAGTGATAAACTGTCTAAAAGCAAATAAAGTCAGGCAGAGATCTGGCATTTGGAGGAATTGAATATGAGAACACACACATCGGCACATCCCAAGGCTGTGAGCGCCTATCAAGTCAAGGTAGGAACCTTGGTTTCTGCTGGATTTGGTTTAGAAAACATGGATATCATGTTTCTTTCATTCGCACTATCGTCAATTATTGGTGAATTTGGTCTAACGACGACCGAAGCGGGAGCAATTTCTACAGTAACTAACTTGGGGATGTTGCTGGGCGGAATTCTTTTTGGGATTCTGGCCGATAAATTTGGACGTGTAAAAATGTTATCCCTTTCGATTCTCATTTTTGGTCTCGCAACGGGCGCGATTTATTTCTCACACAGTGTTACCTCGCTTTATATCTTACGTTTTATCGCAGGAATTGGTGGCGGTGGTGAATATGGGGTCGGAATGACTATTCTCGCTGAGAATTTCAGCAAGAAAAAACTGGGTCGAACTTCTTCGATTGTTGCCGTTGCGGGACAAGTTGGCGCGATGTGTGCAGCAATTTTGTCAATGAGTATCTTACCCACTTATGGATGGCGTTTCTTGTTCTTGTTTGGACTTGTGCCAGTAGTTTTGACAGTCTTTATTCAAAAGCACCTGAAGGAAAGTGATTCTTTCAAAGCCATAAAAACTGAAAATAAGGGAAAAATTTCCGACTTGTTTAAAACACGCCAATTGACACACCAAACACTTGTTCTGATGTGGATGGCGATCGTTCAAATCGCTGGTTACTTTGGTCTGATGAACTGGCTCCCAACAATTATGCAGAAAAAACTGAACTTAACAGTCGCTGGTTCATCATCATGGATGATTGCGACCATTATCGGTATGTCTTTAGGTATGCTGACTTTTGGGCAAATTTTGGATAAACTTGGTCCGAAAGTAGCTTTTGGTCTCTTCCTTATCGCATCGTCCTTGGCTGTGTATGTCTTGACTATTCCAACAACACTTGCATCACTAACTTTAGTTGGTGCCGTCGTTGGTTACTTTTCAAATGGTATGTTTACAGGATATGGGGCCGTAGTTTCTCGTCTATATCCGCCAGAAGTACGTGCGACAGCAAATAATGTGATTATGAATACGGGGCGCTGTATTGGAGGTTTTTCTTCAATAGTTATTGGCTTTATCTTGGCACATTACTCTATCATGACTGTTATGCTCTTCATCTCCGTGCTCTATATTTTAAGTTTCTTGGCTATGATGACGGTGAAGAATTTACGTGCAGGTGTTTACTGGTCGCTTTAATCTTGAATAATAAAAAATAGGAAAGCTTTCCCACATGATGTTGGGAAGTTTTTTGTTTGTGAAGCTAGGTAAATAGTACCTTTTTAGTTTCAAGGAGGGGTATTCTCGAGAAACAAAAAAACCGCCACAGCGGTTTAATATTATTTAACTTCTTTAAAAATAACGTGTTTACGAAGTTTTGGAGAGTATTTTTTCAATTCCAAACGGTCTGGGTTGTTACGTTTGTTCTTTTGAGTAAGGTAAAGACGTTCACCAGATTCTTTGTGTTCAAGTGTAATATTTACGCGCATAACTGTTCCTTTCTGACTTTTTTACTGTTTTTATTTAGCGTCTTTTACTTGGCGGCCTTTGTAGTAGCCTTTAAGTGAAACACGGTGTGAGTGACGGTAGTCACCAGTAGTTTCGTCAAAAGTAACAGTTGGAGCTGTCATTTTGTAGTGTGTACGACGTTTGTTTTTCTTAGATTTAGAAGTGTGACGTGCAGGTACTGCCATGGTTTGATTCCTCCGTAGATTTTTTCGTTTTGGATAAGCCCAAAAACGTACTTTACTATAATACACTAATCTTTTTCAAAAAGCAAGCTTTGTAAAGTATTTTTACTTGACGTTTTTTTAAGGTGTCTATTGGGTGAAAAAGTTCTATTGATAAAGTGACAAAGACTTTTGACAGCTGTCTGGTTGGGAATATTCCCTGTTTTTTGCTAATATATAGTTAAGAATGTTGTAACTTATAAAATAAAAGCTCAGTTCTTCGGAATCAAAGTGCGACAAGGATTATTTTTCTATCCCGAGCAAATCAGTGTTCGATGAAAACTATTTTGAGTCAAACAGGGCAAAGTTTCAGGAAATTTATTTTATAAGGAGAAAACATGAAAAACTGGCAAAAACTTGTTTTAGTATTTTTCATAGCAGCTGCGTCTCTTTTGGCTCAGTTTGCTTTTAACGCACCTCTGATAGCACGATTTATCATCACTGTTGCAGGTGGTATTTTAGCACTGTCAATGTTTATTGAGATGGTTAAAACACTGCGTAAAGGAAATTATGGTGTTGACTTACTCGCAATTACTGCGATCATTGCGACACTATTGGTAGGAGAATATTGGGCCTCATTAATCATTATTTTAATGTTGGTTGGAGGTGAAACGCTTGAGGATTACGCAGCGGGACGTGCCAATCGTGAATTGTCTGCCCTGTTGCAGAAAACACCAGATATTGCCCATGTCATGCAAGAGGGTAAAGTTGTCGACATGGACTTAGATGATGTTGAGATAGGGGCACATCTCTTGATTAAGCCTATGGAAGTTGTGCCTATCGATGGGGTTCTCCTTTCAGAAGCAGCTATTCTGGATGAATCCTCTGTCACGGGTGAAACTAAACCGAATGAGTTACAACAAGGGGATGAAATTCTTTCAGGTGCAATTAATGGCAGCTCCAGTATCGAAATCCGCACAAGTGTTGCAGCAAGTGAATCCCAATTTCAAAAAATCGTTGCTCTTGTTCGTGAAGCAGAAGCAACGCCGGCAAATTTTGTACGTTTAGCAGATCGTTACGCTGTGCCATTTACGATTATGGCCTACATCATTGCAGCTGTTGCTTACTTTATCTCTGGTGACCCTGTCCGTATTGCAGAAGTATTGGTGGTCGCAAGTCCTTGTCCTTTGATTTTGGCTGCGCCCATTGCTTTTGTCTCAGGAATGAGTCGTTCCTCAAAAAATGGTTTTTTAATTAAAAATGGAACCATCATTGAGAAACTTGCAACAGCCAAGGCAATTTTCTTTGATAAAACGGGAACAATTACCGATGGTAAAATCGAAGTAGATACCATTGTTCCAGCAGAAGGAATATCGCAAGAAGAGTTACTCAATACTGTTTACACCATCGAAAAATCTTCCACTCACATCTTGGCCAAGGCTGTTTCAAGCTATGCAGAGTCACATAATGTCCAAAGTCTTGCATTAGAAAGCCTCAGTGAGGTTGCAGGATTAGGTGTGACAGGGCAAATTAATGGTCAATTAATTAAAATCGGGCGTGCAAGTTTTGTGGGCGCACCAGAGGGGTTAGATTTTGAAACAGCTTTTTATGTGTCACGTGATGGCCAATATATCGGTGCAGTAACCTTCTCAGATACTTTACGTGCCAATGCTCCCGCTGTGATTAAAGATTTACGTCAAGCAGGTTTTGAGAGCATTACGATGCTGACAGGGGATAATGCTCGTGTTGCCGATAAAATTGCAGCACAAGTAGGGATTACCGAGGTTTACAGTAGTATGTTACCAGAAGAAAAGCTTGCCAAAATCCAAGCTTCAACTATTCATCCAACGATTATGGTTGGTGACGGTGTCAATGACGCTCCAGCCTTAACACTTGCGGATGTCGGTATTTCTATCGGGACAGGAAACAATACTGTCGCTAGTGAAGCAGCTGATATTGTGCTTTTGAAAAATGATTTGTCTTCCGTGACAAAAGCAGTTCATATTAGTCGTGATACATTAACCATTGCGAAACAATCGGTTTTGATTGGGATTATCATTTGTGTCATCTTGATGTTAATTGCTGCTACAGGGCTTATTCCGGCAATTATCGGTGCTCTTTTCCAAGAGTTTATTGATGTTGTTTCGATTCTTTATGCTTTAAGAGCCTTGAAGGGATTTAAGAATAAGTAATAAAAAATCGTCAGTTTTGACGATTTTTCTTTTGGTTTTCGATCCATTTCTTACGTTCATTTAAGGCCCATTCGTATTTGCCCATCTTATCAGGGTGGAAGTAATCTGCTTTTCGCAGTTTATCGGGTAGATAATCCTGCTTCACCCAATGTTCTGGGAAATTATGTGGGTACTTATAACCCTGACTTCGCCCAAGATCCTTAGCTCCAGCATAGTGCCCGTCTTGTAAGTGCGCAGGAATGGGAAGATTTCCGTATTTTCCTAAGTCTTCTATTGCCGCATCCAGAGCCATATAAGCGGCATTGGACTTAGGGGAGAGGGCAAGGTCAATTACGATATTTGCTAGCGGTATCCTTGCCTCAGGAAACCCTAATTTTTCTGCAGCTTGTAAACCTAACATTGTATGAGCAGCGGCTTCTGGATTGGCAAGACCGATGTCTTCATAAGCCATTACTGTCAATCTTCGTGCCAGACTTTGAAGGTCTCCGCCTTCAATTAGACGTGCAGCATAGTGTAAACTTGCGTTTACATCAGATCCGCGGATTGATTTTTGTAAGGCACTAAGCAAGTCATAATGAGCATCGCCATCTTTATCAAAACTTAGTGCTTTACGTTGAAGTGAGTTTTCCATATCTTCCAGGGTTACATGATGGTTTTCGGAAGATAAGACGGCAAGTTCCAAAGCATTGTAAACCGCGCGTAAATCACCGTTGGTTGAGTGTGTGAGAAAGTAAAGAGCGTCATCGTCAAGAGTAACATGAAAGTTAAAGCCTCGTTCCGTATCTTCAAGGGCAAGGTTTATAGCATTCTGTAAATCATCACTTTCTAGAGGCTTTAACTCAAAAATCTGCACACGACTACGGATGGCAGGCACAACACTAAAATAAGGGTTTTCCGTAGTAGCGCCAATTAAGATAATTTGACCATTTTCTAACAGAGGCAGGAGAAAATCTTGCTTAGGTTTATCCAGACGATGAATTTCATCTAAGAGAAGAACTAGTTGTCCAGAAAATTCCGCCTCAGCGGCAATTTCTTGCAGTTTTTTCTTGCTGTCTGTTGTCGCATTAAAACTACGGAAAGCGGCATTCATGGTGCCAGCAATAGCAGAGGCAATGGAAGTTTTACCAATTCCCGGAGGACCGTAAAGAATCATGGAAGTCAAAAGTTTTGTTTCGACCATCCGGCGAATGATTTTTTTAGGGCCAACAAGATGAGATTGCCCAATAATCTCGTCAATATTACGCGGTCGCATTCGGCGGGCTAAATTTTGATGTGTCATATAAAGCGGTTCTCCTTACTACCTAGAGATAATAGGCGTAAATTAAGCTGTCAACATAGAGACCATCAATGAAATACTCTTTTTTGAGTCGCCCTTCAAGTTGAAATCCTAGATGCTCGTAGAGAGCTACTGCTGTAGGGTTGCTTGACATTGCATTGATGGTAATCTTTTCATATTTTTCGGTACGTGCTTCGTGGATAAGATGTTGTATAAGCTGAGTCGCCACACCTTTTCCTCTTGCTTCTTTTACAGTCATTACACCGAAAGTAATTACATGTGAACCAAATTCAGACTTATTGCGGGGACCGTAATCTAAAACACCCAAAATAACACCCTCTTCTTCCGCAAGAAGATAACGTGTTCCCTTCAATATTTTCTTCATTATTTTCTCAGCAGAGCTGTTGATGACAAAGGGTGTGGATTTTAAAGTCCAGTTTTGATTTTCGATTTTAGCCACATAAGCGAAATCATGGGGTTCGATAGGTCTGATTTTCATATATTTCTCTCTAGAGATAATTTTTATTTCTGTTATAATTATAACAGAAAAGTATTACGACGTTTAAACTCCCAATTGCTATTTTAATTCGAAGCATTGGAGAGAAAATTGCTTGTAACAGAAAAAAGAGGTAGAAAATGGCAAAGTACGGTTTTTTAGATATTTTAGATGAAGAATTGAGCAAGAATTTCAGTTATGATTTTGAGATAAATTGGGATAAAAGAAATTTCGCTGTCGAAGTCAGCTTCCTTTTGGAAGCTGCAAATCCAGAAGGCGTTGTTCTTTCGGATGCAGATGGTGTCGAGTCAGAAGAAAATGTACTTTATGAAGATGCTGTGATTTTTTATAATCCGAACAAGTCGAAGTTTTCAGAAGAAGACTATTTAGCAGGTGTGGCTTATTCAGACAAGGGCTTATCTCGTGAATATATTACTTACTTTGTTGAGTTCTTACAAGAAACAGCGGATGAAGGTTTAGATGCTTTGATAGATTTCTTAAATTCCGATGAAGAAGAATTTATGCTTGAATTTGATCAAGAAAAATTTGAAAAAGGTTTGGAAAATCTTGAGGAGACAACTTTTTTCAAGTATCCTCGTTATTAATATAAGGAAGAGAATAGCAATAATATGAATAATTGGAACAGTATCACCGTACGCATCATTCGTGCAGCGGAAGAAGCAATCAGTAATATTTTAGTTGAAGCAGGATCAGCAGGAGTCGAAATTAACGACAGTGCAGATTATCTTAATCACAAGGACCTTTTCGGAGAAGTGCTTCCTCAGGTAGAACAGTCAGAAATGGTGGAAGTGACTGCTTATTATCCGGAAAATATGCCAATTACGGAGCTCAAGTCAGATATTGAACAAAAGGTAAATGCTTTAGCAGGAAGCTTTGACGTGACCAACGTTGAAGTACGTACAAATAATCTTGCAGAACAAGATTGGGCAGATGCTTGGAAAAAGTATTTTGAACCAGCTCGTATTACTCATGATTTGACGATTGTCCCAAGTTGGACAGATTATACTCCACAATCTTCAGCGGAGAAGCTGATTCGCCTTGATCCAGGGATGGCTTTTGGTACAGGTACGCACCCAACAACAAAAATGAGTCTTTATGCTCTAGAACAAATAATTCGCGGTGGCGAAACGGTCTTGGATGTAGGTACAGGTTCCGGTGTGCTCTCTGTAGCTAGCGCTTATCTTGGCGCAAGTGAAATTCATGCCTATGATATTGATGAAGTTGCTGTGCGTGTAGCACGTGAAAACATCGAGCTTAACCCAAATACGGATAAAATTTCAATCTCAGCCAATAATTTATTGGAGGGTATCGAGCAACAAGCAGAAGTTATCGTAGCAAATATCTTGGCAGATATTCTTGTACTTATGACTGACGACGCTTTCCGTCTCGTCAAAGATGAAGGTTATTTGATTATGAGTGGTATCATCGCTGATAAGGCAGATAAAGTTATTGCATCCGCAGAAAATGCTGGTTTCTTCCTTGAAACGCGTATGACTCAAGGTGAATGGAACTGTGTAATTTTCAAAAAGACAGAAAACCGTGAAGGGGTAATTGGCGGTTAAGTATGGCAAATCAATATTTTGTGTTCAAAAAGCAACCAGAAATTGGTGAAGACTTTACTATTGACGATAAGGCAGCTGTTCATCACATTTTTACAGTCATGAGGACGAGTGTGGGGGAGAAGATACAGCTAGTTTTTGAAGAGGGGAAAGTGGGCCTTGCCGAAGTTGTTTCTAGCGAGCTATGTACGGTACGTTTATTAGAGGTACTGGAAGTGCAAACGGAACTTCCAGTTCACATTACTGTAGCGCTTGGTTTCCCTAAAGGCGATAAATTAGAATTTATCAGTGAGAAGGCAACGGAACTTGGCGCAAGTGCAATCTGGGCTGCGCCCTTCAAATGGTCTGTGGCCAAATGGGACAGCAAAAAGCTTGCTAAAAAGAAGGAAAAATTAGATAAAATTGTATTGGGTGCTGCAGAACAATCTCGCCGTCAAATATTGCCAGAAATCTGTTTTTTTGAAAAGCTGTCTGAACTGGTTGCTACATTTTCTCAATTTGACCAAGTTTTAATTGCTTATGAAGAATCTGCTAAAGCAGGGGAGCAAGCGAAGTTGGCTCAAAGTATGGCGAGTTTAAAACCAGGCCAAAAAGTTTTGCTGCTTTTTGGACCAGAAGGTGGTATTGCACCGGAAGAGATTGCGCTATTTGAACAAGCAGGTGCAGAGATTGTCGGGCTTGGACCGCGTATTATGCGTGCTGAGACAGCACCGCTCTACGCCTTGTCGGCCTTTTCAACTTACTTTGATTTGTTGAAATAAACCGAACAAAGAGACGAAAACTCGCGCTTTAAGGACTAAAAGCGTAAATTTATAGGCAGAAATGTGTTAGAATAGTAAAAATATATCAAGGAGGAAAGTGGAGCTACTTCACAGGAAATAAAATATGCCCTCAGAACCAAATCTTACCGGAGATCAAGTGGTTAAACTTGCTTCCGCATACATGAATGAAAAAGATATCTTGCTGGTACGTAAAGCTTTACAGTGTGCATCAATAGCTCACGCTGAACAGTATCGTGCAAGCGGAGAACCTTACATTATCCATCCTATCCAAGTGGCGGGAATTTTAGCTAAACTACAGCTTGATGCAGCAACTGTATCGGCAGGCTTTTTGCATGATGTTGTTGAAGACACTAACTTTATACAGTCAGACTTGGTGGAACTTTTTGGTGAAGAGATTGCGAATATTGTTGATGGAGTAACGAAGCTTGGTAAGGTAGAATACAAATCGCATGAAGAACAACTTGCGGAAAATCACCGTAAGATGTTGATGGCCATGAGCAAGGATATTCGAGTTATCTTGGTCAAACTTGCCGACCGTCTTCATAATATGCGCACTCTCAAAAATCTCCGACCAGACAAACAAAAACGTATTTCAAGTGAGACTATGGCGATTTATGCGCCGCTTGCACACCGCTTGGGTATTGGAAGCATTAAATGGGAACTTGAAGATCTCTCTTTCCGTTATCTTAATGAAACAGAGTTCTATCGTATCCGTGGCTTAATGAACGAAAAACGTGCAGCGCGTGAAAATTTAGTTGAAGAAGTGATTGAGAAGCTAAATGAGCGTATGAAAGATGCACAAGTTGACGCTGAAATCTATGGGCGACCAAAGCATATCTATTCTATTTATCGTAAAATGCACGATAAGAAAAAGCGTTTTGATGAAATTTATGACCTTATTGCCATTCGCTGTTTGACAAACTCGACAAGCGACGTTTACACGACACTAGGGTATATCCATGATTTATGGAAACCGATGCCTGGGCGTTTCAAGGACTATATTGCTAACCCTAAAGCTAATGGTTACCAGTCTGTTCACACCACGGTTTACGGTCCTAAGGGGCCGATGGAATTCCAAATCAGAACCCATGAGATGCATCAGATTGCTGAGTACGGGGTCGCAGCACACTGGGCTTACAAGCAAGGGCGTAAAGCTAAAGTTGACGTTCATGAGATTTCGGAAACACTAAACTGGATTAACGAATTGGTGGAACTTCAAGAACAATCAGGTGACTCCGCAGAGGAATTTGTTAAAGCAGTTCAGGAAGATATTCTTGGCGACAAAATTTATGTGTTTACACCAACAGGAGCAGTTCAGGAATTGCCAGCTGGCTCCGGTCCTATTGACTTTGCATATGCTATTCATACGCAAGTGGGAGATCATGCAACAGGTGCGAAGATTAACGAGCGGATGCAACCGCTGAATTATGTTCTGAAAACAGGTGATAAAGTAGAAATTATTACTTCCAAAACGTCATTTGGACCAAGTCGTGATTGGATTAAGCTCGTTAAGACCAATAAAGCCCGTAACAAGATTAAGCAATTTTTCAAGAGTCAAGATAAGGAACTCTCTATCCACAAAGGTCGTGAAATGCTGCAAACGGAACTTGCAGAGAATGGTTTCACACCGAACCAATATTTGGATAAAAAACATCTGGACGAAGTACTTGAAAAATTAAGTTATCGGGACAGTGAAGCCCTGTTTGCCGCAGTTGGTTTTGGGGAAATATCAGCAACTTCTGTATTCAATCGTTTGACAGAAAGTGAGCGCCGTAAAGTTGAGAAAGAAAAGCTGAAAGCTGAATCTGAACAACTGATGAAGGGCGAAGTCAAACGCGAAAACAAAAATAAAAATGTCATGAAAATTCGCCATGATGGTGGTGTGAGTGTTTCTGGCGTTGATAGCATGTTGGTGCATATCAGTAAATGTTGCAACCCTGTGCCAGGGGATAAGATTGTCGGCTACATCACTAAAGGTCGAGGGGTTTCCATCCACCGCGCAGACTGTAAAAATGTTCGCAGTCAAGAAGATTATGAAAAACGTCTGATTGATGTAGAATGGGATGATTCACAACACCTCACTAAAGAATACGTGGCCAATATCCATGTGTATGCGTTTAATCGTCCGAATCTGCTTAATGATATCGTTCAAGTGTTGTCTAATACAACAAAAAGTTTGATCTCAATTAATGCTCATCCAACAAAGGATAAAAAAATGGCCAATATCCATCTTTCCATTGGAATAAAAAATCTATCTGATTTGACTTTGATTGTTGATAAGATTAAGATGACACCAGATGTCTATAGTGTTAAGCGGACCAATGGTTAACATAAAATAGCAAAAAACTGTCCTTTGGGATAGTTTTTTTGTTAAAATGAAATTATGAAAATAGTAATCCAAAGAGTTAAAGAAGCTTCAGTAAAAATTGAAAATAAAATCAGAAATCAAATCACATCTGGCCTATTACTTCTCGTTGCAGTAGAAGATGCAGATACAGATTTTGACTTAGATTATGCCGTACGCAAGATCAGTAAAATGCGTATTTTTTCAGATGAAAATGGCAAGATGAACTTATCTGTACAAGATATCTCTGGCGAAGTACTTTCTATCTCACAGTTTACACTCTATGCGGATATTCGCAAAGGAACACGCCCAAGCTTTTCGCAAGCCGGGAATCCAGCATATGCAGAAGCGATGTATCTTAAATTTAATGAAAAGCTTAACCAGATTGTTCCGACTAAAGCAGGAGAATTCGGTGCAGATATGGAAATCAGTTTAATTAATGATGGACCAGTAACAATAATTATTGATACAAAAAGTGCACGAAAATAGAAAGCAGAGGACAATCGATGACAGTTAAAAATATCATTTTTGATCTCGGCGGTGTGATTCTTGATCTAGATTTTGAAAGAATGATACAGCAATTCCACAAATTAGGTATTCCAGATTTCGAAGATTATTTCACCTTGAAAAAACAGGCGGATTTTTTCGAAGCTTTGGAGTTGGGACTCATTACACCAGAAGGATTTTGTGACCGCCTTCGAGAAGAAGCAAAAGTCGATGTGGATAATGAGGCGATAGAAGAAGCTTGGAATCTTATTTTGAAAGATTTCAGTTCAGAGCGGATGAATTATCTGGAAAGAATTTCTGAAAAATATAACATTTTTCTCTTTTCAAACACTAACAGTATCCATGCAAAATGTTTTGAAAAAAGATGCTCAGAACAAACGGGAAGAACTTTGGAGTCTTACTTTAAACAGGTGTTTTATTCACATAGTTTACACCTGAGAAAACCAGATATGGCTGGGTTTAAAGAGGTTTTAGAATACTCTGGTTTACAGGCGGCGGAAACTTTGTTTATAGATGATAATTTAGCTAATATAGTGGGAGCGCAGAAGGTGGGGCTCCAAACAATTCATCTCCAAAAGCCTCAGACCATTCTCGACTTAGAAATTGATTAGCGTCAAGTCAATTGATAAATAAAAACTCCAGAAGGAGTTTTTTTGCTTTTCTGACTAGCCAAATTGAAGTAAATAGTATAAAATTTATAAAGCTAAATATTTTTAGGAGTATTCTACAGTTATGTTTTATATATTTTTACGCGGTTTAGTTCGCTTTTTACTTTTCATATTTAATGGTAAGGCTACATACCATCATACGGAACGCATTCCAGACAAGTCTGAGAATTATATTTTGGTAGCGCCACACCGCATGATTCTTGATCCTGTTTACATGGCTTTTGCGACACGTCCAAAACAGTTTATCTTTATGGCCAAGAAAGAGCTTTTTAAAAATCCTTTCTTTGCGTGGTGGATTAAAAAATGTGGGGCTTTCCCAGTCGATCGTGAAAATCCTGGACGTGAAGTCATTCAGTATCCAGTAAAGATGCTAAAAAAATCAGATAAATCTCTCATCATGTTTCCAACAGGTTCACGGCACTCCAACGAACTCAAAGGCGGTGTTACAATTATCGCTAAAATGGCAAAAGTTCGGATTGTTCCTGCTGTTTATCAAGGTCCTTTATCAATGAAGGGTATTTTTAAGCGTGAAAAAGTACAATTGAATTTTGGGGAACCTATTGATATTTCAGATATTAAAAAAGCAAATGCTGAAGGTATCGAAGAAGTAAATCGCCGTTTGGAAGCTGCATTTGCTCAACTCGATAAGGAAATCGATCCAAATTACAAATACGTTGCTAAATGATACAGTTGTATTGATATTTTTGAGGTAACTATTGGAAAAAACCTTTAAAAATGCTAAAATTAAGGAAATATCCCTTATTGGATAGTAAACGGAGAATACATGGCAAATATTATTAAAAAATTAGTAGAAAACGACAAAAAAGAGCTCAAAAGATTACATAAAATGGCTCAAAAAGTCGAATCATACGAAGAAGAAATGGCTGCCCTTGCAGATGAGCAACTGCAGGCCAAAACAGAAGAATTTAGAGAACGTGCAGCTGCCGGTGAGAGTCTTGATGACATGCTGTATGAAGTTTTTGCTGTCTGCCGTGAAGCAGCAAAACGTGTCCTTGGTCTTTTTCCTTTCCACGTGCAAATTATGGGGGGGATTGTCCTCCACAATGGTGACGTTCCGGAGATGCGTACTGGTGAAGGTAAAACTTTGACAGCTACCATGCCAGTTTATTTAAATGCGATTTCTGGCAAAGGTGTACACGTAGTAACAGTCAACGAGTATTTGACAACACGTGATGCAACCGAAATGGGTGAATTATACAACTGGCTCGGTTTGACTGTTGGACTTAACCTTAACTCTAAGTCACCAGAAGAAAAACGTGAAGCATATAACTGTGATATCACTTATTCGACATCATCTGAGCTTGGTTTCGACTACTTGCGTGACAACATGGTCACTCGTTTTGAAGATATGGTACAGCGTCCGCTCAACTATGCTCTTGTCGATGAGGTTGACTCCATCTTGATTGATGAGGCGCGCACACCATTGATTATTTCAGGTCAAGCAGAGGGCTCTTCTGCGCTTTATTACCGTGCAGATCAGTTTGCTAAGACTTTGGTTGGTCGTGAAGATTATGAAGAGGGCGATGATTATAAGATTGACTTACAATCTAAAACTATCTCACTCACAGATGAGGGGATAGATAAAGCAGAACGTTTCTTTGATATTGAAAACCTTTATGACATGGAAAATGTTGCCTTGACTCACTTTGTGGACAATGCACTCCGTGCCAACTATATCATGCTTCATGATATTGATTACATGGTTGATGACCAACAAGAAGTCTTGATTATTGACCAGTTTACAGGTCGGACAATGCCTGGGCGTCGCTATTCTGATGGTTTACACCAAGCGATTGAAGCCAAAGAAGGTGTGCCGATTCAAGATGAATCTAAAACCATGGCTTCAATTACGATTCAAAACTACTTCCGTATGTACAAAAAATTGTCAGGGATGACTGGTACAGCGAAAACGGAAGAAGAAGAGTTCCGTGAAATCTATAATATTCAAATTATTCCGATTCCAACGAACCGCCCAATCCGTCGTGTGGACCATCCAGACTTGCTTTATCCAACCCTTGAAGCAAAACTAAATGCTGTCTTGGATGACGTGAAGAAACGTCATGCTGAGGGACAACCTATTTTGATTGGTACTGTGGCTGTTGAAACTTCTGAGATTATTTCGAAAAAATTGGTCGAAGCTAAAATCCCGCATGAAGTTTTGAATGCGAAAAACCACTTCCGTGAAGCACAAATCATTATGAATGCCGGTCAACAAGGTGCGGTAACCATTGCGACCAATATGGCTGGTCGTGGTACAGACATCAAGCTTGGCCCTGGTGTTAAAGAACATCCAAATCCAGAATATCAAGGTCTTGCGGTAATCGGTACTGAACGTCATGAAAGTCGTCGTATCGATAATCAGCTCCGTGGACGTTCTGGTCGTCAAGGGGATGCTGGTGTCTCTCAATTTTATCTTTCACTTGAAGATGACTTAATGAAACGTTTTGGTTCCGAACGCGTTTCTGCCTTCCTTGATCGTATGCGTATCAGTGGTGATGATGCCGTCATCAAATCTGGCTTAATCACACGACAAATCGAAGGTTCACAGAAACGTGTCGAAGGAAATAACTACGATTCACGTAAACAAGTCTTGCAATATGATGATGTGATTCGTGAACAACGTGAAGTTATTTATGCACAACGCCATGAAGTGATTGTAGCAACTGAAGATATGACACCTGCTCTGTATGGTATGTTTAAGCGTACAATCGATCGCCAAGTTGACGGCCATGCAGCAACAGGAGATCTTCAAGAAGAAGCAAATCTGCTCAATCTTTATGAAACTGTTGAAAATACAATGCTTTCAGCGGATGTCTTTAGCATTGAAGATCTTCGTGGTAAAAGCCCACAAGAAATTAAAGATTTTCTTTTTGAAAAAGTTAAAGAACATTATGCAACACAAATGGAACGCTTGGGCGATAAAGAGCGTCAGATTGACTTCCAACGTGCTGTTATCCTTCGTGTAGTAGACAACAATTGGTCTGAGCATATCGATCATTTGGATCAAATGCGTCAGTCTGTAGGCTTGCGTGGTTATGCACAAAACAATCCGATTGTTGAATATCAAGAAGAATCGCACAAAATGTTTAATAACATGATTGGAGCTATTGAGTTTGAAGTAACTCGTTTGATGATGAAAGCTCAAATTCATCCGCAAACCGCTGTTCAAGAACAAGCACCGCGTGTAACTGTAACGGCTTCACAAGAAAACTTGACAAATGTGGGACAATCCTCTGCAGAAGGTATTGATTTCAGTAAAGTTGGCCGTAATGACATGTGTCCATGTGGTTCAGGTAAAAAATATAAGAACTGTCATGGTCGCGTTCACACAGCTTAGATAAAAAAGTGATAAAATAGACGAAACACCCTAACTTAGGGTGTTTCATTTTTCTAAGTTGATAAATACAAAAGATATCAATAAATTGAAAGGAGAAAGATGTCTTTCAAAATAATAAGCCCAGAGATAAATGTTGATGCAGTCAAAATGCTGGGCCACCTTGATAGCGAACAACATCAGCGAAAAGAAGCAAGAGACAGGGAATTAGAAGCAATTATCAAAGGTGAGGATTCCCGGCTTTTATTAATTATTGGTCCTTGTTCCTCGGACAATGAAGCAGCTGTTCTGGAGTACGCACATCGTTTGGCTAAACTCCAAGAAAAAGTAAAAAACAAGATTTTCATGGTAATGCGTGTTTATACAGCGAAACCGCGAACAAACGGGGAAGGTTATAAAGGAATCATTCATCAACCAGATGCAGCAGGTGAAGCTGATCTTATCAATGGTATTCGTATGGTACGTGATCTTCACTATAAAGTTATTACACAAACTGGACTGACCACTGCTGATGAAATGTTGTACCCAGAGAACTTGCCTTTAGTAGATGATTTAGTTTCTTATTATGCAGTTGGCGCCCGCTCAGTGGAAAATCAGCAACATCGCTTCGTGGCTTCCGGTATTGATGCGCCAACGGGGATGAAAAATCCAACTTCTGGTAATATCAAAGTCATGCTAAATGGCATTTACGCAGCTCAGCAAGAGCAAGGCTTTCTCTTTGGCCGTGCAGAAGTTCAAACTGCAGGGAACCCTTTGGCACATGCCATTTTACGTGGGGGGCAGGACGAGCATGGCAAAAATCTTCCCAATTACTATACGGATAATTTGCAGGAAGTCATTGCAAATTACGAAAAAATGGGCTTAAAGAATCCCTTTATCATTGTGGATACCAATCATGATAACTCTGGGAAGAAATATATGGAGCAAATTCGAATTGTACGACAAACGTTAGTCAATCGTGATTGGGATGAAAAAATACGCCGTTATGTACGAGGCTTTATGATTGAGTCGTATTTAGAAGATGGACGTCAAGACCGACCGGAAGTGTTTGGAAAATCAATCACGGATGCTTGTCTTGGTTGGGAGAAAACAGAGGCCTTGATTCAGGAGATTTATCAAGCGGAAATATAATAATTTCAGAGGATAAATAAAAAAGCCGAAATGATGAAGATAATTTAATGAAAAAATGATTGCAAACCTTTTCACTTTGTAGTATAATTTTAAAGTATAGATATGCTGAACAAAAAGGCATTATCGAATAAAAATTGAAATAAGGAGATTCCAAAAATGGCATCTAAAGAATTCCACATCGTTGCAGAAACTGGTATCCACGCACGTCCAGCTACATTGCTCGTTCAAACAGCTTCTAAATTCACTTCAGAAATTAACCTTGAATACAAAGGTAAATCTGTAAACCTTAAATCAATCATGGGTGTTATGTCACTCGGAGTTGGTCAAGGCGCTGATGTAACTATCACTGCTGAAGGTGCTGATGCTGATGACGCATTGAGCACAATCGCTGAAACAATGGTTAAGGAAGGTCTTGCTGAATAATGACATCTATGCTTAAAGGTATCGCTGCATCATCTGGTGTAGCCGTAGCGAAGGCATACTTGCTTGTTCAACCTGATTTGTCATTTGAGACAGTGACTGTTGAGAATATCGAAAATGAAGAAGCTCGTCTTGATGCAGCTCTTGCTGCCGCTCAAAGCGAGCTTCAAATCATTAAAGATAAAGCAGTAGATAGCCTCGGAGAAGAAGCCGCAGCCGTATTTGACGCACACATGATGGTTCTTGCAGACCCAGATATGACCGCTCAAATCAAAGCTACTATTGAATCTAAAAAAGTTAATGCTGAAGCAGCCCTTAAAGAAATCACTGACATGTTCATTGCTATCTTTGAAGGTATGGAAGACAATGCTTACATGCAAGAGCGCGCTGCCGATATTAAAGACGTTACAAAACGTGTAATGGCAAACCTTCTTGGTGTTAAATTGCCAAGCCCAGCTTTGATTAACGAAGAAGTGATCATTGTTGCTGAAGACTTGACACCATCAGATACTGCACAGCTTGATAAGAAGTACGTTAAGGCCTTTGTTACAAACATTGGTGGACGTACATCTCACTCAGCAATCATGGCACGTACGCTTGAAATTCCTGCTGTATTGGGTACAAACAATATCACTGAACTTGTTTCTGAAGGTCAACTTATGGCTGTATCAGGTTTAACAGGTGAAGTTGTTCTTGATCCAACTCCAGAGCAACAAAGCGAATTCCATGCAGCTGGTGAAGCGTATGCGGCACAAAAAGCTGAATGGGCTGCTCTTAAAGATGCTGAAACAGTAACAGCTGATGGTAAACACTTTGAGTTAGCTGCAAACATTGGTACGCCTAAAGATGTTGAAGGTGTTAACGACAATGGTGCGGAAGCTGTTGGTCTTTACCGTACAGAGTTCCTCTATATGGATGCTCAAGACTTCCCAACGGAAGAAGATCAATACGAAGCTTACAAAGCAGTACTTGAAGGCATGAATGGTAAACCAGTCGTTGTTCGTACAATGGACATCGGTGGTGACAAAACATTGCCATACTTCGACTTGCCAGAAGAAATGAATCCATTCTTGGGTTGGCGTGCTTTACGTATCTCACTTTCTAATAGTGGTGATGCAATGTTCCGCACACAACTTCGTGCACTTCTCCGTGCATCAGTTCACGGTACACTCCGTATCATGTTCCCAATGGTTGCATTGGTTACAGAATTCCGTGCTGCTAAGAAAATCTACGACGAAGAAAAAGCTAAATTGATCGCCGAAGGTGTTCCAGTAGCTGAAGGTATCGAAGTAGGTATCATGATCGAAATCCCAGCAGCAGCAATGTTGGCTGACCAATTTGCGAAGGAAGTTGATTTCTTCTCAATTGGTACTAACGATTTGATCCAATACACAATGGCTGCAGACCGTATGAATGAACAAGTTTCATACCTTTACCAACCTTACAACCCATCTATCCTTCGCCTTATCAACAATGTTGTTAAAGCTGCGCATGCAGAAGGCAAATGGGCTGGTATGTGTGGTGAAATGGCCGGTGATCAAACTGCTGTTCCACTTCTCATGGGTATCGGACTTGATGAATTCTCAATGTCAGCAACATCTGTTCTCCAAACACGTTCATTGATGAAACGTTTGGACTCAACTAAGATGGAAGAACTTTCAAACAAAGCTCTTACTGAATGTGCAACAATGGAAGAAGTTGTCGCACTCGTTGAAGAATATACAAAATAAGAAAAACGCGAAGAAATTCGCGCTTTTTTTGTATTTTAAGAATGATCAAAGTCCTTATTTTCGAATTTATTATTCTAATTAATAAGAAGAATAAAATAAAAAAGCCTTCAGAGGCTATTTTATTAGAAGGGGAGTCCTTTAGAGAACTTACCGAGTTTTTGTTCAGTAGTTTTTTCGATTTGAGTGAGAGCATCATTTACAGCATCTGCAACCAAATCTTGCAATGTTTCAGGATCTTCAGGGTCAATCACATCACTCTTGATTGTCAAGTTTGTTAATTTACGATCACCAGAAAATTCAGCGATTACTAAATCTTGTGCTGCTTTACCAAAAAAAGTAGTGTTGGCAATTTCTTCTTGTGAAGCTTGCATTTGTTTTTGCAATTTTTGTGCTTGCTTCATCATGTTTTGCATATTCATCATCGTGGTTTATTATCTCCTTGTTTCAAGACTTAAGTGCCTTGAGTATTGCAAATATATAGTTTCTTGATGTCATTATTATACCATTTTTGTGAATGATTTTGAAGCAGATGAGAAAACAAAAAAACGTCTAATTACTAGACGTTTAAATAATATGCGGAAGGCGGGACTTGAACCCGCACAGCCAAGATAGGCCACAGGATCCTTAATCCTGCGCGTCTGCCAATTCCGCCACTTCCGCGAATTGGTACTTTAATATAATACCATTTTAGGAAGGGGAATGCAAGAATAAACTGTAATAGGGTGTTTAGCACTGTAAAATAATCAATCGTTATAGTTTTTCAGAAATTTTTCAACAGATTGACGGTAAAGTTGAGGATTTGTCTCAAAGGCCTTGGCATGTGCAGCACCTTTAATCAAAAGCATTTCCTTTGGTGTTCCTGTCTTGACTGCTTGGTAGTTTTCCTTAAGCATTGACGTAGGCACATAAGTGTCTGAATCGCCGTGGATAAGGAGGATAGGGCGATTGTTTTGAGAGAGTGCTTGTGTCGCACTTGCTTCTTTTAAAAACCAACCTTGGCGCACTTTATTCATAGCGGATAAACTATAGACAAGGGGAAATGGCGGAATATTGTAGGTCGATTTGGCTTGATAGGTAATTTCCGACCAAACATCAGTATAGCCACAATCTTCGATAATACTGTTGACAGAGCTAGGTAATTCTGTCTCACTTGATGCCATCATAACAGTTGCAGCTCCCATAGAAAGTCCAAATAAAGTAATACGACTTTCAGGGTTTTCTTGTGTTAATTTTTTTGACCAGGCAATCACGTCTTTTTTATCGTAGTAACCATAAGTAATGAGCTGACCTTCTGAGGCTCCAGCAGCACGATTGTCAGGCATAAGCACATTATAGCCTAAATCATGGAAGAGTTGTCCATATTGGCGCATCGCTTCTTTATTTTGGCGAAAACCGTGGACAACAATAACTGTTTTATTTGTTTTATGTTCCGCTGGGATGTACCAAGCATTGAGCTTTAAGCCACCATTTTCCATGGTAAGTGTTTTTTTATTCAACTTATCAAATTGTGTGACGAGAGGATAATTTTTACTTGATGCTTGAACTTGGCCCACGGGAGCATCATTGCGGACATAGGCAACGGAGTAGAAATAATAAGTAATCCCCAAATCAACGAGCAGCAGTAGGCTTATGATACTAATTGTCCATAAAGCGAAAATTTTCTTTTACGTTTTTTCATCGCATTATTATACCAAATTTTTTAAGGAAAATAGGAATAATATTACCTAAGAGACATAACGTTCATACCAATAAATATGATTTCGTATGAAAAAACCTTCCCACAAGAGCCAACAAATGTGTGGGAAGGAAAAGGAGTAGTCGGGAATCAAAGGGGATTGATTCTTTGAGCCATTATGTTTAGGGAAGCGAAATGAAGATCACTTTATTGGCTCTTGGCTACATCTATCTTTTATTTACCTTTATTCTAACATGGTTTTGAGCTTATAAGTAATGATATGCAACAAGAATTAAAGCTAAAAAAGCGCTTTCTCGGAAAAAGGTGACTTTTCCTCTACTTTGTGTTAAAATAATGGAGATAATTTTTAGTATGGGAGAGAGTGGCTTGGCTATAAAAAAGACCTATCGTGTAAAACGCTCGAAAGACTTTGAACAAATATTTTTAGCGAAAAATAGCTTTGCCAATAAGAAATTTGTTGTATATAAACTCGATACTGAGCAACAGCATTTTCGTACAGGGATTTCAGTAAGTAAAAAGATTGGAAATGCGGTCACACGGAATCGTGTGAAGCGACTCATTAGACATGCAGTAGCAGAGTTTTCTTCTCATTTAGAAGATGAAGATTTTGTGGTTATTGCACGTCCAGGAGTCGAAAAACTCAGTTTTGATGAAGTAAGAAAAAATCTCAAGCATGTATTGAAATTGTCTAAAATTTATAAAGATGGAGAAAAGAATTGAAAAAGAAAATAACTTTGCTTTCGATGGCAAGTGCTTCTTTACTCTTATTGGCTGCCTGTGGACGTTCTGAGGTCACACAACATTCAACAAACTTTTGGGAACAGATAGTTTATGGATTTGCTCAGGTTATTCGTTTCTTGTCATTTGGTGGTATGACAGCTGTTGGTATTATTTTATTTACCTTGATTATTCGTGCGGCACTTTTGCCTTTGATGAATATTCAAATCAAGTCTAGCCAAAAAATGCAGGAAATTCAGCCTGAAATTAAAAAAATACAAGCGCAATATCCAGGTAAAGACGTGGATTCGCGTCGTAAAGTTCAAGAAGAAACACAAGAACTTTACGCTAAAAACAAGGTGAATCCTTATGCAGGATGTTTACCACTCTTAGTGCAAATGCCAATATTATGGGCGTTGTACCAAGCTTTGACACGTGTAGATTTCTTAAAGCACGGAACTTTCCTCTGGTTTAATATCGGAGATAAAGATCCAACATTTATCTTGCCAATTTTGGCAGCACTCTTTACATTTGCTAGCTCATGGTTGACAATGAAATCAGCCCCTGAGAAAAATGCAATGACAAGTACGATGACATTTGCTATGCCAGTGATGATTTTTGTTTTTGCGATCAATGTCGCAAGCGGTGTTGCTCTTTACTGGGTAGTATCAAATGGTTTCCAAGTCTTACAAACTTTGCTTATTGCCAACCCCTTCAAAATAATCGCAGCGCGTGAAGCTAAAGCCCAAGCGGAAAAGGATAAAGTAAAAGCACGTGAGAAGGCATTAAAGAAGGCTTTGAAAAATAAAAAGTAAATCAGGAGATAGGAGTTTTAAATCATGACTATTTTTACTGGGAGAACAGTTGAAGAAGCAATAGAACGCGGCTTATATCGTTTAGGTGTAAAGCGTGAGAATGTGCATATTCATGTAAAACAAAAAGAAAAACGTGGTTTTTTAGGATTTGGTAAAAAACGAGCCCTCGTAGACATAGAAGAAATCAAAGAAGAAACCATTCGTAAAGCGGATCGATTAGCAGAACGTGGTGTGGAAGATATCAACCTTGGTGTGCCTAAAGCACAGTCTGCTATGGAAGCAACGCTTGAGTTAAGCCAAATTGTTAAAGCTGTACGTGCAGCTGAAAAAGAACAAGAAGGTGAATTAACTCCAGAAGAACGTGAAGTTATAATTGAAGAAGTTAAAGCAGACATTGCTCAAAGCAAAGATCCGCTTCCAGAAGTCGAGGTTCCTGAGAAGGTAAAAGAAAAAGCTAAGGCTGTGCCGATGGAATTAACTGCTGAGGAAACAGAGTTTGCGGATAAAATTTCGACTTACTTAACAAACATTACCTCTGAAATGGGTATTGCGATCACTGTAAATGTAGCAAAAGAAGGAACTCTGATTGTTTTTAACTTAAATTCGAATCAAGATGCTTTACTCATTGGTAAACATGGGAAGATTTTGCAAAGTTTACAAACCTTGGCTAAAGCTTATGCTAACAGTATTTTAAGTACCCGTATAAATATTGCTGTCAATGTTGGCGATTATCATGAAAAGCGTAAAGCATATATTACCAGCTTGGCGCATCGTGCAGCAGAACGTGCTCGTTCTGGTGAAACTGTCTATATTAATGATTTACAGTCGAATGAACGCAAGATTGTGCATACAATTATTTCGAAAGAAGAAGGTGTTTCTAGCCATTCTGAAGGTAATGAATACAATCGTTATATCACCGTTACAAAAGAAATTTGACATTTGCGATGATTTGGTGTAGAATATTTTAGTATGCTTTAAGCACAGAAATGAAAGAAAGGAACACCGCAAGAACGGTGGAGCTACTTTCCCAAGTGAAGTAGCCCAGGGATTTAACAAATGAAACGTACTTACCAACCACATAAAAAACCTCGTAAGACTACTCACGGATTCCGTGCACGCATGGCAACTAAAAACGGACGTCGTGTACTTGCAGCTCGTCGTCGTAAAGGACGTGCTTCACTTACAGTTTAATTGTAAAAAAAGATTCTCACCCTCGGGTGGGTTTTTTCTTTTGGAAACATGATTCATAAAAAGGAACAAAAATAACTCTTGGAAAAGTAAAGCGTTTACTTTTATTGTGATATAATGAATTTATTGTAAAAGAAGAGGAGTTTTTGTTAATGAAAAAAATTCAAATTGCCGATATGCAAGCTTCACAAATTATCTTAGGCTGTATGCGTATCATAGAACCAGGAAAGAATCCTGTCAAAGTTATTGAGACAGCTTATGAAAATGGTATTAACTTTTTTGATCACGCGGATATTTATGGTGCTGGACAGTGTGAAACGTTTTTTGCCGAGGCTTTGGCGCAAACCTCTATTCGACGGGAAGACATTTATCTCCAATCGAAATGCGCTATCCGTCCAAGGATTGCCTTTGATTTTTCAAAAGAACATATTATCCAGTCGGTAGAAGGCTCTTTACAACGGCTACAGACGGATTATCTCGATACCATGCTCTTGCACCGCCCTGATACGCTAATGGAGCCAGAAGAGGTCGCAGAGGCCTTCTACGAGCTCGAGAAATCTGGAAAGGTTCGCTATTTTGGAGTTTCCAATCAAAATCCGATGCAAGTGGAGTTACTTAAAACAGCAGTGAAGCAGCCGTTACTCTTTAATCAGCTTCAATTTGGCTTGAAGCATACTGAAATGATTGATGCAGGTCTCAATGTGAATATTCCTAATCAAGCCAGTCATATGCAAGATGGTTCAGTACTAGAGTATTCCCGGATAAATAAGATGACGATTCAAGCTTGGTCTCCTTTCCAACATGGATATTTTGATGGTCCTTTTGTTGGTAATGATAAATTCCCAGAATTAAACAAAAAGCTTGAAGAATATGCTGAAAAATACAATCTTACCCCTTCAGGGATTGCTATAGCATGGATTAACCGCCATCCAGCGCGTATGCAAACAATAATTGGTACGATGACGGAACGACGGATCGAGGAAGTAACAAATGCCAGTGATCTGGTTCTCAGCCGTGATGAGTGGTATGCCTTGTATATGGCAGCTGGAAATATTCTCCCTTAAGCCGGTAAATTTATAGTTTAGCATTGAGTGATAAATGGGTCTAGTAGAGTCGTCTAGAGGTCCATTTATTCTAGCTACTAGACGAAATAGATTGAATTAGTGTCAGAAATGATGTATAATTAAAGAGCATTATTAGAAAAAATTAATTAAAAGGATTTTTAAGCAGTTTGCTTGAACCTACCCCAAAGGAGGTACATATTATGAGTTTTACAGATGAAACAGTCCGCTTTGAATTTGATGATTCAAGTAAAAAAGAAATCGGCGAAACACTTGTAAATGTTTATCGTGCACTTGATGCTAAAGGTTACAATCCTATCAACCAAATGGTAGGTTATGTTTTGTCAGGAGATCCAGCTTATATTCCACGTCACGACGATGCACGTAACAAAATCCGTCGTTTTGACCGTGATGATATTGTTGAAGAACTGATTAAAGAATACTTAAAAGCACACGGTGTACAACTTTAATGTACAGTAGAATTTTAGGTTTGGATGTCGGTACAAAAACTGTTGGTGTAGCTGTGAGTGATTTATTGGGAATGACGGCTCAGCCTGTTGAAACAATAAAGATTGACAGTGAAGCTGGTGAATTTGGTTTTGAGCGCTTAGCAGAACTAATAACAGAATATAAACCTTCAAAAATTGTACTCGGTTTACCCAAACATATGAATAATGATGAAGGTATTCGTGCAGAGGCTTCAAGAAACTATGGTGAAAAAATTACTGAAACGTTTGATGTCGCTGTAGAATACCAAGATGAACGCTTGACGACAATGCAAGCAGAAAAAGTATTAATTGATGGCGGTGTCCGTCGCAAGGACCGTAAAAAATCAATTGATAAACTCGCCGCTGTCTTGATATTACAAAATTATCTTGATGCGCACAAATTATTTTAGAAGTAGGAAGTATTATGTCAGAACATACACATGACCATGACCACGAAGACCGTTTTATCACTCTGATTGATGATAACGGTAATGAAAGCCTTTTTGAAATCTTGATCACTATTGATGGCCAAGAAGAATTTGGTAAAAATTACGTCCTCGTTATGCCTGTTGACGGTGCAGAAGATGATAATGGTGAAGTTGAAATCCAAGCTTATTCATTTACTCAAAATGAAGATGGCACTGAAGGTGATTTACAACCTATCGCTGAAGATTCAGATGCTGAATGGGATATGATTGAAGAAGTTTTTAATAACTTTATGGAAAATCAAGACGACGAAGTTTATTGATAAATCAAGAGGCAAAGCCTCTTTTTTTATTGCATCAATATTGAAATATTATAAATTATTACATAAAATTTTTAGCAAAAATTGAGTACTTCGAAGAAATTTGTTATAATTTAGTGATTACTCTTTGAAGGAAAATTAAATGAAAAAAAGATATGGTTCACGTTCACTTAGGCATGAACATAAAAAACAATTAGAACAATCAGAAGAAATCGAAGAATTCGAGGAGCTTGAGGTCAATGAAGACCTTGATATTCCTGCGGAAGAGACTGGGTTTTATTCGCGTCGTCATAAATCAGAAGCGAGTTTTGTACCAACTCGAGAAAAAACACCACGGCTTATGCCAGCTGACTGGTTATTTATTGGGCTCGTGTCCTTGGTGCTTAGTCTAAGCTTCTATGCTTTCCCTATCTTCAATCTTCAACCTACAGGTGTACAGTCGCAATACCTCTATTCGGGAATGGCAATGCAGGCAGGATTGGTCCCTTACAATGATTTTTGGGGTGCTGGCGGAATTGTCTTTTACCTAATTAACTGGCTCGGTCATTTTGGTCAAACAACTTGGTTGCTTTACCTTTTCCAAATGCTAGCTTTATTTATGAGCGGTGTGCAAGTTTATCGTTTAATTTCACAACGTACACGTAGCCGTTTGGCAGCGCGAATTACCACAGGTTTCACCTTGGTTTCGGTTGCAGGATTGGCTCAAGGTGGTACAGCGCCAACCTTAATCGCCTTGCCTTTTGCATTATGGGCATTACAGTTCTTGGATCGTTATCTACGTCAAGATGCACGTGACGAAGCTTTTATCTTCTTTGGTATGAGCGGAGCTCTTGTGTTTGTCATATCACCAATCATGACCATATTATGGCTTCTTTCTTGTCTCGCTTTGCTTGTCTTTAATATTCAGAATAAAAGAATTGGGCGTGGTATTTATCAACTTTTAGCAATTTTATTTGGCTTATTGTTGGTAGGTTATACGGTTGCTTTTTACTCCTTAAATGCTCAAGTACTGTATACATCCATCGAACAATCCATTATCATTCCGCTTACGACACTAGGCTTTACAGATAATTTCTGGATGTCACTTCTGAAAGCTCTCGTTTTTCTTTTGGTGTTTGGTCTTGCGGCCAATTTCGTACATGGCGTACGTAATATTAAAAGTTCGGGTCAAACATTTATCTGGCAACTTTTACTCTTATTGGGTTCAATTCTTGTGTTAGGATTTGTTGTTTTTTCTCAAGTATTCGAAAGTTCAAACTTGCTTGCCATCTTGCCGTTACTTTTATTATTCGTCAGCGATACTATACAAGATGCGGTGGATCAACGTCAGAATATCCTACAAGATTATATGAAGGCCAAGCTTTTTGCGCCAATTTTAGCTCTGCTCTTTGTGATAGGAGCCCCTATCGTTACCCAAACGATGCATCAACAAGTTTTCTCAGAAGAACAACAAGTTGCGCAGTTTGTGAAAGCCGATACGACAAAAGAGGATAAAGTGCTGGCTATAGCATCGGATAAAAACATTAACTTGCGATCACAGCGTGTGGGTGGCATAGATGACTTCCCTCGCCATTATCCAGTGAGATTCCATCAGAACTTTGATTTGCTCTTTGCTAATGCAGGCAACAAGTATGTCGTAGTGCAAAGTGGACAGGATCTTTCAGATTCAGTAAAAGAAACACTTAAAGATTCTTACAAAAAAGTGGAAGTTGGTAATGTTAGTCAATTTTCTGTATATAAAAAGAAATAAGATATACATAATTGTATATCTTGTTTTATTATAATGAAAAAAGCGAATTTTCTGACTATTCCTGTTGTTTTTTGAATTTTTTTGTGTTATAATTCATTAAGAGTTTATTTAGAAAATAATATAATAGGAGAAAACCGTGGCTACTTTACTAGAAAAAACCCGCAAAATTACATCAGTTCTGCAAGATGGAGTAACTGATTTAAAGCAGGAGTTACCCTATGATAACATGACAGAGCGTTTAGCCAACGTTATTGACTGTAATGCTTGTATCATTGATACAAAAGGGAAACTTTTGGGCTATTCACTGCCATACGAAATTAACAACGATCGTGTTAATGAACTTTTCCATGTACAAAAACAATTGCCAGAAGATTATGCACGTGCGGCTATCCGTATCTACGACACTTTAGCAAATATCACAATTAACGAGCCTTTGTCAGTATTTCCTGCAGAACTTTTAGGTGAGTATCCTAATGGTTTGACAACATGTGCACCAATCTATGGTAGTGGTATGCGCTTGGGAACCTTCATCTTATGGCGTACAGACGGAAAATTCAGTGATGATGATCTTGTGCTTGCAGAGCTTGCAACAACAGTTATCGGTGTTCAACTTTCAAATCTTAAGCTTGAACAAATGGAAGAAAATATCCGTAAAGACACGATGGCTAACATGGCAGTCAATACACTTTCGTATTCAGAAATGAAGGCTGTGAAAGCAATTCTTGAAGAACTTGATGGTGAAGAAGGACATGTTATTGCTTCAGTCATTGCCGACAAGATTGGAATTACACGTTCAGTAATCGTTAATGCACTACGTAAGCTTGAATCTGCTGGTGTTATTGAAAGCCGTTCGTTGGGAATGAAAGGGACTTACCTCAAAGTTCTTAACCAAGGTTTATTTACAAAGCTTGAAGGTCGTAACTTCTAACCTTAAAAGTAATAAAAAAACTTCTCTTAGTGAGAGGTTTTTTACTTGTGGTAAAGGCAGTAGGCAGTAAAGCCTAGCTGTATCAGTTTTTAAAGATTTTTGCTATAATTGAGAATGAAAATCTTTAATAGTTAGGGAAAATAACATGAGCAAGATTACAAAAGAACAAGTGGAGCATGTGGCAACTTTGTCAAAGCTTAAATTTGAGAAAAATGAACTTGATGCTGTGACGGATAAACTCGATAAAATTATCGAAATGGTGGAGCAGTTAGAGGAAGTCAATACGGAAAATGTAGAATTTACGATGAGTGTTGCGGATAACTTAAACCGCATGCGTGAAGATATTGCTGTACCGGGTGATGACCGTGATGAATTAATGCGTAATGTACCAACGAAGCAAGATGGCTTTATTAAGGTTCCCGCAATGTTGGCTGATGGAGGAGATGCATAATGTCATTGAATAATAAAACAATTAAAGAGTTGCATGACCTCTTGGTGAAAAAGGAAATCTCTGCTGTTGACTTGACACAGGCGACATTGGATGATGTGCATGCACGTGAAGCAGCAATGGGCAGTTTTATTTCTGTATTAGATGAAGAAGCATTAGCGCAAGCAGCTGCTATTGATGCGCGTGGGATTGATGCAGCAAAACTTACAGACGGTATTCCCTTAGCAGTTAAAGACAATATTGTTACTAAAAATATTGAAACAACTGCAGCAAGTAAAATTCTTTCTGGTTTTATCCCACCTTATGATGCAACTGTCGTTGAAAAGCTTTATGACAATGGCATGGTTATTATTGGTAAAGCCAATATGGACGAATTCGCAATGGGGGGCTCAGGGGAAACTTCTTCTGTTAAGCCAACATACAATGCGTGGGATCAAACAAAAGTACCTGGTGGATCATCTTCAGGTTCAGCTAGTGCTGTTGCGAGTGGACAAGTACGCTTGTCATTAGGATCCGATACAGGTGGTTCGATTCGTCAACCAGCTTCGTTCAGTGGTATTGTGGGTCTGAAACCAACTTACGGACGTGTTTCTCGTTATGGTTTAATTGCTTTTTCTAGTTCACTTGATCAAATTGGTCCCTTTTCAGCTACTGTTGAAGAGAATGCACAACTTTTAAATGTTATCTCAGGTAGTGATGCTAAAGATGCTACAAGTTCAGAAGTAGCTGTGCCAGATTTTGGTTCAAAAATAGGTCAAGATATTAAAGGAATGAAGATTGCTTTGCCTAAAGAATACTTTGGTGAAGGCATTGATCCAACAGTCAAAGAGCAAATTATGGCGGCAGCGAAACACTTAGAATCTTTAGGTGCTATTGTTGAAGAAGTGAGCTTGCCACATAGCAAGTATGGGGTAGCTGTTTACTACATCATCGCTTCTTCAGAAGCGAGCTCAAATCTCCAACGTTTCGATGGTATTCGTTATGGTTATCGTGCACAGGATATCGAAAACCTTGAAGATGTCTATGTGAAATCACGTTCAGAAGGCTTTGGCGATGAGGTCAAGCGTCGTATTATGCTAGGTACATTTAGTCTTTCTGCAGGGGCCTATGATAAGCACTTTAAAAAGGCTGGTCAAGTGCGTACAATGATTATCGAAGACTTTAATAAAGTATTTGCGGATTATGATTTGATTCTTGGCCCAACAGCCCCAACGGTTGCTTTTGGCTTTGATGAAAAATCAAAAGACCCTGTTCAAATGTATCTTTCAGATATCTTAACAATTCCAGTCAACCTTGCTGGATTACCAGGAATTTCGATCCCGGCGGGTTATGTTGAAGGTCTACCTGTTGGGATGCAATTGATTGGTAAACGCTATGATGAGGAAACAATTTATCAAGTCGCAGCAGCGTTTGAAGCAACAACGGATCATCATAAGAAAAAACCAATTATCTTTACAGAAGGAGGGGCAAAATAAGATGAACTTTGAAACAGTCATTGGACTTGAAGTCCATGTTGAGTTAAATACAAACTCAAAAATTTACAGCCCAACTCCAGCTGAATTTGGCTCTGAACCAAATGTCAATACGAATGTTATTGACTGGGGAATGCCAGGTGTTTTGCCAACATTGAACAAAGGTGTTGTCGTTGCTGGGATGAAAGCTTCTCTTGCTATGAATATGTCGATTCAAAAGAGTATGCATTTTGATCGTAAAAATTATTTTTACCCTGATAATCCTAAAGCTTACCAAATTTCGCAGGCAGATGAACCTATTGGTTACAATGGTTCTATTGAAATTGAACTTGAAGATGGTACAAAATCGACTGTTCGTATTGAGCGTGCACATATTGAAGAAGATGCCGGTAAAAATACGCACGGAACAGATGGCTATTCTTATGTTGACTTGAACCGTCAAGGGGTACCATTGATTGAGATTGTTTCTGAGCCAGATATGCGAAGCGCTGATGAAGCTTATGCGTATTTGACCGCCTTACGTGAATTGATTCTCTATACAGGTATTTCTGATGTGAAGATGGAAGAAGGTTCCATGCGCTGTGATGCCAATATTTCATTGCGTCCTTATGGCCAAGAAGAGTTTGGTGTTAAAACAGAAGTGAAGAACATGAACTCTTTCAGTAATGTGAAGAAAGCCCTAGCCTTTGAAATTGATCGCCAAGCGAAAATTCTTCGTGCTGGTGGTGAAATTCGTCAAGAAACACGTCGTTTTGATGATAAAACAGGTGAAACAATCTTGATGCGTGTTAAAGAAGGTGCGTCTGATTATCGTTATTTCCCAGAACCAGATTTGCCACGTATTGAAATTTCCGAAGCTTGGATTAACGAAGTTCGTGCTGAACTTCCTGAGTTTGCAGCAGCACGCCGTGTACGTTATGTAGAGGAAATGGGGCTCAGTGAATACGATGCGCGCCAGTTGACAAGCTCAAAAGATGTTTCTGATTTCTTTGAAGCAGCTGTTAAATTAGGTGGTGATGCCAAATTGGTATCCAACTGGCTTCAAGGTGAAGTTGCTCAGTACTTGAACACAGCACATCTGGAACTTAAAGATATTCACTTAACTCCAGAAAATCTCACAGAAATGTTGCGTTTGATTGCAGATGGGACTATTTCATCGAAAATTGCGAAGAAAGTCTTCCTCGAATTAGCTAAAAACGGTGGTTCAGCAGAAGCTTTCGTTAAAAAGGCCGGCTTGGTTCAAATCTCTGACCCAGCTGTACTCTTGCCTATCATTCATGAAGTATTTGCTAAAAATGAACAATCTGTTGCTGACTATCGTGGCGGTAAGGAAAATGCAGCTAAGGCATTAGTTGGTCAGCTTATGAAAGCTACAAAAGGACAAGCCAATCCAACAGTAGCGCAAAAACTGCTCTATCAAGAATTAGATAAAGACTAATATAAAAAAATCGTTCAATTTAGAACGATTTTTTCTTGTGCATTTTCGCGGTTAAAACGACGCACCATTCGGATGGTTGTGGGAATCAGAATAGCGGTTGACCCCAACCAAGCAGCTGGATTGGATGAAATAATCACGGTGTAATTTAAGAGGTTAACTCCGATGATGGCCACTGCGGCACGCATGACCAGTTCTGCCACGCCACAAATTGTTGGAATGCGCGCATTGCCCAAACCCTGTAATGTTGAGCGCGTAACGAAGAGGATAGCAAGTAGCCAGTAGAAACCACCATTCACAATATAGTAATGTCTAGCCATATCAATAACAGCTGTTTGGCTTGGTGAGATAAAAGCCGTCGTGAAGTAATAGTTCAAGCTTACCAAAAGAATGGCAAAGCCAATCGCCCAGGAAACAGCTATGAGGAGAGATTGGAAAAGCCCTTGATTTATTCGGCGGTATTGTTTTGCACCATAGTTTTGGGCTCCAAAGGTAGCCATAGCAAGTCCGATCGACATCATTGGCAACATCGCGATTTGGTCAATCTTAGATACAATAGCTTGAGTGGCGACAGCGTTTGTTCCCATAGTGTTAAGTGCTACTTGAAGTGTAATAGAACCAATAGCGATAATACTAGATTGAAATCCCATGGGAATACTCAGTCGTGCATGTGTACGTATTTCTTGGGTATCGTAAACAAGGAGTTTTCGATTAAGGTGTAACTCAGGCACTTTGCGTTTAATATGTAAAACCAGATAAAGCACAGAGATACATTGGGCCAAAATGGTGGCTGCACTTGCTCCCGCTAAGCCTAAATGGAGAACGAGGATTGCGAAATACTCAAAGCCGATATTTAAAATACTGGCGACGATAAGTGCATAGAGCGGTGTCTTGGAATCACCTAAGGCGCGGAGCGCGTTCGAATAATAAGCATATAGTGTGGTCGCTGTAAGTCCACCTAACATAATACTCAAAAAAGTGTGTGCACCTTCGTAAATCTCAGCTGGAGTCTGCATAAGTTGTAGTAATTGACCCACAAATAGGACAGACAAGACACTGAGCAAGAGGGAGATAGCTATCGTAAAATACAGCCCTGTCACAAAGGACTTTTTGACAGCATGTGCATCTTTGGCACCAAAGCGTTGCGCAGTAATAATCGTGAGCCCTGCGGTCATTCCCTGAGCAAAACCAACGATTAAAAAGTTGATGGATCCCGTAGCCCCCACTGATGCAAGCGCATTTTTTCCTAGCGTTTGACCAACAATCAGTGTGTCTGCAGTATTATAGAGCACTTGAAAAAAGTTTCCCAAGAGCAGGGGAAGTGTGAAGGTAATTAAACCTTTGAGAATGTTTCCTTTTGTTAAATCTTTCATAATATTCCTAAATTCTTTGCTTTATACATTGTAAACTTTTTATATCTATAAAACAATAGCATAACTGCTTTTATTGTGGTGTTTAAACAAAAAGAAAAAGCACCGTAAAGGTGCTTTAATTACCAATTATTTAGTAACGTTGATTGCTTGAGGTCCACGTGGGCCTTCTTCAAGATCAAAGCTAACTTTTTGGCCTTCATCAAGAGTTTTGAAGCCATCAGTTTGAATAGCTGAGAAGTGTACGAATACATCGTTGCCTTCTTCAGTTGTAATGAAGCCAAAACCTTTAGTAGCGTTAAACCATTTTACAGTTCCTTGTGCCATTTGAATACATCCTTTCTTTAGTTTGGTAAATCTTATCTTCGGAAAGCGTGTAACAAAAAGCATAAACGTTAACTTGAAAAAAACTTACAGCTTTATGATACCATATAAAGTATGGAAAAGAAAGCGCTAATTCGAAAAGAAATGATAAATTTACTGAAAAGTTTTGATTTTGCTGACAAAAGCCGTCAAAGTCAGAAAATTATTGCAGAGCTGCTTGCCTCAGAACAATGGAAAAACGCTAAAACCGTGGCGCTCTATATGCCGCAAGAGTTTGAATTTGATTTGCAACCCCTTTTTGAGCAGGCAGATAAACAAATAGTTTTACCAAAAACCTTGGCTAATCGCCACATGATTTTTGTAAAATACGACAAAAATGACTTAGAACGTACAAAATTTGGTATACTAGAACCTAAGTCGAAAAACGAAGTTGTGCCTGATTTGATTTTGGTCCCCGGCTTGGCTTGGAATAAAGAAGGTTATCGGATTGGTTTTGGTGCGGGATATTATGACCGTTATCTGGCAAGCTTTTCTGGACAGACAGTTAGTCTATGTTATGATTTTCAGCATAGAAATTTTCATCCAGAACCTCATGATATAAGCATAGGAGAAATATTTACTTATGAACATTGATATGATAAAAAAAGACTTTATGAAGCATAAAGCGACTTATATTTTATCACTTTTAACAACGATGGTTTGGCTTTATCAATTTTTACGTTATGGTTTAGCTGCAACCTCGGCAATTAACCTTTTTAATACTGGTGCATTATTTCCACCAGCCATTTTAGCTGATCCAACTCAATTGTGGCGCCTTGTGACACCAATTTTTATTCATATTGGATGGACTCACTTTCTTATGAATACTCTGACGCTCTTTTTTATCGGACGTCAGGTTGAAGCTGTATTTGGTAGCCTTAATTTCAGTTTGATCTACATTCTTTCAGGAATTTTTGGTAATGCAACAACCTTTATCTTTTCGCCCAATTCCTTATCTGCAGGAGCATCAACTTCGATTTTTGGTCTTTTTGCAGCTATTGCAGGAATTGGCTTCTTTACAGGCCATCCGATGCTAAAACAGATTGGTAAGACATTTACCATCTTGATTGCGATTAATCTTTTCTTCAATATGTTTAATCTTAGCTCGGTCAATATTTGGTCACATGTTGGAGGAGCAGTGGGCGGACTTCTTTTAGCTCCTGTTTTTCCACCTAAATATTTCAAGAATTCTGTACCAATGCAAAATCGGATTTTATCAGGAGTAACGGTTGTTGTCTTATTTATCGTTTTTCTGATTTTGCCCTTTATAAAATAAATAGATTAAAAATAACCAATAAGGAGTAATTATGAAAACACGTGGATTTGAAATAGTAAGTAAATACCAAAATGAAAACCTAGAATTACCAATACGTGCGACCAAGCATGCGGCAGGCTATGACTTATCAGTGGCTGAAAACATTACCATTGAACCTGGTGAAATTAAACTGATCTCAACAGGCCTTAAGGCATATATGCAAGCAGGAGAAGTTCTGTATCTGTTTGATCGCTCATCAAATCCGCGTAAAAAAGGTTTAGTGATGATTAACTCGGTAGGTGTCATTGACGGTGACTATTACAATAACCCAGGGAATGAGGGCGAGATATTTGCTCAAATGCAAAATATTACGGAATCAGAAGTGGTCTTGGAAAAAGGTGAGAGGATTGTCCAAGCGGTCTTTATGCCTTTCTTGGTTGCTGATGGGGATGCAGAAGTGACTAAATCTACACGAACTGGCGGCTTCGGATCAACAGGAAAATAGGAATGATGCCTTGTTTTTGATTTGCAGGCGTAAGTAAAAAAGTACAAAAACTACCGCTTTAGCGGTCTTTTTTGTGCTATAATGGTAAAATGAATTCATTGCGCATTATTCACTTGAACGATTTGCACTCGCATTTGGAAAGATTTCCAGTGATTGAGCGTTTTTTTGCGGAAAAAACAGTTGGACATCCAGATGTCTTGCGATTTGACTTAGGGGATAATGTTGACCGGGTACATCCTTTAACTGAGGCCACAGAAGGACAGATTAATGTTGCTCTGATGAATAAGCTGGACTTGACAGCAGCGACCCTCGGTAACAATGAAGGTTTAGGATTAACTCATGATATGCTAAGCCGTTTATACAATCAAGCCGACTTTGATATATTACTTTCAAATATCAGTAATATGCCTTTTGCTCAAGGTCCTAAATTTATAGAGAGCAGTTGGGGGATGCGTATTGGAATCATTGGCTTAACAGCTCCTTATCTAGCCTATTTACAAGCAGGTTGGGATATTGTTGATCCTTTAGTTTGCTTGGATCAGCTCTTGCCACTGGAATGTGATTTTACGATTCTTTTGAGTCATTTGGGTAAAACCGTTGATGAGAAAATCGCTAAAAATTACGATATTGATTTAATTATTGGAAGCCATACGCATCATCTTTTTGAACACGGAGCGGAATTACATGACACCTTACTTGCGGCTGCAGGAAGATACGGGGAGCATATCGGCGAAATCAATCTTACTTTTGATCAAAATAACAAAGTAATTGCTTCGGAAATTTCCACGATTGCTACCAACACGCTCAAAAAAGAAAAAGGTGATGCTTTACACATCAACTCGTGGGAGTTGAAAGGACGTAAAATGTTGCAAGGCAAGACTGTCGGAGAACTTCCCTATAGCCTGACCAATGTTTATCCTGATTATAATGCAAGTCATTTTATTGCAGAGTTACTTGCCCAATATGGCAAGGTGGGAGCCTGTGTTTTCAATACTGGGCTCTTGGTTACAGAAGCATTGCCAAACCAACTTACTTTAGATGATTTACACCAATTTTTGCCTCATTCCATGCGTTTAGTGCGGCTTACGCTGACTGGTAAGGTACTGAAAGAAGTTTTACGTGAAATGCTTGATGTATCTGCAATGCTGTCTGGGCAAAATATTCGAGGTATGGGTTTTCGAGGGAAGCAATTTGGTCGGCTTATTTTTCAGGGAATAAATTTCAACAGAGGTAAATTTTATTATAGAAATACGGTTGTGGTCGATGCTGAGTCTTATAGCATAATCGTTCCTGATCAGTATCTCTTTGCTTGGTATTTTCCTTTATTGAAAAAACAAGAGAAAGCCGAAATACTTTTTCCGTATTTTCTACGAGAAATAGTAGCAAATGAATTAAAAAACGAGAAAATGAACAAAAAGAGAAAGGGAGAGGAAAGTGCCAAAAGAAGTTGATGAATCAAAATTAAATTATAATCGTTTCCCTGGTGAGCGGGTAACTGCGACAGATGACATTGTAAAAGTAGGTGGTAAGACTTTTCATCTGGTTTACAATTATCGTGAAGGGTTTGATGCTGAAAAGCTGGAGCAGCGATTTAGCGATATTTTCGATAAGTATGATTACATCGTGGGAGATTGGGGCTTTGAACAGCTCCGTTTAAAAGGCTTTTTTTCAGTAAGTAGAAAAAAAATGCAATCTGAAAATAAGATTGACCGATTAGAAGATTATATCAATGAATATTGCAATTATGGCTGTGCCTACTTTGTTTTACGTCGTGTACGCTCACAAGATGAAGCTTACACATCCGAACGTGTTTTTGAAGACAAGCCACGTCAACCTAAATTTGAAAAACCACGACGTCGAAATAATCGCAATAAAAATCGAAGCTCTCAAGAAAAGCAAAAGAAAAATGAGAAAAAATCATTTGAAATTCGCGAGAAATCAGGTAAGAAGCCTGCTAAAATAAAACAAAATGAGAAAAATGAGAAAAATACAACCTCTAAATCTAATTTTGTAATACGCGAACGTGCAAAAAAATAAAATAGACAAATATCAAAAATGTGTCTAAAAATTTATTGAATAATATGCAAAAAAGTTCCCTCAAAAATTTTTTGGGGGAAAAATATCGGAGATATAATGGAAAAACAAACAATTTACGGCTTAACACGTGATCAACTTATTGATTGGGCGATTGAAAATGGTGAAAAAAAATTTCGGGCAACCCAAGTGTGGGATTGGCTTTACCGAAAACGTGTCCAAACATTTGAAGAAATGACAAACCTCTCCAAGGATTTTATTGCAAAGTTGAATGCGCATTTTATTATGAATCCTCTAGAGCAAGTCGTCGTACAAGAGTCGGAAGATGGAACAGTTAAATATCTTTTTATGTTACCAGATAAAATGATGATTGAAACTGTATTGATGCGCCAATCTTATGGCTTATCTGTATGTGTGACTACACAGGTAGGATGTAACATGGGCTGTACGTTTTGTGCCTCTGGTATTCTAAAAAAAGAGCGTGATGTGACAGCTGGAGAAATAGTCGCTCAGATTATGTTGGTCCAAAAATACTTCGATGAAAAAGGCCAAGATGAGCGTGTTTCTCACGTTGTAGTTATGGGTATCGGTGAACCATTTGACAACTATGTAAACTTGATGAACTTTTTACGCACAATTAATGATGATAATGGCCTTGCTATTGGAGCACGTCATATTACCGTGTCAACCTGTGGTTTCATGCCAGCAAAAATCAAAGAATTTGCAAATGAAAACTTGCAAGTGAACTTGGCTATTTCTTTACATGCACCAAACAATGAATTACGTACAAGTCTGATGCGTATCACACGTAGCGCACCACTTGAAAAACTTTTTGATGCGATAGATTATTATACTGAAACAACAAATCGTCGTGTAACCTATGAGTATATTATGCTTTCTGGAGAAAATGATACTCCGGAAATTGCACAAGAATTAGCTGATTTAATAAAACCCCGAAATAAACTTTCGTATGTCAATCTGATTCCCTATAATCCTGTCGCTGAGCATATCAAATATGAACGTTCAACACGAAATGATACTGCGAAATTTTACGATGTACTCAAGAAAAATGGTATCAACTGTGTTGTGCGCCAAGAGCATGGTACAGACATTGATGCCGCTTGCGGACAACTCAGAAGCAAACAAATTAGAAAAAACAAAGAAAAGTAATAAAAAAATAAAAGAAACTAGCACAAAGGCTCAACCTTGGTATTGCTGGTTTCTTTTTGTATATTTATTATTTTTCATGAAATGAAAGCGCATTATTATAATGGCGTTCAATTTGCATTCAAAAAAAGATTAGACTATAATAAAAGGTGTTGAAAGCGCTTTTACAATTTTAATATATAGTTTTATATAAAAGAAAGGATGCTTATCTCATGGAAAAAGCAATCAATGTCAATTCAGAAATCGGAAAACTTAAATCAGTTCTCCTTCATCGTCCAGGTGCTGAAGTCGAAAACATCACACCAGACACAATGCATCAACTCTTGTTTGATGATATCCCTTACTTGAAAATTGCTCAGAAGGAACACGATTTCTTTGCTCAAACATTGCGTGATAACGGAGCAGAAACAGTTTATATAGAAGATCTTGCCGCAGATGTTTTTCAAACTGAAAGTGTTAAAAAAGATTTCTTGGCTCGACTCTTGCATGAAGCAGGCTACCGCCCAGGACGTACACTTGAAGGTTTGACTGAGTACTTGACAAGCATGGATACAAAAGCAATGGTTGACAAGATTTATGCAGGTGTTCGTAAAAATGAATTGGACCTAAAACGTACAGTTCTTAGCGACATGGCCGGTTCTGATGCCGAAAACCATTTCTACCTTAATCCATTGCCAAATGCTTACTTCACTCGTGACCCACAAGCATCTATGGGTGTAGGGATGACTATTAACAAAATGACTTTCCCAGCACGTCAACCTGAATCATTGATCACAGAATATGTAATGGCAAATCACCCACGTTTTAAAGACACTCCAATTTGGCGTGATCGTAACCATACAACACGTATTGAAGGTGGTGATGAACTCGTATTAAACAAACACACTGTAGCTATTGGTGTTTCTGAACGTACTTCATCTAAAACAATTCAAGCTTTAGCAAAAGAATTGTTTGCAAACCCATTGTCAACCTTTGACACTGTACTTGCTGTTGAAATTCCGCATAATCACGCAATGATGCACTTGGATACTGTATTTACAATGATTAATCATGATCAGTTTACAGTCTTCCCAGGAATCTTTGATGGTTCTGGAAATATCAATGCATTCATCTTACGTCCAGGTAAAGATGGAGATGTGGAAATTGAACATTTGACAGACCTTAAAGTTGCTCTTAAGAAAGTGTTGGAACTCTCAGAACTTGATTTGATTGAATGTGGTAATGGAGATCCAATCGTTGCACCGCGTGAGCAATGGAATGATGGTTCAAACACATTAGCTATCGCTCCAGGTGAAATTGTTACTTATGACCGTAACTATGTCACAATCGAATTACTTAAAGAACATGGTATCAAAGTACATGAGATTCTTTCAAGCGAGTTGGCACGTGGTCGTGGTGGAGCACGTTGTATGTCTCAACCATTGTGGCGTGAAGATATTTAATCAAAGTTTTACCCTCTATTTGCTTGGTTTACAGCTCTGTCAACCTCGTTGACACTTTATTGCTTACAGCACAAGCAAATGTCTTTATTTCAAAAAAACAAAAAAATTATATTTAGGAGAAAATTAAATGCAAACACCAAAAATTAACTCAGTTTTCCAAGGCCGTTCATTTTTAGCAGAAAAAGATTTTACACCTGCAGAAATTCAATATCTTGTTGACTTTGCTATTCACTTAAAAGCATTGAAGAAAAATAACATCCCTCACCATTATCTTGAAGGAAAAAATATCGCCTTACTTTTTGCTAAAACTTCTACACGTACGCGTGCTGCATTTACAACAGCAGCTATCGACCTTGGTGCTCACCCAGAATATCTTGGTAAAGATGATATTCAACTTGGTATCAAAGAATCTACTGAAGATACAGCACGTGTTCTTGGCTCAATGTTTGATGCGATTGAACGTCGTGGTTTCTCACAAAAAGAAGTTGAAGATTTGGCAAAATACTCAGGAGTTCCTGTATGGAATGGTTTGACTGACGATTGGCATCCAACTCAAATGATTGCAGACTACATGACAATCAAAGAAGAATTTGGTTACCTTAAAGGTCTTAAACTTGCTTATGTCGGTGATGGTCGTAACAATATGGCTAACTCTCTTATCGTAACAGGTGCGATGCTTGGAGTGAGCGTAACTATCGTAGCGCCTGAATCACTTCAACCTTCTGAAGAAGTTATGGAAATTGCGCGTAAATTTGCAGCTGAGTCAGGTGCAAAACCAGAAACAACTGCAGATATTGAAGCAGGGGTTAAAGGTGCAAACATTATCTACTCAGACGTATGGGTATCAATGGGTGAATCAAACTGGGAAGAACGTGTGGAACTTCTCACTCCATACCGTATCACAATGGATATGATGAAATTGACTGGAACGCCAGATGAAGAACTTATCTTCATGCACTGCTTGCCAGCCTTCCACGATACTGAAACTGAATATGGTAAAGAAATTAAAGAAGAGTATGGCTTGACTGAAATGGAAGTTACTGACGAAGTATTCCGTTCTAAATATGCACGTCAATTTGAAGAAGCTGAAAACCGTATGCACTCAATTAAAGCAATTATGGCAGCAACTTTGGGTAACCTCTTCATTCCAGATGTACCAAGTATCAAATAATAAATTTTGAATTTGATTTTTTCCGGATTTGACAGACTTTCCACTTCCTAATACCGGTGGGAAGTTTGCACAAATCTGGAAAAAATATTTTTGGTTCCCTCTATAACTCTTGTTTTGAAAAGGTCAGACCTCGTATATTTTCATAATTGGAGACTTTTTTAAAGCATATGACTTTATGAAAAAAATAGGAAGTAATATGGAAGTAGAAAATAAAAAAGGAATAGGGCTCATGGCCCTCGTAGCAATTATCGTATCCGGAGCTATTGGTGGTGGGGTATTTAACCTCTCGAACGACTTGGCAAATGGAGCCACACCAGGTGGTGTGGTCATTTCATGGCTCTTTATTGGTTTTGGTATTCTTATGCTCGTTTTGAGCTTAAATCACCTTGTTGTTAATAAACCAGAACTCTCCGGTGTTTCAGATTATGCCCGCGCAGGATTTGGTGATTTTGCCGGATTCTTATCAGGCTGGGGTTACTGGTTGTCCGCTTGGGCAGGTAACGTGGCTTTCGCTGTCTTGATGATGACATCTGTCAACTATTTCTTTCCTGGTGTTTTTGCTAATGAAGACGGTTCTTTGACCTTTTTATCAGTCATCGTTGTTTCAGTCGTTTCTTGGTCTTTAACTGCACTTGTTATTCGTGGGGTTGAAGGGGCAGCAGTAATTAATGCTATTGTACTCATTGCTAAATTAATTCCAATCGCAATTTTTGCCGTTGTTGCTATTGTTATGTTCAGAGCTGGAGTCTTTACAGAACATTTTTGGCAAAATGTCGTCATTAATACAGATGGAACAGCAGCATTTACTCAGATGACTGCCTCAGGATTAATCGGACAGATTCAAAGTTCCTTGATGGTTATGATTTGGGTCTTCGTTGGTATTGAAGGTGCGGCAATGATGGGCGACCGTGCTAAGAAAAAATCAGATGCTGGTAAAGCTTCAATTATTGGGTTATTCACTTTGCTGGTGATTTATATCTTGCTCTCGCTCTTACCTTATGGATATTTGGATCAAGCACAGCTTGCAAGTATGCCACAACCAGGTATGGTTGGTATCTTACGTGAGATGGTTGGCCCTTGGGGTGGTAATTTGATGGCTATCGGGTTGATTATTTCACTTCTCGGTGCTTGGTTATCGTGGACGATGCTTCCAGTTGAGTCAACTTCTCAATTGGCTTCACAAAAGCTCTTGCCTGCTTGGTTTGGAAAAGAAAATAAAGCTGGTGCACCTGTTAATTCATTGCTTTTGACTCAAGGTTTTGTACAACTCTTTATCATTATTACTTACTTTGCCTCAGATGCTTATAATGTCTTTGTTTATCTCTGTACTGCAGTAATTATGGTTTGCTACGCTCTCGTCGGTGCATATCTATTAAAAGTTGGTTTAGTCGAAAAATCAACTAAAAATATTTTAATCGGCTTCTTTGCCATGGCATTCCAAATTATTGCCCTTTACCTGAGTGGTTGGCAGTTTGTCTGGATGGCTTCCATTCTATATGTAGTTGGTTTTGTCCTCTATATCCGTGCAAAACGTGAAAACAACAGAACTATTTCAACAGGCGAATGGTTTGCTATCATTATCTTTACTCTTGCCGCTTTGCTCGCTCTTTATGGCTTGCTTGCTAATCAGTTTGGTTTGAGAGAGTTACTTGGTATTTAAAAAGAAAATTAAGAGTAAAATTTTTGAGCAATCAAAAGTTTTATTCTTTCAAGCGCAAAGTAAGCGCTTTAATAATATAAAATAGGAGAAAATAATTATGGTTAGACGTATTGTAGTTGCTCTTGGCGGTAACGCTATTTTGACAGATGATCCAACAGCTCAAGCACAACAAGAAGCGCTTGAAGTTACAGCGAGTCAATTGATCCCGCTCATTAAGGATAACGATGTAGAAATAGTTGTTACGCATGGTAACGGCCCTCAAGTTGGTAATTTACTTTTACAACAACTGGGATCAGACAGTGCCAAAAATCCTGCGATGCCTTTAGATACAGCCGTGGCTATGACTCAAGGACAAATTGGATACTGGATGACTCAAGCCTTTACTAAAGCTTTAATCAAAGAAGGCTTGGAACGAATTCCTGTAGCTTCTGTTGTCACACGTGTCGTGGTAGACAGTAATGATCCTGCATTTGAAAACCCAACAAAACCGATTGGCCCATTCTATGATGAAGCACAAATGAACAAAATGTTGGAACAATATCCAGATTGGAAATTTGTCGAAGATTCAGGTCGTGGGTATCGTCGTGTTGTTGCCAGTCCAAAACCAGAACGTATTGTAGAAGCAGAAGCCATCAAACCACTGTTAGATGCTGCAGTTTTAACTACTGTATCAGGCGGCGGTGGCATTCCTGTAGTTGAGCATGAAGACGGCACATACACAGGAGTGGAAGCTGTAATAGACAAGGACTTTTCAGCAGCTAAACTTGCAGAACTTGTGGATGGTGACGAGTTAGTTATTTTGACAGGCGTGGACAATGTTTTTGTCAATTACAACAAACCAGATCAAAAGAAATTGGAAAAAGTTACTTTGTCTGAAATTGGCGCCTACTTGGAAGACGGTCAATTTGCTGCAGGCTCTATGAAACCAAAAGTTGAAGCAGCTATGGCTTTTGTAGAACGTACTGGTCGTGCGGCAACAATTACTTCCCTTGAAAATCTTGAAGATTTCTTGGCAAATGGTTCAGGAACAACAATTGTTGCTGACTAAAATGTAAGAGGTCGTGTTTTGCGCGGCCTTTTTCTTATATGAGGAGGCTGAATGAGAGACTTTAAAGAAGTAGAGAAGTTAATGGCTCAGCTCGAAATTCCCTATAAAATTGTCGAGCATCCGGGCAGTCATTCTACAGAAGAATCTGACCATTATATTGAAGGACATGAAGGTTGTAGGTCGAAGACTTTAGTTTTGGCTAATAAAAAATCCACGCAATTCTATATGGTTATTATGGATGATAGTAAGCGCGTTGAGATGAACAAACTGGGGGAGGTACTTGGAGTAAACCGACTTCATTTTGTATCAGAAGAACGCTTGGAAAGCATGTTGGGACTGCAGTCTGGGATTGTTTCTATTTATGGTCTGGTTGATAATAAAATGGATAATATGCATGTTTATTTTGACCGAGATATGCTTGAGGAGCATGACATTATGACGTTACACCCTAATGACAATACAAAGACAATCTTTTTTCCAATGGAAGATTGCTTTAAAATACTGGATGCACAATGCTATACTTATACTATAATTGATATTTAGGAGGCACATATGAAGATAGATGGTTTTGGAGTAGAAGAATGGCTCAATGTATGGGAAAAAGAAGCAGTTTATGACATTGCTCAATCAACGATTTCATCCATGACGTTGCAAGAAATATTAAATCTGGAAGAAGACAAGGGCCAAAGCTTTATGTCTCACTTAATGCAGGAAAAATTTAACTACGGATGGATTGAAGGCTCTCCTGAATTTAAGCAAGAAGTAGCCAAGCTTTATACGAAAGTTCCCGCAGAAAATATTTTGGCGACAAATGGCGCAACGGGTGCCAATCATTTGGTCTTGTATGGATTGATCGAGCCGGGAGATCATGTGATTGCAGAGTATCCAAGTTACCAGCAGCTCTATGATATTCCACGTTCTTTAGGAGCCGAAATTGAGTTTTGGCAAATTTATGAATCGGAAAACTGGTATCCACGATTGGATGAACTCCGTCAGATGATTCGTCCAAACACAAAGATGATTTGTTTGAACAATGCCAATAATCCGACAGGTACAACCCTAAACCGTGCCTTTTTGGAAGAGGTCATTCAACTGGCTCGAACAGTTGATGCTTATGTCTTGGTCGATGAGGTTTACTTGCCTCTTGATGATGCGGAAGATTATGCGCCAATTGTTGACTTATATGAAAAAGGTATCTCGACGAACTCGCTTTCTAAAACATATTCTGTACCTGGTGTACGTTTAGGTTGGGTGGCGACTCAAGATGAAAAACTAGCAGATGAGTTTCGCAAATACCGCGATTATACAATGATTTGTTGTGGAGTCTTTGATGATGCCTTAGGAACTCTAGTCTTAAAACACCGTGATCAAGTACTGGCGCGGAATAAAGAAATCGTCACTAATAATTTGCAGATACTTCGAGAGTGGGTGGAAAATGAGCCACTTGTATCAATGATATTTCCTAAAGCAGTATCGACAAGCTTTGTGAAATTTGAAACGCTCGATCCGGCCCAAACAGAAGAATTTTGCGTGGCCTTGCTTAAAAACAAAGGCGTTCTTTTAGTACCGGGCAATAGGTTTGACTTGCCAGGCTATGCACGTTTAGGCTATTGTACGGATGAAAAGACATTACGCGAGGGTTTGTCTGCTTTGTCTCAATTTTTGCGAGAATATAACAAATAGGATAATAGAGGGGATTTACCCCTTTTTTATATACTAAAAATATGCAAATTTGGTACAATAATGAGAGGAGGATATTCATGGATTTTGTAAAAATTAATAAAGAACGCCACGCTGTAAAAACATTTGACGGTAAAAAAATACCAACAGTAGATGTGAAACAGATTATTTCTGCTGCAAGTTTAGCACCTTCTGCACATAACATCCAACCTTGGCACTTTGTCATTGTTGAGAGTGAACAAAAACGTCAAGAACTTCTATCCGTTGTTCATGGAAAAAATGGTCAACAAGTGAAAGAAGCTGGAGCGGTCATTGCTATCTTTAGTGATACTAATCTTTCCGAACGCTCAAGTGAAATTGCACGTACCGGGGCTGGAGAAATGGATAGTGAACAACTGCAACGTTTCAATAGTCGCTATCCCCAAATGTTTGAAAATATGGACGAGATGATGGAAGCAAGCTATTTATCATTGAATATCGGTTTTGTGACGATGAATCTCATGTATGTCATCAAAAATAGAGGCTATGAAGGCAATATTATTCTTGGCTTTGAACGTACTGAGCGCGTGAATGAAATTCTCGAAGTCGATAAACGTTACCGTCCAGAGCTCTTGGTTGTATTGGGCTCATCAGAAGCAAAAGGTCAAGCAAGTTACCGCTTGCCACAACAAAATATTATTGAAATTCGATAATAAGTAATAAGAGAAAAAAGTGAGTCGTTTATATCGAAATTTAAGGTGGATTTTGCTAGAATAAGAGAGATATAAAAACGATAGATATAGGTAGTAAGGGGAAAAAGTGCTAGATTTTTGGCAGGACTATCCTGAAATTAAGGAAAAACTTATCGCAGTACAAACTATGATGACAGAACGTTTAGCGGTAAATAATACAGATATACGTGACGCATTACAAAAGTTTACGACGCGCGGAGGTAAAATGGTTCGGCCAGCGCTTTTTTTTCTATTTTCTGGCTTAGTTGACGAGGAGATAGAAGACGAAGAACGTTTGGTTAAAATAGCAGCCAGTTTGGAGTTGTTACACTCGGCAACACTGATTCATGATGATGTTATTGATGATTCCCCTTTACGTCGAGGCTTGCCGAGTGTTGAAGCACAATTTGGCAAGGATGTTGCAGTATACACGGGTGATTTTATTTATACGGTTTACTTCGAGTTGCTTTGTGAAACAATGGCTGCGACACCATTTTTGCCGCGTAATGCAAGATCGATGAAAAAGATTCTTCAAGGTGAACTTACACAGATGCAATCAGCTTTTAATGCAGACAACAGTATTAGACGCTATCTTAAAGCTATCAGTGGTAAAACTGCAGAGCTATTGAGTTTAGCTTGTTTAGAAGGTGTGTATTTCTCTGGTGGTGATAAGCAGATGCAACGGTCTGCACGAAAGATTGGTTTAGCGATTGGTCTTGCTTTTCAGATTTATGATGATGTACTTAATTTTACAGTCGGTTTGGAAGAAGCTGATAAACCAATATTAACGGATTTTCGTCAAGGGATTTATACCTTACCCTTGTTGCTGGCAAAAGAAGATGCGCCTGAAAAAGTCTTACCTTATCTGGAAGCACCAGAAGGACTGAGTCGTCAAGAATGTATCGAATTTTCCGAACTGGTCACTGATCTAGGAGGCATTACAGGAAGTCTTTTCTTAGCAAAACATCTAACCAATCAAGCGTTACTTGAAATAGAAAAATTCCCAGAATCTCGTAACCGCGAAATTTTGATGGAAGTTACCCAAACCTTATTACAAAGAAATTATTAAAAAATGAACTTTAAAATATTTGCTGAGCTTATTGAGCTGAAAGCTAAAACAGCGAGCGTTTTTCCTTTTATACTGGGAGTTGCTTATTCACTTTATCATTATCAAATAGCCAATTTTGGCCCATTAATCATCTACTTTGTGGCTATGTTCTGCTTTAACTGTTTTGTAGATATTTGGGACAACTACAATGATTACCATAAGGCTGTGGATACGGAAGATTACAAGAAAAATACCAATATCATTGGTCGGGAAAATCTATCACTTTCGCTGATAAAGGGCTTGTTACTCTTCTTCTTCTCTCTTTCCTTGATTTTAGGATTAATTGTAGCAGGACTTGTGGGCTGGCCGGTGTTTTGGTTAGGACTTTTTTGCTATTTCATTGGTATCTTTTACTCAGCTGGACCAAAACCCTTATCAAGTTTACCTGTAGGTGAGTTGGCCAGTGGTTTAACAATGGGCTACTTAATTTTTCTGATCTGTGTGTATATCAATACGAGTGCTGTTTTTGTTTGGGATTTTGCAACTTTGGCATCAACCTTCCTTGTTGCTTTACCAAGTACCTTGTTAATTTCTAACTTGATGCTGGCGAATAACACTTGTGATTTGGAAGAGGATGAAGGTAATCATCGATATACTATCGTGCATTACATCGGGAGAAAGAATGCTTTGCGCTGGTGGACATTAGCCATTATATTGGCCTATATCTCAATCGTTGGGGCAGTAGTTCTGGGACTAATCTCTCCACTCATGTTGCTCATGTTTATACTTTTGCCTTTCATTATCAAACAAGCGCGTCCTTACCTCCAAAGACAAGTAAAAAGTGAAACTTTTATTGCTTCAGTAAAAATATTAATGGTCTTCTCGCTATTGCAAGCGGGTCTCATGCTTCTTGCTTTAGTTCTCTGAGAATAAGAAAAACCTTCTCTTAAGGAAGGTTTTTCTTATTCACAACAGTCTTTTTTCGATGGGATTTCTAAGGCAGAGACCCCCTTAACAGGACAGGTCGTAGTTGTACAGTCATCGCAAGCTCCTTTGCTCCGCACTGTTTTGCGCAGTGAAAAGAAGGCTGCTATTAAAATAAGGGCTAAAAGAACGATGCTAGCTAAGTTCAAGAGAAAGTTCCTCCTTGTTTGATGTGTATTTTGGTCGACGGAAGATAAGATAAAGGCCAAAAACCAAGAGAAGTACTGCAAGTAATGTACTAATGCTAAAGGATTGTGTAAGAAAGGCAGAGCCTAACTGATAAATGATAAAGCTCATGCTGTAAGCCACAGCGGTTTGAAAGCCCACAGCGCGTAAAGTCCATTTAACTTCACCCATTTCCTTATAAATTGCCGAAATAGCAGCAATACAGGGTGCACATAACAGGTTGAAGACAAGTAAAGAATAAGCGGCCAGTGGTGTGTAGCTATTTTGTAGAGCCGTCCAAATGGCTCGACCGTTATTTTCTACCTCTGCACCTTGGGCGTACAATTGGCTCATAGTTCCGACAATAGTCTCTTTGGCAATTAGTCCAGTCAAGGTAGCTACCGTGGCTTTCCACTCCCCAAAGCCTAGAGGAGCAAAAACAATACTCAGGTATCCTCCGAGCGTTGCTAATATTGATTGGCCGGGTTCAACTTGGTGCAAAGTGAAGCTATAGTTTGACAAGAACCAGAGTGCGACATTGAGCGCAAAAATGATTGTCCCAGCGCGCTTAATAAAACTCAAACCTCGATCAAACGCATATTTAAAGACTGTAGGAAAGTGAGGTATATGGTAAGTAGGCAATTCTAAGATGAAAGCAGAAGTATCTCCCGCGAACATTCTCGTTTTTTTCAAAATAATTCCTGAGAGGATAATCATGGCCATGCCTAAGAAGTATGCGCTAGGTGCAACCCAACTGGTGGAGTGAAAAAAGGCACCTGAAACTAAAGCAATAATCGGCAACTTTGCTGAACAGGGCATGAAGGTGGTCACCATGATGGTAATTTTTCTGTCCCTTTCTTGTTCAATTGTACGGGTAGCCATAATTCCCGGTACACCACAGCCAGAAGAAATCAACATGGGAATAAAGGATTTACCAGACAAGCCAAATCTTCTAAAAATACGATCCATCACAAATGCGACACGAGCCATATAGCCTGAATCTTCAAGAAAGCCTAACAGGAGGAATAGAACGAAGATTTGTGGAACAAAGCCTAGGATAGCCCCAATTCCGGCGAGGACACCATCAATGAGTAGGGATTGGACCCAAGGAACAATCGCCAAGCTATCCATTACTTGGTGTAAAATATCTGGCAGAAAACTACCAAAAAAGTTATCATTGAGCCAATCGCTAGCGGGTGTACCAATGACCTGTATCGCTAAAAAGTAAACGAGCCACATGATAAGGATAAAAATAGGAAGGCCCAACCATTTATGGGTAACGATGCAGTCGATTTTATCTGTTAGATTAAGTTGTCCTTTATGTGTGCTTGTAACAACCAAACGAACAATTTGGCCAATTAAATCATAGCGCTCGTTAACGATGATGGATTCACGATCGTCGCCCATAATTTTTTCGGTGATTGCTACGATTTCATCTAATTCTTGCCCTTGTGAGGCAGTGAGGGAGTTCGAGGCTATACTGTCCCCTTCAAAAAGTTTAATTTGTTCAAAACGATTCTTTGCTTGGGGACAAATCGTTTGAATTTCTGCTAAGGCACTTTCAAGACGGTGATCATAATCTAAAGGAGTCACTTCAAGAGGCTGGCAAGCTTTTCGAATAGCTTCGTCTAGGCCTTTCTTCTTTAAAGCACTAGTAAGTACGACAGGTAGCCCTAAACTGTAAGACAGTTTTTCGATATCAATCTGTTTACCTTGATATTCTAGCAAGTCGCTCATATTTAGAGCGATGACGATAGGAATATTAAACTCCATCAGTTGTAATGTGAGGTACAGTGAGCGTTCGAGATTTGTTGCATCAATAATATTGAGAAGGACATCTGGTGGTGTCTCTCTGAGATAATTTCGTGTGACTTGTTCTTCTAAAGTATAAGGTGAGAGAGAATAAGTTCCCGGTAAATCTTGAATAGCGATATTCTTGTCTTTTTTATAACGTCCTGTTTTACATTCAACTGTTACACCTGGCCAATTTCCTACCTGCTGATTACTGCCAGTTAATATATTGAAAATACTTGTTTTCCCACTATTTGGGTTTCCTAGCAAAGCGATTTTAGTCATCTTTATTTCCTTTTAATCTTGGACAACAATTTTTATTTTTTCAGCATCTTTCTTTCTTAAAGAAAGTGAGTAACCCCGCAGATGAAGCTCCATAGGATCTCCTAGTGGTGCAAGTTTATGCACCGCAATACTTGTTCCCCTCGTAATCCCCATATCCATAAGCCGACGTTTTATTTCACTTTCTCCCTCGAGTAATCGGACCACGCCACTTTGACCGATATTCAAAGACGAGAGAGGTATAAGTTCCTCATTTGATTGTTCATCTTTAATCAAAATCGTGTTGAGGTAGAAACTGCTTAGCGCTAAACGTGTCTGACCAATCTTTAAAAGCGCATTTTCCCCGTCCATAGAAATTAAAACAACTTCCGTATCAGGGGCAAAACCAAGCTCTCGAAGTTTTCCAGCATGCTCGGATTTTAATATTTTATTTACATAATATATTTGGCCGATACGGGCAGTATTCAGTGTTTTCATGCATGCTCCTTCAATGGGATGTAAAAAGTATTTGACATTACAATAAGTATAACACGAATTACTTGTAATTTCGAGGAAATTTGTGTATGGGACGAAGTGAATAAAAAAAGAATGTTTCACGTGAAAACAAATACACAAAAAAACTAGCTTTGAGAGGCCAGTTTTTTGTGTTTTATTCTACAGAGAAAATGTATGGATAAACAGGTTGCTTACCGTCATGAATCTCTACTTCGAGTTCAGGGTAACGTTTTTCTAGTTCTTTGGCAATACGTTCGGCATTTGATTTTTTACCATCTTCACCAATATAAATTGCTGCAATTTCGCTGTCTTCATCAATCATTTTTTCAAAAGCAGCAAAGATAGCATCGTTCATTTTTTTGGTTGATGCGACAATTTTATTATTGACCATGCCAAGTGTATCTTTTTTATGGATATCAATACCATCAATATTGGTGTCACGAATAGCTTGTGTCACTGAACCAGATTGTACGTCTGCTAATGAAGCAGTCATATTTTCTTTGTTTTCTTCAATTGATTTTGTTGGGTCAAAGCTGAGCAAGGCAGTAAAACCTTGAGGAACAGTTGCTGTTTCAATCACTTCAACAGGAATATCTGAAACTTCAGCAGCAGATTTGGCAGCCATGAAGATATTTTTATTATTCGGAAGAATAATAACTTTTTCGGCATTGACAGCTTCAATAGCTTTGAGAATGTCTTCTGTTGATGGGTTCATTGTTTGACCACCAGAAACCACATGCTGTACACCCATTTCACGGAAAATATCAGCAAGACCATCACCAGCAGCGATGGCAATCAAGCCCCAGTCAGATTTAGAAGTAGAAGTGCTGATGTTGTTTGTTTTTCTTTTTCAGCAACGCCTTCGTTTTGGAGGCGCATGTTGTCAACTTTAACCTTAACCAGACGACCATATTTAAGCCCTTCTTGCATGACAAGACCAGGATCTTCAGTATGGACATGGACTTTAACGATTTCTTCGTCATCAACAACTAAAAGTGAATTACCGATACCTGCCAAGTAAGCTTGGAAATTATCGTGATCATAACTCTCACGGGCTGTTGGACCTTGGCCTAACTCGACCATAATCTCTGTACAGTAGCCGTATTTAATATCGCTTGTAGAAGCACCCGCAACACTTGTTTCAGACTCGTGTTCAAGGTTAATCATACGGTCCATGGCACCTAAACCTTGCTCAGGATTTTCAGGGACGAATTCACCGTTGAGAGCCATCAAGAAGCCTTCGTAGATATAAACCAAACCTTGACCACCTGAATCGACAACGCCGACTTCTTTAAGGACTGGCAACATGTCTGGAGTTTTGGCTAAGGCGATTTTAGCGCCTTCAAGAGCAGCTTCCATAATAGCTGTTGCATCGTCAGTCTCATTAGTTTTACGATTTGCAAGTTCTGCAGCACCGCGTGAAACAGTTAAGATTGTACCTTCAACAGGTTTCATAACTGCTTTATAAGCGACTTCAACACCATTTTGCAAAGCGTTAGCTAAATGAATACCATCAAGTTCATCGTAGTCTTTGGCATATTGTCCAAAACCGCGGAAGATTTGACTAAGGATAACACCAGAGTTACCACGAGCGCCCATGAGCAAACCTTTGGAAAGGATTTGAGCAACTTGTCCAACAGTTTCGGCTGGCTTTTCGGCGACATCTTTGGCACCATTTGTGATTGTCATCCCCATGTTTGTTCCTGTATCTCCATCTGGGACAGGAAAGACATTCAGAGAATTGACATATTCAGCTTGTTCGTTAAGGCGACTTGCTGCCGCCTGAATCATTTCTTGAAATTTACTTGCGTTAATATTTGACACTAGTCTTCGACCACCTTCACATTTTGTACATATACATTGACTTTAGCTGCTACAATGCCAAGTTGATTTTCCAGATTGAAACGGATACGTTCTTGGATGTTTTTGGCAACTTCGCTAATTTTAACACCATAGCTGACAACAACATAAACACCGATGATTGTTTGGTTATCGGTTGTCGTAACGACAACACCTTTAGAATAGTTTTCTTGTCCGAGGATATTACGGAAATTGTCTTTTACAGCATTTTTGCTTGTCATGCCGACAACGCCGAAAATTTCAGTAGTGCTTGCACCTACAACAGTAGCGATAACATCTGTTGCAATGTCAACATTACCATGTTGAGTATTAATAGTAACGGTCATTTTCATATGCGTGCTGTTGAATCATACAGCACTTTCCTCCATAATAATTTATGTATCACTTCATTTTATCATAATTTTGTAAAATAGAACAGTTGTTTTATTGGTTTTTTGGTCAATTTAGCCTTGTAAGTGCTTTAGGGGAAGGGGTCTTAAGTCGAAAGAGTTTTAGAAGATGAAAAAACCAAAGATCAATCGTTAATTATGATCTTTGGTTTTTAAAGTGTTGGAGAAAGAGAAGAAAATAAAAAAGACCAGTAAATAAGATTCACTAGCTTTCTTTATTTTATCCAATTATACACGCTCAACGCCTGCAGGCAATTTTTTCAATGCTTTAGCTGAAGCCCATACAGTTTTGAGTTCACCGTTTTCAAGAATTTGAACTTTTTGAAGATTAGGTTTAACTACACGTTTAGTTTGGTTCATAGCGTGTGAACGGTTATTACTTGATACAGTCTTACGACCAGTAAAATAACATTCTTTTGACATGGTTTGGTTCCTCCTTAAAAATTTTATGCTTTTTTTAAAGAGCATCTCTAAAAATTCAGATCTGAAACACAATTCTTACAGAAACCCTCAAAATAACATACCAAATTAGTATAACATTTTTTTATTAAAAAAATCAAGTTTTATTTCCAAATTTCACCAAAATTTTTATATAATAGGAGATATGGAAAATCTAATCGAGCAACTCACTGCCAAAAATAGCGAATATGTACATAACGTAACAAAGCAATTGATGCTTTTAGGAAAATCAGACGAGGAAATCAAAGCAATACTCGCTGAAATCTTGCCGAAAATCATTGAAGGACAAAAGGAAGGTATTCTGGCCCGCAAATTATTGGGGGCACCAATGGAATTTGCGACACAGTATAAACCTGAGGAAGATAAGGTAAAACGTCAGGAAACAGCGAAAAATGAATCACCCTTCTTGATGTGGCTAGATAGTGCTTTACTTTTCTTTGGTGTGATTTCAGTGGTTATGGGACTGATGGGTCTCTTCCAGCCACAAGCAAGTGTTTACGGTCTATTGACAACGCTGGCTTCTTCTGCTCTCGCTGGTTTGGTGATGTACTGGATGTATAAATATTTTTACAGTGCACAACGCCCACAGAAAAAAGGTAAAGGCTTTGCAATGTTAGCTGTTGCGATGGTGGCATGGGCAGGCGTTTCTGTCTTGGTCGCTCTCTTACCTAAATCCATCAATATTGTACTTGCTCCGTACATTACAATTATTCTCGGAGCAGCCGTGATGGGGATTCGCTTTCTTATTCAACGTAAATTCAATGTGCAGTCTTCGATGGCACGTCAAACAAAGTAAACTAATTAACCCCGTCCTCATTGTGACGGGGTTTTATTTCGAAAATGTAAGGTATTTGCTTCTCTAATAATGTTAGGATAGAATAAGAGTTAGGAGAGAGCTTATGTCATTTAAATATGAAGGTTTATCACAAAAAGAAGTTGAAAATCGGTTGAAATCAGGTCAGGTCAATATCGCAAAGAATGAGAGCAGTAAAACATACGGCCAAATTTTTGCGAGTAATTTGCTGACTTTTTTAACTTAATCAATATTTTCCTTTTTATTTTAGTGCTTTCAGTGGGCTCGCATCGAAATGCGCTTTTCATTATTGTTGTTGCAGTGAATGCAGGAATTGGTTTATATCAGGAAATTAAAGCACGTCGCTTGCTCGACAAGCTCTCTTTATTGAATACAAGTAAGGTCAAGACTTTTCGTCAAGGGAAACAGATTGAATTAAAACAAGAAGAGCTTGTGCTTGATGACATTATTCTTCTGGGACTTGGAGATCAAATTCCATGTGACTGCCAAATCATTGAAGGGCAAGTGGAAGTAAATGAAGCTTTGCTTACCGGAGAGGCTGACGCGCTGACTAAAAAAGCAGATGCAGAACTTTTTTCGGGTAGTTTTGTTACAAGTGGGACAGCCGTTGCACGGGTTGTTCATGTAGGAAAAGACAATTATATTCATCAATTAGCCCATGAAGCTCAAAAAATAAAGAAACAGAAACGAATGTTGCGTGACAGTTTAGCAAAAGTTGTACGCATTGTAAGTTTCATTATGATACCCTTGGGGATTTTGCTTTACCTCAAGTTGTTTTATGTCATTGATACGGGCCACAAACAAGCCGTTCTAGGAACGGTTGCTGCCCTAGAGGGTATGTTCCCACAGGGGTTGATTTTATTGACCAGTATGGCTTTAACGTTGGGAGTTATCAACTTAGTGAAGCAAAAAGTTTTGGTTCAAGAGCTGCATACGATTGATGCGCTTGCACGAGTGGATGTGCTGTGCTTGGATAAAACAGGGACCATTACGACGGGTGAAATGAAAGTGGAAAAGATTGAGAGTCTGACTGAACATTCTGAGCCGCACATTATCCGTGTTATGGGGAATCTTCTAGAAAACCTCCCAGATCAAAACGTCACTGCACAAGCCTTAAGGAAGTATTTTGCTTCATTAAAGGATTACAATGTTTCTCAAGTGTTGCCATTTTCTTCTGAGAGAAAATACAGCGCAGTTGAGTTTACAGAAGGGACCTTTTATTTAGGTGCTTGGCAGTTTTTGTTTCCAAAGGGAAGTGTCGTGTTAGAACAGCACGCACAAAAGTATGCAGAAAAGGGTTATCGTGTGTTAGTCTTGGCCCGCTCAAAACAAGCACTTGATAGAGACCGACTTCCTGAAGACCTAACTGCAGAAGCGCTCATTGTTATTTCTGATGTTTTACGTGACGATGCTAAACAGACTCTGGCCTATTTTAAAAAGCAGGGTGTACGTTGTAAAATCATCTCTGGAGATGATCCTGTAACAGTATCGGCAATTGCGAAGGCTGTTTCCTTACCGGATGCCGAGCAGTATGTTGATGCCAGTCAACTAAAAACAGAGGCAGAACTGGAGTTTGCAGTAGAAAATTTTCAAATTTTTGGTCGTGTCTCCCCTCAACAGAAAAAAATGATGGTGCAAATCCTGAAGAAGCAGGGGCACACAGTAGCGATGACTGGAGATGGTGTCAATGATATTTTGGCCTATTAAGCGCTATCGTTTATGGATTTTCACAATCACACAGCTTTCGTTTTTTGTAGCTTTAATTGTGGGTACAGATTTCCTTAATTTGGCATGGCCGAGTCCACTTCATTTTACATTACTTATCCCATTTCTGATTGTTGCACCTCTTGCACAATATTTACTGACAAAGGGAGGCTTATTCATGTTTAAAAAATTATAATTGAAACATACTAAACAAAAGGTGCTAGAGCGTTGCTTCTAGTCCTTTTTGCTCCTACCTCAGGCAGAATTAGAATGAAATAAAAGTAAAAATATGCTATAATTATGCTGATTAACTATAATAAAATAGAAGAAATAAAGTGAGGTACCTCATGAAAGGGATTATTTTAGCAGGTGGATCAGGAACGCGTTTGTATCCACTGACTCGTGCAGCAAGTAAACAATTGATGCCCGTCTATGATAAACCAATGATTTATTATCCATTATCTACACTGATGTTGGCTGGGATCAAAGATATTTTGATCATCTCAACACCAGAAGATACACCGCGTTTCCAAGAACTCTTGCAAGATGGTTCTGAATTCGGTCTAAACTTGCAGTATGCTGTTCAACCAAGTCCAGATGGTTTGGCTCAAGCTTTCATCATCGGCGAAGACTTTATTGGTGATGATTCAGTTGCTCTTATCTTGGGTGATAACATTTATCATGGCCCAGGGATGTCTAAGTTACTTCAAACTGCTGCAGCCAAAGAAAAAGGCGCAACTGTGTTCGGTTACCAAGTGCCAGACCCAGAGCGTTTTGGTGTTGTTGAGTTTGACGAAGACATGAACGCTGTTTCAATTGAAGAAAAACCTGAGGTACCAAAATCTGACTACGCAGTAACAGGGCTTTATTTCTACGATAATGATGTTGTAGAGATTGCTAAAAACATCAAACCTTCACCACGTGGAGAGTTGGAAATCACAGATGTGAATAAGGCCTATCTTGAACGTGGTGATCTCTCTGTCGAACTTATGGGGCGTGGCTTTGCATGGCTCGATACAGGAACACATGAAAGCTTGCTCGAGGCAGCGCAATATATTGAAACAGTTCAACGTATGCAAAACGTTATGGTTGCTAACCTTGAAGAAATTGCATGGCGTATGGGCTATATTTCTGAAGAAGCCGTACGTGAACTTGCACAACCGCTTAAGAAAAACGCATACGGTAAATATTTACTTAAATTGGTAGGTGATAAATAAATGACGGATAACTTTTTTGGAAAAGAACTTGCAGCACGCAAAATTGAAGCTATTCCAGGTATGTTTGAATTTGATATTCCGGTTCATGGTGATAATCGCGGCTGGTTTAAAGAAAACTTTCAAAAAGAAAAGATGCTTCCACTCGGTTTCCCAGAAAAATTCTTCGCAGAAGGAAAATTACAAAATAACGTTTCTTTCTCACGTAAAAATGTTTTGCGCGGTTTACACGCTGAACCATGGGACAAATATATTTCTGTAGCAGATGGTGGACGTGTTTTGGGCTCATGGGTAGATCTTCGTGAAGGCGAGAGCTTTGGTCATGTTTACCAAACAGTGATTGATGCCAGCAAGGGCATTTTTGTACCACGTGGCGTTGCCAATGGTTTCCAAGTTTTAAGTGATACTGTTTCATACTCTTACTTAGTAAATGACTATTGGGCTTTGGAACTTAAACCAAAATACGCTTTCGTCAATTATGCAGATCCAACTTTAGGTATTGAGTGGGAAGATCTTGCACATGCTGAAGTGAGTGAAGCAGATAAAAATCACCCACTGCTTGCAGATGTAAAACCCCTAACCGCAGATTTACTCGGCTAAAATGAAGGCCAAACATCTACAAAGTAAAAGAATACTAGAGTTTTGGCAAGTGAATAAGGAAAATGAACAACCTGTGTGGGTAAAGAAGGCCTTTGCTTCAGGTGGATTTTCTTGGTTAAATGATAAAACATTACGTATTGTTAATACTGGTGGTTTGATCAAGATTAACGCTGCTCAAGATGAATTTCTGGTGTTTAATGGCAAATATTTAAAAATTGTGTCAGCGCAGAAATTCAAACAAGACTATCGCTTGCAATAAAAAATATACTAGAGGAAAAACAATGACTGAATTTAAAAATATCGTAGTCACTGGTGGTGCTGGATTCATCGGTTCAAATTTCGTACACTACGTTTATAATAATCATCCAGATGTACATATTACCGTTTTAGATAAATTAACGTATGCGGGAAATCGTGCCAATATTGACATGATTCTTGGAGATCGTGTAGAGCTTGTCGTTGGTGATATTGCAGATCCAGAGATTGTGGATCAGGTTGCTTCCAAGGCAGATGCGATTGTGCACTATGCGGCAGAAAGCCACAACGACAACTCACTTAAATCACAAGATGAGTTTATCCAAACGAACTTTATTGGGACATATACCTTGATTCAAGCGGCACGAAAATATGATTTACGCTTCCATCATGTATCGACAGATGAAGTTTATGGTGATTTGCCTTACCGCGAAGATTTACCAGGACATGGCGAAGGCGAAGGTGAGAAATTCACTGATAAAACACCTTACAATCCATCAAGTCCTTACTCTTCGACTAAAGCAGCATCGGACTTAATTGTCCGTGCTTGGGTACGTTCATTTGGCTTGAAAGCGACAATTTCAAACTGTTCAAATAACTATGGACCTTACCAACACATCGAAAAATTTATCCCACGTCAAATTACAAACATTTTATCTGGGATTAAACCAAAACTTTATGGCGATGGTAAAAATGTGCGTGACTGGATCCATACAGAAGACCATTCTTCTGGCGTTTGGACAATTTTGACCAAAGGTCGTATGGGTGAAACTTATCTTATCGGAGCCGATGGCGAAAAAAATAATAAAGAAGTTTTAGAAGAAATCTTAACGGAGATGGGACAAGCACCTGACGCTTATGATCGTGTAACTGATCGTGCTGGCCATGATTTGCGCTATGCTATCGACAATACAAAACTTCGTACAGAACTTGGCTGGGAGCCTAAACACACAGACTTTGAGTCAGGCTTGAAGGCAACAATTGATTGGTATACTGAAAATCAAGACTGGTGGAAGGCAGAAAAAGCTGCTGTTGAAGCAAAATATGCTGAAAGCCAAAAAGTTCTCTAAGATAAAGGAATAAATATGATTTTAATTACTGGTGGAAATGGCCAACTTGGTACTGAGTTACGCCATCTTCTTGATGAACGTGATGTAAAATACTTTGCAGCAGATGTTAATGAACTTGATATTACGGATAAAACTGCTGTTGATACTTTCTTTGACAAAAATAAACCAGAATTGGTTTATCACTGCGCTGCCTACACTGCTGTAGATAAAGCAGAAGATGAAGGTAAAGCTCTTAACGAAAAAATTAATGTTGATGGCACACGTCATGTAGCTGAGGCAGCTGCTCGTGTTGGAGCAACACTTGTTTATATTTCAACGGACTATGTTTTCAATGGTGATTTACCTGTTGGTCAAGAATGGGAAGTTGATGCGCCTAAAGGCCCTGTTTCAGAATATGGACGTACAAAATTACTCGGGGAGCAAGCAGTTGAAGCATCTGGTGTGAAATTTTATACGATTCGTACAGCATGGGTATTTGGTAGCTACGGACCAAATTTTGTTTTTACAATGCAAAATCTCGCCACTCGTTTTCCAGAAATCACCGTTGTTAATGATCAACACGGTCGTCCTACTTGGACCCGTACATTAGCAGAGTTTATGGTCTACTTGGTTGATCAACAAGCAGAAGCAGGTTATTATCACCTGACAAACGATGCTGCACCTGGAGAAGATGTAACATGGTTTGATTTTGCTAAAGAAATTTTGAAAGATACAGATACAGTTGTAAAACCTGTAGATTCAAGTAATTTCCCATCTGCCGCGAAACGACCATTTAACTCAACGATGAGTCTTGCTAAAGCGAAAGCTACAGGATTTAATATTCCAACATGGCAAGAAGCTCTTGCACAATTGCTGACCATTGGTGACTTAAGAGAAAATAAAGATAAAGTCAAAGGCGAAACAGCAAAATAAATATGGCATCGACAAGTTTTGGAGATGATAAAAAAACAGCGAAATTCTGTCTTTAAGGCAGAATTCTCGCTTTGAGAGGTTAAAAGTTTGCGCTTGCAAACGTAGAAAAACATGAAAACACACATTTTTATTATTGGTAGTCGTGGATTGCCAGCAAAGTATGGAGGGTTTGAGACTTTTGTAGAAGAGTTGGTTAAACACCAAAGTAATCAAAATATTAAATATCATGTGGCTTGTCAAAGCGAGAATTCAGATATAGAAGTTGTGGATGGTCATTTTGATTATCGAGGGGCTGATTGCTTTGTTATTAATGTGCCAAACATTGGACCAGCACGTGTAATTGCATATGATGCTCTGGCAATTAATGCAGCCCTTAAGCAAATTAAAGAGGAACAAATTATTGAACCAGTCTTCTATATATTAGGAAATACGATAGGTGGCATTATTGGTCACTATGCTCATAAAATTCATAAGGTCGGCGGAAAGCTGCTTGTCAATCCAGATGGGCTTGAGTGGAAACGTACCAAGTGGCCGAAACCTGTGCGCCGCTATCTTAAGCATGCGGAGAAAAAAATGGTCCGTTGTGCGGATATGATTATTAGTGACAATCAAGGTATTCTTGATTATTTACGTGCAGAATATGGCCAAGTCAAGAGTGAGGTGATTGCTTACGGTACGGAGAAGTTCAATTCAAATTTGACAGAATCAGAAACTCTGGTAAAATATAAAACTAGTGATTATTATTTGATTGTAGGGCGATTTGTGCCTGAAAACAATTATGAATTACTCATTCGTCACTTTATGAAAAGTAAAACGAAGAGGGATTTAGTGATTATTACAAATCACGAAGGAAATCCTTATTATGAAGAACTCCGAGCTCAGACAAATTTTGACAGGGATCCTCGGATCAAATTTGTGGGCACAGTTTATGATCAAAATGAATTGCGTTTTATCCGCGAGCAGGCTTTTGCTTACCTGCATGGTCATGAGGTGGGCGGAACCAACCCAGGTCTTCTTGAAGCCATGTGGTCGACTCCAGTCAATGTCGTCCTTGGTGTGAATTTTAATCGGATGACTGCGGGAGATTCCGTCATTTATTTCGATAAGGAGAACCTTTCAAACGTGCTTTCAGAAGTTGAAAAAATAACAACTGATGCACGTCAAAATTTACAAAACAAAGCAAGACTAATTATTGAAGAAAAATACACATGGGAACACATTTGTGCCCAGTATGAAACCTTATTTACAAAAATAAGCGACTGAAACCGAAAGAGGCCTCTCAACATGCCCAAAGTTAATATTTTAATGTCGACTTACAACGGTGAAAAGTTTGTTGCTGAGCAAATTGAAAGCATTCAGAAACAAACATTTCAAGATTGGAACTTGATTATTCGAGATGATGGGTCCAAGGACGAAACCGTTAAAATAATCGAGCATTTTGCCAGTAAAGATCATCGAATTAAAGTAATTAAAGCCAAAAACGTTGGTGTAATTCAATCTTTTTATCAATTGGTAAAAGCTGATATTGCTGATTTTTATTTTTTTGCTGATCAGGATGATTACTGGCTACCAGAAAAATTGGAAATTATTCTGGTAGAAGCAGAAAAGCATGATAGTAATATCCCTACTATGTACTACACGGACCTTAAGATTGTTGATAAACAACTCAATATCTTATCGGAAAGTATGATTCGCAGTCAGTCCGATCATGCCAATACGGAACTGGTTCAAGAACTCACAGAAAACACTGTTACTGGTGGTGCGAGCATGATTAATCATGCTTTAGCAGAAGAGTGGCAAACCACTGAGGATATCATCATGCATGACTGGTATTTAGCACTTCTAGCTACCGCAATAGGGAAATTGGTATACATAGATCAACCAACGCACCTCTATCGCCAGCATGATGCGAATGTACTGGGGGCAAGAACGTGGACGAAGCGGATGAAAAAATGGTTACGGCCACATCTTTGGTTTGAAAAGTATTGGTGGCTTATCGAATCTAGTCAAAAGCAAGCACAAAAACTTCTGACAGAGAAACTGGATAAGTTATCATTGTCGAACGAGGCGCTTATCCAAGACTATGTTGATTTGCTCAACATGCCAAAGGAAAAGCGACGTCTCACACTCAATCAGTACAAGTTACGAAAGAATAAAAGTTTCCATACTAAAATCTTCCGTACTCTGATTCTTACAAAATTTGCATATAAAGGAAAAAATAAATGAATTTCTTCAGCCGTAGAAATCAAATTCTACTTAAAGAACTGATTAAAACAGACTTCAAACTTAGATATCAAGGGAGTGCTATTGGTTATTTATGGTCGATCCTCAAGCCCGTAATGCTCTTCTTGATTATGTATCTCGTATTTGTACGTTTCATGCGTTTTGGTGAAGGAACACCTCACTTTGCTGTAGCACTGCTCTTAGGGATAACCATCTGGAATTTCTTTGGTGAAACAACAGGAATTGGAATGCTCTCAGTCGTAAGTCGAGGGGATATGCTTCGAAAAGTGAACTTTTCAAAATCAGTTATCGTTTTTTCAGTTGCTGTCAACGCTTTTATTAATTTGATGATTTCACTTGCAGTAGTGACTGTCTTTGCCTTAATTAATGGTGTTCAGATGTCATGGACAGTTATTTTTGTCGTTCCACTCTTATTAGAGCTTATCCTTTTTACTACAGGGATTTCCTTTATACTTGCTACATTTTTTGTCTATTTTAGAGATTTGGGGCCTATTTGGGAAGTTGTCATGCAGGCCGGATTTTATGGTACACCGATCATTTATCCAATTACCCAAATTTCAACCAATCATCTTACCGTAGCAAAATTTCAAATGTTGAACCCAATGGCACAAATTATTCAAGATATGCGTTATGTGTTAACTTTTAGTAATAATACGAATCCGACCTTATGGCAACTTTGGGATAATTCATTCGTAATTGCTATCCCTTATGTTCTTTCCGTCCTCATTTTTGGTTTAGGATTGTGGGTATTCAATAAAAATTCGAATAAATTTGCGGAAATTGTTTAAGGAGGAAAGAATGTCAGAAGTAGCAGTAAAAATAGATCATGTAAGTAAATACTTCCGCCTCCCAACTGAAGCAAGTACGAGTCTACGTACAACTTTGGTCAATCGCATGCGAGGCATTAAAGGATATAAGGAACAACATGTTCTCAAAGATATTGACTTTACCGTTGAAAAAGGTGACTTTTTTGGAATTGTTGGTCGTAACGGTTCAGGAAAATCAACACTTTTAAAGATTATCTCTCAAATATATACACCAGAAAAAGGAACAGTTACCGTTAATGGAAAACTGGTCAGTTTTATTGAGCTTGGCGTCGGCTTTAACCCAGAACTTACAGGTAAAGAGAATGTTTACCTGAATGGCGCGATGCTTGGCTTTTCTACCGAAGAGATCGATCAGATGTATGATGATATCGTGGAATTTTCTGAACTCCATGAATTTATGAACCAAAAGTTAAAGAACTACTCAAGTGGAATGCAAGTGAGATTGGCCTTTTCAGTCGCAATCAAGGCTAAAGGTGATGTACTTGTTCTTGACGAAGTACTTGCTGTGGGAGATGAAGCCTTTCAACGTAAATGTAACGATTATTTCTTAGAACGCAAAGCTTCAGGTAAAACAACGATTTTAGTCACTCACGATATGAATGCCGTGCAAAAATATTGTAATAAAGCAATTTATATTAAAGAGGGCATTGTTGAAAAAGGCAATATCCAAGATATCACCAACAAATATTCTGAAGATAATCTTGCAAGAAATAATACATCCGTTGGAGAAGAAGCAACTGTTGCCGCAAAGATTGCAATTGAACCAGTATCTCCTCTTTCGCTTTCAAAACCAGAAGATAAGTTTGTTGGAAAATTAAATGTACAACTTTTTGATGAAACATTGGATAAATCAGATTTATTTATTTCTTACAGCCTTCACGATGTAAAACGTGGTGGAATAATCTACGATAGTGGTTCAATGCCAATACACACAGTAGACACTATTGAAATCCCGATGGAGAATTTTCACAATACCGAATTCGGCTTAGTTGCAACAATCCGGATGAAACGGCGTGTAGCAGAGGATGGGTTCATTGAAACTGAGCTTCTGACTGCCTCGCCGTTACTTAGCTTTGTTTATCGTGATTCTTCAGACAAACGCACTTATGGACTTTTAAAAGAAATCAAATGATCCCAAAAAAGAAAATCAAACTGTATTCATGGAAAGCACCTGGTGATAAACCTAACTTTGGGGATGAACTTGGTCCGGAAATTATCCAAAACCTATTCTCTTACCTTGAAGTGGTTTATGAACCAGATATCAGAAAAGCAGATCTGCTCTCTGTTGGGAGCCTTTTGCATATCCTACTTGATTTAGAGTGTAATCGGCCAACGAAAAAGGTACATATCTGGGGCAGTGGAACAATCTACCCACTTCAGGCAGAAGTAGGTTCGATCAAAGAAACATATCCCTTGCACAACTTTTCAGAGCTTAATTTTTCGAAACTAAAATTTCATGCAGTACGTGGAAAGCTTACGCAAGAAGATTTGAAGCTCCCACCCCTGCCACTAGGTGATCCAGGACTTCTTGTTAATAAAGTTTACCAAGAAAGTCCCAATAAAGAAGATAAAATAGGAATCATTCCTCATTTTGAGGAAGCAGACCACCCTTTTATTCAAAAATTGGCTGCAGATCCAAGATTTAAAATTATTGATGTATTGCGTGCACCGCAAGCAGTAATCACTGATATCACCTCTTGTAAACTTGTTTTTTCTTCCTCACTTCATGGACTAATCGTTGCTGACAGTTTTAAAATCCCTAATCTACATATGAATCTCTCAGACCGTCTGGTTGGGGGAGATTTCAAATTTGAAGATTATTATTCAGCAATAGGAAAAGAGCATAAGTTGGCAGACTTGGACTTGATGTTGAATCAAGATTACCAAGAACAACAAATTGCAGCATACTTCCCTATCCAAGGGCTTGAAGAAAAACAGCAAGCCTTATTAAAAGCCTTCCCCTATAGAAGAACGAACTATATTTATTCATTATTAGCTAAACTAAAAATCATTTCATAAGGAGAAAAAAATGAACACGACGGACAATAGAAAATTAAAGCTCCCTGCAGAGAAATTCTTTATCATCGTTGTGCTCATTTTTGGTGTATTCTCAACTTTTCTCACACCACCGATGACGACAGGGGATGAAGGTTATCATCTTAGTTATGCCTATAATCAGTTTTCATCGAAACATCCAGAAGTAATGACCACACCTACTCTCAGAACATTAGAAGTTGAAGCTATAGGAGGTGTTACAGGTAGTACAGCAAATATCAGTATCAAGGATACTATTTTCAAAAAAGTGGATTTAGAGAATGATGGTATTCGCTTCAATTTAACGAGTAATGGAAATAGTTTTGTCCCCATTAATTTTATGCATCTCCCAGCGTCCATAGGTGTGTTAATCGCCCGTCTTATCTATCCAAGCATTGGTGTGATGGACTATGGTGGTAGACTTGCTAATCTCCTGTTTTTCGCTCTTTGCTTTTACTTTATTATCAAGAAAAGTAATCAGGGTAAGTGGTTGCTCGTGATGCTCTTTACTGTTCCTTACCTTATGAAGATTGCAAGTCCAAGTTACGATATCTTTAGTTTTATTGTCTTTGCAATGTTTGCACTCAACTTTTTAGAGTTAACACAAATCAAGAATTTTAAGGAGTTGAGTAAAAAGCAAAAGATTTATAGTTTAGCGACTATCTTGTTGCTCTTTTTAGCGAAGAAAAATTATGTTTTCTCTCTCTTTGCCCTTATTGGACTACCAATGGTCTATAAACCTGTTGTTACCACGATTAAGAAAATGAAGAAACACACAATAATTGTGTTATCTACATTAATTGTTGCCTTGGTTATCGCAGGACTTGTTCTTTTCAACGAAAAACTTGGCTTAATTCATTTTGGAAAAGTATTTTTTAATAACTATTTAAATTTTGCAACTATGGGCCCTAACGCACGAAGAATGTGGATGATTACTCCAATGAATCTTCCAGACTTTTTCAATATCATATGGATTTTATTATTCTGCTGGGTTGCTATGGGGGAGTTCAGACGTGTGTATCCTAAATGGACAGTATGGAGCTCAGGAATGACTTATTTTATTAACTGGATTGGTATTTTCGCAGGCTTCTATATTGGTCAGAGAGCGCTCTCGACCTTCGATGAACTCTCTGGTCGCTATCTCCAGCCCCTGATTATTTTCTTCCTTCCAGCATTACAAAACTTGGGCGCAAAGTATAATATTCAACTTTCAGAACGAACAGTCGCAAATATTGCAAAAGTCTCTACAATTACGATAATGGTTCTTTATTTATTTATCGTTTTCTATCGAGGATTTATTCTAAGAGTAAAACCGACAGGAGTTGTTTAAAAAAGGAGTAAAAACCCCCATGAATGATAAGGTTTCTGTTGTAGTCACTTGCTACAATCATGAAAAATATATTGCAAAATGTATCAAAAGTATCTTTGAACAAACGTATCAAAATATTGAGCTTATTGTCTTTAACGATGGTTCTACAGATCGTTCGGGAGAGATTATCTCTTCGTTACTTCTAGAATCTCCTTTTAAAGAAACAAAATACTTTTCAGGCGCGAATCAAGGTGTAGTAAAAGTTAGAAATGCGGCCCTAGAACAAATAACAGGTGAGTACTTGTTGTTTGTGGATAGCGATAACTTTTTGAATAAAAATCATATTGAAGTCTTACTCAAAGAAGCAGAGAAAAATGGGGCAGATATTGCTTACTGTCAAATTTGGGATTTCGAAGCGAAACACAATATGTTACGTGAAAACCTTGACTTTAGCTTGGAAGATGAACTTGTACACAATTCAATTGACATGTCATCTTTAGTTAGAACAAAAGTTATAAAAAATGTTAAATTTGATGAAAATTTAAAAAATTTAGAAGACTATGATTTCTGGCTTAACTTAATTCTTAATAATGGTGCGAAAGCTTTTTTTGTAAGAGAGACGAAATTAAATTACAGAGTTCTTGATGATTCACGAAGTCAAAGAGACGACTTTGAACAATATTTTGAAAGTTATCTTTATATTTTGAATAAGTATAGAGAGGTTCTTGGAGATAAACATGATCAAGCACTTAAGGAAAAACTTACTTCCATAAATGAAATTGCTGAGGAGCGACTTCTCTTAATACAGGATCTAGAGAAGGTATTACATTATAATGAACAGCAACTCCAGATCAAGGAGCGACAGCTCCAAGTTAAGGAGCAACAACTCCAAAATTTAGTCCAGTCAAGAAGCTATAAATTAGGGCATTTTATTATACATAACACGAAACGCACCCTATTTGTCTTAAAAAGACCAAAGCTATTATTAAAAGCTCCTAAAAAAATATACTGCAAATTGATAGGAAATGTCCATCCGCTTCTAGAAATACGTAAAGATTTGCTTCGGCCTTTCCGAAATAAAGCGCGTGCGAAAAATAACTACCACAATCCGAAACGTGCACTCGTTTACGTGGTGTATGCAGATGGTAAAAAACTTCAAGAATACAAAATCATTTTCTTGAGAGCACTTGCTAAACTGTCCAATGAGATTATTATTGTGGCCAATGGTTCCCTCATTCCAGAAGATAAGACGATTTTGGAAACTTATGGTCGCGTAGATATTCGTCCCAACGAAGGCTACGATACAGCAGCGTTTAGACAGGGAATCCTTACACTGGCAAAAGATTCACTTTCGCAATTTGATGAACTATTGCTTGTCAATGATACAAATGTGGGTCCTTTTATCGACCTAAAATCTACTTTTGAAAAAATGGCTTCACAAAAACTGGATTTTTGGGGGATTTCATATGGTGAGCCGCAAGCAGATTTTACCGGGTATAATAAATATAAAACTATTCCGATTCATCTTCAGTCTTATTTCCTCGTTATTGAAAAAAGTATGTTTACCTCTCGAGAGTTTATAAAATATTGGGAGAAGATGGATGATACAAATTCCAGAAACAAAGCTATTGGAAAGCACGAAACAGTCTTCACAAAGCATTTTGAAT
>NZ_KQ968939.1:1434615-1465650 GCF_001578715.1 Lactococcus sp. DD01 | reverse complement strand
CTATTGGAAAGCACGAAACAGTCTTCACAAAGCATTTTGAATACCTAGGGTTTAAACATGCTGCAGTGAGCAACAATAATGGTGACAGTGCGATGTATATTCATCCATTGACGATGTTAAAAGATTTTGGTGTTCCTCTTGTAAAATATACAGCATTTTCAAACTATACGGATGATAAGTTTTTGTGGCAAGGTATCTCCAGAAAAACACAGGTTCCAGAACTGATTGAATACATTAAAACTAATACAACTTATCCTCCTAATGTTATTGACGGTATAATGGAAGAAATTAAGCATAAAACGCCTAAAGAACACATTTTGATTATTGATGGTGTAGAAAATGCTATTCCACAATGCACACGCTACCGAGTTGAAAATAAGGCGGCCCAATTAAGAGCACTTGGTTTTGATGTATGGACGGTGAATGCTTCCGAATTTAAAATGGGCTATGCCGAAAATGCGAGCCACATTGTTATCTATCGTACCGGTTACTCTGAATTACTAGAACAACTTTGTCATCTTGCTCAAAAATATAATAAACCTGTCTATTATGACATCGATGACCTTGTTATTGATACAAAATATACGGATTTATTATCTTATACACAAGATCTTTCAGATATTGAAAAGTATGAGTATGATAGCGGTGTGAAATCTTATGGGAAAATGATGTCTTTATGTGATAGTGTTATTACGACCACACAAACCTTAAAAGAAGAGCTTGAAAATTATAGTTCTGAGGTGATAATTAACAGAAATCTTGCTAGTGAAGAATTGGTAAGATTAAGTCAAGAAACGCTCAAAGATTATACACAAGATTCTTCGAAAATTAAGATAGGATATTTTTCTGGCTCAATCACACACAATGAAAATTTTGAGATGATTAAACCGGCAATCATGCAAATTCTAGAAAAATACCCACATGTAGAACTACACTTGGTCGGCTATATTGATCTTCCACAGGACTTGAAAAAATACACAGAGCAAATCATAATGAATGACTATGTGGATTGGAAAGAGCTCCCTAGATTAATTAGCCAAATGGATATCAACTTAGCACCTTTGGTTGATAGTGTTTTTAATCGTGCAAAATCAGAGATTAAATGGCTCGAAGCTGCACTTGTAAAAGTGTCTACTGTTGCAAGTCATTTGGGTTCATTTGAAGAAATGATTAGTGATGATGTAACAGGACTTTTGGCTCAACCCAATGAGTGGTATGAAAAACTAGAAATACTTATTGAGAATCCTGACAAACGACAAAGAATTGCAGAAGCAGCTTACGGCTTTGTTTTAGATAATTGCACAGTCAAAAACCATAAGGATGAATTTACAGAGAGCATAAGTATCTAAACAAAAATTTTAAGATAGGACATGAGACTCTATAATGACCACATCAAAACAAGCAACATACTTTAAAAGATAAGGAAACAATAGTGAAAAATATTTTATTCGTCTCTCCGACAGGCACCCTTGATAATGGTGCTGAAATTTCAATTTTTTATCTGATGAATGCGCTTGTTCAACGTGGCAATAAAGTTATAAATGTTGCCCCAGGTTATCAGGGTGAAGATAAAAAAAGTTACAAGGATAAATTTGAAGTTTCTGGTATTGAAACACATATTCTTTCAGCAGGAAAATGGTGGTGGGAGGATGCTCCAGGTGGGCTTCCAGAAGATGAGAAGGTTCGTGCTTTCTATTATCGGGAAAATATCGCCCAAATTAGAAAACTCATTCAAGAAAATAATATTGATCTCGTGGTTACCAATACAGTCAATATGTTTCAAGGGGCTGTTGCCGCAGCCTGTGAATCAATACCACATTTCTGGTTAATTCACGAATTTCCCGAAAATGAATTTGCCTATTACAGAGATAAGATAGATTTTATTGAAGAGTATTCAGAAGAAATTTACAGTGTAACAGGCCTCCTCAATCAAAATCTGAATTCTCTTTTCCAGAACAAAGAAATCAAAAATTTTATTCCTTACAGCGAAGTGGATATCTCACCTTTGAAAAAAGGAGAAAAAATCCGTTTTGTCTCTGTCGGTCGCTTGACAGAGCGCAAAAACCAAATGGAGCTTTTACAAGCTTATCATAAGTCTGGAAAGACAGATGTGGAGCTTCTTTTGGTTGGCGCTCAAGATGAGGATTATAAAACTAAGTGCTTGATTTACATCAAGAAGCATAACCTGAAGAATGTGAAGTTAACTGGCCACCTTGAACAGCCTTGGGAAGTACTCACAGACAAAGATATCTTTGTGAGCTCCTCAGCTCTAGAAACCTTTGGTTTGGTCTATATCGAGGCTTTACTCAAAGGCTTACCCGTAATAATCTCGGATAATCCAGGCTATGAATCTGCATATAACATCTTCCAAGAAGGTGAAAAATATCATCTCGGAAATATTGAAGAATTATCTGAAATATTATCAAGAAGTTTAACGGATTTTGAGGCAAAAAAGGAACACAGTATCAATAAAATTCCGGAAGTTCGGGAAAAATATTCTTTAGAATTTGTTTACAAAGAGTTTATTGAAAGTGCAGAGATGGTACAAGGTAATAGCAAAAAAACTCTCCGACATATAGAAAATTTGGTCACTTTGAATACGGAACGTTCAAATCCACCGAGCTCGAAAATAAAAAGAATCGTTAAAAAGGTTCTTTTGAAAATTAAGAAATGATAACGATGAATATAACTATTTCTTTAGTAGCTTATGCACAAAAATTCACAGAAACTGAATCTTTCGATTCGCTCCTTAAGATGAGCGAGTCCATCAAAAAAAAGCTTAATATCATTGTCTTTGATAATGGAAGTACGGACTATTCCGATGGCGCTCTACCTTCTGGTTTTCATTCACTCACCTATATTTATAATAAGGACAATGTGGAGCGTGGGACACGCATAGCATACGAGACTTCTCTCACTCACTCTAATGATGAATGGCTGATGCTACTCGATGATGATACCTCCCTTACAGAAGACTATCTGAGTCTTTTGCTTGCTGAATTAGAAAGTAAGATCAGAGACACAGAGATTGTTGCCTACTGTGCAAAAATATACGATGGTGTAACACAGATTTCCCCAACGGCAAGTGAAACGTTGGATATGCTCTTATTTCCAAAGAAAGCAGGAGTTTACGAAAAAGATATTTCAGGCATTTCTAGCACCTTAACGCTGAGAAAAGCTTTTATCGAAGATATAGGGGGCTTTTCTAAAGAGTTTCCCCTCGATTATTTAGATCACTGGCTGTTTTCTCAGATTATCTTTAACCAAAAAAAGGTGGAAGTCTTAAACTGTCAATTAAATCATCAACTCTCAGTGCAAGACTTGTCGAGTTTGTCAGAGGAGAGATTTTATAGCATTTTTAGCAGTGAATACAGGTTCTATAAAGCCTATAAGCCGGAGTTGTTCTGTCAACTTAATAAAAAATATGTTAAAATGGTTCTAAAAGGTTTTTTGAAAAGAGATTCTGGAATCAGATGGAAGAGCTTGATTAAAGTGATGTTAAAAGTAAAAACCAACAAACCCGAGGGTAAGAGAGGACTTGAATAAAGTTGATTAATGAAGCAAAAATTCTTCTAATCATTCCTGCGTATAACGAGGGAGAAGGCATTGCAGAGAACATACGAAAAGTAGAGCAGTATAGAGCAAGCTCTCCTTATAATTTAGATTATGTGGTCATTAATGATGGCTCTACAGATAATGAAGAAGAGGTTTTAAGAGAGAACAATATTAATCATGTTGAGCTTATTCAAAATCTAGGTATTGGTGGTGCTGTGCAAACAGGCTATATGTATGCAGATGAAAATGGTTATGACATTGCAGTGCAGTTTGATGGAGATGGGCAACATGATATTGAATCGCTTCCTCAACTTGTCGATCCAATTATAAATAACGAAGCAGATTTTACTGTTGGTTCTAGGTTCCTTGATGATAGTAATTCAGAATTCAAATCTTCAAGAACACGGCAAATTGGGATTAAAGTTCTTTCAGCTTTGATTCGTTTGACTTCAAATATTCGTATAATGGATGTTACTAGTGGCTACCGTGCAGGTAATCGTAAAGTTATCGAACAATTTGTGAAGAGATATCCACGTCAATATCCTGAGCCAGAAAGTTATATGCATCTTTTTGCGAAAAATATTCGGGTGAAAGAAGTTGGCGTGAGAATGTTTGAACGTACCACAGGAACATCCAGTATAAATCTTTTAAAAGGTGTGAACTATATGATTAGCGTTTCGCTCGCTGTCCTTGTATCATCGATGATTGGGAAGGAGAAAAATTAATGCCCATTCAATTACGTGTTTTAGCAATTATTTTCTCAATTATCTTTTTTATTTATGTTATTCAACTTATAAAAAAAGATAAAGCTGAGATACGCCATATGCTCAAATGGTTCATACTTGCAATAATTATTTTATTTGGTGCGCTTTTCCCTGAATTAGGAAGTAGCATTGCCCATTTTATGGGGATACAGACTTTAACATCTTTGGCTTTATTTATATTAGTGAGTTTGTTGCTTTTTATATCTTTGAAGTATCAAATGTCACTTATCTCCGCGGAAAAGCAGATTAAAAATTTAGTTCAAGAAGTTTCTCTATTGAAAAAGAAAGTGGAGAAAACTAAAAATTCAAATGAAAATTAAAGCTCTTTTTAATAAGCAGCTATGCTGTTGTTGAGAGTGAGCAGAGGAAAGCTACTTATGCAAGATAAACAATTTGCACATACTTTTGTTATTTGTGCATATCAAGATTCACCATACTTAGAGAAATGTATTAAGTCATTATTATCACAGTCTTCAGTGAGAGAACAAAAATCAAAAGTTATTCTATACACTTCAACTCCCACGAGTTTAATGATTCAGACGGCTGAAAATTATAGTATTGAATATTTTGTAGGAACAGGTGGAAGTATTGGTGCCGATTGGAATGGTGCCTTATCTTTTGTACAGACAAAATATGCGACCATCGCTCACCAAGATGATACTTATGAACCGGAGTATGGAACCAAGATTATTCAAGCTTTCCAAAAACAAGAAGATTTAAATATTGTTTTTTCTGATTACTATGAGACTGATGAAAATGATAATCTCAGAAAACGAAATATTAATTTAAAAGTTAAAACTTTTGGCCTACGTCTACTTTCTCTATTTAAGAATAAGTCGTATCAACGTAGAGTTTATTCTTTTGGCAACTTTATTTGCTGTCCTGCTGTCTCCTATAATATGGAGCGACTGAGTGATTTTAAGTTTAATGAAGAACTTCGTATGGCTTTAGATTGGGATGCTTGGGAGCGTATTATGCGTCGATCAGGTCATATTAAATATTTACCCGAAAGATTGATGGCGCATCGTATTCATAGTGAGTCGGAGACAAGCGCGAATACAGTAGATAAAAATAGAGAAAAAGAAGAATATGCTATGTTTCGTCGTTACTGGGGTGAGAAAATGACCCAGTTTCTTATGAAATTTTATGTAAATAATCAAAAGAGTAATTCATAAGCGACAAACAGTGAAAATGAATAGGAATAAAGTTGTATGGCAAATCCCGACTTACCAATGATATCTGTAATAGTCCCTGTGTATAATGCGGAGCAATATTTAGCTGAATGTTTGGACTCAATTTTAGGTCAAACTTATCAGAATTTAGAAGTAATTTTAATCAATGATGGCTCAACAGACAATTCTTTAAAAATCATTGAGAAATACGCTGAAAATGATGTAAGAATAAAAGCTTTTTCAATTGAAAACTCTGGACCTGCTAAATGTAGAAATTTTGGTTTAGAGCACTTTTCAGGCGATTACCTGATGTTTATCGACTCAGATGATTATATATGTAAAGATTTAATTGAAAATCTTTTTTCATATGTAAAAACAGATAGTGAAATTGCAATGTGTAAATTCTCAAAGGATGTACATAAAGTGGGGGCAGGAGATAAGAGTTTAATCACTCAGACTGAGATGTTTGTAGATAGTGTCAAACAAATGTATTCCCCTAGTTTTGCTTCTTCAGGACCAGTTTGTAAACTGTATGGTCGAAAAATATTTGATAAGCTTAGATTTCCCACAATCGCTATGTACGAAGATGCTGCAATTAGCTTACAGGCCCTTTCTTTTGCTAGTAAAGTAAGTTTCATAGACTATTTTGGATATTATTATCGCTTTAATCCTGAAAGCATAACAAATACAAAAATCTCGGAAAAAAACTTTGCAATATTTGATAAAAATAGAATCGTTTTAGATTTTATAACTAAATATGAACCTGAAGCTTACGATTTAGCAAAAAAAATATGTATCAATGATAATGATTACGTAATGCTAGAATCAACTCGTGTAAAAGGGCAAGTTTCCAAAGAACTTTTTTCGCGATTATTTAGGCAAAATCAAGAATTTTCTAAAGGAATGGGATGGAGAAGATTAGTATATCTTAATCCATCAATTCTGTATATAGGATTGAAGATGATTAACAAAGTATACTATAACGATAGAGTAAGGAACTTTTTTAAGAAGGTTCTAGGAGTGTAAAATGGCGGATAAAATAGATTTTGTAATAACTTACTTAGATGGAGCAGATCCAGAATGGATTAAAGAAAGAAATTATTATCGTGAAAAGATTCAAGGTATTACACCACACGAAAATGGTGATAGCAGGTATAGAAATATGGATAATTACCATTTTCTTTTGCGTTCTATAGAAAAATTTGCACCGTGGGTCAATAAAATACACATTGTGACATGGGGACATGTTCCAGAATGGTTAAATACAGAAAATCCCAAAATTAATGTGGTTAATCATAAAGATTTTATCCCTGAAGAATATCTTCCAACCTTTAATACAAATCCAATTGAGTTGAATTTTGATAGGATTCCAGGTCTTGCGGAGCAATTTGTTAATTTTAACGATGATATGTTTTTAAATGCTCCGACCAAACCTACTGACTTTTTTGAGAATGGACTTCCGAAATTGCAAATTATGCATGCACCTTTTATGCCAAGTGATGCAATATTTTCAAATAATATTCTAGCTTTTAATAAAGTTGCTGATACAAAATGGCTGATAAATCCTAAGATGTTTTCATTGAAAAACGGTTTATTTGCTGCATTATCGAACCTCTACCTATTACCTATTCTCAAATTTTATGGAAAATTCCTTGGCTTTAGAGAAGATCATCTGACAGTTCCGTTGACTAAAACGATATATCGCGAATTTAGAGAGGCACTGCCAGAGTATTTTGATTTTGTGAGTAAGGGTAAATTTAGGAACTCTCAGGATATTCGAGGTATTTCTAATTGGGCAATTGCAGATTATGCCCGTGCAACAAATCAATTTGAACCAATGAATTCTTTTAAATTTGGTAGTCTAGTTAATTTAGGAACAGACGTTGATTTTGAAAAATTATTTAAATCAAAATATAAAGTTCTTTGCTTAGAAGATGGAGATTTTGTTGCTGAAGAGGACTTTGATGATGTTGTTAACAAAATGAATACGGCTTTTGCAAAAAAATTCCCAAATAAGAGTGGTTTTGAGAAATAAATAGTAGATAGGATGGGCGTTGTAGTGTTTCTTAGAAACATTTTCAACTAATAAAAAGATGAAATTTGTTAAGAATATGCTGTATAGTACAGTCTATCAAATGTTAAGCATAATTGTTCCCCTAATTACAACTCCTTATGTTTCTAGGGTTCTTGGAGCTACAGGGATAGGGATAAATGCTTATACTTACTCTATTGTGATGTATTTCGTGTTAGCTGGCGGGTTAGGCATTCAGTTGTATGGGAATCGAGAGATTGCCTATAATCAAAGAAATATTGAAGAAAAAAGCAAGGTCTTTTATGAATTGGTTATTTTAAAGTTTATAGCCATATTCATTGCTTCTATACCTTATTTGATTTTTTCAATGTATCAAGGAGACTTGAAGATTTATTTCATGCTTCAAGGCCTCGCATTATTAGGTTCAGCATTAGATATTTCTTGGTATTTCATGGGTGTAGAGAATTTTCGGATACTAGTTGTAAGAAATACTATTGCTCGATTACTCCTTCTTATCTTAACGTTTGTATTAGTTAAAACAGCAAATGACTTGTGGATATATATTCTCTTAACCATGTTAGCTCCCCTGTTAGGTAATCTTACTGTTTGGCCTTTTTTAAAAAAAGAGTTTGTTCCTGTAAAATTTAGAGATCTGAATATTCTAAGACACTTAAAACCTACTCTACTACTCTTTTTACCACAAATAACGATGACGATTTATCTCTCCTTAAATAAAACAATGCTAGGAATTATGGATGGTGTTGTGAGTGCTGGCTATTATAGCCAGTCGGATATGATTATTCGTACAGCTTTTACTTTAGTTTCTAGCTTTGCTTCGGCTTTCTTGCCACGCTTATCGAGTCTTTTTTCAGAAAAAAAACATTCTGAAATTAAAAATTTAACATTGAAATCGTTTGATTTAAGTGTAGCATTATCTATTTTAATCATGGCAGGGATTATGGGAGTCTCCCAGACATTTGCTATATTTTTCTTTGGGAAAGACTTTGAAGAAGTTGGTCCTCTAATATTTGTACAAAGCTTGATGATTTTATTTGTTGGTATTGCTGTCGTAGCTGGGAACCAGTATTTATTGGCAGCCAACAGAACTAAGGAATATACGATTTCTGTATCTATCGGGCTTGCTGTTAATGTTATTTTTAACTTTATTATGATTCCCTTCTTTGGCGTGATGGGAGCAGTGATAACAACTGTGTTAACTGAATTATCAGTAGCGCTCTATCAACTATGGGCAATCCGAGATGTTTTTACATTGAAAGAAATAATGCATGGTTTCTGGAAATATCTTATTGCAGGATTAGCTACTTTTATAGTTGTATCTGTCTTAGAACAAATAATGAACGTTAGCGTACTAAGCTACACTATTCAAGCAGTACTAGGAACGTTAGTTTATGCTTTAATTGTATGGCTATTACAAGCTCCAATTGTTGCGGAAGTCAAAAATATAATTCGATTAAGAAGACAGCACTAGGAATTTAAAATATTATTGTGAAAGTTAAAAATTATTTTAAATATTTAATAATAGATATAGGATGAAAATTATTGATGGAATATGTGTCTAAAAATTTAAAAAAATTAGCGAAAGATGATTTTCCAGTTCATAAGCTTTATATTGTATTAGTATTATTGTTCGGTATCATTTTTTCTACAGCCATGCCAATTTTTCAAGAGCAAGACGGACAATATCACTTTGCGACAGCGAGCGCAATGGCAGATCTCCCGGTAAATCTTTCAAATTATGGAGAGTATGCAGTTGGATCGGGAACAGATAACCAAAGACAATTTTATCAGAACGGGACTCACTTTCAACAATTCTATTTGCAAAAAGTTCAAATTATTCCACAAGAAGATGTTCCTCGAAAAATAAATGCCCTTAGTAGTAAATTTAACTATGATTATATGGGGCACATTATTCCTGCATTAGGAGTTTGGATTGGTTATCACATTTATCCTTCTCTTGGTGTAATGACAGTTGTGGCTCGCTTACTTAATCTTTTTGTATGTGCAATTATGATGTTTTTCATTATTAAATGGGTGAAAAAAGGTAAGCTTCTTTTTGCTTGTGTGATGCTGAGTCCTGTAGCAATTATATCTTTTGCGAGTTTGTCTTATGATGCTATTAATTTTGTTTGGGTAGCCTTTCTTATTGCCTATATGATTAATATGTTAGTATCCCCCAAGTTATCCCTAAAGAAAGAAATTCCCATTATAGGGGGGTTAGGAATAATTGGTATTCTATGGTTTAAAACAAATTATCTCGTTCTGTTCGTTATGCTCGCGATAGTTCTTTTTAATTATTTAATTAATAGATATTATGGAGATAATCTTGGACAACAGAGGGCTAAAAGAAAAATAATAACAATTATTTCTCTTGTGAGTCTGGTAGCTGCAAGTGGAGCTTTCTATTATTGGTCACATGGAAATGGTGGAGTACGTCATGTTGTGGCAAGACTTTGGGCATCCTTTGGTATTATTAGTACGCCTACACCAAATTTAATCAGTCAAACTCTTTTAGCACAGTCTAATAGAGGACAGAATGGTTTGCCTTATTGGATAGCGGGAGTCTGGTTTGCTTTATTAATATGTATATTATTAGTTGAAGACAAGTATGTGAAATCTAAAATTGTTTCGTTTGGCGCTTTAGGTGTGTTTGGAGTATCTATTTTAGCAGTATACATGGCTTTTATTTCTTATAATAATGCAATATCAGGTCAGATTTATGGTGTGCAAGGAAGGTATTTCACTCCAGTACTATTGCTTCTGTCTCTTTTCATAAGTAATGAGAAATTTAAGTTAAAGATTAAACCTAAAGGTACGATAATTTTTATTATGATTATTATTGTTATTGTTTCAAATACATTAATTGTTACCAATACTTTGTCGAATATGCATGGTCTATTCGTAGAAATGAGAGGATAGTTGGATGACAATTTATAAATATAAAAAGTATATTAAGATATTCTCAATCTTGGTAACAATAGTATCTTGTTTTTATATTTCTTCTGGAAATGTTCTAGCTATAGATAAAGAGAAAGTTACTTTTAACATCTCAGCAACTCAGGAGGGCGGACCAGCAGCTTCCTCGAATATTGTATATGAAAATGTTCAAACGGCTTATGAAAATATAATGAAGGGGACTATTCCTGATGAGCTAGAAAAGACAGTTCTTTGGAATGCAGCTCTGTCTGATAATCAACAATTTATAGAGTTGGGGAGTGGATTAAAATTAGGGCAAGGGATAACTCATGATTCCGCAGAAGCTAAAAAAATAATACAGATATTATTCCAGTCTAATTTTGAAATTTTTCAATTCCTTAATGGAAACCCTCATGAATCCATGAGTGATATCAAATCTTTTCTCACTGATGAGAATGGTCAGGGTTCTGCAAAAATTGAAAAGGGGATGCTTGCAGTTATTAGTAACAGTACGATTATTAATCTAGTAGACTTAACTGAGAATAATCAGAATATATCTGTTGATTTGGATGGAACCAATAGTGGAGTATCTTTTGAATTTGTAGGAGTGTCTGATAATTCCAAGAGTAAAGTAGGAACTTACGTTTTAGAGAATAATCAAAAAATTGCTTATAAGATAACGGTATCAAAAGATTTACTTAAGGATGGGGAGCAAGTACTTAGTATCTTAACTCCATCTAATGTAATTATTGAGAGTTCCTCAGTTCCACTAGAAAAAAAATCTGTATTACCGACAATAATTCCTGAAAATTATTATCAAGGATTAGCTGTGACAAGTGATAATTATGAGTTACTCAAACCCCAAATATTTTCCGTAACATCTGAGAAATTAAAGAGTACATTTTCTAATGAAAATTATTATACTTTACCACAAAGTGATGAAGATATTGTCGTCACAGGTGAGCTTTCGGTATCCCCAATTGTAACGGAAGAAGTGAATTTTTTATTCACTACCGTACCACTAACTGCTCAGTTAAATTTGCATAGTTTTAATATGCAAGATGGTTCAAATGTTAAACAACCTTCAAATTTTCAAGTTACTGCTCAAGTAGGAGAAGGAACTACTGCAGCAACTGCATTAGCGGCACCCTTAAGCTCTGCGGGAATAAACTTTGTTCTGATTGATGGTGAAGAAAATAAACTTGTGAAAGATGCTCAATATGTATTAGGTAAGAAGCAAGATAATAAATATTATATTTCGTCTCACTCTGGCTGGAAAGAAGTTAAACAAAAAGATTTAACACAACTTAACACTGATGATTATACTGTAATGAGTGGTGGGAATATTTATAACTTCGGCGAGAGCGAAGGAATACCAATGGCTGTCAATCCCCAAAACTGGAATAGAGATTTCCAAGCTATTCAATCAAAAAATCAATCTCTTTTAGGAATAAGGGGCTTAGGACAAGGTAATCAATACTTCCTTATGCAAGTTAAGGCGCCAAGTGGATATAATAAAATAGACCAACCTCATTATTTTACTGTTCATAATGATAAAGATAGCACTCAGATAAGTAGAAATTCAGATTCGATAGGTTTTGCTCAGAGTCAAGCTGTTGGCTTAAATGGCCAAATTCCTGGTTATATAGCTGGTACTAATGAATTTAACATTTTATCAGTTACATCTAATACAGATAGTTTAAAAATAAATGTAAAAAAAAGCATCATTTTTCCGATTGTATTAATAATATTTGTGATTGTCTTGATAGGGTTAGTCCTTATTTGGAGATTTTAGCAACAATAATGATTTATGTGAAAGATACTACTTTTAATAAGGGTGTCTTTTTATGTTTTTTAGAGAGAATAAATTTAAAACCAATTTACTGGGATTTATCAAAAAAACTGGGCAAGTACCAATCCTTCCACAGAAATAAGCTATACGTGGTAAGCCTACTCACCAGAAAGCGAAGAAAAGATGTGGAAAATTAGTTCCTCTAGTTTATAGTAATTTAGAGTTATAATCTGCTTTTGGTCAGACTATAATTTTATCAATAAATAAAGATCAAGAAGTTAAATTACAATTATTAAAGATGTACTTAGAAAAATACAAGAGGGGATGAAAAAAATATTTCCTAAAGAAATATTGTAAGTTAATTTTTTATATTAATACATTATTTACAACAAAACTCCGCGTGATTCACACAGAGTTTTGTTCTTATTTTAATGTGTCGTAAAAACGATTAAGGAATGCGGCCATCTCACCACGACTGATACTTGCATCAGGTCGGAAAGTAGTTGGTGTATAACCTGTTGTGATGCCCTTTGTTTTTAACCAGTTGATATCGTTTTTGAACATATTATTGTTGATATCTTTAAATGACGAAGTATATGTTCCGGAGGCAGGAGCTTTACCCATGGCTTTTGCAGTACGATGTAAGAAAGCAGCCATTTGTCCACGTGTCACAGTTCCATTTGGAGTATAGTGTGGCGCAGTACCATTTGAAATGTTTGCGGCAGTTAACCAAAGAATTTGATTTTTGTATTGGTTAACGTCAGTGTAAACATTGAATGGCGGGGTATAAGCTGGCGATCCAGCTAAACGGTGAAGAAATACGGCCATCTCACCACGAGTAACATTTGCATTAGGATTATAAGTAGTTGGTGTGTAACCAGTGGTGATTCCTACCTTATAATTCCAGTTGATATAGTTTTTATAAATAGATTGAGAGATATCCTTAAATGGCGAAGGATTTGGATTTTTCACGGGGAGATTAACAAACTTCACTGAGATTCTTGGTAAATCTCCACTGAAAATATTTGCATAGTCAATGCTTACATCCAATGGGCTACGTCTGCTGAAGTTTGTAAAGTACATTTGACTTGTATACTGCCATGAACCAAACTGAGTGTTTTGAAGATTAGAAGCACTTGGTTTTCCATACAGATACTGAGCAATCCACATGTTTTTTGCCCCCAACTTACTTGGTTCCATTTGTCCAACTCCATCCACTGCCCAAGCTTTTGAAGCATAGTGACGTGTACTTACAAATCCTTGCTTTTTAAGTTGATCCGCAAAGTTTTGTGAGGCAACCGTCCAGTCCCAGTAAGGCATGGTTCCCACGCTATCTTTTGGAACATATTCGGCATCGTTAATCATGACAGTACTTGTTGAAAGACCGTACTGTTTAGCAACATTTGCAAAGAAATTAGCTTCTGCTCGTGCAGTATTGTTAACAGTCGCTTGAGCCGTTTTTCCTGATTCTGAGAAATGTGAAAAGTGGTAAACAGCAACCGTCAGTCCGGCATTTTTAGCCATTTGAATTTGGGCTTTAGCTGCTGGGTTAATGTAGGTTGTGCTCTCCGTCAGTTTAACAATCACTGTCTTAACACCTTGTGCTTTAAGTTGATTGAAATCACTTTGTGTCATCCAATCTTGCCACGAAGCAATGTCGACAGCATCTTTTCGTGGTAGACTTGTATCATTGGATACCAGGTCAGAGGGGGCATTTCTTAAACTGGCTTGGGCTGTCTCCGCATCGTCAGCAATAGCGCGACGAACCCTGCTGGAAACTTTTGGAGTCTCAGTATCTTCTTGGATTTCTTCCTTTACTGTCTGTCCTTCTTCATCGATAGGCGCTAAGTTTCCTTGAGCATCAATAGGAGCGGTCATTGGATTTTCTTCGGTTTGTACTTCAGCGTAATACCCCATTGGGTGATTGTCCACAGGTACTTCAGCAGTATCTGCTTGTGCTGCATGAGCAGCAAGCGTGATGAAACATAAACCGGTAAATACGGCTGCTTTTCTTAAATTGATCATTATTTCCTCATTATTATTTCTTTATTTACACATCTTTTATTTTAACAAAAACCTTAACTCAATTAAAGCCTTTTGCGAAAAAATATTGACAAATATGGTGAAAAATCATTGAAATCCCTAAAAGATAGTGATAGAATAGTAAAAATATATATTTGGAGGATAGATTTAATGTCAAATTGGGAAACAAAGTTTTTGAAGAAGGGTTACACTTTTGATGATGTGTTATTGATTCCAGCGGAATCACATGTACTGCCAAACGAGGTAGATATGAGTACCAAACTAGCGAAGAACTTGACATTGAATATTCCGATGATATCTGCTGCAATGGATACTGTAACAGATAGTAAAATGGCTATTTCAATGGCACGTCAAGGTGGACTTGGTGTTATCCACAAAAATATGAGTATTGCTGAACAGGCTGAAGAAGTGCACAAAGTAAAACGCTCAGAATCTGGTGTTATTACTGATCCATTCTTCTTGACACCTGAGCATAAGATTGAAGAAGCGGAAAACTTGATGGCGACTTACCGTATTTCGGGTGTGCCAATTGTTGAAACTTTGGAAAATCGCAAGCTTGTGGGTATCTTGACTAACCGTGACCTTCGTTTTGTTTCAAACTACAATCAAGAAATCAAGAATGTAATGACTTCTGAAAACTTGATTACAGCACCTGTGGGAACTTCATTGCGTGAAGCTGAAGAAGCACTTCAAAAACACAAGATTGAAAAATTGCCATTGGTTGACGAGAGCGGTAAGCTTGCAGGTTTGATTACAATCAAAGACATTGAACGTGTGATTGAATTCCCTAACGCCGCAAAAGATAGTCAAGGTCGTCTTTTAGTAGCTGCGGCTGTTGGTGTAACCTCTGATACTTTTGATCGTGCTGAAGCTCTCTTTGCAGCTGGTGCCGATGCTATTGTCATTGATACAGCACATGGTCATTCGGCAGGTGTATTACGTAAAATCAAAGAAATTCGTGAACATTTCCCAGAACGTACATTGATTGCAGGGAATATTGCCACTGGTGAAGGTGCACGCGCACTCTTTGAAGCTGGTGTTGATGTTGTTAAAGTCGGAATTGGTCCAGGTTCAATCTGTACTACACGTGTTGTCGCAGGTGTAGGCGTGCCACAAATCACAGCTATTTATGATGCGGCAGCAGTTGCGCGTGAATACGGTAAAACAATCATCGCCGATGGAGGAATCAAATACTCTGGCGATATCGTTAAAGCTTTGGCAGCAGGAGGAGATGCAGTAATGCTTGGCTCAATGCTTGCCGGTACAGACGAATCACCAGGTGAATTCGAAATCTTCCAAGGGCGTAAATTTAAAACATACCGTGGTATGGGTTCACTTGCAGCAATGAAGAAAGGTTCAAGCGACCGTTACTTCCAAGGCTCTGTCAATGAAGCAAATAAATTGGTTCCTGAAGGTATCGAAGGTCGTGTTGCTTATAAAGGTACAGCGACCGATATCGTTTTCCAAATGGTTGGTGGCTTGAAGTCAGGTATGGGCTACACTGGAGCAGCTGATATCCTTGCTTTACATGAGTCAGCACAATTTATCGAAATGTCAGGTGCTGGTTTGAAAGAATCTCACCCACACGATGTTCAAATTACAAAAGAAGCTCCAAACTACTCCGTACAATAAGCGAAAAGGCAGAGACAATCTGCTTTTTTTATTTTATACATCTAGTTGACAAATATACAGCCTTTTGATAGAATGTTAGGAGTGCTCTTTAAGAGTAAATACGAAAATGAAATGGGGTGAAATCAATGTCAAAAACTATCGTTCGTAAAAATGAATCGCTTGACGACGCTCTCCGCCGTTTCAAACGTTCAGTAACAAAAGCTGGAACTCTTCAAGAGCTCCGCAAACGTGAACACTACGAAAAACCTTCTGTAAAAGCTAAACGTAAATCAGAAGCTGCACGTAAACGTAAAAAATTCTAATTGAAAATTTTGAACCTGCCTTTGGGCAGGTTTTTTTATTACTCTTGCCTCTGTTATGCATTGAGAAAGGGTATCAAGTAAGCAACAAAGCTTATTATAAATTATCTGCTCATTTTTTCAAAAAAATTGTGATAACTTGCTAACTTTATCGTGTTAATAAGTAAGCTTAGCTAAGGAGGTCAATCATGATACAGGTTTTGGCAAAAAACCTTTTACAAAAAGCAGTAGATCAGATGGTGCACGATCTTTATTTAGTAGCATTAGAAGGAAAGTATTCTCTCTATTTTCGTACAGCAACAGAAAGGAGGTTTGAAGGAGAACTCTCCCTTGAGCAAGGGCAAGCACTGATTGCTCATATGAAATTTTTATCTGGTATGAATCTAGGAGAAAGTAGACGAGTACAGTTGGGGGCTTGCACTTATATCTTAGATAAAGGTGAGCAGCGCTTACGTTTATCTACTGTCGGTGATTTTCATGGTCAAGAAAGCTTGGTTATCCGACTATTGCATCATCAACAAAACCAACTTCATTTTTGGAATTCAGAGATCTTTAATACTATTATTGGGGGAAGAGGCCTTTACCTTTTTTCAGGTCCTGTAGGTTCAGGTAAGACCAGTCTTATGTACAAATTTGCAAGGGAGCATTTTAAAAATCAACAAGTTATTTGTATAGAAGATCCTGTGGAGTTAGTAGAAACTGAATTTTTACAACTTCAAGTCAATAAAGTAATAGGGAATGATTATGATTCCTTGATTAAGCTTTCGCTGCGACACAGACCTGATTTACTTATTGTTGGTGAAATTAGGGATAGTCAAACGGCAAAAGCTATTCTTCGTGCAAGTTTGACTGGGTATACAGTATTCTCTACTGTTCATGCACGCTCAATATCAGGTGTAATTGCACGCTTAAAAGAACTTGGATTAAGTGATTGGGAGCTACAATCCAGTCTTCAGCGGGTGATTTATCAACGATTAATTGCAGGAAAGGGATTGCTTGTTTGTGAAAAGGAAAAGTTTGAAGAATGGAAACCAGACGAATGGAATGACCAGATTGATCAGTTGGTTGCAGATGGATTTATCTCAGCTGTTGCAGCTGCGCGCGAAAAAATTGAGTTTAGCAAAGCAGATTAAGCTCATTCAACTCATGAATAATCTTTTCAAAAGTGGCTTTCACCTCTCTGAAATCATTGATTTCCTTGAACGATCGGGTCTTACGGAAGCATACTTTATTTCCAAAATGCGTGAAGGTTTACTTAATGGGCAAAGTTTCTCTGGTATTTTGGCGAAGCTAAATTTTTATGAGGATGTTGTGACTCAGCTCTCTTTGGCTGAGTCACATGGGAATGTTGAGTATACTTTAGGATTGATTGAAGAAAAACTGATACGTGTTTTGAACATCCGCAAAAAGCTTGTCCAAGTTGCCACTTATCCGATTGTTCTTCTGGCATTTCTAATCTTTATTATGCTTGGATTGAAAAATTATTTACTGCCCCAACTGGAAGAAAACAAAGGATTAGCAACTTATGCCATACAGAATCTTCCGACCCTCTTTTTAGGGTGGCTCTTCAGTTTGTTCGTTTTCTTTTATCTGTCCAGATACTATTGGAAGAAAAAAACTGCTTTAGAAGCGCTGAGGCTAATGGTCAAAATACCTTTTGTTGGCCGTTTTGTCCAGCTTTATTTGACAGCTTATTTTGCAAGAGAATGGGGAAACTTAATTGCTCAAGCTGTCGATTTACGTCAGATTTGTTTTATTATGCAAGAGCAAAAAAGTCGAATTTTCAAAGAATTCGGTTTTGAGCTTCTTCAAATATTAGATAGTGGTCAGAAGTTTGAAGATGCTCTTCGATTTTACCCCATATTTACCAAGGAGCTCTCATTAATTGTGGAATATGGTGAACTAAAGTCCAAGCTAGGGAAAGAGTTGATGATTTTTTCTGAAGAAAGCTGGTCGCTCTTTTTTGAAAGGATTGAAAGAGCAATGCAACTTATCCAGCCTATCGTTTTCTTGCTCGTGGCGCTGTTGATTATTTTAATTTATGCGGCAATGCTACTTCCTATATATAGCAATATGGGAAACTTGATTTGAAAGAACATGGAGGAATGAATGAAAAAAAAGAGACTCAAAGCTTTTACTTTGATTGAAATGAAGGATAGTAAAACTCTCTATTTACAAAAAAATAAAGAGTTTATTTAAGTATTTTATTTATAGGCTCCATGTAATATCAACAGTCTCAGCTGTCACATATACGCGACTAATTATGCGATTGATGATATTCTTCTGTTGCTCATAGCTTAAGCTTTCAATAGGCTTATTCCCAATTAACTTTCTTGCGGCTTTAAGTCGATCAGTGGTGCTGGTTTTATTAGATGATGTTATTTTTGCTTTTAGAGCATCCCTGTCTTTTTTTAAGTTCTTACTTCTCTGCTTCATTTCATCAAGAGAAATCATATCGTTAATGTATAGGTCGGATAATCTTTTTATTTTGTTATCGATATTTATCAGTTGTTTTTCGAACTCAGTTGTATCAATAACCGGTTCAGAGTTTATAGATATTAGATTTTCTAAAGCACCGTTATTTAACTGTAGAAGAGAAATCTGGTCAATAACCTCCGCTTCAATATCACTCATATAATAAAAGCCGGAATCACATTTTTTATTGTCATTATATATGGTTACCCCTTTAGTTTTCCGAGGAAATCTATTTTTGCATTGATATTTAATATCTCTAGATCCATCTTTACGAACAGATCCCAGTATTACTTGGAGTGGTGTTTTACAATAGCCGCATTTTGCAATTCCAGATAAAATATATTTTGATTGAAATGGTCGCGGATTATTATTTTTCTGATAGGCTTCCTTTTGTCTAATTTCTAACTCAGATTGTACAGCTTGGAATAATTCAGGGCTTATTATCGCTTTGTGTAGTCCGTCAAATATTTGATTATTATATTTAACTTTGCCAGTATAAACAGGATTAGCAAGTGTCGCTCTTAGTGCCCGATATGACCAAGGCTTATCTTTTCCAGTGTGCCCTTCTGAATTTAATTTATCTCGTAGTTTAGTTATGGACATGCCATTTAGATATTCTTGGAAGATTTGTTTTACAACCTCCGCTTGCAATGGCTCAATTTCAAGAACCCCAGTATCAGTATTATGCAAATATCCGAAAGCTGTTCTAGACCACATCATAGATTTTCCAGACTTTGCACGGCCTAATTTTCCGAGTTGCATTCTTTCTTTGATCGTTTCACGCTCAAATTCAGATATTGCTGACAATATTGTTAGGAACAACCCACCCATTGCAGAAGATGTATCTATGTTTTCACTTAATGATACGAAGTCAATATTATTTTTTGCGAACACATCCTTTGCAAGGTAAAGAGTGTCACGAACGCTCCGAGATAGTCGATCTAATTTGTAAATAAGTACGGTGTCAAATTTTTGTACTGATATATCATTTATAAGCTGCTGCATTCCGGGTCTGTCAATATTTGAACCAGTGAATCCTGCATCGGTGTATATTTCAGCAACGGTCCAGCCCTTTGCCACACAATAAGCCCTTAATTTGTCGGTTTGTTCAGAAATTGAATAACCTTCCTCAGCTTGATTGAGAGTTGAGACTCGAACATAGATGGCACATTTTTTCATTGTTTTTCTACCTCTCTATTTGGTATAATAGAGTACAAGAAAACTTCGCATAATAGGTGTTGTTTCTGTACTTACTTATTTAAATCCGCTCTAGCCGTCCAAAGTTAGGAGCGGATTTTTTGTTTATTCTAATATTTTTTTCTTTTGTAAAGCAAATTCTTCTTGAGTTATTACTCCTAAATCAAGAAGGTCTTTAAATTTTTTCAACTCATCAGCATTACTAAATATAGGTGTATTTGCAGAACTTTCTTTGCTTTCATTAAATTTATCCATAACAAAGTCATGGAGTTTTTCATATTGAATTACATTATTTTTTTTAAAAGCTCTTAATATCACTGTGTTAGGATCTTTCAGGGCTTCCACACTACTAGTACCGATAATTGTAACATTAGAATCGTTAGCTAATTCAATATTGGTAATAAATTGGATATATCCATTTGCTAGCATAGTTGGTTTTTTATATTCTATTCCTTTTAAATCGGTATAATATATTGTTCTATCACCTTTGATACCTTGAGCTGCGATTCCAAAGAACCCTTTTCTTTTAATGACAATCTTATCATCATAAGCTTCAACTTGTCCATTAGATCCTCTTGCAGTATATTTTAATTCACTCATATAATATCCTCCTTGCCCCTTTATCGTGATTAGCGCACGTATGTTTATTTAATCAAATTCAATATTATCAATACTCTCGGTAAAGTTATCCAAGCTGTAAAATTTTACTTAGCTAACCCAATTATGTTTTACTAAATAATTTTTTATCGCTACAGTAATATCATCAAATAGTTTTTCTGGTAGGTTGAAGCGAGAAATTATTTCGCAAGCTGTCAATAAGTAAGGACAATCTTCATAATCTGGAGCTACTTCATCAATGCAAGCTCCTATCATAAAATCATTTGCTTTTCTTTCTTGTTTTAGCTCTACAGATTTTAATTGGGCTTTTGTATCTTCAGAAAGAAGATGTCCACACTCATGATAGAGAAATGATTTAGTTTCTAATTCCTCATAATCAAGACTAAGATAGATACAGTTCAATTCTTTAATATACAACCCCTTAGCATTACTGTGATTCCATATTATTGTACAACCAGTTTCTTGAAGTATTTCTTGAACAGATTTCATTATTCACCTTTTTCTGATTCTTCTTTCGCTTTTTCCTCTAGGTGTTTTTTTAATGCAATCATAATAGCATCACGATCTTCATCAGTTAGGTCTTCGCCTTGCCAAGCTGCAGCACGATCAATATGTCCGTAAATAGCTTCATCATCCATATGTAATGGAATAGGTTCATTCGCTTTTCTTTCTGTTTCTTGTTCATTACGTTGCTCTTTAGCTGTATTAAGAACTACTTCTTGACGACTTTCATCAAGCTCAGAACTGATACGATTTATTTCAGATAAAATCGGTGAAACATTCATTTTAGACGAATCAACTGCAGGAAAAAAATCATCGATACTAATACCAAATACTTCTGAAAGTTTTATCATTTGAGGTTTTTTTGGAGAACGAAGTCCTACTTCATAATTGGATATGGTTGTTTTTCCCACCCCTATTTTGTTAGCTAATTCTTCCTGGCTCAGTCCGAAATACTTTCGGTACTCTTTAATTTTAGAACCTACATACCTATTAATTTGTTCAATTTCCATAAAAACATTATAAAAGAAAAAACCACGTTTTGCAAACTTTTTCTTGATAAACACGATTTTTTCTTGACAATCCACGAAAAGTGGATTATAATTAAATCATAAAGTTAAACAAGCGAACAAACATAGCAACACCTAGTACGACGAAGGAGCGATGTTGCAACTGTAGTTACACGTTGTATTCAACTCAGCGTAAGTAGCTGTTTGACAAATAAAAAGCCCCCGCTGGGGCGGAAAGGAATCTGTATGGCGAAAAGAAAATCTTATATTCCAAAGTATTCAAGAGAACGGCAAAAGAAAAGGCAGCTAAAAAATTTATTTGTAGCTACCATACCTAAAAAAGATTTTGAAGTTACTCTTAACTTGGGATATGCGTATCAGCACGTTTCAAGTGTTCTAATAACTCTTGATCACTTAAACCAGATACAAGAGTTCTCAAACGCTTATCTTCAACCTTTAAAAGTTGTTTAGAACTCTCAGAATTTTTTTGTACCTCTTCTGGAGAGCCAAAGTTGTTACGAAGAAAGTCAGCTCGAAGATAATTAAATACTTTCTCTTCGCAAGATTTTCTAGTATCATCATTTTCATTAAATAAATTCAAAGTAACATCCTCCTTTCTATAATACTAAGCAAATACCGCAAATATCTGCTCGTAGTTATTATATCAAGGAGAAGACAAAAATACATATACAGAAAGGAACCATTATGGCAGTAGAGAAAGAATTAATCGCTCTTCGTATCGAGAAAAATATTTCTCGTAAAGAGATGGCAAAGGTTATTGGTGTCACACCAGAAACTTATCGTAAAAAAGAACTTGGAGAAAATGATTGGTGGGGAACAGAGATGTTTCTTGTTGCCAACAAATTCAACAAACGGATTGATGATATTTTTTTAAACAAAAAGTCCACGAAAAGTGGTTTTGATAAAGCAAGTTAGAAAGAAACAACATGAACGAATTAAAAGCCTTGCGCAAACAAAAAAATCTTACTCAGAGTAAGATGGCAGAAATTCTCGGTTTTACAAAATCACATTATGTAAAGATTGAGCTTAGTAATCGTAATCCGGGATTTAAATTCCTGAAAGCACTAAAGGATAATTTCCCTGAGTTTGATATGAATGAGATTTTTAAATAAAAAAGCACACAAAACTCGTGACAGTTTTATGTACTTTGCAACTTATTTAAACTTAGATACTTGTTCACGGCAAGTAAAATAATCTTTACTGGCTTGCAACCAGCACTGCATTATATTAGAGCAGCCATCCTTAGTGTCGACCCTAGGATGAATTAATACTCACTTCCCTCATCTTGGAGGGTAGGGCTCTATCTAAGTACAGTTACCTTCAAAAGTTTTGTCATAAGACAGTACCTCCATTAGTAGGATACCTTAATTTTATCAAAAGTGCCTAATAAGTGCAATAGATGAAAAAAGCCCACTGCGAGCACAGTGAGCTAGATAAATTTAGATAAGGATATTATATCATGCAAACAATCACATATCAAATTGTCGTCATAGAGACTGGCGAGATCATATACGAATTTTTTGCAGGAAAATGCGCGAATGTTTGGCCTTTAAATATTATCGCAGAACGTTTGCATGCAATAGTGCATAGAAAGGAATGAAGATGGGAAAACAAAGGAGACCGCCTAAAAAGTACAAGGTTACAAATATCTTAGCTGATGGAACAAGAATCAGTGAAGAAGATTGGCCAGAGTGGTGCAGAAACAATCCATTGACTGGAGAGATAGCAATAGAGATAGGCAGAATTATCTTAGCTGGTATCGATCGAGACCAAGAAGCGAGCTAATTAAAAAGAATTTATCTAACTTTATGGAGGAAAAATGAAATCAATAACAATTATCAATGGCCGAGCAGTAGAAATTCAAAAAACGGCAGTGGGCATAAAATATAAAGACCGTCCACTATCTGGCATGGAAGAACGTTATGAGGCCTGGAAAGCTGAGCAGCGTAAAGAAAAAATGCTTCGAGAAAGCATCACAACTTGGGGATATCAAAAAGCTCCTAGCGGCAACTAGGAGCGGGTAGAAACTTTTGCGAGATTCTACTCTGATTATAACAAAATTCGGAGGAATAAAAAATGGGAATGCCAGTAGAATTCGAAGATGGACTTCTTCAAAATGATGATGTCTTTGATTATTTACAAAAAGTCAAAGCACAAGTGCCAGAGATGGTGCAAGATAAGGCGACAAAAACAGCTCTTATTGAATTGAAAAAAGAACTGAATGCTAAAGTTAATGAAATTGATTTGGCAGAGAAAAAGCAAATTAATGAGTTGATTGATGTATTCCGAACTAAGAATTTTAAAGTTTGGGAAGTTCGAAGTGAATTAGCAGGGCTTGTTAAAAAAATTGGAGAGGTCAATACAGCATTTGATGATCGGCGCAGACGTGAATCTTTTGAAGCGATAGAATTATTTGTCAATCAGACAAATAATATCTATCAATTAACAGGCACACGTTGGGTATTGACTCCTGGAAGGTTTTCAAGTGTTGATGCATTGACAACTCAAGGAGATTTAAAGAAAACAATTAAAGATAAAATCACTAATGCAGCTTTACAAGCTCAGGCAGATTTGGAGCAAGAAGAATTACTTGAAGCAGCTCGAAAAGACAAGCTTGAAAAAGAAAGACAGCTTGCTGAAAAGGAAAAAGAGCTGAAGCAACGTGAGCAGGTATTGGAAAAACGTGAAACGGGGGACACTCAAGCCTTATCACAGCAACTTGAAGAAGAGCGTATAAAAAATAAAGCGCTAGAAAATCAAAATGCAAACATTGCAAATAAAGGCGAATCAAAAATCGAAGAAATCATAGAGAGAATTGAAACTCTCGAAATGAAGATTGAACCTGAGAAAAATTACTCGGGCAAATCAGTATTAAACGTACTCAATAAGATAAAGGAGTTGCTAAATGGCTAATTTAACACCAACACAAACAGTACTCAAAAGTGATGCTGCAAAAAGAAAATTCGAAGAAGTATTAGGCAAAAAAACTAACGGATTTGTGGGAAGCCTTCTTAGTTTAGTGGGTTCTACAAATTTAAAAAATGTAGATTCAAATAGTGTCATGACAGCAGCAATGAAAGCTGCGACACTTGACCTACCAATTGAGCCGAGCTTGGGCTTTGCTTATGTCATACCTTACGGAAGAGAAGCACAGTTTCAAATTGGATATAAAGGACTTATACAACTTGCGATTAGAAGTGGTCAAGTTACAAAACTGAATGCTGGTCCAGTCTATGAAAATCAATTTATTAAATATGACAGTTTGTTTGAAGAACTAGAGATTGATTTTTCAATGCCACAAGGGGTCGAAATTGCAGGTTATTTCGCCAGTATGGAGCTTGCGAATGGGTTTAGAAAAATTATTTACTGGGATAAAGAAAAAGTTACTGCCCACGGCAAACGATTTTCAAAATCATTCAATAGATCATCAAGCCCATGGCAAACAGATTTTGATGCAATGGCAACCAAAACGGTATTAAAAGCAATGCTTAGTACTTACGCTCCATTATCGACAGAAATGCAGCAAGCAATTGTGGCAGATAACGAATCAGCAACACCAAAAGATGCTACTCCAGTAACAGATGATTTGGTTTTAGAAGCTGTGGAAGATTCTAAACAAATCGAAGAAAATGAGATTATCAATGATCAAGTAGCCTCTGAAAATTATCAAGAACCTCAAGGAGAACCCGAGGTACTTGATTTAGAATTATAAAATAATGTGCTCGGAACCACACTAAAAGCATCGTAGATCCTTTGTTCAGAAAATAAGACGAAAATAATAGAAAATCGTATTTTGTCATTGAAACACGTTAGAAAGCCATAGTTTTATCTGAATATCAAATGGATCAGCATCACACAATAGGCTTTGTGCGGGAAGGACATGTAAGTCGGGCGCTATGTACTCACGGAGACCCAGCGCTAACCTATTGTTTATGGAGGAATATATGACTCAAGAAACATGGAAAAAATTAGAATACATTAACTCTCCACGAATTGTTGGAAAAATTGTTGGAGAATATGAAATTAGTAATTATGGAAAGCTTCGTCAAGTATTGACAGATAATATCCGTAGAAATTTGAAATTAAACACAAGTTCAGACCAACGTCCAAGATATAGTTTTGTGTTAGACAATGGCAAACGAGTAATGCCTTTTATGCATCAACTTGTGGCTCAAACTTTTATTGATAATCCAGAAGGGTTGCCAAATGTAAAACACATAGATGGGAATAAAACTAATAATTATGTCGGAAATTTAAGGTGGTCCAGCTAATGGAACAAAGTACAAAATTTTTTAATCAAATACCAGTTCCGATTATTGAAGCTGAGGATTTAAACGATTTTGAAAAACTTCTTTTTAGTGAAATTTATACAATGGCAAATTCATATGGAAGCATTTTCCCATCAAATGCATACTTAGCAAATAGATATAGGAAAACTAAAGGTACTGTATCTGCCAATCTAAAGCGCCTTGAGAAAAAAGGATATATAAAGTTAGAGTATGAAATTGAAAATGGAGAAGTAAAAAAAAGATACATCCACCCCTATATTGATAAATCATTAGGGGGTATACCGAAAAATCAGTATACCCCTATGGAAGAATCGTTAGGGGGTATACCGAAAAATCGTAAGTATAATATATCATCTAATAAATCAATTAATAAATCATTTAATAATATATCGGACAAGTCCGATAAAGAAACTGATTTAGAAAGTAGATTTGCTTTACTTTGGAAAATGTATCCAAATAAAAAAGGAAAGCCAAAAGCATTTATAGCATATAAAAAGGCTGTTAAATCTGGTGTAACTGATAAAGAGATTCAAACTGGTATTGAAAACTATTTAGCAGAAATAAGTGCAAAAGGTACTTTAAAAGATTATATCAAGCATGGGAGTACATGGTTTAACGGTAAAGGTTGGGAAGATGATTATGACACAACACCTAGACAACAAGCCTTTACAACTAATAATAAAATTGTGAAGCCAGCTCCAGCGTGGTCCCAATGTGATCAAAAAACAGAGTATATGACAGATGAAGATCGCAAAAAGTTCTGGGAGGATTTAGAAAATGGCAATACCTAAGTCAGCTTATACAGCAGCAATGGCGCAGAGTCATATTGATTACGTTAAACCACTTGTAGTGACGGATAAACAATACTATCGCTTCCTAGATTGGTGTGATAAAGAAAATAAACCAAATAACCCGATGCACTTTCTAGCGGTAATTATTGGCTGTCCTTTAGAAAAGGCTATTTCTTATCACAGAGGAGAAATGACACTTGAGGAGGTGAAGAATGTCAAGAGTAAGTAAGGAAGAAAAAATAGTTCAACAAATTGTAACTCGAGAAGAATCTAAACAGATGGCGAAAGCAAGAGAAAACAATAAAGAAACTAAGTATTTTCACAAAGAGTTTCGTAAGCAGATTGCGAGACTTGGAAAATGAAATTCTCTTTCAACTTACAAAAAATGCCAGTTACGCAACAACAAAAAGGTATTGGATACAGAAAGGGAAAAATATCTTTTTATAACCGCAAAGGTACTGAAAACAAGGAGCTAGTTAACGCACTAAAGCGCAATGCTCCAAGTAAACCATATGATAAAGATGTGCCCTTACAGCTCACTGTGACATTTTGGAATGCGATTAAGCAAAAGAAAAAGTGGTGGCAATTCAAAACTACAAGACCAGACTTGGATAATCTCATGAAAAATCTACAAGACTACATGACAAAGTTAGGTTATTACACAGATGATAGCCAGATAGTAGTACTCATTGCAAAAAAATACTACCTAGACAAAAACCAAATAGATATAGAAATAGAGGAGGCAAGCGATGATGGCTTTTAACCCTATACCATTAATGAAGCTCTACAATATGGCCAAGAAAGCAAAGTATGACGGATACGGCCATAAGATTGTCTATATTGATGCTCGTAAGAAGTATAAGCAAGAGCTAGTCCAATATTACAAAGATATTCGGACGGTTTTCAATAAGGGTCAGCAAATGACTTGGCTTCAACTTTATGATTTTCTGGATCATAACTTAAAAGAAGTAGTTATCGTTCTAGAATAGCCCTAATTTGTGAAAGTTACGGTTACATTAGCTGTTTAAACCGTTTCATGAATAAGTTTATCGAAAGCAAGTTAACGGCTCTTAAAATTGAAAATAGGGGTAAATAAGAAAGGTTGAAAATTTGACCAAAAACGAAGAAATAAAAATGACAATAGTTTCTGAAAATGAAGAAGTAGAGTTTGACTTTAAGAACGGAAAAACAGAGGACTATCTAACGCTTTTGTGGCAAGCGATACATACTATATCGCTCCAAGAAGGTATTGATCCCTCAGATGTACTCTCGCAAATGTTTCACAGAGAAGTACAACTCAAATATCTTGATTAAATCAAGGGGAATGTATACGGAGGAGACTTATGAATCCACAGAAACTCGAATTATTAATTAGTTTGCTAATCATAGCAACTGGAAGTTTTATAGCAGGCGCTGCCATTATTGGCATACAGCTTGAAAAAGTGAAAAGGCAGCGTGATGAAGCTCGAAAACGGGTGAAAGAATTGGAGAAAAATATTGGGAATTAACGTCAAAGCAGAATACATAAATAGTGATACCATGAAATTTGAAGTAACAGCAATGGCAAAGCTAGAACTAATCCATAAGCTAACAAGCGGTTTTATGGCTTGGAATGATTGTGATCATGAAGAATTCAACACAGGCTACATGAATTGCTTGATCGATACAGTTCACATTTTATCTGAAGAGGAGGCTCAGGATGAAGAAGTTTGTCGTTAAAGTACCTTACATGCCATCATTAGGTTTGCACAGCTATTATACAGTGAATACTAAGGAAGAAGCAGAACATATTGCCAAACAGTGCATAAAGGCTGAAATTACAGAAACAGCAGAGGGGAATTTTTAAGATGACTAGAGAACATTATATTGAAAAAATTAGCGAACGCCTGAACCAATTAACTAAAGATGAACTTAAGGACGTGAGTATATTAACGGCTGCTCAACTTGGAGTACGTCAGAAACTTGCGGAAAAAGAGCGCATTGAAAATGAAATAACGAATTCCAAATCCCAGCTCGAAAAGCAGCAGCCGGAGATTCCAGAAGTTCCGCAGTTTGTTGCTGATTGGTTAGATAGAAAGCCGTTATATGCGATTAATGGTTCTATTCCAGTAGAAATTATTGAGTGGTCGAAAAAACAAACTGGGTATGCGGATCTAGGTATGAATATTAATCATCTGCTTAAATTAAAGGTTAACGGCTACACAGCCGAAACTCCAAAAGTGATAGTTTCTCCTTGTCCAGTATGCAGATACGAAGATGTAAAATCTAATTTTTGTTCAATATGTGGGCATAAAAATGAGTATGTTGCAGTTGAGCAGATTGGGGTGGAAAAATGAGCGAGCAAAAATATTATGTAAGACTAAAAATGGAGTTTCAAGCGACTGGTGTGACTTTCGCAGATATGCGTTTGTATCTTGATAAAAACGGGGCTTTCAATCACTTTTATGTTGCGCACGCTTATACAAAATCAGAACTTACTAAAATCAAGGACGGAGCTTTTTATAAAAAAGCAGCTTACTACGAGTTTATGGAGCTTCCACCAGATTGGGAAATGAGAGATGAAAAGGATAAGTGGTTGTGTGAATGGATTAACCCACTCATTGAGCTTGTCCCTGTGGAGGAAGAAGCATGAATCCAATGATAAAAACTCTTTTCGAATACATAGAGCGTATGAAAGACGAGATTGACACGCTAAAAAAAGGCAAGGTCACTCTTGCTACACCTTCTCATATATGTTTGAGAGAACGGGCAATAGAAAAAGTTAAGGTTGAAATCCAGAAAATAAGCGCCACACTCAACCCACAGATTCCAGAGCCATACGCAAGCATGAGCCGTGATGAAATTTTAGGAGGGATTGGACAGTATGAAAAAATGGTACTTGTCAACACCAATGAATGGTAAGACAGAAAAAGAAATTCAAGCTGCGCTACAGCGTGGCATTGACTGGGTAGAAGAAAGAGGAGATGAATATCATTCTCCTTATAATCCAGATAATGCAGCATTTAACGACAAGAACGAAGTACACGATCCTAAGCCTATTGCAATGTTATCAAGAGCAATTGAGCCAATGGATGAGTGTACAGGAGTGGCTTTTATCGGAGATAGGGTAAGTTTAAAAAGTAGTAAGGGCTGCTTTATAGAATATCAGATTGCTCTGGAATACGGAAAGGAGATAAGATTCATTGATTGAACTAAACAAGATTTACAATGAGAACTGTCTGGAGGGGATGAAACGAATTCCCGACAAAACAGTTGATGCAATTGTTACCGATCCACCCTATCTATATTTAAAACATAAATTAGATAGGGAATGGGACGAGGATGCAGTTTTTGAACAATGGAATCGAATATTAAAAGACGATGGTTTTATTGTGATTTTTGGACGAGGGATCTCATTTTATCGTTGGAATGTGAAGCTAAATGAGCTTGGATTTGAATTTAAAGAGGAAGTTATCTGGGATAAAAGAGCATCATCTGGGCCGCTTTTAAAACTTTCCAGAGTACACGAAACAGTTTCTCTTCTTACAAAAACTGGGACTATAAACCGTATAAAAATACCTTATACCGAAAAAAATTTTTTTAATTTAGATCTTGTTATCAATGATGTTAATACATTGGCATCTGCTTTGCATAATAGTAAAAAAATTAAAGAAATAAAATATTATCTAGAAAATCAAAAAACAATAAAGCATAAGGGCTCTAATAAACATGGTATTACGGGTTATAAAACTACAGTAAATGATAGGTCTGTGGATGTTATTAAATCAATTGAAGAGGGTAAAATGGAGACTTCTATCATGCGAGTTAAAAAAGAACACTATAGATTTGTACATGCCACTCAAAAGCCGGTAAGGTTGATGGAACGTTTGTTAAATCTAGTTTCTGAACCAGGAAATGTTGTACTAGACCCTTTTTCTGGAAGCGGTAGTACTGCAGTAGCCTGTCAAAACTTGAACAGGAACTACATAGGCTTTGAAATTGATAAAGAATATTATGATAAATCCTTAGAACGTATCAAAAACAACGTGACACAGCTAGATCTATTCGAGGAGGCAAAATGACAAAAACAGCAAAAGAACGAATTGAAGAAGAAATAAAAGATGTAAATAGAACACTAGTTTATAGTCTTAATAAAAATGGGCGAGCTTTTAATTCAGGAAAACGCCATGGTTTAACTATTGCTTTAGCTCATATACAGAATGCTACCACTCTAGTAACCTCTGAGGAGACTGTCACGATTAATAAAGAAGTCTATGACTTACTTATCAATAAAGTAGATAAACAGCGTGAGCAACTTGCCACAGCTGTTGAAGCACTGAAAGAAGTTGAACGGTCTAAGTATGGTATGCAATTTAGACGTGACAGAAATCCAGCAATAGCTAAACAAGCACTCGCAGAAATCGGAGGGAAA
>NZ_KQ968939.1:1431794-1433913 GCF_001578715.1 Lactococcus sp. DD01 | reverse complement strand
GTTGTCGCTGTTGTAGTAGTGATAGTTAAAATATTATTTTTACTTTTAAAATAGCCCGTTTTAACCAAAATAAAAAAAGCCTTATAAAGGCAGTGATTACAAGGGAGTACAGCTTATAAAGCCACTTCCGATTATATTATATATTTACTATAGGTAAAGGAGAAGAAAATGACACCAAAACAAAAACTATTAAACGACATCAAAGAAGGCATGACAAATGGCAGCGTGACTTTATCTGTCGATATCGTCATACCAGATATGCCACGTAAAGAGACAGTAATTAATCACCGAGATAATTTCCTAGTGAAACATGATTACTATGAGAAAGCTTATGACGATTCATTGCGTTTGCTCACAAATTCGGAAATTCGCATTGCCTCTTATCGGATAGGTACGAATTATGTTGAGGTGCCAGAATGAACAGTACAAATTTAAGACGAATAGACGGCGGAGAACTCATCAAACAAGGAGATAGCTCAAGTATTTTGGCTTTTGAATTACTTGATGAGGATAACAAAAAAATTGACCTCACAGAAAAAAAAGCAATTGTGAGCTTTCAAAATTATAATAGAGAAACTCATTTCCGTAAAGAAGTTGACATAGAGGGCGAGAACAAAGTATCATTTACTATTGATAAATTTTTAGATATTTGTACGTACAATATAGAAATTACAGCCGGAGGCTATGTATTTCCGTCTGATCGGTCGATAGAAGTGAAAGTCGTTAAAAGCCATGATGATTACGTGGCTGAAGGTGAAATAAAAAAATATGCCACCACAGAAGACGTCATTGACCTTATCGAAGAGTATGGTGGGGGACCAGCAGGACCAGATGGGAAATCTGCCTACGACCTGTGGCTTGAAGCTGGAAATGAAGGAACAATTGAAGAATTCCTGACTTCCCTTATTGGTCCAGAGGGTAAGACAGCTTATGAGGTTTGGCTTGAAGCAGGTCACATGGGATCACCGGAAGATTTTCTTGAGTCACTCAAGGGGGAAGCAGGCGAACCCGGTAAAGACGGTGAAAAGGGACCGGTTGGACCGCAAGGAGAGCCGGGTTCAGAAGGCTTGCCAGGTAAAGACGGAGTCGAAGGTGAACAAGGAAAGTCTGCCTACCAAGTTTGGCTAGATCTTGGAAATACAGGATCTGAACAAGACTTCATTGATTCCTTGAAGCCAGAAATTACACATCGTGCACCGACTGCCTATACTTTGGATAGAACAACTCATCCTTGGACCATCTGGTTTGATAATGGAAGTGGCCTAGTATTTCCTGATTATTCCACTACAGCAACAGTATATGGTTACGGCTATGGTTCTGGAGGCTTTCTGTCGCAAAGAGTAGAAAAATATCCATTAGCGGTGAATATTATTCGCTCCTCAAATGGTAGCTTGAGTATTGACAAGTGGAAAGCGACAGAAAATGGTGTGGCATCTTATTGGGCTGATAGCACGAAAATTCTCTCGCCTTTGCAAGATGCTTCTCAATTTGATTTTGGTGCAGCATATTATAACGAAGATGATACAGACAATCTTTCGCTGATTCGTCAGAAGAATATCATACGTACGATGTTTGAACTGGGAGTATGGTCAGAAGCGGATATCTTAGATTTAGGAGCGGTGAGAAAGAATGAAAAATAAAAAAATGAGTACGATTTTTGGCGAGTTTATTGGAATGATACTCGTTGGGGTAATTATTGTAGTAGCTCTCTTGGTATGCGCAGTAGTTTTAGGATTTCTATTAAGACTTGCACAAGCTCTTTGGTTTGTAAATTAAAAAAAGCAAAAAAGCAAAAAAGTAAAAAAGCCCGCGGGTAACGGGCTTAGGGATTTATACTTTCTATCTAAATTATACCACATAGGGAGGTTAAAGTTTTGGCTGATAAGTTAGATAGGATTATTGGAGATTATGTGAATGGTCGATTAGATGCGAGGATAAAATCTATTGAAAGTAGATATCTCTACCGACAAAAAGTAGATAATCTTGGAATTCGCACAGCATATTCTGGTGGATCTGAGCCAGAAAGCAGTGCATTAAACAAAGAAGCTTTAGAAAACGATGAAGAATTAAAAGCGTTGAATGAGCTTAAATACCAGTTTCAAGTATGGTACGAGCCGTT
>NZ_KQ968939.1:1412414-1431572 GCF_001578715.1 Lactococcus sp. DD01 | reverse complement strand
AACGAAAACGGAGCGTTAACCTCGATTTTCGGTGCTATACTTGTATTATGAACAATTCGGCAGAACACAAAATTGTAAGTCTCGGTGAACAAAAAGTGCTGAAATTGTTAAACGTTGCTGGACGGTAAAACCAGTGGTTGGAATTTAGCTCAGTTGGTAGAGCCGAGGACGGTAAACCCTCGTGAAAATTCGGTTCGAGTCCGTAAACGTGAGGTCACGCTTAGCGCAGGTTCAAGTCCTGCAGTTCCAATTAGGTATGTATATCGCACATTCATGTTAAGTGTTTACTACGATATATTATGCCAAGTCCATAGTAAGGCAGTCACGACTTCAGTGATATTGTTTACAACATTGGGCGATTTTGTTGTCTATCTCGTCATAGACTTTTCTACATTTGTTTTATAGCTGATTATACTAGTTCAGTTAGAAGCAATACAAATTGTTAGTGCGGTAGGAACTAACGGAAACCGACATGGTCTAGGTGGTAAGACACTACACTTTTAATGTAGAGGCGTGAGTTCGAATCTCGCTGCGGTTATAGCAGGTACTTACAGGAAGTGCCTGACTCTAGAAAATACTTATAAACACTATCCTGTTAAAGCTGTCAGAAATGGCGGCTTTTTATATTGATGAAAGGAGACTTATGCCAATATTAGAAAATGCAAGGCACGAAAAATTTGTTCAAAGCCTGATTGCTGGCATGAGTCAACGTCAAGCTTATAGAGAAGCTTTTCCTGCCTCTAATCGATGGAAGGACAAGACGGTTGATAATCGAGCGAGTGAACTTTTCAGGGAGGTTTTGGGGAGGTATAAAGAACTTCAAGAAGAAGCTCAAGATGCTGCGATTATGACACGTAAAGAGCGAATGGTAGCTTTATCGGACATAGCACAAAACGCTGAAAAAGAAGCTGATATGATTAAAGCGATAGACACGCTTAATAAGATGGATGGTGACTATACTAGTAAGTTAGAGTTATCAGGGGAAGTAAAAACTAATCCTTTTGCTGAATTAAGTGTGGACGAGCTTAGAAAGTTGGCAAGTAGAGATGGATAAGATTGTGCTAGGGGCTAAAATTGAGCTGGCTAAGCGCTTTTTCTTTGACTATTGTAATTTGATTATGCCTAGCTTTTATAAGCGAGACAGGGCTTATTTGGTCTCTGTGTGTAATGAATTTCAATCCTTTTTAAATGATGATGAACACGATGTATTAGTTTTAAATATGCCACCACGTCACGGGAAGTCTCTTTCGCTTGGTCGATTTGTTGAATGGATTCTGGGGAATGATCATACAAAGAAAATCATGACTGGATCATATAACGAAACCTTATCCACAGTTTTTTCTAAAAATGTGCGTAACACTATTCAAGAAACTAAAGCAGATGTGAATAAGATTGTTTATTCAGATATATTTGATGCCAAAATAAAATTTGGTGATGGTGCAATGAACCTTTGGAGTTTGGAAGATGGTTATAATAACTATCTCGCAACTTCTCCAACAGGTACTGCGACAGGTTTTGGTGCTGATATTATTATCGTTGATGATGTTATCAAAAATGCTGAGGAGGCAAACAATGTAGCAGTCTTAGATAAGCACTGGGAATGGTTTGTTAACACCATGCTTTCACGCTTGGAATCAGGCGGTAAGATAATTATTAACATGACACGTTGGCATAGTGAAGACCTAGCAGGCCGAGCCTTAAGAGAGTTACCTCAAAATGGTTACAGAGTGAAGCACGTTAATCTTAAAGCCTATAACGAACAAACAAATGAAATGCTCTGTGATGATGTACTTACTTTGGAAGATTATAAACGTAAAGTAAAGACAATGGGCCCAGATATTGCGAGTGCCAACTACCAACAAGAACCAATTGATATTAAAGGGCGCTTGTATGGAGAGTTTAAAACTTATCAATCACGTTCAAATTACATTAAGATTTGGAATTACTGTGATACGGCGGACACTGGTAAAGACTATCTTTGCTCTATTGTATGGGGAGAAACCTCAGACGGCTTTGCGGATGTCCTAGATGTTGTTTACACACAAAAGCCAATGGAGTACACAGAAAAAGCAGTAGCTCAACAATTAATCACTCATAATGTAAATGTATCAAGGATCGAGCGTAACAATGGTGGTCGGTCTTTTGCTCGTTCAGTACGAGAAAAGATACAAGGAAATGTAGCTTGTGCAGTAGAGGACTTCTATCAAGGAAATAACAAAGAAGCCCGTATTTATTCAAACAGCTATTGGATTGAGCAGCACGTACGCTTTCCGAGTGACTGGCGTACACGTTTTCCAGAATACTATCAAGCTATGACAACTTACCAAAAAGAAGGTAAAAACAAACATGATGATGCACCAGATGCAACAACGGGTATTGCTGAATCCATGAATGGTAAGCAAAGAGCCAAATTAAAATCATTTCAAGGGGGATTATAGTTGGATATTAAACCAATTAAACTCATGACTTTTTCAAAAGATGGAGAAATTACTCCTGAGGTAGTGAAAAAGTTTATAGAAAAACACAAAGAAGAAATTGCACGCTATCAGTATCTAATAAACATGTATAAAGGCATTATGGATATCGCCACACAGGATCCTAAGGATAGTTGGAAACCGGATAATCGGTTAGCTGTGAATTTTCCAAAATATATTGTAGATACTTTTACAGGTTACTTTAATGGGATACCTGTTAAGAAATCGCATAAAGATTCTAAAGTATTAGAGAAGCTGCATTCATTTGATAATTTAAATGATATGGAAGATGAAGAATCAGAACTTGCTAAGATGGCATGTATTTATGGCCGAGCTTTTGAGTTAATTTATCAAGATGAAACTACACAAACAAACGTTATTTATAACACTCCTGAAAATATGTTTATGGTCTATGATGACTCAATCAAAGAAGAGCCTTTGTTTGCGGTGAGATATGGTGTTGATGATGAAGGTAAAATTCAAGGAGAAGTTTATACATTACTTGAGACGATTGAAATCAATGGGGAAGCTAGCGATTTAAGTTTTGGAGATAGAACTTACAATCCTTATCCAGAACTTCCTGTGGTTGAGTTTTATTTTAACGAAGAGAGAATGAGCATCTTTGAATCTGTAATACCATTGGTTAACGCTTTTAACAAAGCTATTAGTGAGAAAGCAAATGATGTAGACTATTTCAGTGATCAGTACCTAGCATTTCTCGGTGCTGAAGTTGAGGGAGAAGATTTAAAAAACATTCGAAGCAATCGAGTCATTAATTACTTTGCGCGAGATTCAGAGGGGAATAATAAGGTTGATGTTAAGTTTCTTGAAAAGCCTGATAGTGATGCTCAAACAGAAAATTTATTAGATCGATTAGAAAAATTGGTTTTCCTTACAAGTATGGTTGCTAATATTTCTGATGAATCTTTTGGCTCATCAAGCGGTGTTGCATTGGCTTATAAGCTACAAGCTATGAGTAACCTTGCTTTATCTTTCCAACGTAAATTTCAATCTTCACTCAACAAGCGTTATAGATTATTTTGTAGTCTAACAACTAACGAAGCCGGGAAAGACTCATGGAAAGATATTGAGTACTCCTTTACACGTAACGAGCCTAAGGATATCAAAGAACAAGCTGAGACAGCTACACTTCTCATGGGAGTGACAAGTGAAGAAACTGCTTTAAGTGTTTTATCTGTTGTTCCTGATGTTAAGACAGAAATAGAACGAATTAATAAAGAGAAAGCTGATAATCCAGCTTTTGATGTGGATAAAGCACAAGTTGATGATCCTAAAGACGAAGCAGAGGGGTAATCTATGGACAGTTCAGAATACTGGAACAAACGTGAGAAAGCTTGGCAGCTCAAGCAGATAGCTGATGATAGAAAACGCATGAAAGCAATCATGAATAAACTCTTTGAAGCCCAGGAAGCTATCCAGAAAGAAATCAATGCAAATTGGGCAGCCTTTGCAGGCTCTGAAGGGATATCTGTAGATGAAGCCATGAAACGTGCGGATAAAATGGATGTCAAAGCCTTTGCAAAAAAGGCAAAAAAGTTGGTTAAAGACAAGGATTTTTCACACGCTGCCAATCATGCTTTGAAACTTTATAACGTAACTATGCGGACGAGCCGTTTAGAACTCTTAAAAGCAAATATAGGTTTGGAATTAATAGATGTTTTTGACGAGTTAGAAAAGTATATGGGCACTCAGCTTTCAGAAGTCGCTTTAGCAGAATTTGAAAGACAAGCGGGAATACTTGGTTTAAGTGTTCCTAATGATGGCTATTCAAGTCTAATACAGGCTGTAATAGCGAGCGGATTTAAAGAAACTATAGCGAGTTTTTCTAGTAGCTTATGGCAGTATCAATATGAACTAAAAGCAGACTTGGAAAAATTGCTTATTCGTGGAGTTACACAAGGAAAGAATCCAAAAGCCCTGGCAAGTGAACTGCGTAAGTATATGACTGAAAAAGGTAGAGCAAACGCAACCTACAATGCACAGCGCCTGATGATTACGGAAACAACACGTGTTCAAACAGCAATTCAAAAACAAAGTTACGATGAGGCGGAGATAGAACAATATAAATTTATCGCAGAGCCTAACGCTTGTCGGATTTGTTCGCCTCTTCGTGACAAAATTTTTAATGTTAAAGATATGTTGCCCGGAGAAAATGCACCTAACATGCATCCTAACTGTAAATGTTCAACGGTTCCTTATGTTGATGAAGTTGCTTTTTGGGCTGATTTACGCAAGCGCGGGGCAATCAGTCAACGGGAATACGAAGAAGCCTTTGAAGACAAAGCGGAGCTTGACAGAGCAATTGAAGAAATAAGAACAAAACGTAAAAATAAATAGCATTTGTCATTGACGAGTGCTTTTCTTTTGTCCGTTTCCGATTGTAGTGGACGTTAAATAAAACACGAGTAAAATCAGACTCCCAAGTCTTTAAATGCGAGTAGGAGGAACCAGAAATGGAACAAAAAACACTTTTACCACTTGATTTACAACTTTTCGCTGATGATCCCCAAGGAGCGGCAGGGACGCCTGAAGCACAACCAAGCGGAGAACCAGAACCAGCTGGAGGCGATAATCCGAAAGATAATCCCGATCCAGGCAATGAAAAAGAACCAGTAGACCCAGAAAAAGTCATTGAAAAACTTCAAAAGCGTATTGGTAAAGAACAAGCTGATAAAAATGAAACAAAAACACAACTTGAGCAAGCCTTGGCACGAATTGAAGAATTGGAAAAAGGTGGCAAAAAGTCGATTAAAGAAAAATCTGACGAAGAAAAAGCCGCAGACATCCAAAAAGAAAAAGATGACGAAATTGCAGCATTAAAAGCACAAATCAAACTTTCTAATATTACTAGTGAAGCTGACGAAGTATTAAAAGAAAGCGGAATTGCTCTTAAATCTGAAGAACTTGCTTTATTGGTTGATGTTGATGAAGAAAAGACTTATAGCAATGTGAAAACATTCTTGGGCTTGCTTGAAAATCAACGTATTCAGTGGGAAAAAGAACGAAACACTGGAGTAACACCTAAAAAGGTGCCAGGACAACAAGAAGCAGATGCTTTTAAACAAGCAGTCGCAAAATATTAATAATTAGGAGAAAAAAATTATGGCAATTAAACTTTTTACAAAACAATTTACTGGTGTTCTGCCAGACCTTTTCGCAAAGAAAACAGCTTTCCTTCGAGCATTCGGTGGTGTGCTACAAGTCAAAGACGGGATCTCTCAAAGCGACACATTCCTTGAGTTGAAAACAAGTGATACAGATGTGGTTATTCAAGAATATTCAACTGATGAAAATACAGGATTTGGAACAGGAACAGGATCAACTTCACGTTTCGGAGAACGTAAAGAAGTTAAATCTGTAAACACTTCTGTGAAATATGAAAAACCATTGGCAATCAATGAAGGTATTGATGATTTCACAGTAAATGATATTAAAGACCAAGTTGTTGCAGATCGTTTGGCACTTCATGGTGTAGCATGGGCCCAACATGTTGATACATTGCTTGGAAAAGCTCTTTCAGAAAGCGCAAGTGAAAATCTTGAAGTTACGTTGGATGAAACTTCAGTAACTAAACTCTTTTCTGATGCCCACAAGAAATTTGTAAATAACAACGTATCGAATGCTGTTGCTTGGGTCGCCTATGTTAATGCGGATGTTTATGATCTACTTATTGATTCTAAACTTGCCACAACGGCTAAGAATTCAAGTGCAAACGTGGATGAACAAACCCTTTACAAATTTAAAGGTTTTATTCTTGTAGAGCTTCCAGACGAAAAATTCCAAACGGATGAAGTAGCATATTTTGCAGCAGATAATGTAGGTGTTGCGGGGGTAGGTATTCAAATTGCTCGTGCAATGGATTCAGAAGACTTTGCGGGTGTTGCGCTTCAAGCTGCGGCTAAGTACGGCAAACATTTACCAGAAAAGAATAAGAAAGCGATCCTTAAAGCAACAGTAAAAAAAGCGTAGCCCCTACGGGTGTAACGTTGAATAAAACAACGTTATCACCTTACAGTTGGGGCAAACGAAACGTTAACAGCAACAGTAACACCAGAAAATGCAGAAGATAAGTCGGTTCAATTTGCATCAAGTGATACATCGATTGCAACAGTAACACCAGTTCAAGGAAAAGTTACAGCAGTTGCAGAAGGAACAGCGACAATTACAGTTACAACAGCAAATGGGAAAACAGCAACTTGTGAAGTCACAGTAACTCCTGCGGGATAGGAGGTACATATGTCATTAACTGAGGATATAAAAAGCCTTCTTAGTGGAACACCAGAGGAACGTTTAGAAGTTATTGAAAAAAGAACTCGCGAACGGCTGCTTGTTATCATCGGCGCTAGTATAAAAGAAGTGCCCCCTGAGCTTGATTATATTGTCATGGACGTTGTTTTAAAACGATTCAATAGAATTGGTCAAGAGGGAATGCAGTCTTACTCACAAGAGGGACTAAGCATGACATTTGCAGAATCAGACTTTGATGAATATGCCAGCGAAATTGAAGCATGGCAAAAATCAAAAGAAGAGGAAAGCAATAAGAAAATTAGGAGGTTCAGACTCTATTGAGATACCTAAATAAAGTAGATTTTGTTAAGAAGTTGGCTGATGAAGGGTATGATCCTGTAAAGGGAGAGTATGTAGAAGGAGAACCGACTGTAACAACAACTTATGCAAATGTAACTGACATCGGTACAGAACGCAGCGCTAAAGTTTTTGGGGATATTAAACAAGGGGCAAAAGTCATGAGGACTATGCCCTTATTTGTTATTCCTGATTATGACTATATTTCATTTGATGGCAAGAAGTGGGGATTAACTACTTCTCGTAATCCTAGTGAGCGGAACACCTTTATCTTGCAGGAGGTAGATGAATGAAGGTGGTCGGATTTGACGAATTACAAAAGAAATTGCGTAAAAATGTGAATTTGGCAGATATTAAAAAGGTAGTTGCTCTTAATGGTTCGCAGCTTACGGAAAACTCTCAGAAACTTGCGCCAGTTGATACGGGTAATTTGAAGCGTAGTATCAGAATGCTTACAAAAGATAATGGTATGACATCACGTACTAAAGCACATGTAGATTATGCAGCTTATGTTGAGTATGGTACTCGTTTTCAAGGGAAACAACCTTATATGAAACCAGCTTATAGCAAGCAAAAAGTCAAGTTTCTAAAAGACTTAGAAAGGTTGATGAAATGAGTAAAACAAGAGAAAATGCTCTATTTGATGAATTAATGATTCGTCTTAAGTCTCTTGGCTACACAGTTTATGATTATAAGCAACTGGATGATGTTCCGTACCCGTTTTTTGAAATGGAAGATACGCAAACTATTTTTCAACCTAATAAGACGGATATTAAAGGTTCAGTGAATATAAGCTTGTCTGCCTGGGGGACTTTATAAGCAACGTCGACAAGTTTCAGATATGGCAAGTATTGCTTTTAACGAAGCTTTAGCAATAGACAACACAGAAGGCTATCATTGGTCTTTAAATGTGCAAGCAAGTGATATACAAATGCTTGATGATACAACAACAAATACACCGCTAAAAAGAGCGATGATCAACTTAGAATTTAAATTAAGATAGGAGAAAAAATGGCTGAATTAGTAGCTAAACAAGGTAAAAGTGTAATCCTTTTGTATCGTTTACTTAAAAACGCTACGAAAGAGGATGCGTGGAAACTTGCTTTCCAAACAGAACACACTTCTGAAAAAACACGAGATTTCAATTCAACTGCAACTAAAGATGGGCCTGTTGGGTCATTAGCTGCAGTTGAATATACTTTATCTGCAAATTCAATTGTGGCAACTGGCGACACCCACGTGGATGAAATGGACCAAGCATTTGATGATGGAGAATTATTTGAAGTTTGGGAAATTGATCGTGAAGAAAAAGGGGCCGGAGAAGATGCTGACAAATACAAAGCGAAATACCTTCGTGCAAATCTTACATCTTTCTCAACAAATCCAAACTCAGAAGATGCACTTGAGTTAAGCTTGGAATTTGGTGTAACAGGTACACCACAACGTGGTTATGCAACGCTAAGCGCAGAGCAGGAAGCAGTAGTGCAGTATGTGTTCCAAGATACTAAGAAAGTAGAAAGTGAACCAGATCCAACGTCTGTAGAAACAAAGAAAGCAAAATAAATTATAAGGGCGGGTAAAACCGCTCTTTTTTAAGGAGAAAAAACATGAATCTATTACAACTTGAAATCAACGGTAAAACATATGGTTTTAAATTTGGTGTGAAATTTGTCCGAGAGCTTGACAAAGCATTCCCAGTCGAGCGAGATGGTATGAATTTTGGGATGGCATTAGCTGTCAAGGTAATCCCTGAGTTACAAATTGCAAACGTTGCTACACTTTCGGAAGTGTTATACCTTGCGAACCGTACAGAAAGTCCCAAAATCTCACAAGGAGATTTGGATAATTTCGTGGACGAACACGAAGATATTGAAGAGCTCTTTGATTCTGTTATCAAAGAAATTTCTGAAAGTAATACGGGGAAGCTCGTGATCAAATCAATGAACCTTCAAGCGTAGATGATGAAACTCCTTTAAATTCTGAACAGTATTACCAAGAGTTGCAACTTAATGCTTTTCGATATTTAGGGATAAATAATTTCCTTGACTTTGAACGTTTAACAATCACTGAATACAATTTCTTGATGAAAGTTGAAGCTCTGAAGAAATTGGATAGAGAAGAAGAATCACATTTACAGGCATGGTTAAATTGGCAAGTTCAAGCCACTAAAACACAAGGTAAAAAAGAAGTCCCTGTCTTTCCTAGTTTTGGAAAATTCTTCGATAAACAAAAGGCAGAAGATAAGATACTTGGTAAGAAACGGGAAGAAGTCAAGAATGACGATAATCTTATTAGGCTTTTGAAGAAAGCTAATGAGTAGAAAGGAGACAAATGGAATCATATAGCGTAGAAGCGATATTGACAGCCACAGACCGCAATTTCTCACGAGCGATGAGAAATGCAAGCCAAGCAGCACAAAAAGCTGACAGTGCGATAGGGAAAGCCAGTGGCGGAACAAGTAAATTTAGCACTGAAGCCGACAAAGCAAGTAGAAGTTCTCAGACTATGAATGTTTCTGCTATGGGAATTCTTAAAGCTGTTGGTGCTTATAAAGTTGCTAGCGCAGCAGTAGGGCTTGTTAAAAATTCAGTAGGAAGTGCTATACAACGTGTTGATACTTTGAATAACTCTGCAAGAACCTTTGAGAATATGGGTTTTGGTAAAGGCGAAACTTCAAAAGCGATGGAAGCACTGAAGAAATCTATCCAAGGTTTGCCTACTCCTCTGGATGCTGCTGTTCGTGGTTTACAACTTTTGTCTGCAAGTACTGGTGATATCGGGAAGTCGCAACAAATTTTCGAAGCATTAAATAACGGTATTCTTGGATTTGGTGGTTCGGCTGAACAAGTGGACAACGCTGTAAGACAACTTTCGCAGTCATTCTCAAATGGAAAAGTAGATGCTGAAACATGGAACTCACTCATTGATGCTGGTATGGGGCCTGCTTTAAATGCTCTTGCTAAGACAATGAACATGACAACAGGCGAAATGAAAGAAGGACTTTCTAAAGGCACTGTTTCTGTTGAACAATTCCAAGATAGCTTGATTGAGCTTAATAAAAACGGTGGTGGTGGTCTTTCTTCTCTGCAAAAAATTGCACAAGATAGCACTAAAGGTATTTCTACAAGTATTGCAAACATGAAAACAGCCGTGAGTCGCGGGGTTGCAAATGTCGTGACTGGTATTGATAAAGCACTGGCCAAAACAGACTTGAAAAGTATCAGTAATGTGATCAACCAAGTTGGTAGCTCCATGGAAGCTGGTCTTAATAAACTTGTAGAAAAGATACCTGATGTAATAAATTTCATCACACAACTTGTTGGGATAATAAAAACACTTGCACCAGTAATTGTACCTGTTGTAGCAGGTTTTACTACTCTTACAGGAATTTTAAAGGCCATGCAAATAGTAAAAACTGTTACGGGTGCAATTACAGCATTTAACGCAGTGTTGATGGCTAATCCGATAGTTCTAGTAATTTCTGCAATTGCTGCCCTTGTAGCAGGTTTTATATATTTATGGAATACCAGTGAAGGTTTCCGTAATTTTTGGATTGGACTTTGGGATTCAATAACTGAAGCTGTATCTAAAGCAGTAGATTGGATAAAAAAAGCATGGGATAACACGGTTAAGTGGTTCAGTGACACTTGGCAGAGCATCAAAGATGGTGCTAATGGTCTTTGGGATGGGATAACAGGAACTGTCCAAGGTGCTGTAGATAGTGTGAAGAATGCTTGGAATAGTATTACAGAGTTCTTTTCGAATTTATGGAATGGCGTGACGACTACCTCTACTAATACTTGGGGTACTATTGTATCAAGTGTCACAGGAGCTTGGGAACAAGTAAAAGCAGTCTTTGCAGGCTTTATAGAGTTCTTAAATCCTATTTTCCAACCAATGATAGAATTCTTTAGCGGGTTATGGGAACAAGTGAAAACAATATTTACCGCAGCTTGGGAAGTTATAAAGACTATTGTAATGGGCCCGGTCTTGCTTATTATTGATTTAATAACCGGCAACTTCAATCAATTTAAAGAAGATTTTGCTATGTTATGGCAAACACTAGCAACAGCGATTCAAACAATAGTCCAAACTTTTGTGAATATCGTAGTTGGATTTTACAAGTCATTTTTCCAAACTGTAGTTAATATATGGAATGCTATTGTAGATGGTGTAAAAAGCTTATGGAGTAGTTTTGCTACATGGGTTGTAGCTACTACAAAAGCCATTGTTGATGGAATTGTAAATGGATGGAATTCTTTCAAACAAGGAACAATAGATCTATGGAACGCAACAGTTCAATGGATAAAAGATACGTGGAACAATTTCAAACAATGGATTAAAACAACTACTGATAACTTAGTGAATGGAGTTAAACAAGGCTGGGGAAACCTCAAACAAGGTACAGTCGATATTTTTAATGGCTTAGTGAATGGAGCCAAACAAGCTTGGCAAAACTTAAAAGATAGTGTAGATAATGTTGTTCAAAGTGTTCGAGATATTTTTGATACTTTAAGAAACATTGACCTTCTTGATATTGGTAGAGCCATCATTGATGGTTTTGTTAAAGGTTTGAAGTCAGCTTGGGAAGCTGGTATGGAATTTATTAGCGGCATTGGGGATTGGATCCGTGAACATAAAGGACCGATTCGAGTCGATAGGAAACTTCTTATCCCAGCAGGTAATGCAATTATGGGTGGTCTTAATAAAGGTCTCAATAATAGCTTTAAGACAGTTCAAAATAGCGTGCTTGGTATGAATGATTTCTTGGCCAATGCAATAAATGCTGGTGGTTCTGTAAATATCGGTGCAAACATTCGAAATGCTAACAATTCTATAGGGGGCACAATTGCTCATGAAGTGAATTTAAACAAAGGTAAGCAGCCTGCGCAAATTAATATAAGACTTGGTAAACAACAGTTCAAAGCTTTTGTGGAGGATATTTCACAAGCACAAGGCTGGGAAACGGCCACAAATAATCTATACTAGGAGGAAAAATGTATAAATTTAGAGATACACCCAAAAGGAAACATCAATCTGAACATATCTTTATTCCAACTAGTGCCATGATTTATAAAGGAACATTTATAGAACGTCTTATTGAAGGTTATCAGACACTTTCAGTTGAAGGCAGAGAAATGTATTCCTTAAATCATGAAATGCAAGAACTACAGTATGGAGGTATTATCACAAACACAAAACTTCCAGCTCGTGTTCTGACCATCAAATATAAACTAGAGGACAAAGACTCGGAAAGCTTACAAAATAAGTTTGATGAGTTGATGGCTTTTTTATTTTCTGGAGAAGATGTGCTGATACAGTTCAATGATGATTTAGAGTATTTCTTCAAAGGACGTTACCAAGCTGCAGAACAAGTACCAGGCGATACAAATTCAATTATTTCTACCTTTACAGTAATCTGTGGTGATCCATATAAGTATGGCAAGGAACAAGTTTCTACAGGAAAAATTCTTGGAAATCTTCCTTATCCCGTAAAGCCTGAAAGCATGAAAGTTATCATGAACACAGGTTTTTTGGATATTACAGATGGTAAGTATCATCTGAAAGCTTCTAATATTAAAAAGGGAGATGTTCTCTTCTTTGATTTCAAAACAGGGGATATTTGGGTTAATGGAAAGTTAGCTTCTGATATTTTAAACCTAGATTCTGACTTCAAAAATATTCGTTTAAGAACAGGTTCAAACTTTTCAGATGGAAATTATGACATAGAAATAAAGTATAGAAAGGCGGTGCTGTAGTGGCAAACGTTCTTTTTTTGGATAAATTTCAAAAAGTAATGAAGAGTTTTGATTCTGCAGAACTTTCGGAATGTATTCAAACAAGGGAAATTACAACAAATGCTTCTGAGTTAATGAACGATAGTCTTTCTCTATCTTTAGCTTATGAAGCGTTATTAGAAGAAGCAAGTTATATTGCTTTGAATGACTCAGGAGAAAAGCAATTCACGCTTTATCGTATTTTGAAAAGTAGTGATGAAGAAAATATTTTGAGCTTTGAAAATATCAATTTTGCGGTTGATGAATTAGATAACTTTATTATTAAGGATATCCGTCCAAATAATAAAGCACTGTCTCAAGTTATTAATCAGCTCCTTAATGACTCTGGCTGTGATTGGAAACTTGGTGTGTGTGAAGTAAATAAAAATATTACAAGTAATTTTTATTATTCTTCAATGCGTGAAGCCCTAAAAGCGCTCCAAGAATTTGGTTGTGAATTTACTTTTGCAGTAGAAATAACTGGAAATACGATCACAAGGAAAGTTATCAATTGTTATAACAAAATTGGTAAAGTCACAAACAAACGTTTTGAGTATGGCGAAGATGTTTTAAAAATTGTCCGTGAAAAAGACAGAACAAATATTGTGACTGCAATCATTGGACGTGGGAAAGGCGAAGAAGTAGGGGATGGATATGGCCGCAGATTAGAGTTTACAAATATCGAGTGGAAGAAATCAAACGGCAAACCACTTGATAAACCAAAAGGACAAAACTATCTGGAATATCCTGCAATGACTGCAGAGTATGGTATTCCTTCAAATGGGAAAATGTTACCACGGAAAACCGTGGTTGTTTTTGAAGATATTGAAGATGCGAATGAGCTGCTACAAAAGACATATGAAACTCTTGAATATTATAGCCGTCCTTTGGTGCAGTTTAGTACAGAAGTTTTAGGCGCAGATGCTATTGGTAATACTGTGACGATTCACAGAGGAGACCGAGGGTATCACTATCAAACCAGAGTATTTAAAGTTGTCACGAATTATGTGACTGGCCAAGTACAAGCAGGACTTGGAGATAACTTGAACGGGACTTCTATAAATAGGCAAGTTTCAAATGTGCAGAATAATATCTCTGATTTAAACCAAAATAAAATGGGCTTCTATGAGTCCACTGAAATCGGGAAGTACCAAGACGATATTATGCGAGGAGCTGGTAAGAACGGTGGCTCTGTTCGTTGGGTAAATGGTATTGAGGCTGGAGTAAGCAACTCTCGTGAAATTTATGAAGCTATTTTTATGGATGGGAAAAACATTGAGAATTCAAAAGATTTTCTTGTCCAAAATAATGCTGGGATTGTATTTAAACATTGTAAAAAAGGACAATGGAAAACGGTTCAAGACGTTCACAATGGAGCAGGTAAGACAGCGTGGACCATGGATGGTGTATTTAATGCAGACTTTATCAAAGCAGGTACGTTAGAGGGTGTCAAATTAAGATCTGTAAATAACAAATTTATCGTTGAAATATCTGACGGAAAGGTCAGATTCCTTAAAAACTTGGGGAATGGAAAAGAGGAAGAAATGATTGCCTTTGCCCCGGTTTTCAATGTGGATACGAATGAGCTTAAAGGTGTGAGTTTAATTCAGAATCCAGGTTTTAAATTCTCTATCGCTTCAAATACTTCAAGTGGCATTTCTTATGATGTTTTGAGAGTTCCAGAAGACAGTATTGGAAAGGACCGCAAATTAGATTTATTTGGAGATATTAATATCACGGGTAGATTATTACTTAATGGCCAAGAAGTTGTCGCAGGCGGTGGCTCCGGTGGAGGTGAAGGGGAGTTTCCGTCAGAAATTGTTACAGACCAAGAAAAGAATGCTTGGATTGTTTGGCAGTTCTTGAAATCGAAAGGCTATACTGAACAAGCTGCCGCAGGTATTCTTGGGAATATGGACCAAGAATCTGGTGTGATGCCAGATACTGAACAAATAGGTGGCCCTGCTTATGGTTTGGTACAGTGGGACGGCTCAGCCTATCCTCTGGTTCCACCGGCAACATGGAACGGACGTGAATATGTTCAAAACTTGATGCGTGCCGCAGGAATTTCTGGAGACTACAAAATTGCTAAAACACAATCACAGCTCTTAGAGTGGTGTATGTTTAATGGGCAATATATCCCAACAAGTAGCTATCCTTATTCTGTTGCTCAGTTTAAAGGATTAACAGATATTGCCACAGCTACAACAGCTTTTGAAGCGAACTTTGAACGCCCTGCAGCGACTCATCCAGAACGTGTTCAGCTTGCGATTAAATGGTATAACAAACTTCATGGCTTGAAACCACCAACCCCAAGCGGAAATTTGAAAGAGCAGTTGGATAAATTCTACAACACCTATAAAGAACGTTACGTTCAGAATGGGCAGTGCGTAGGATTGACAACGGCATGGATGGCCACACTAACCGCAAATAAATACGGTATGACACCGTGGAATTCTCAAGCTTATAATCCAGATGGTTCTTCAACTTCTGGAAATCCACGCTGGAATTATGAAATTAATATTGGAGACGGAATTTCGGCTGCCACAATCGGTACATTCGCACCGCCTCCAGGTTGGACAAAAATTATCCCTCAGAGTGCAGAAGACTGCAAAGCGGGGGATATTTTTTATGTCGGAACAGACAGTGGAATATCTACAGGACATACTGGAATCGTCTTTGAAGATGGGAAAAATGGAAGAGTTCCTACACTTGATCAGAACTTTCTTAATTCTCCTGTGAGATGGTTTGATGGTGGTCCAAGTAGTTCATGGGGGCTTTATAATTGGTTCTGTATTTGGAGAAAGAACACTTAAGGAAAGGAGAAACAATTGAAAAAATGGAATGTCACACTTTCCACAACGGAGCCCTATAACTATGTAGGGATCATTAATGTCCGTCAAGGGAATATCAATAGTGAAGTGATGGAAGCACAAATTGTGCAGAATGGTTTACCATTGGATCTCACAGACTGTACGGCAACTTTCCAAGCATTTCTAGGTGGAGAACATGTTGTGGAGCGTTCTTGTAAAATTATTGATTACAAGAAAGGAATTGTGCAATATACTTTTGATGAATATACTATGCAATCTCTACATAGACAGAAAGCAAATATTGCTTTTTACAAAGGGGAGGAAGAGATTGTGACCACTCAAGATTTTACTTATTTTGTCATTCATGCTGTATCCAAAACTCCGGGGGAGATGGGCTCTTATTGGCAAACTGCAGAGGACTTGATCAATGACATGAAAGACTACCTCAACGCAGGAAAAGGAGATTTTGAGGATTGGTTTAATTCAATAAAAGATATTTTAGAGTCTATTGATCCAGGTGGAGTTTTACTCGGTAAAGTTGTTGCTTTTGAAAAGCTCATTAGTGAAAGGGTGCCAAACGGTGCATGGTTCTTCATTGAGCATGATTCAGAGTATCAACCAGAAGTTAAGGTTACTTCTTATAAAAACGCAATCGGCACTGAAGAAGGTGGACTTGATACAGGCCCTTCTTTTGGTGGAGAAACTATTTCAGTTGTCCCTACATTTATTGGTTATGATCGAATGAAAATTAAAATTGATATTCCGAGTTCATTTGCTTTAGCAGGGGAAGTTGTTATTGAGGGGAATACTTTACTTATCATTGATGGTGAGAATGTCCTTAATTTTACTCTGGAAGGAGCAACTATCACTAATGGTGGAGTAACAAATAAAATATAAAGAAGAGGAGCAAAAATGGCAGAACTTAAGAAAATATATCGAGGGATGCAAAATGGTGCAGAGACGATCAATGAAAATTTTGAAGCTTTGACAAGTGATACAGGGTGGAAAGATATAGAAGTGATGAATGGTTTTAAGTCAGGAACCTTCCCTTTACAGTATCGTGTTTTGAATGGCCGCCTTTACTTAAGGGGGCGAATAATTACAGTTACTACTACTTCAGGAACAGGAGTTCAGTTTGGGAAAATACCTGTTAATATTAGTCAGCAACACGAATGGTATAGCGGTATAATTTCGACAGCTACACAGGTACGTATGACTCTATCAACTAATGGTGCACTAACTTTAACGCCTGTAGGAGGAGATATGGGGAATGGTTTTCAAGTGTCAGGAATAGATACACATTGTCTTGTTGATTAGAAAGGAAAAAAATTTGGAAGAAAAAGCATGGCAAGAGGTCCTTGAACGCTTGGCCAGAATTGAAACTAAACTTGACAATTATGAATTGTTGAGAGAAAAAGCGGATAAAGCTTACTCAATGGCTTTGCATAATGAAGAGGCAATCAAAGAAATTAAATCAAATAACAAATGGGCTTGGGGCTATATGATTGCTCTAGGTCTTGGAGTAGTAAGTTATTTTTTAACAAAAGGAATCGGAGGATAACCTGTGAATAAAATTAATTGGGAAGTACGGATTAAAAGTAAAACGTTTTGGCTGGCAGCTGTGCCGGCTTTTCTTTTACTCGCACAAACTATTGGAGCCCCATTTGGTTATAAATGGGATTTTGTAGTATTGAACCAACAACTGGCAGCAATTATCAATGCTGCTTTTGGTTTGTTGGCAATTATTGGTGTTGTGGTTGATCCCACAACTGCGGGAATTAAAGACAGTCAACGTGTAATGGAAAAATTGGAGGACAACAAATGAAAAAAATTATTAAAGCCACGACAATTGCAATTCTAGCACTGACAAGTTTCGGTGCAACAAGTCAAGCGTTCGCAGCAGTAGGCGACCAAGGAGTGGACTGGTCAAAATATAACGGCTATCAAGGAAACTTTGGTTATGCCAGTGATGAATTCTCTATTGCACAAATTGGGGGAACCTATGGCGGGTATTACGTGGACCAGTTGACTTATAATAGTCAAGTTCAAAATACTCTGGCACAAGGGAAACGTGCGCACACTTATATTTGGTATCAAGTGGGCGGCTCCATTGAACTTTCAAAAGGCGTGCTTGATCGATACTTGCCACAAATTGCTACACCTAAAGGCTCTATTGTCGCTCTTGATTATGAGAGTGGTGCGAGTGGAAGTAAGCAGGCGAACACAGATGCTATTCTTTACGGAATGCGACGTGTGAAAGAAGCAGGATATACACCGATGTATTACAGCTACAAGCCTTACACAATCGCAAATGTGGACTACAAACGCATTATTAAAGAGTTTCCAGGATCACTTTGGATTGCGGAATATCCAAACTATGAAGTAACTCCAACACCAAACTGGAATTACTTCCCAAGTATGGATGATATTGGTATTTTCCAATTTACCTCAACTTATGTTGCAGGTGGATTAGACGGTAATATTGACCTTACAGGTATCACGGATAATGGATATGATGGAAAAGTACCTGATCCAACGCCAACACCAAATCCAACTCCAGAACCTACTCCAACCCCAAATCCAAGCAAGAAAACTTATATTGTACAATATGGCGACACATTGAGCAGTATTGCTTACAATTGGGGTACAAGCTGGCAAGAATTGGCACGTCAGAATGCTTTGAGTAATCCTAACCTTATTTATGCAGGACAAGCAATCAGCTACTCAGGTGGCTCAAATGCGGTGACAGGTGGAACTTATACTGTACAATACGGAGATAATCTCTCAGTTATTGCACAACGTTTAGGAACAACTGTGCAGCATCTTGTTTCAAGTAATGGAATTCAAAATCCTAACTTGATTTATGCAGGTCAAACACTAAATTATTAATATAAAAAAACGCTCGGTCCATTGGCCGGGCTTTTTTGTTTTCTTGATAAAATATAAAGTGTGTTATGTTATAATGTACAAGTCTGTTCTTATAGGTAATCCCCTACTTCGGTGGGGGATTTTTTGATATAATAAAAACACAATTCAATTTACTCCTCCATATTATGGGGGAGTTTTTTATTTATATAGAAGAAAGTAACTAAAATAAAGAATTTTACTATCTTTGATTGAAATGCTTGTCGTCTTACTTATTATCAGTGTGTTACTTTTATTGTTTGTCCCAAATTTGGCTAAAGAAAAGAAGAATATCCAAAATACGGGTCAAACAGCGGTTGTTAAGGTTGTCGAAGGTCAAGCCGAACTTTATCAACTTGATAAACAGGATAGTCCTAACTTAGGGAAGCTTGTCTCCGACGGTTTAATTACGCAAAAACAAGCCGATAGCTACAATGATTATTATACCAAGAACCCTAATGCAAAACGTAATGTACCGAATTAAAGCTTTGACCTTACTAGAGAGTTTACTAGTCCTTTTCCTTTGCTCTTCTGTTATTTTTCTCTTTTCAGGTTCGGTCAAACAAAGTGTCAGGATAGCACGGA
>NZ_KQ968939.1:1334607-1411350 GCF_001578715.1 Lactococcus sp. DD01 | reverse complement strand
CGATAGCACGCGCAGAGATTTTTATTTTACAATTTGAACGACTTTATAAGGATACCCAGCGTATGGCAGGATTAAAGGGACAGCAACAGACATTGAGTGCGAGTAATGGCACACTATACAGTCACGAGGAAGTACTGAAAGTTCCAGAGGAGGTTGAAATAAATGATTTTTCTATTACTTTTGATCAAAAATCAGGCAACTCGAGCCTACAAAAAATTACAATATTTCTTCCTTATCAGAAAAAAACCATCTCTTATCAATTGGAAATTGGAAGCGGGAAATATAAGAAAAAAATCACTTGAAGCATATCTTCTATTAGAGAGCTTAATTGCTATGAGTTTGCTTGTCTTTTTCGTCACGGTTATTTTAGAACAAGCTATTCAGATTAAGAAACAAACAGAGATGGAAAATAGGGATATCGAGGCCTTAAATGTCGCTCATATGGCAATAGATACGGGGAAAAAATATTTGAAATTAAATGGTGTGGAGATTTCGATTGAGGAAACTACTTCGCAAATGACTATCCGTGAGTCGGGAAAGGTCTTGATTGTTCTTGAAAAAAATTAAAGTTACAGCCTTTACTCTCCTGGAATCACTCCTTGCTTTACTCGTGTTAGTAGGTACTTTTTCCCTTTTTCTAGATATGACTAAAATTTTTCATGAAGAAGTAAAACGAGCAACAACAGATCAGACCCAAGATTGGCAACTTTTTTGCAGTCTACTGAGAAGCGAACTTGAGGGAGCAAGCTTAGATAAGGTGGAAAATAACTATCTTTATGTCCGCAAAAATGTCAATCTAAGATTTGGTCTTTCCTCCAAAGGAGATTTTCGGAAAACTAATGCTAATGGGCGAGGTTATCAACCAATGATCCATCATGTAAAAAATGCTAAAATCAGCCAGGAGGGAGAGCAGGTAAAAATTATCTTGTCTTTTGAAAAAGGAGGAGACCGCATATTTCTTTACAAGTTCTCAGAAAAAGAAAGTTAAGAGCCAGTATTTTACTCTATACACTGGTCATTTCTCTTCTTTTCAGCTTGCTTTTACAGTATTATTTGCAAGGAGCTATTAATGCTAGAAAACAACGCTTATTACAACGGAATCAACTCCAACTGCAGTTAAGAGAAAAGATCATACAGCGTGAAAAACATGACAGATAAAAAATAGTTAACTGGTAGTTAACCGGTTGACTTTGTTTTGAATTTGTATTATACTATCTTTATGAAAAAATATACCCTTCTATTACTTATCCCAGTCTTGCTCTTATTGACAGCTTGTCAAAAAACAGCAAGTGAGAAACCACAAATTGTGACAACATTTGAGCCAATGTATGAGTTTACGAAAGCTGTCGTTGGTGATAAAGTTGACATTATTAATATCGTTCCTGCTAATCAAGAAGCACATGATTTTGAGCCAAGTGCAAAAGACATGACTACTTTGACGAATGCAGATGCTATTATTTATAATTCAAAATATCTTGAAAAATGGGCACCTTCTGTAAAAAATAAAGGTGTTAAAATAGAAGCAAGTACACCCGTAGAAAAAATTGGTGATGACCCGCATACATGGGTAAGCCCTAAAGCAGCCTTACTTGAAGTCCGCTATATCGCAGATGAATTATCAAAAAAATTCCCTGAATATAAGGAAGATTTCACTAAAAATGCTGATGAGTATATTGGAAAGTTGAAAAAAATAGATCAAGACTTTGATCAATTGAAAAATGCTAAAAATAAAACGTTTATCACACAGCACGAAGCTTTTGGCTACCTGGGCCGTGATTATGGATTGACAACAATTGCCATTACAGGCCTTGATCCTGAAGCAGAGCCTTCAAGTGCAACATTGATTAAACTGAAAAATGAGATGCAAAAAGCAAATTTAAATACTGTTTATTTTGAAGATAACTCTAGCAGTAAGCTAGCGGAGACTTTAGCCAAGGAAGCAGGAGCCAAGTTGTTGGTGATTAACCCTGTTGAGGGATTGACCGATGAACAAAAAAAATCAGGTGAAAGTTACCTGACAATTATGGAAGAAAACCTAAAATCACTGAAAGAAACAATTAAATAAGACTTAAGCTTATTTTAAGAAGCTTTCACTATAATAAAGACCTTCCTAAAAAAATCTTTTCATAAAACTCCTAAGGTCTACTTTTCGAAAGTAGGCTTTTTTTGCCTTGTTGAAAAGTCTGGCTAGATGCTTTAATTTCTATTAATTCCTCTGTGAAAGGATGAAAGAAATATATTTTTTCTGCGTGAAGCATCAAGCGCTGATTTTTTAACGCTAGATTATAGAGGGGATCACCGACGATAGGATGCCTTTCACTGGAAAGGTGAACTCGTATTTGGTGCGTACGGCCGGTATCAAGAGTACATCTTACAAGGGAGTGCCTGTGTTCTTTTTCGAGTACAGTCACATGCGTAATGGCTCTTTTTCCATTTTTACTGGTGACATATTTTTTTCGGTCGTGCCGATCTCTTCCAATATTTTTATTAAGAGTTAAGCTTTTTTCGTTAAAATAACCTTGTACAACTGCCAAATAAGAGCGATGTATTTTATTTTCCTCAAACATTTTACCCAAAATGGGCAGAATTAATTGGTTTTTGGCAAAGAGGACTGCTCCAGAGGTCTCCTTGTCCAAGCGATGAACGACATGTACGGGGCTCTTCAGGCGAGCTGTCACGTGATTTTGTAGGGCAATTTCCTCAGCAGTGTTGCCATGAGTTTTCATGCCTTCGGGTTTATTTACAATAACAAGGTGTTCATCTTCATACAGGATATCGGCAAGATGAGGGTTGCCTACGGGAACCTCCAGCTGCCTGAAATCGTCGTCATCAAAAATAAGAGTAACTTCGTCTTGGGGCTTTATAGAATCCTCCCAGTCTGCCAATGTGCCGTTAAGGAAGACATGTTTTTTGGTTCGTAAAAGGTGTCTTTGTTTGCGTGGAACGAGCCAAGTGTGCTCCAGTAAATGCGAAACACTTTGCTTTTTAATTTTTTTTGGTAAAATTAAACTAAATTTCATATAGAATATTGTAACACAAAGGCTTTTTTTGTTAGAATAGGCAAAATATAGAATACAAAAGGATTTTTAAAAAATCATGTCAGAAAAAGATCAAAATTTTAGTCGTCGTGCTAAAAACAAGAAATCATCTAAAAAAATAGAAAATAATAATGAAGAAGAAAAAGAGCTGAAAGAAGCGGAAATTCCGCTTGAAGACCTTAAAGGCATAAAAAAATATTTAAGAATGATGGCGCCTTATACAGAAAAAATAAGGCAATTTTTATGTCCAGTAAAACGTTTCTGGAAAAAGTATAATTTAACTAAAATTACTATTATTGCTATTTTGGTTATGATTCTTGCTGTTGGTTCTTATTTGTTCTATTTGGCAAAAACGGCCAATGTATCCATCTTGCAAAAATCCATTGATGCGCAAACGCAAATTGTGGACAAAAATGGTGATGAAGCAGGATTACTTTATGGAAGTAAAGGAACAACAGTTAAGTTTGATGCCATAAGTGACAATATTAAAAATGCCGTAGTCGCCACCGAGGACCGTACTTTTTATAAGAACCATGGGGTTAATCTGAGTCGCTTTAGCTTAGCAGTTGTTACTTTGGGGCGGTTTGGTGGTGGATCTACCATTACGCAGCAGTTGGCCAAAAATGCCTACCTTACTCAGAAACAAACGATTGACCGTAAAGCCCGGGAATTTTTCCTCGCTTTAGAAATCAATAAACATTACAGTAAACAAGACATTCTTACAATGTATCTGAATAACGCTTATTTTGGAAATGGTGTTTGGGGGATTGAAGATGCCAGTAAAAAATACTTTGGAGTCTCAGCAAATGCAGTTACCGTAGATGAGGCCGCTACGCTTGCGGGGATGCTGAAAGGTCCAGAAATTTATAACCCGCTTTACCAGGACGGAAAATATGCGACACCGCGACGAGATACGGTACTGCAGAACATGGTCAGTGCAGGCTACCTCACGCAGTCAGAAGCAGACAGTTATGCATCGGTCGATCTGGCCTCTCGGGTAAAAGATACTTATGTTTCTCAGTCAGAAGCTTACAAGTATCCAAGCTATTTCAATGCTGTGATTGCGGAAGCTGAACGCAAATATGGCCTTAGCTTGCAGGACATTATGAATGACGGTTATAAGATTTATACAACTTTGGATCAAAACAAGCAAGCAGGGATGCAGGTCACTTATGACAATGCCGCACTTTTCCCACAAGCTGCAGATGGCACGCACGCACAGTCAGGTTCGGTGGCAATCAATCCGAAAACTGGTGGCGTCGAGGCTCTTGTTGGTAATGTCACTTCAGAAGACCATAACAGTTTCCTTGACTTTAACTATGCCACACAATCGAAACGTTCGACAGGTTCAGTTATCAAACCGTTAATCGCCTATCTGCCCGCAGTCCAAGCAGGTTGGCCAATCGATAAAGTATTGGAAGATAAACCAACAACTTATGGCAATTGGACACCGCAAAATTACAGTGGAGAGTACCTGGGTACTGTACCAATGTATCAAGCTTTAGCTAACTCCTACAATATTCCTGCTATTAATACTTATCGTGATATCACTCCAGAAAAAGGGAATGCTGTTGGGCGTGAATTTGGTTTGAATCTCAATAAAAAAGATGAAAACAACACTTTATCAACCGTTCTTGGTTCTGGTGTCGAAACAAATCCTTGGGAAATGGCTCAAGCTTTTGCAACTTTCGCGAATGAGGGTGTAATGAACAGCGCGCATTTGATTACTAAAATTGAAAATGCAGCTGGGGATACAATCGCAACAGCCAACGTGACACAAAAACGGATTATGACCAAAGAAGTAGCAGAGAAGATGAATTCCATGATGTTGGGTACATTTACCAACGGTTCAGCTTGGAATGCTGCACCGGCAAGCTATGCAATGGCAGGTAAAACAGGGACAAATAATACGACTGACCAATGGGTGGTTGGTTATACACCTGACATTGCGATTGCACTATGGATTGGTTTCCCGAATGAGACAAATGAGCAGCAACAACTAGAAGGTTCTTCTGAGGGGCAACCTTCAGTCATCTTCCGGAATATAGCCAGCTATTTGCTTCCTTATACAGATGGAACCGCCTTTACAGCTGAAAATGCCTATGCCATGCATAATATTGCACCGATAACTCCAGCTTGGACAGCTCTACGTGATCAACAAGATGCAATTGTTTATCAAGAGCAAAGTGCACAAAACAGTTCAGGAAATATGCCACAAACAGAAGATTCTAGCAGTGATTCTTCTGAAAAAGGCAGCGGATTTGATTTCCAAAAAACAGTAGATGATGCTAAAAATGCTACCAAAGATGTTTGGGATAAAATTACTGGTTTTTTCGGTAGGTAAATTGTTCTAAAACAGCATGAAAAGTGATAAAATAAGGGTAGTGCATAGATGAGAAAAAGAGTCATGGCACGGCTCTTTTTCTTGCAAATATATGAAAAAAATTATTGGAATAAAAATATAAAAAGAGAATAATAAAAGTGAATCTTACTTTTTAGAAGGAGGACAGTTTTGGAAGCAAAAAAACGCTACGTAACAGGTTTTAATGGCTTACGTACCCTTGGGGTTCTTGCTGTCATTTTGTATCATCTTTATCCACAGAAAATCCAAGGAGGATTTTTAGGCGTTGTTCTCTTCTTTGTGTTGTCCGGCTACTTAGTCACGGATTCACTACTAAGAGAATATACTAAAACTAAAAAGATAAGACCACTTAAGTTTTGGGGGAAAAGAGCCAAGCGTATTTACCCCATGCTCTTGGCTGTTTTCTTGATTGTTTCGCCTTATTTGTTCTTCTTCCAACAAAATCAGATGAAGGGCCTCAGGTCAAACTTTCTCTCAAGTATTTTTATGGTGCAAAACTGGTGGCAAATTCAGCAGGGATCATCCTACTTTGCTGATGCTGCAGGAGAATCACCTTTTAAGCATATATATTATCTGGCGATTGAAGGACAATTCTTTATTTTCTGGCCGCTCATTATGATCTTTTTAGTGAAGGTCATTCGGAGTAAGAAGCACAGTTTCCTTCTGACAAACTTTTTAGCCATTCTCTCATTGATTCTGATGATTGCTCAGTATAAGGTTGGGCAAGATCCAACGCGTGTGTATTATGGCACAGATACCCGTATTTTTAGTCTCCTGATGGGGGCAAGTATGGCTTTCATTTGGCCAATGAACAAAATGCCTGCCAAGTTGAATAAAAAAGGACAAGCTTTTGGACGTAACCTTTTATGGGGCGTGCTTGCACTGACTTTAATCTTATATGTTTTTATGCCGGCACAAAGTCCAGTGACTTACTATGGCGGCCTTTGGTTTGTCAGTCTCTTAACAATGTTATTAATCCTTTTGGTTGTTCATCCGGGCTTGAAAGCAAATAAAATATTTTCAAATAAACTTTTTGATTATATTGGTTCACGTTCGTATGGGATTTATCTCTGGCAATTACCAGTCTTTGCTTTAGTTGCTGCTAAAGTCGTTAATCCGACAAGTTGGTACAACGTCATTTGGCAGTTGGCCTTGATTTTTGCCTTATCTGAGTTTTCATATCGCTTTATTGAACGTCCGCTCGTTGCTTATGATTACAGCAACTTATGGCCTTGGGTGATGACAAAAGTTGAGCAAATTAAGCAAGAAAAATGGCGCGCCTTACCCGTCCGCGTAATCCTAGTGTCCGTTTTAGTGCTTGTATCACTCATTATGATTCTTACTTCTCCAAAATCACCACATGATCAGCAAGTGTTAGAAGCTCGAATTATGGAGCAACAAAAAGCGCTTGAAGCTGCAAACTTAAAAGCTGCTAATGCCCGTGTCAGCACGCCACTAAAGACTATCGCTGAAAAATATGGCGTTGATCCAGTGGTTGCAGAAAGAGCAAGCAAGATGCAAATTTTTGCAGTTGGTGATTCTGTGATGGTTGCAGGGTCAACCACTCTACAGGAAGCCTTCCCAAGAATGACGATAAAAGCTGTTGTTGGTGAGCAAGTAGATGGTGGAGCGACCATTTTAGCAGAGAATAAAGAAGCAGTTGAAAAAGCAGATGCTGTCTTAATTGGTCTTGGAACTAATGGCACACTGACCGTTGGCAATACAAATTACGTGGAAAAAATTATGGAAGAAGTTGGTGATAAACCGGTCTTCTGGATTAATAATCAAATGCCACGCCCGTGGGAAAGCAATAACAATGAACAATTAGAAGCGATGGCTAAGAAGTATCCTAACTTGACAATCATCGATTGGCATGGCTTATCAGCAAATCAAAGTTCATGGTTCTATAGTGATGCTATCCATCCGAAGGACCAAGGGGCAATTAATTATACACGCCTTGTCTTAGAAAATATGACAAAAAAATAGAGAGATTTGTATTTTTCTCTTAGTTCTGCTAAAATAATAGCATGTTAAAAAAAGCAGGATTGGCCTGTACGGTGTGCGGTTCGAGAAACTACTCTCTTCAACTGTCGGGTACAGCAAAAGAAAAACGCATAGAAGTCAAGAAGTTTTGCTCACGCTGTGGCAAACATACTTTGCATAAGGAAACGAGATAAGTCAAATGTTTAAATTTATTGGAAGTGTTGTCAAAGAAATGAAGTTAACAACGTGGCCGACACGTAAGCAGTCTGTCATTGATTTTTTCATGGTTATTGAATATACAGTTTTCTTCCTCATCTTTTTGATGATCTTTGACTGGGTAACACAAAATGGTATCACAAGTGCTGTACAGCATCTGCTTCCATTTGTACGTAATTAGTGATATAATGAAAGAAGAGGCGAAAGCCTTTTTCTTATACAATCCGTTCAGAACATGAACTCAGAAATTTGAAACTAAAAAATAAAAAACAATAAAGAGGTACTCCAATGGACGAAAGTACATTAACAAGTTTTGACCAAGGCTGGTTTGTTATCCAAACTTATTCTGGTTACGAGAAAAAAGTAAAAGAAGATTTACTTGAACGTGCAGAACTTTATAACATGGCAGATAAAATTCTTCGTGTTGAAATTCCGACAGAAACAGTTCGCTCAGAAGTAAACGGTAAGATGAAAGATGTTGAAGAAAATCTCTTCCCAGGTTATGTTTTGGTAGAAATGAACATGACAGATGAAGCTTGGTTTATCGTTCGTAATACACCGAACGTTACAGGTTTCGTCGGATCACACGGTAACCGTTCAAAACCAACGCCACTTTTTGAAGAAGAAATTCAAGAAATCCTTATTGGTATGGGTAAAGTTGTACGTGAAATTGATTTTGATATCTTTGTGGGTAAACGTGTACGTATCATTGATGGCGCCTTCTCAGGATTTGAAGCACCAATCACAGAAGTCCTAGGCGACGATAAGATTAAAGTTATGGTCGATATGTTTGGTCGTGAAACACCAGTAGAGCTTGATTTACACCAAATCGAAGAAGTTGAAGGATAAAAAATAAGAGCGTATCGTTAAGGGTGCGCTCTTATTTATTAGGGATATGAAATCTACAAAAGAAATATTAAAATTTGCTCTCCCAGCCGTAGTTGAGAATTTTCTGCAGATGCTGGTGGGGATTAGTGATACCTTTTTAGTCACCCGAATTGGACTCACAGCTGTAGCAGGTGTGTCACTAGCCAATAATATTATCACCGTTTATCAGGCCGTTTTCATAGCTTTAGGGACAATTTTATCAAGCTTCCTTGCACGTGAAATGTCAAAGAAAATGGTGAACGCAGGGGTAAAGCTCACTGCATTACTGGGAGGGACTATTGGGATTCTTACGGCTCTTTTTGCACAAGCTCTCGTGCACTTTTTTGGTGGGCGTGGGGAGGTAGCGACTTTAGGTCAAGAGTACCTCCTTTTGGTTGGTGGGACAATTATTTTGCTGGCTTTAATGACCAGTTTTGGAGCCATTATCAGAGCAAATGGGGACAGCCGTACACCCATGTATGCGAGTCTCTTTGCCAACATTTTAAATATCGCTCTCTCAGCCCTTTTGATATTTGTTTTTCATATGGGAATTATGGGAGCTGCCTTAGGAGCAACCTTTTCGAGGGGCGTAGCGCTTCTGTATCTCTGGAAAAAACTCAAAGATAAGGATTTACAACCTACGAAAAACTTTTTCTCTGAAAAAATCAGTAGAGAACTGATCTTTTTAACAATTCCGGCCGCTGGTGAACGTTTGGCGATGCGTTTAGGAGATTTGGTAATCATGGTGCTGATTATTGCTCTTGGAAATCGAGTTTTTGCAGGAAATGCGATCGGCGAAAGTATTACTCAGTTTAACTATATGCCGGCATTCGGGTTAGCTACCGTAACAGTTATCTTTGTGGCTCAAGAGTTTGGGCAACATAACTATGGAGCCATTCAGTCATATATTAAAAGAACCTACTGGCTAGCGACAGGGATGATGTTGATCATTGGTTTGCTTCTTGTCTTAGTTTCTACATCATTAAGTAATCTTTTTACGACAGACACTGTCGCTATAGCTTCAAGTAACACAGTTATCCTCTTTTCTTTTTTGGCAACTTTTTTTGTCACTGGAACGACCACTTATACGGCAGCTTTTCAAGGAATAGGTAATGCAAAACTTCCTTTATATACAACAATTATCGGGATGCTTATTATACGTGTGGGTCTCGGTTATATTCTAAGTCAAACATTTACCTTGGGCTTAGAAGGCATCTGGATTGCCGTGCTTGCAGATAATTTTTTCCGCTTTGTCTTTTTAAAATTCAATTTTGATAGGAAAGTTAGAACTTTTCTTACACATTAAAAACCTCTATTATAATAGAGGTTTTTAATGTGTAATGTTATTTTGAAAGTTCTTTTTCTTTCAAAAGGTCACGGATTTCACGCAGAGTATCTAATTCATCGTTAGAAACAATTTCTTCTTGTTCTTCTTTCTTAGGGAAAAGCTTGTTGATGGCTTTTATGAGAATGAAGATGACAAAGGCTGTAATCAAGAAGTTTAAAACATCATTTAAGAAAGCCCCATAAGCAAAAGTTGCACCAGCAACCTTAACTGACATTTGTGTCAAAGCGCCATCTTGAACAAAAAGACCAATAAGTGGGTTGATAAGGTTATTTACCAAAGAAGTGACAATGGCCGTAAAAGCAGCACCAATGATAACCCCAACTGCCAAATCTAAAACATTACCACGTAAAATAAATTCTTTGAATTCTTTAATCATAAGTTCTCCTATATTAATTAATATGTATTTATTACTATTATATAGTATTTCTAAAGCCATGTGAATTATTCTGTCGCAAAATATTCACGTAAAGTAAGGGCTAGAAGTAAAAGAGAAGACATATTAGTGAGCTAAAAATAAATTAAATAAAAAGGTATTATGCCCTTGACAAGACAAAGTCGCTTTGGTAGAATAGATAGGTGCTGTAAAAATTACAGTATTAGCGACGAAGCGAGAGGTTGCGACACACCCGAAAGTATTGCCATACTTCAGTGTCGGTTTTCCCGCTGAGCTAGCCTATTAACAAATAGACGAAGGAGAAAAAATGGCAACTAAAAAAATCCGTATCCGCCTCAAAGCATACGAACACCGTATCCTTGACGCTGCTGCTGAAAAAATTGTAGAAACTGCAAAACGTACAAACGCAGAAGTAAGTGGTCCAATCCCACTTCCAACTGACCGTAGCGTCTACACAGTTATCCGCGCGACTCACAAATACAAAGACTCTCGCGAACAATTTGAAATGCGTACACACAAACGTTTGATCGACATCATCGAACCAACACAAAAAACTGTTGATTCATTGATGAAACTTGATCTTCCAAGTGGCGTAAACATCGAAATTAAATTATAAGAAAGGTAATTCTCATGTCAAAAGGAATCTTAGGGAAAAAAGTGGGAATGACTCAAATCTTCACAGACAACGGTGAATTAATCCCCGTAACTGTGATCGAAGCAACTCCGAACGTTGTGCTTCAAACTAAAACTGTCGATACAGACGGTTATGAAGCTGTTCAAGTTGGTTTCGATGACAAACGTGAAGTTTTGTCTAACAAACCTGCCAAAGGTCATGTAGCTAAAGCTAACACAGCTCCTAAGCGCTTCATTCGTGAATTCAAAGGAATCGAAGGCTTAGAAGTTGGATCAGAAATTAAAGTTGATACTTTCGAAGCTGGAGATGTCGTTGATGTTACCGGTACTTCTAAAGGTAAAGGTTTCCAAGGACCAATCAAACGTTGGGGTCAATCACGCGGGCCAATGGCTCACGGTTCACGTTACCACCGTCGTCCTGGTTCAATGGGTCCTGTTGCGGCTAACAAAGTTCCTAAAGGTAAACGCCTTGCGGGACGTATGGGTAACAAAAAAGTTACTGTACAAAACCTTGTTATCGCACAAGTACTTCCAGAACAAAACGTTATCCTTGTAAAAGGTAACGTACCTGGATCTAAAAAATCATTGATCGTTATTAAATCAGCGATCAAATCTAAATAATAAGGAAAGGAGATAGATTATAATGGCAAAAGTATCATTATTTAAACAAGACGGCACACAAGCTGGTGAAGTAACACTTAACGATGCAGTGTTTGGTATCGAACCAAACGAAACTGTAGTATTTGATGTCGTTCTTTCACAACGTGCTAGCCTCCGTCAAGGTACACACGCTCATAAAAACCGTTCACTCGTATCTGGTGGCGGTAAAAAACCATGGCGTCAAAAAGGAACTGGACGTGCCCGTCAAGGTTCAATCCGCTCACCACAATTCCGTGGTGGTGGTACTGTCTTCGGTCCTAACCCACGTAGCTATGCTTACAAACTTCCACAAAAAGTACGTCAGTTGGCTCTTAAATCAGCTTACTCACAAAAAGTTATCGACAACACACTCTTGGCTGTTGACGAGTTGAACTTCTCAGCACCAAAAACTAGCGAATTCGCTAAAGTTCTTGAAGCTCTTTCAATCGAACGTAAAGTGCTTGTTGTTCTTCCTAACGAAGGTAATGAATTCGCAGAACTCTCTGCTCGTAACCTTAAAAACGTGAAAGTATCAACTGCTAGCTCAGTAAGCGTACTTGATCTTGTAAACACTGACAAAGTTCTTGCTACTCAAGCAGCTCTGTCTCAAATTGAGGAGGTTCTTGCATAATGTCTCTTTATGACGTAATCCGTAAACCAATTATTACAGAAGCTTCTATGCAAGCAATGGATCAAAAGAAATACACTTTTGAAGTAGATGCTCGCGCACACAAACTCCTTATCAAACAAGCTGTTGAAGCAGCATTTGAAGGTGTTCAAGTTGCATCTGTAAACACAATCAGCGTTAAGCCTAAAGCTAAACGTGTTGGTCGTTACACAGGTTTCAAACCTGGCTACAAAAAAGCAATTATCACTTTGACTGAAGGTTCAAAATCTATTGATATCTTCGGCGAAGACGCAGAATAATAGAGGAGGAAAATCGTGGGAATTAAAGTTTACAAACCTACCACAAACGGTCGTCGTAACATGACTGGTAGCGATTTTGCAGAAATCACTACAAGTACTCCTGAAAAGAGCTTGCTTGTAAGTCTTAGCAAAAACGCTGGTCGTAACAACCTTGGCCGCATTACAGTACGTCACCACGGTGGCGGACACAAACGTAAATACCGTTTGATCGACTTCAAACGTACAACTGATAACGTAAAAGCTAAAGTTGCTACAATCGAATACGATCCAAACCGTTCAGCTAATATTGCCCTTATCGTATACGAAAATGGTATCAAATCATACATTCTTGCACCTAAAGGTCTTGAAGTTGGTATGACAGTTGTATCTGGTCCTGAATCAGATATCAAAGTTGGTAACGCATTGCCACTTGCTAACATTCCAGTTGGTACTTTGATCCACAACATCGAGATGAAACCTGGTAAAGGTGGACAACTCGTACGTTCAGCTGGTACATCTGCACAAGTACTTGGTACAGAAGGTAAATATACACTCGTTCGTCTTCAATCAGGCGAAATGCGTATGATTCTTTCATCTTGTCGTGCTACAGTTGGTACAGTTGGTAACGAACAACACAACTTGATCAACTATGGTAAAGCGGGTCGTACACGTTGGCGTGGTATCCGTCCAACAGTTCGTGGTTCTGTAATGAACCCGAATGATCACCCACACGGTGGTGGTGAAGGTAAACAACCTGTTGGTCGTAAATCACCAATGACTCCATGGGGCAAACCAGCTCTTGGTCTCAAAACACGTAATAAAAACGCACGTTCTAACAAACTTATTGTTAAACGTATCAACGATAAATAATTTTGCAGCATAAGGCAAGCTTTACTTTTGTTAAAAAAGTTAAGTTTGTATCTGTGCGTAAGATATTTTATTGAGATGCCTTCTCGGCGTCTTGCTAAAATTGATAAATCTTGTCAACTTTAGTAAGATGTCGAGAAGATATCTATATAAATCATCCGCCAACCTGGCCCTAGTAGCCAGCGTGGTATCAAATTTAAAGGAGAACTCAAAAACATGAGTCGTAGTCTTAAGAAGGGGCCTTTCGCTGACGAGCATTTGATGAAAAAAGTCGAAGCTCAAGAAAACGCCGAAAAGAAATCAGTGATCAAAACTTGGTCACGCCGTTCTACAATCTACCCTAACTTTGTAGGACTTACAATTGCTGTTTACGATGGTCGCAAACACGTTCCCGTTTATGTTCAAGAAGATATGGTTGGACACAAATTAGGTGAATTTGCACCAACTCGTACATACCGTGGTCACGCTGCTGACGACAAGAAAACTAGACGTTAATAGGAGGAGAACAAAATGGCAGAAATCACTTCAGCTAAAGCAACTGCAAAAACAGTTCGCGTTTCACCTCGTAAAACTCGTCTTGTTACAGACTTGATTCGTGGTAAACGTGTTGCGGATGCAATCGCAATCTTGAAATTCACACCGACTAAAGGTGCTGCAGAAGTTCTTAAAGTAATGAACTCAGCTATCGCTAATGCAGAAAATAACTTTGGTCTTGAAAAAGCTAACTTGGTAGTTAGCGAAACTTTCGTCAACGAAGGACCAACAATGAAACGTTTCCGTCCACGTGCGAAAGGTTCAGCTTCACCAATCAACAAACGTACTAGCCACATTACAGTAGTAGTGGCTGAGAAAGAATAAGGAGGTAAAATCGTGGGTCAAAAAATTCATCCAATTGGTATGCGTGTTGGCGTTATTCGCGACTGGGATGCCAAATGGTATGCTGAGAAAGAATATGCGGATTACCTTCACGAAGATTTGGCAATTCGCCAACTCGTTCAAACAAAACTTGCTGATGCTTCAGTTTCACTTATCGAAACTGAACGTGCTGTAAACAAAGTTATCGTTACTTTGCACACTGCAAAACCAGGTATGGTTATCGGTAAATCTGGTGCTAACGTTGATGCACTCCGTGCAGACCTCAACAAACTCACTGGTAAACAAGTTCACATCAACATCGTTGAGATTAAACGTCCTGACTTGGATGCTCACTTAGTTGGTGAAGGAATTGCTAAACAACTTGAAGCACGTATCGCTTTCCGTCGTGCTCAAAAACAAGCTATCCAACGTGCTATGCGTGCAGGAGCTAAAGGTATCAAAACTCAAGTATCTGGTCGTTTGAACGGTGCGGACATCGCCCGTGCAGAAGGATACTCTGAAGGTACAGTTCCACTCCACACATTGCGTGCGGATATCGACTATGCTTGGGAAGAAGCAGACACTACTTACGGTAAACTCGGCGTTAAAGTTTGGATCTACCGTGGTGAAGTTCTCCCAACTAAAAAATCTGTGAAAGGAGAAAATTAATCCATGTTAGTACCAAAACGTGTAAAACACCGTCGTGAATTCCGCGGTAAAATGCGTGGCGAAGCTAAAGGCGGTAAAGAAATCGCATTCGGTGAATTTGGTCTTCAAGCGACTACTTCTCACTGGATCACTAACCGTCAAATCGAAGCAGCCCGTATTGCTATGACTCGTTACATGAAACGTAACGGTCAAGTTTGGATTAAAATCTTCCCTCATAAATCTTACACAGCCAAAGCTATTGGTGTGCGTATGGGTTCAGGGAAAGGTGCTCCTGAAGGTTGGGTATCACCAGTTAAACGTGGTAAAATCATGTTTGAAATTGCTGGTGTAAGTGAAGAAGTAGCACGTGAAGCTTTGCGTCTTGCATCTCACAAACTTCCAGTCAAGACTAAATTTGTAAAACGAGGTGACGCAGAATGAAATTGAACGAAACAAAATCACTTCTCAAGGATCTCCGCGCTTTGTCAATCGACGAATTGGCTACACGCGAAGCTGAATTGAAAAAAGAATTGTTTGAACTTCGTTTCCAAGCTGCAGCTGGTCGTCTCGAAAACACAGCGAAACTTGACGAAGTGAAGAAAACAATTGCACGTGTTAAAACTGTGCAACGCGAATTGACTAAATAGATCGGGAGAAATACATAAATGGAACGTAATCAACGTAAAGTTTATCAAGGCCGCGTGGTTTCAGACAAAATGGATAAAACTATCACAGTTGTCGTAGAAACTAAACGTAACCACCCAGTCTATGGTAAACGCATTAACTACTCTAAAAAATACAAAGCTCATGACGAAAACAATACTGCCAAAACTGGTGATATCGTACGTATCATGGAAACTCGTCCTCTTTCAAAAGACAAACGTTTCCGCTTGATCGAAATCGTTGAAGAAGCTGTAATTATTTAAGCTAACTAGGAGGAAAAAAGCATGATTCAAACAGAAAGCCGTTTGAAAGTTGCAGATAACTCTGGTGCCAAAGAAATCTTGACTATCCGTGTACTCGGTGGTTCAAGCCGTAAATTCGCTGGTATTGGTGATGTTATCGTAGCTACAGTAAAATCAGCTGCCCCTGGTGGAGCTGTTAAAAAAGGTGAAGTTGTTAAAGCTGTTATCGTTCGTACTAAATCTGGTGCTAAACGTCCTGATGGATCTTACATCAAATTTGACGAAAATGCAGCAGTTATTATCCGTGACGATAAAACACCTAAAGGAACACGTATCTTTGGCCCAGTAGCTCGTGAACTTCGCGAAGCTGGTTACATGAAGATTGTTTCTTTGGCACCTGAGGTTCTCTAATATTTAGAGGATGTCGAAATAGCGGGAGAGTATCCCGCTATTGATGTCAAAATCAACAAAAGGAATTTTATTCCACATTTATAAATCCACTTCTATCATAGATAGAAATAGTCCCCTACATGTAGGGTGCCCAGAGGGCGTAAGAAAGGAATATCAAATGTTTGTAAAAACTGGAGATACTGTAAAAGTTATCGCAGGTAAAGACCGCGGTACAACAGGTAAAGTGATTAAAGCTTTGCCAAAAATGAACAAAGTCATCGTTGAAGGTGTTGCTATCATGAAGAAACACCAAAAACCAGACGCTGTTAATCCAAACGGCGCTATCCTTGAAATCGAAGCACCTATCCACGTTTCTAACGTACAAGTGCTCGACAAAAACGGTGTAGCTGGTCGTGTTGGTTATAAAGAAGTTGACGGCAAAAAAGTTCGTTTCAACAAAAAATCAGGCGAAGTCCTAGACTAAGACGGGAAGGAGAAAGAATATGACTAATCGTTTAAAAGAAAAATACTCTAACGAAGTAGTACCAGCATTGACTGAAAAATTCGGTTACACTTCAATTATGGCAGTGCCAAAAGTTGAAAAAATCGTGCTTAACATGGGTGTTGGGGATGCAGTAAGCAACTCTAAAAACCTTGACAAAGCCGTTGCTGAATTGGCTTTGATCTCTGGTCAAAAACCGTTGATTACTAAAGCTAAAAAATCAATCGCGGCTTTCCGTCTTCGTGAAGGTCAAGCTATCGGTGCGAAAGTAACCCTTCGTGGCGAACGCATGTACGAATTTTTGGATAAACTCGTAACTGTTTCTCTTCCACGTGTACGTGACTTCCACGGTGTATCAAACAAAGCGTTTGATGGACGCGGAAACTACACACTTGGTGTGAAAGAACAATTGATCTTCCCAGAAATCTCATACGATGATGTTGATAAAGTACGTGGTTTGGATGTTGTTATCGTAACAACTGCGAACACTGACGAAGAATCACATGAATTGCTTGCTAAACTTGGCATGCCGTTTGCTAAATAATAGGATAGGAGAATAACTAATGGCTAAGAAATCTATGGTTGTTAAAAACCAACGCCCTGCAAAATTCTCAACGCAAGCCTACACTCGTTGCGAACGCTGCGGACGCCCACATTCAGTTTACCGCAAATTTAAACTTTGCCGTATCTGTCTTCGTGAGTTGGCTTACAAAGGTCAACTTCCAGGCGTTAAGAAAGCATCTTGGTAATTTGAAATTGATATAAAAAGGGCATTTCAGAAGCTTAGCTTATTGCCCATGCAATCTCCACGGGGGATTGTGGTTCTAACAGAAAAAAACACTTTCTCATTTGAGGAAGTTTTTTTGTTTTCAAAAATATCTTTATTACAATATTGTTTCTTAATGAAATTAAAATGAGATATACTTAAATATAAGTGAAAAATAAATAAAAACATGAATGCAATCTGGAGATTTTGTGATGACCATCTACGACATTTTTTTCTTATTAGGCGGTTTGGGCCTTTTCTTATACGGTATGAGCTTGATGAGTGATGGTTTAAGCTTGATTGCCGGTTCTCAACTGAAAAAGATCTTACAGCGTTTGACACGTAATAAATGGTTCGGCGCTTTTTTAGGTTTTATCATCACCGCGGTCATTCAGAGTTCTACAGCGACAACAGTTATGGTTTTAGGATTTATTGATTCGTCATTGATGAATTTGAGCCAGGCTGCAGGAATTATTATGGGAGCCAATGCTGGAACGACCTTAACAGGCATTTTATTTACATTTAATATTCAAGACATTGTTCCCTTTGTCATTTTTATAGGCACGATTGCCACGCTGTTTATGAAACGTAAGGCTTTCAATCACATGGGAATGATCTTGCTAGGGTTTGGACTCTTATTTTTAGGGCTAAATCTGATGAGCGTATCCATGGTTCCTTTAAGAGAAGCACCTCTCATGGCGGAACTGTTTACTCATACGCAAATGCCTCTTGTAGGTTTATTGGTTGGTTTTGCTGTAACTGCTTTAATTCAAAGTTCAACTGCTTCAGTAGGTATTTTGCTGACGATGGTTGCCGCAGGTATTGTGGTGGATTTACATCAAGCTATATTTATTCTGTATGGGTTTAATGTGGGGACTGTTGTGACCACTCTTCTTGCATCAATCCGTGGAAATAAAATAGCCAAGCAGGCTGCGATGGTCCATGTCTGGTTTAATATTATTGGAGCGCTCATCTTCACAGCTTTGACTATTTTACCTTTCGGCTTTGTCAGCCTCATTCAGAATACTTCTGAAAGTATTGCCCTGCAACTAGTTTATGCTCATATTATTTTTAATGTTGCAACACTTTTTATTTTGTTACCACTCTCGAAATTTATTATTCAGTTGGCGGAAAAGTGTGTTAAAAATGTACCAGATGATACAGCGCACCTGAAACTAAAATTTATTGATCGAAGGTTACTCCGCACACCAGAGATTGAAGTTGAGCAGATCCTTAAAGAAATTCAAAGAACATTTGAACTTGTGCAAGAGGATTTTGCCGAAGGAATGAATATTCAACGTAGAGAAAAAAATAGCACGAGTCTTATGAATGAAACTTTGATTAACTACTTGGTACAGGAGATTAATCGGGCACTTGTCAATCTTAATACAGTTGAGCTAAAGGATAAATATGCTATTTCTGTCGGAAGGGCATATAAAATTATAAATTATTTGGCCCAGATTGAGGCATATACCAAAGATATCGTGTTGACGCTGAATGTTTACGATTACTCGGAGGAGGAAGAGGACAAGGAAAAAAATGAATTGGCCATTAAGCTAGTCATGGAGTCTATCGTACCATTAATAGAGAGGATGCTAGATCAAGTTTTTACATTCCTTAAAGATAAACAACATCAGGAAGAAGAAACAATACTGGATGAGATTAAAAAGTTAGAGCGAGAAATTCTTAATCTTACTCAAGTCAATAGAGATTTACTACGATCAGACTTTGAAGATATTCGAATTCTTAACAATTTACGAAAAATAAGTACGGATATCCTTCATATCGCAGAAGTATTGAATTATAAAGTGTAAAAAAAGCAGTACGAAAAGTACTGCTTTAAAATCAAGTTTTTAACAGATTGAAAAGAGAATTGTAATTGTTTTTTGTCATAAATTTTTTGAGTAAAGGGCCGCTTGGGACCAAAGAACTTTTCAAGGTGTCTTCAACATGATTGAGTGATTAACTACGGTCTTAGTATACTATAAAGTTAAGGATAGGTAAAATGAATCTTTTTGATAGTTATAATTATATATATTAATTAATTATTTGAAGTTTTGATTATATTTAATAATTCTTTGTATTAAATAGATTTATTTTACAAATTAAAAAGAAAGCTCTACAATGTTTATAGAAAAAGCACAGATATTATAAAGGAGAAAAAATGATTACTATCTACTATCGCAACTCTTGTTTATCCAGTAGAAAGGCGATAAATTGGCTGAATGAACATCATATTCCTTATCGAAAATGTACGATAGATTGTGTGAGCTGTGAAGACTTGTCGTATATGCTTCGACTAACTGAAAATGGTATTGATGATATCGTGAAGTCGACGAAGCGTTGCACAGAGGATTTGCACCGAAAAATTCTTCAGCTCCAACAGATGCATTTTAATGAGGCAGTCGTTTATCTCAGCGAAAATTTTGAAGTGTTACAGACACCTTTGATTGTTGATCATAATAAATTTTTAGTGGGCTATCATTCCGAAAACATTCGGCAGTTTGCTCCACGCTATTATCGGATGAGCAGTATTTTTCTACATCAGTATAAACGCCAAATTTAATTAAATAAATTAATACCTATCATTAAATTAATTCATTTTACAAATGTCTAATTATGGCTTAATATAGAGATAGAGAAATAATACAGAAGGAAGTGTAAATATGCAAGTAACAAATAGAAAAGTAGTCGTTGTTGGAACAGGATTTGTCGGAACAAGCATTGCTTATTCGATGATTAATCAAGGAATTGTTAATGACCTTGTGCTGATTGATGTGAATCAGGAAAAAGCTGAGGGGGAAGCTTTGGATCTCCTTGACGGAATTGCTTGGGGTCAAGAAAATGTAAATGTCAAATCTGGCGGTTATGAAGAATGTAAAGATGCAAACGTAGTTGTCATTACAGCAGGGATTAATCAAAAACCAGGACAAACACGGTTAGAACTTGTAGATACAAATGCTAAAATAATGAAATCTATTGTGGATGAGGTAATGAAGTCTGGCTTTGATGGCGTCTTTGTTATTGCCTCTAACCCTGTAGATGTTCTGACTTACTGTGCTTGGAAAGCTTCAGGTCTACCAGCTTCTAGGGTTGTTGGAACAGGAACAACCTTAGATACGACACGTTTTCGTAAAGAACTCGCGACAAAACTTGAGATAGATCCTCGAAGTATCCACGGTTATATTATTGGTGAACATGGGGATTCAGAAGTTGCGGTATGGTCGCATACGACGGTTGGTGGTAAACCAATTCTTGAATTTATCGTGCAAAACAATCGCTTAGAAGTTGGCGATTTACAAACTTTATCAGACAAGGTGAAAAATGCCGCTTATGAAATTATTGACCGTAAAAAAGCGACTTATTATGGTATCGGAATGAGCACGGCTAGGATAGTAAAAGCCATTCTAAATAATGAACAAGCAGTTCTTCCTGTTTCATCATACCTAGAAGGTCAATATGGTGAAGAAGGTATCTTCACTGGTGTTCCATCCGTCGTAAACCAAACTGGCGTAAGAGAAATTATCGAATTAAATATTGATGCATATGAACGTAAAGCTTTTAAAAACTCCGTTAAACAGTTGCGTGAAGTGATTCAGTCACTAGAAAGTCAAGAATGAATCTGATTATAGGAAAAAATGGTTTGTTGGGACGGGAACTTTGCTTACGGTTTGATAGAGAAAAAATTCTTTATCTGGCTACGGGGTCACACGAGCTAGATATCACCGATAAAGTTGCAGTTGATGCGTATTTTTCTCATCATAAACCACAAATTATTTATCTTTGTGCAGGCTATACTGCAGTCGAAAAAGCAGAACAAGAAGAGCGACATTTAGCCGAGCAGGTCAATGCTGTCGGTACCGAAAATATTGCACAAGCAGCTGAGAATGTGGGAGCATTATTACTTTATGTCTCCACTGATTATGTCTTCAGCGGCAACTTAGAGCTTGGGAAAGAATGGGAAGTAGACGATGTTCCACACCCACAAACCCACTATGGTTATACAAAACTATTGGGTGAAAATGCTGTGCAGAAAAACACTACTAAACATTATATTATTCGTACAAGCTGGCTTTTTGGATGCTACGGTAATAATTTTGTCTCCACTATTAAAAATAAAGCCAAGAATAAAGATGATCAAGTAATTATGGTCGTCAATGATCAATTTGGTTGCCCAACTTGGACCAGAACATTAGCTGATTTTATGATTTACTTGGTACAGCATAAACCAAAATATGGTATTTATCATCTGTCCAACGCAAAAGTTGAAACCGAAAATATTTCTTGGTTTAAATTTGCAAAATATATTTTGCACCAAGAAGAAGTCAAGCTTTTACCCCTTGCTACAGTAGAGCTTGAATCAAATGTAAAACGCCCTTACAATTCCACATTGAGTATAAAGAAAACAGAAGCTATTGGTTTTTCAGTGCCAACCTGGCAAGAAGCTTTAAATACTATGCAGAGGTTAGAAAATGGAGAATAGATGATGGAAATTCTTATTATTTTGATCTTATTAAGTTTCCTTGCCTTTAAAATATTTTCTTTTTCCAAAACCTCGGTTCTTCAGGAAAAAACGGAAGAGAAAGAAGAATAACTCTTTAATCGAGATATCTTTATTAATGAGAAAACACAGCTATATTTTAGAAGCTGTGTTTTTTATCTTTCAAAAATTAAATGGAGGAAGAAACACCCGAGCCTATTGACACGAGAGAAATAATTTGATAAACTATATAAGTTCGGTCTTTTTAAAAAGACCTCATTAATTTGAAAGTGGGATTGAACAAACCCAAACTACAAATAAGGAGAAATTACATTATGGTAATGACAGACCCAATTGCAGACTTCCTCACACGTATCCGTAACGGAAACATGCGTCGTTTCGAAGTTGTTGAAGCACCTGCTTCAAAAATCAAACGTGAAATCGCAGAAATCCTCAAAGCTGAAGGTTATGTGAAAGACGTTGAGTACGTTGAAGATAACAAACAAGGTGTTATCCGTGTATTCTTGAAATACGGAAAAAACAACGAAAAAGTTATCACTAACTTGAAACGTATCTCTAAACCAGGTCTCCGTGTTTACGTTAAATCTGACGAAGTACCACGCGTACTTAACGGACTTGGTACAGCAATCATCTCAACTTCTGAAGGCGTTGTAACTGACAAAGCTGCACGTTCTAAGAACATCGGTGGTGAAGTTCTTGCTTACATCTGGTAATCCTTTACCCGTAAGCTGAAAGTATTATAATTGTGAAAACAGGTAGTAGAAATACTCTTGATAATTTAACAGAAAAGGTAAAAAAACATGTCACGTATTGGTAATAAAGTCGTTATTTTGCCAGCTGGTGTAACAGTTGAACAAAATGGCGCAACAGTAACAGTTAAAGGCCCTAAAGGCGAATTGACTCGTACATTTGCAGAAGCAATCACAATGGAAATCAATGGTTCTGAAGTAACATTCAAACGTCCAGATGATTCTAAAGAAATGAAAACTATCCACGGAACAACTCGTGCAAACTTCAACAACATGGTTGTTGGTGTTAGCGAAGGTTTCCGTAAAGAACTCGAAATGATCGGGGTTGGTTACCGTGCACAACTTCAAGGTTCAAAACTTGTATTGGCTGTTGGTAAATCTCACCCAGACGAAATCGAAGCTCCAGCAGGAATCACTTTCGAAGTTCCAGATGCTACACACATCAACGTTTCAGGTTCAGATAAAGAAGTTGTTGGTCAAACAGCTGCTTACATCCGTAGCCGTCGTTCACCAGAACCTTATAAAGGTAAAGGTATTCGTTACGTTGGCGAATTCGTACGTCGTAAAGAAGGTAAAACTGGTAAATAATCTCTTTGAGATTATGATCCGTCATTTGGTGAATGTAAGTTTGCCAAAATTCTGTACAGACAGAAACTTCCCGCTTGCATTTTTTGCAAGAAAATCGATGGCAGAAACTATCGAAATATAAAATATTTAAAGAGGTAGAATTGTGATTTCTAAACCAGATAAAAACAAACTCCGTCAAAAACGCCACATTCGCGTTCGCGGAAAAATCTCAGGTACTGCTGAGACTCCACGTTTGAACGTTTTCCGCTCAAACACAAACATCTATGCACAAGTTATTGATGACGAAGCAGCTGTAACACTTGCATCTGCATCATCACTCAAATTGACTGGTACTAAAACAGAACAAGCTGCTGAAGTTGGTAAACTTGTTGCTGAAGCTGCTAAAGCTAAAGGCATCGAAGCAGTTGTATTTGACCGCGGTGGTTATCTCTATCACGGACGTATCCAAGCACTTGCAGAAGCTGCACGTGAAGCTGGATTGAAATTCTAAGGAAAGGGGTAATCATTAAAATGGCTAGAAACGAAGAAGTTAAAGAATTCGAAGAACGCGTTGTTGGAATCAACCGCGTTACTAAAGTTGTTAAAGGTGGACGTCGTCTCCGCTTTGCTGCACTTGTTGTAGTTGGTGACCGTAACGGTCGCGTAGGTTTCGGTACTGGTAAAGCTCAAGAAGTTCCAGAAGCAATCCGTAAAGCTATCGAAGCAGCTAAGAAAAACATCGTGACAGTTCCTATGGTAGGAACTACTGTACCTCACGAAGTACTTGGTGTATTCGGCGGTGGTAAAATCCTTATCAAACCAGCTGTAGAAGGTTCTGGAGTTGCCGCAGGTGGTGCCGTTCGTGCCGTCCTCGAACTCGCAGGTGTTGCTGACGTAACATCTAAATCATTAGGTTCAAACACAGCAATCAACGTTGTTCGCGCAACAGTTGAAGGTTTGCAACAATTGAAACGCGCTGAAGAAGTTGCGGAACTCCGCGGCAAATCAGTAAGCGATTTGGCATAAGGAGGATATCATGGCTCAAATCAAAATTACATTGGTAAAATCACCAATCGGCCGTATCCCTGCACAACGTAAAACTGTTGTTGCACTTGGCCTTGGTAAACTTGGTTCATCAGTTGTGAAAGAAGACAATGCAGCACTTCGCGGCATGGCTAACTCAATTTCACACTTGGTAACAATTGAAGAAGTTAAATAATAATTAAAAAAGTTCAGATTATCTGGACTTTTTTTCTGAGGGAATTGTAAAAATTTTCAAGATGTCGAATTAAATAAGTAAAAATGTACATTAAATTTTAAGGTATAATTGTTTTTAAATGTGAAAGGAAGAGAAGAATGAACAAACGAATTTTTGCACTTGCGACAGTAGCACTTGCATCAGTAATTGTACTTGCAGGTTGCGGAGGACGCAATACAGAAAGATCGCAAGGAAAAACAGACCTTAATGCAGCCCTCGTCTTAGGTAATGACGGGGTTGATGATCGCTCATTTAACCAATCAGCTTGGGAAGGTCTTCAAGCTTGGGGTAAAGATAACGGGCTTTCAAAAGGAAAGGGAATTAACTACTTCCAATCTAACTCTCCAGCTGAATTCACTTCAAACTTTAATTCGGCCGTTTCAGGTGGTTATGATCTTGTGTTCAGCATTGGCTTTGTTTTGCACGAAGCAACTTCTCAAGCCGCACAAAACAATCCTGATACAAAATTTGCTGTTATCGATTCGGTCATCGAAGGTAAAGACAATGTGGTCTCTGCAACTTTTGCGGATCAACAGTCAGCTTACCTTGCAGGTGTCGCAGCAGCAAAAACAAGTAAAACAAATCATGTTGGTTTCATCGGTGGGATCAAGTCAGATGTTCTTGCCGCTTTTGAAACAGGCTTTACAGCGGGTGCCAAATCAGTATCACCAGATATCAAAGTTGATGTACAATATGCGCAGTCCTTCACAGATGCCGGCAAAGGTAAAACAATGGCTTCAGCAATGTACGCTAGTGGTGCAGATGTGATTTATCAAGCAGCAGGTAGTGTCGGAACAGGTTTGTTCACAGAAGCTAAGAATTTGAATGAAACAAGAAAAGAAGAAGATAAAGTATGGGTTGTTGGTGTTGACCAGGACCAAGAATATTTAGGTGGGTATACATCAAAAGATGGAAAAAAAATCAAACTTTGTCCTTGTTTCAACAGTTAAAGAAGTTGGAAACGCAGTTAAAGATATTGCCAATAGAACAGAAAAAGGGAAATTCCCTGGTGGTGAAAACCTCAAGTATGATCTTTCTAACGGCGGTGTAACACTTGCTCGAGATAATGCTTCAGATGAAGCTTGGAAAGCAGTTGAAGCAGCAAAAGCTGATATTGTTTCAGGAAAAATTGAAGTTCCAGCAAAATAAATTAAAAAAGGGTATGAAAGACATACTCTTTTTTCTGTTTTAAAAAAAGAAAAGACTATGGAATGATTTGCTTTTTCAGGGTAAATTTAGTAAAATGGAAAAGGTTTAAAAGCCAAAAATTAGAAAAGTACAGGCGAGTTGAACTCCATCCTTCCTTAGAGTGGAGCGAGGCGGCAGCATTGTACAAAATAAGGAGAAAACATGAAACTTCATGAAATGAAAGCTGCTGAAGGCAGCCGTAAAGTTCGCAACCGTGTAGGTCGTGGTACTTCATCTGGTAACGGTAAAACATCTGGTCGTGGACAAAAAGGTCAAAAATCACGTTCAGGTGGTGGCGTACGTCCTGGTTTTGAAGGTGGACAAACAGAATTGTTCCGTCGTCTTCCAAAACGCGGATTTACTAACGTAAACCGTAAAGAATACGCAATCGTAAACCTTGACACTTTGAACCGTCTTGGTGATGGTGCTGAAGTTACAGCTGAAACTCTTGTAGCTGCTAAAATCATCAAAGATGTTAAATCTGGTATCAAAGTTCTTGCTAACGGCGAATTGACAGTTAAAAACCTTAAGGTTAACGTTGCTAAAGCATCTTCTGCTGCGAAAGCTGCTATTGAAGCTGCTGGTGGTTCTGTAGAACTTCTTGAAGCAAAATAATTCAATTGGCGGTTGATTTTCAACCGCTTATTTTATAGGGTTAATATTTAAGAAAGTTTAGAGGGAAATTATGTTTTTCAAAACTCTAAAGGAAGCTTTCAAAATAAAAGATGTAAGAGCACGGATTATCTTCACCATCTTTATTCTGTTTGTCTTTCGATTAGGTGCGCATATCACAGTACCGGGGATCAATGTTGAAAACTTGAATGCCCTGAGTGATTTACCGTTCTTGAACATGATGAACTTGGTGTCTGGTAATGCCATGCAAAACTATTCACTGTTTGCTATGGGGGTATCACCTTATATCACAGCATCAATTATCGTTCAACTTTTACAAATGGATATTTTGCCGAAGTTTGTAGAGTGGTCAAAACAAGGGGAAATTGGACGTCGTAAGCTTAATCAAGCGACACGCTATATTACTTTAGTTTTGGCTATGGCTCAATCTATCGGTATCACTGCAGGTTTCCAAGCTATGAGCTCGGCAAATATCGTACAAAATCCTAACTGGCAAACTTACCTAATGATTGGTGTCATTTTGACAACAGGATCAATGGTTGTTACATGGATGGGTGAACAAATCAATGAAAAAGGGTTTGGTTCTGGTATTTCTGTTATTATCTTTGCGGGTATCGTTTCAGGTATTCCAAGCGCCATTCACGAAGTTTATACAGAGTGGTTTGTAAATGTTCGTCCGAGTCAAATTCCAATGTCGTGGGTAATGGTCGCTATTCTGGTTGTTGCTTCAGCATTGATTATTTACTTCACAACATTTGTACAACAAGCAGAACGTAAAGTTCCGATTCAATACACTAAGTTGACACAAGGGGCGCCTACAAGTTCATACTTGCCACTTCGTGTTAACCCAGCAGGCGTTATTCCAGTAATCTTTGCAGGTTCTATCACAACTGCTCCAGCAACGATTTTACAGTTCTTACAACGCGCTCAAGGTAACAATGTTGGCTGGCTGAATAGCTTACAATCAGCCCTTTCTTATAATACATGGACTGGGATGTTACTTTATGGCTTATTGATTGTTCTCTTTACCTTCTTCTACTCATTTGTACAAGTTAATCCAGAAAAGATGGCAGAAAATCTGCAAAAACAAGGTTCATATATCCCATCTGTTCGTCCAGGTAAAGGGACTGAAAAATATGTTTCAGGCTTACTTATGCGTCTGGCAACAGTCGGGGCACTTTTCCTTGGCTTTATTTCGATTCTTCCAATCGTTGCCCAAAATATTTGGGGATTGCCAAAAATCGTTGCCTTGGGAGGAACATCGCTCTTGATCTTGATTCAGGTTGCTATTCAAGCTGTTAAACAACTTGAAGGTTATCTCTACAAGAAAAACTACAAAGGATTTATGGATAATCCAATTGAAAGCTAAAAAAATCTTGCTTCGGCAAGGTTTTTCTTTATTTATCGTAAGAAATGCGGTAAAATATTAAGGTATAATTTATATTATGTTGTCTGTAAACTCATAAGCAAGAGTTGCAGCATCTATAGTAAAACTTGTAAGAAGAAAACGGGAGAAAAGAATGAACTTGTTAATCATGGGCTTGCCAGGCGCAGGTAAAGGTACACAGGCAGAATTTATCGTTAAAAATTACGGTGTGAATCACATCTCTACAGGAGATATGTTCCGTGCAGCGATGAAAAATGAAACTGAGATGGGCAAACTTGCTAAATCTTATATCGACAAAGGAGCATTGGTTCCAGATGAAGTAACAAACGGTATCGTCAAAGAACGTTTGGCACAAGATGACATCAAAGCTTCAGGATTCTTGCTTGATGGTTATCCACGTACATTTGACCAAGCAGAAGCTTTGGACAAAATGTTGGTAGAACTTGGCATTAAACTTGATGCAGTCATCAACATCGAAGTAAACCCAGATATCTTGGTCGAACGCTTAAGTGGACGTTATATCTGCCGTACATGTGGCGCAACATATCACAAACTATTCAAACCTACAAAAGTTGAAGGCACATGTGATGTATGTGGAGGACATGACCTTTATCAACGTGCCGATGATGTTCCAGAAACAGTTAAAAATCGCCTAGAAGTAAACATCAAGGAATCAGCACCAATCTTGAAACACTATACAGAACTTGGTTTAGTTAAATCAATCGATGGCGGACAAGCTATGGAGAAAGTAACCGAAGATATTCAAGCTGTTCTTGGCTAAAATAGAACAAAAAAACACTGAACATTATTTCAGTGTTTTTTGTTTGTCTATCTTCGGAAAAGACGTTTTAATAAAGAAACAATTAAGAAAAGTGCAACGAAGATTAAGGTAATTGCAGAACTTGCAGGCGCATTGAAGTAATAGGAGATGATCAATCCACTGTTCATACCAATAAAACCAATGATAACTGACCAGATTAGTACGGTCTTGAAGGATTTTCCAATAAGCATAGATACACTAGCGGGTAAAACCATGATTGCAGAAACCAGTAGGGCGCCACAGGCAGGAATCATCAAAGCAATCGCCAAACCAGTTACAATATTAAAAATCATTGACATAGCACGGACGGGAAGACCATCTACTAAAGCTGTATCTTCATCAAAAGTCATCACATAAAGTGGACGGAGAAAGAATATAAAGCCAGCCAGAACAATCAGAGCGATGATGTAAAGCATCACGACTTGCGGAGTAGCGATAGTTACAATTGAACCAAACAGATATTGGTCAATGCTGATGCTGGTTTTACTCCCTGCCACATTAATAATAAACATGGCTAAAGCAAGTCCAGCGGACATTAAAATCGCAGTTGCGAGCTCAAGATAATTTTTATAGACGGTACGGAGAAATTCCATAAAGATAGCGGCAATAATAACGACAATTAAAGTTGTCCATGTCGGATTTAAACTAAAGAGGACTCCGAAAGCAACGCCTGCTAGAGAAACATGGGAGAGGGTGTCAGAGAGTAGAGACTGACGACGCAGAACAAGGAAAACCCCAAGAAGTGGTGCAAAAAGTGAAATGGCAGTTGTCGCTAGTAAAGCGTTGCGCATAAAGTCATAAGAGAGGATTTCAAACATTAGCTTTTACCTCCTGTTTCATTTTTGCATTAGGGTCGCCATGGACTTCAAAGCATTCAAATTTTCCGTTTTTGTCTCGGGCAAGGTGGATGTTTCGGTCCATATATTTTTTAACAGAGTCAGGATCGTGTGTAACCATGAGAACACTTTTACCATGCTCATGTGCAGCATGGGCCATGAGCTCATAAAAGGCTTCTGTGGTTACATCGTCCATCCCGACAGTTGGTTCATCCAGAACAAAGACATCAGGGTCAGAAGCAAATGTACGAGCAATGATGATACGTTGCTTTTGTCCACCGGAAAGCTCTCCAATTTTTTTATGACGAAAGTCCCACATGCCTACAGCATTAAGCGCAGCTTCTACGTGTTCTTCGTCATGTGCATTAAGCTTGCGGAACCAACCTTTACGGGGGTAACGTCCAGAACGAACAAATTCATGAACAGTTGAGGGGAAACCCGCATTGAAACTGGAAATTTGTTGCGGGACGTAGGCGATACGTAAACGGCGATTTTGTGTGTCATGGCGTGCAATGATAACTTTACCAGACTTAGGTTTCAAAATACCGAGCGTTATTTTGATTAGCGTTGACTTTGCTGCACCGTTTTCTCCAGTCAATGTTACAAATTCCCCTGGGTTAACCGAGTAACTCACCTCTTCTAAAACAGGATTATTGTCATAATAAAAGCTTACATTTTGAACATCAATATAAGGCATAATTTTTATTTACTTTCTAAACTACTTAAATTTTTCAGCGAGTTGATGAAGAAAGTCTTGGATTACTTTTTGTTCATCTTCTGTATATTTCTGTGTAAGTTGCTGATAACTGTCTAGCGTTGCCTCATGATGTGCAGCGTGTTCACGTGCAATGGGCAATGCTTTTTCTGTTAGATTCCATAAAACAACACGTTCATCGGTCTTACTTTTCGTGGGCGATATAAGTTCTAAATCTTGTAACTTTTTTAAAGCTTTAGTGATGGCAGCCGGAGAGACCGAAAGGGTTTCTGCCATCCGAGCATTGGTTGTTGGTTCTCCATTCAGGAGCATCAGGAGATGTTCTTGAGTAGAAGTTAATTTGATATCACTTTGACACTTTCCAAGAAGAATTTCGTGCTTGTTTTCAGCAAATTGCATGACTTGAGATAAGAATTGATCAATTTGTTTTTCTAAATTTGTATGCATGATTCCTCTCCTTTCATTTACTGGTTAATAATAACATGGCTCTCAATAAATGTCAACCGGTTAATATTAAAGCAGAAGGAAAAATAAAGGAAAAAATAAATAGGGGGCTTGTCATTTGTCAGCCAGTGTGCTATAATATATCAGTCCGACTTTTTAGATACACTTGTATCTTTCGGGGATTTTTAAGGAGGTACTTTTGCTTGGCAAAAGATGATGTTATCGAAATTGAAGGTAAAGTAGTAGATACTATGCCGAATGCGATGTTCACTGTTGAACTTGAAAATGGTCACAAAGTTTTGGCGACGATTTCTGGAAAAATTCGTAAGAATTATATCCGTATCCTGCCTGGCGACCGCGTGCAAGTGGAAATGTCACCATATGATTTGACACGTGGACGCATTACCTACCGTTTTAAATAACCTGGACATTCATTGAGTGCGAAAGCACAGTAACCATAGAAAGGAAGACACAATGAAAGTAAGACCATCAGTTAAACCAATCTGCGAATACTGTAAAGTAATTCGTCGTAACGGTCGTGTTATGGTAATTTGCCCTGTAAATCCAAAACATAAACAACGTCAGGGATAGAAAGGAACTATTAAATTATGGCTCGTTTTGCTGGAGTTGATATTCCAAACGAAAAACGTATCGTTATTTCATTGACATACGTTTACGGTGTTGGACTTCAAACTGCTAAAAAAGTGCTTGCTGCTGCAGGTGTTTCAGAAGATGTACGTACTAAAGATCTTACATCTGATCAAGAAGACGCAATTCGTCGTGAACTTGACGGCTTGAAACTCGAAGGAGATCTTCGTCGTGAAGTAAACCTCAACATCAAACGCTTAATGGAAATTGGTAGCTACCGTGGTATGCGTCACCGTCGTGGACTTCCTACACGTGGACAAAACACAAAAAACAACGCACGTACTCGTAAGGGTCCTGCTAAAGCTATCGCTGGTAAGAAAAAATAATCTAGAAAGGAGTTAAAATGGCAAAAATTACTCGTAAACGTCGTGTGAAAAAGAATATTGAAACTGGTATCGCCCACATTCAATCAACTTTTAACAACACTATCATTATGATTACTGACGTTCATGGTAACGCTCTTGCTTGGTCATCTGCAGGTTCACTTGGTTTCAAAGGTTCTAAAAAATCTACACCATTCGCTGCACAAATGGCATCTGAAGCTGCTGCTAAAGCTGCTCAAGAACAAGGGTTGAAAACAGTATCTGTTACAGTTAAAGGTCCTGGTTCAGGTCGTGAATCTGCAATCCGTGCACTCGCGGCTGCTGGTCTTAACGTAACTTCTATTAGTGATGTGACTCCTGTACCTCACAATGGTGCACGTCCTCCAAAACGTCGTCGTGTATAATCGTTAGTGAGTTGCAAAATCACTTTACTTTTCTTTTAGAGGAGACTATACATGATTGAGTTTGAAAAACCAAAAATTATTAAATTTGACGAAACAGAATTTTACGGTAAGTTTGTAGTAGAACCACTTGAACGTGGTTACGGTACAACTTTGGGTAATTCTTTACGTCGCGTTCTCTTGTCTTCATTGCCTGGGTCTGCTGTTACTTCAATCCAAATTGAAGGTGTTCAACACGAATTCGCAACAATCCCTGGTGTACGTGAAGATGTGGTCCAAATCATCCTTGCTATTAAAGGACTTGCGATCAAATCTTACGTTGAAAATGAAAAACAAATTGAGCTTGACGTTACTGGACCTATGACAGTAACTGCAGGTGACATTTTGACAGATAGTGATATCGAAATTGTCAATAAAGACCATTATCTTTTCTCTATCGCAGAAGGTCATTCTATGCGTGCTGTGATGACAGTAAACAAAGGTTACGGATACGTTCCTGCTGACGAAAACAAAGTCGAAGGCGCACCTATCGGTACAATTGCTGTGGACTCAATTTACACACCAGTTAGCAAAGTTAACTATCAAGTAGAACCAGCTCGTGTAGGTGGTGATGCATCTTACGATAAGTTGACTTTGGAAATCACTACAAACGGCACAATCGTTGCTGATGATGCTTTGTCTCTCTCTGCGAAGATTTTGACAGATCACTTGAACTTGTTTGTTGACTTGTCAGAAACAGCTTCAGAATCTGAAACTCTCGTGGCTAAAGAAGAAGTTAAAACAGAACGTGTCCTCGATAAAATTATCGAAGAAATGGACTTCTCAGTTCGTGCTTACAATGGTTTGAAACGCGCTGGAATCAATACCGTAGCTGATATTGTGGAAATGAGTGAAGCTGACATGATTAAAGTCAAAAACCTCGGTCACAAATCAGTAGAAGAAGTCAAGGTTAAATTGACTGACTTGGGCTTGGAGCTCAAAAAACGAAAATAATACAGGAGGAAAAAAATGGGTTACCGTAAACTTGGACGCACATCTTCACAACGTAAAGCTATGCTTCGTGATTTGACAACTGATCTTATCATCAACGAAACTATCGTTACAACTGAAGCTCGTGCTAAAGAAATCCGTAAAACAGTTGAAAAGATGATCACTCTTGGTAAACGTGGTGACTTGCACGCTCGTCGTCAAGCAGCAGCTTACGTTCGTAACGAAATCGCTATTAAAGATTTCAACGAAGAAACTGAAACTTTCCCAACTGCACTTCAAAAATTGTTCGACGATATTGCTAAACGCTACGAAGGCCGTAACGGTGGTTACACTCGTATCTTGAAAGTTGAACCACGTCGTGGTGATGCTGCCCCTATGGCAATCATCGAGCTTGTTTAAGAGAGTTCGGATTTAAATATTATATAAGATTACTTATTGAGTGTTATGATGATGGCGCTGTGTTTGAGTTGACGTAAAAACGTCGAGTAGCACTGCTTAGTCTAGCTCTGTCTACCGAGATATTTATTTCGGTAGTTCACTCAATATGTTTTTTTTTTGCTTTTTTATAAAAATATAGGTCTCTTTTCAATAAAGAGGCTTTTTTAAGTGTGGGGATTAAAAGAATATAAAATTCTTTCCTTTGATATGATATAATCAAATCAAGGACTACGAACTTGGGAGAGGATATAGTGTCTGTTGTAGTGTGGAATAATTTTAAAAATAACGAAGACACTTTTTTGTTAAGGACGTATGAATAGGAATTTATGAGAAAAAGGAATAACATTTGTGGAAAAATATAAAAAATTACTCACGCTTAGCGCTCTCGTTTTATCGTCCACACAAGGAATATTGGTAAGTGCCAGTGAGCTTACAGTGACAAATGTGGACAGCAGTGTCTCAATAACGAGCAACGTGCAAGAAGAGGTCGAAGCTTCTAGTAGTTCAGAAGGAAGTTCTGAAAATAGTTCTACTGCTGATAGCTCTCTGGAAGATAGTATTTCTGAAAGTGACCATCAAAGTAATCCCCCTTCAGATAAGGAGACTGAAGAAACCGGGACAGCTCCAGGAAGCACAACTGAAAAACCAGAGAAAAATAACAGTGAGAAGGAAGTGGCCAAGGAGTCGGTTGCCCAAGAGTATTTTTCACGCAAAAATCTCCCCAGAGTTGGTGTTAGTCTTAAACAATTACCCGTAAAAAATTCAGGATCTCCTTTTAGAGATATCTCACAGTCAATGTTCAAAAATAACATCAACTGGATTTATGGTCGTGGTATTACTACAGGTTATACGCCAAGCACCTATAACCCTAATGCAAAAGTAACACGCGGAGAGATGGCTGTTTTTCTACACCGCTTAGCAGGAGCACCAGCATATAAAGCGCCTTTCAATGTTTATACAGACGTTAGTCAGTACAAAAACCAAATCCTTTGGTTGACAGCGACCACAGTATCTAATGGTACAGCCCCTCACTATAATCCTAATGGTAAGGTAACTCGTGGACAAATGGCGGCCTTTCTGCACAGGATGGCAAAAGCATCAGGAAAAGCTCCTGCTTCTGCAAAATATAATCCAAAGTTTTGGGATGTCCAAAATCATATGTTTAAAAATGATATAGGATGGCTAAGTTCAAAAGGGATAACGACAGGATATACAGCGACATCTTTTAAACCAGATGCGGATATCACACGTGGAGAGATGGCCGCATTTCTCTATCGCTTCTATAGTGTTGTAGTAAATAATCAGAAACTTCCGGCAGCACCACAACCTCATGCTAATCAACCAATATATTATTCTCAGCTGGATGCAAGATGGAAGAATAACAGATTGAATGGCTCCAATGTAGGAGTTTCAGGGTGTGTACCTACAAGCTTGGCTATGATTCTACGGGGAAGCTATGGACAAAATGTTGACCCAGGAATTGTTGCTAAAAAAGCGGATACGATTAGTCACGAGAGCTTTGGACTCTCAGGGAAGGATTTGATCAATACTGCTAAAGCTTATGGACGTAGTGTAGAAGTTGTCAGTAATATCAACCGAGCAGAAACTTTGCTCAGAGCAGGCTATCCTCTCATATTTTATATTAATGTGGGTATTGGCCATGCCGTTGTTGTTTCCGACTATGACAACACTAATGGTCGAGTAAATATTAACGATCCTTATGGAAAATTATTCTATCCTTCAGGAAAAACAACTTTACGTGAACTATGGGGACGTCCTAGTCAAGATGCTATGGATTGGAATGCAGGTCGTCCTGTATTTGCGATTAAGTAGGAGGAAACCATGAAAAAAATATCAGTAATAGCTCTACTCCTTGTCAGCTTGCTTGGTTTATCTGGATGTGGAAATCAGCAAACCAATAAACAACCGCAAAAGGATTCCAGTACAGTGGCAGGTAAAAGCAAAGAAAGTACAGTAAAATCCGATACAGCAACATCAAAAAGTGATGCAAGTGTAGAGCAGTCTAAGTCAGAAAAAAACCAAGAATCAACAAGTAAGGATAATACCAGCACAGAGGCTTCTAAAGTGTCTCCAGATCCCCAAGCTCCAGAAGCAGACCATACGGTAAGAACTGAATCAGGCAGCACCACGGACTTAGGTCAAGCACGTATTGCACTTTATGAAGCAGGTATTGATTCCCATAGTATGACGGATGATGACATTTTAACTGTCTGGGAACGTTCAAAAGACAAGGAAGAATTTGTAAAAAATGTAAAAGAATATCTCGGACAATAATGTTGTTCAGAGCTAAAAATAGGCTTTATAGAGCGTTTTAAGAAGTACTTTACAGTAAATACAATAAAAATGTAGTGCTATTATAACTACCATTTTTATTGTATTGAATTATCATAAGGAAGAGGATTTGAGAGCTTGAAGAACTCTTTGAGGAGAAAAGAAAACAGTCAGTGAAGTCTGTCTTTTGATATGTTATAATCAAATAATGGGTAAAATAAAAAGCCTTAAGAGGCTAAAATTTATTCATGCCACTGAATGGAATCGAACCATCGACCTCCACCTTACCATGGTGTTGCTCTACCGACTGAGCTACAGCGGCTATATTATGCTTTCGCCCAGTCAGAGAGCAACAGATGAGGATTTGCTCTGCAAACCCTTATCCACCGATTGGAAGCAGTGCTTCCAACTCTACCGACTGAGCTACAGTGGCTTATAGTTAAACCATAATTATTTTAACAAAAATACGAATAAAAGTCTATAAGAATAATAGAAATGAGGACTTCAAAATAGCTAAAAAAAATCAACCTTTCTTTGTCAAGAATGTGGCTATAAATCAGTAAAAAAACTCGGACGTTGTCCCAATTGTGGCGCTTGGGGCTCCTTTGTAGAAGAAGTAGAAGTCCAAGAGGTAAAAAATCAGAGAGTAAGTTTGACAGGTGAGCACTCTAAACCCATGAAGTTAGATCAGGTTGAACTTTTTGAAACACCGCGCGTGGAAACCGACCTAGATGAGTTTAACCGAGTCCTTGGGGGCGGTGTCGTTCCAGGAAGTCTTGTCCTTATTGGGGGCGATCCAGGGATTGGTAAATCAACTCTACTGCTTCAAGTATCTACACAACTTGCTTCAAGAGGACGTGTCCTTTATGTGAGTGGGGAGGAATCAGCTCAACAAATTAAGCTGCGTGCTGAGCGTTTGGGCGACATTGATACAGATTTTTATCTGTATGCCGAAACCAATATGCAAAGTATCCGAAATGAAGTGGAACGTCTACAGCCAGATTTTCTTATTGTAGATTCGATTCAAACTATCATGACGCCTGAAATTCAGAGTACCCAGGGTTCAGTTAGTCAAGTGCGCGAGGTGACAGGAGAATTAATGCAGTTGGCCAAAACCAACGATATTGCGACTTTTATTGTCGGACATGTCACCAAGGAAGGGCAACTTGCAGGCCCACGTATGTTGGAACATATGGTTGATACCGTCTTGTATTTTGAGGGAGAACGCCAAAATACATTCCGAATTTTACGCGCGGTCAAAAACCGTTTTGGTTCAACAAATGAAATTGGAATTTTCGAGATGCAAGGCAGTGGTTTAGTGGAAGTAACCAACCCGAGTGAAGTCTTTCTGGAAGAACGTCTAGAGGGTTCTACCGGATCTGCTATCGTCTGTGCGTTAGAAGGTACTCGTCCGATATTGGTTGAAATTCAAGCTTTGACAACACCAACCATGTTTGGGAATGCCAAACGTACAACCTCCGGTTTAGACTTTAACCGTGTGAGTTTAATCATGGCAGTACTTGAAAAGCGTGCCGGTTTTCTTTTACAACAGCAAGATGCTTACTTGAAATCTGCAGGTGGGGTCAAGTTGGATGAACCAGCCATCGACTTGGCAGTCGCTGTGGCAATTGCTTCCAGCTATAAGGAAGAGCCAACAGATGCACGTGAATGCTTTATTGGCGAAATTGGCCTAACTGGAGAAATCCGACGTGTCACACGTATGGAGCAACGTCTCAATGAAGCAAGTAAATTAGGTTTCCAAAAAGTATATGCGCCTAAGAATAGCTTAGCAGGTGTAGATATTCCAGAAAATTTGCAAGTGATCGGCGTGACGACTTTATCTGAATGTTTGAAAAAAGTGTTTGGCTAAGAAAAAGCTTTGTGAGTCAAGATGTCATAATCGTAATGGGACAAACAAGTATCTTGTTATGATGTGTGATATAATTGACACAGAGCTTTTTAGTTATAAAAAATTGAGGCTATGTACAGAAAGGAAGTCTTATGCGTCGTTGGATAATTCATGTTCTCATGGGTATTGTGGGTGCTTCTTTAGGCATCACTACTCTCCCTTGGGTTTGGCACCTCTTTAGACAAGAGGGAAATGCTTTTAATCAGGAAATTGTAAATGGGTTAATTGGAGCAATTATTTTTGTTATTTTATCATTCTTTATGTCCAATTTGCTGATGCGAGCATTGAAAAAACTAGATCAAAAAATCACGAGAGTCAATCTTTCAAAAATGGTATTTAATTTTATTGGTGCTATTTTAGGTCTGACCGTAGGTGTGCTTTTAACGATTCCTCTCTCTTTACTTGGGGTACCAGTATTAAGCAACATCATTTCCTTTGTGCTGATTATTGGTCTGCTTTATCTTGGCTATACGGTCTTTGATAAGCGAGGAGATGAAATCTTTAAAATCGTTTTTCGTAAACGTAAAGAAGTCGCTGCAGTGGATAAGCCCGTGGTCAAAGAAGTCGTTACAGCTCAACATGCTATGATTTTGGATACAAGTTCGGTTATTGACGGACGTATTTTGGATGTATTAAAAACAGGTTTTATCAGTGATAAAGTAATTGTACCTAATTTTGTATTACTAGAGCTCCAGCTCATTTCAGATAGTGCTGATCCCTTGAAACGTGCCAAGGGTCGCCGTGGTTTGGATCTCGTAAATTCCTTAAAAGAATTTGACAATGTTGAAATTTCTAATAAAGACTATAAGGACATACGCGAGGTTGACACTAAACTGCTTCGCTATGCTAGCGAAATCGGTGCGAAGTTAGTCACAAACGATTTTAATCTCAACAAAGTAGCGGAGATCCAAGGCGTAATCGTCCTAAACATTAATGATCTTGCAAACGCCGTTAAGACACAACTGGTGGTTGGGGAGCAGATTGAAGTAACAATCATTCGTGAAGGTTCTGAACGTCAGCAAGGTGTAGCCTATCTACCAGATGGTACAATGATTGTCATTGAAGATACGGCCAAAATGATTGATAAAAAAGTGTTGGTTGAGGTTGCAAAAGTTCTGCAAACAAGTGCAGGACGTATGATTTTTGCTGAGCTTGTTCATCCAAAATAGTTAAACAAAAATAAGGAGAAACATGTACTTTAAGCGTTTTTTACAACTTTTTCTTATCTATGTACTAGCAGCACTTGTCCTTGTTGGTATTATTTCAACAAATTTTTTGCAAAATAAAAATCTGACTTTTATCCTAGCTTTACTTATCTCCTATGCAGTACTAACCTTGCCCTTGGTTCTTTTGACCGTGTTGAAAACCAATAAAAAAGCAACGAGTGTTGGTGCTCAAGGTCAAGGAGGTGAAGTACGACGTATATTGGGACTTCTTCCGGGTTACCTTGCTTTGAGTTGTTTAACAAAAGATGGGGGATCAGCAACGACGATTATGAGTTTTATCCAATCAGTCCATGAAGAAAATATATTTTACATGGTAGCTGATAAGCATGCCCGTAAAGTACAAAGCATTAAGGAAAATCCTGAGGTCTCTTTCACTACATGGTTTGATAGTTTAGAGAAGGGGGAGCGGTTATCCTCAAATAACGTGTATGCCGAAGTCTTAGAAGAAGCGGCAGCAAAAGAATGTGTTAAACAGGAACCTAATCTACTGAAGGTGCATGAAAATGCGGCAAATATGGCCATTATCAAACTTACGGTTAAATCATTGGTTCATGAAAACTTTAAAGAAGGTAGCCACATAATAGAATTTAATTGAAGTCTTTTTAGACTTCTTTTTTGTTACACAGATACAAAAAATACGTATAAGTTCCTAGTTGCAATAAAACTTTAGAAATGTTATTCTAATTATGAAGTCGGTTACATTTTCGCTTTTGTCGTATTATGGTTTCAAACAAAAAAGGGGAAAAGCCCCGAAGCATATATCTATATGGAGGATAATTTGATGAAAATAGGTGTTCCAACAGAGATCAAAAAACACGAATATCGTGTAGGACTTGCACCAGAATTTGCTGCAGCTTATGTTGCCGCTGGACATGATGTCTATATTCAAAAAGGGGCAGGTGAAGGCTCATCATATTCCGATGAACTTTACACAGCAGTTGGCTGTAATATCTTACCAACTGCCGAGGATATTTATGAAACAGCGGATATGATTATAAAGGTCAAAGAACCGCTTGAGCCAGAATATTCATTGATGCGTGAGGGACAAATATTTTATACCTATTTCCATTTAGCAGCAGATAAAGCATTGACAGAAGCTGTTTTAGATAAGAAAATTGTCGCGATTGCCTATGAAACCATCCGCGACCGTAACGGTGCACTGCCAGCGCTTAAACCCATGTCTGAAATTGCAGGGCGTTTATCAGTCCAAGAAGGTGCGAAATACTTGGAACGTCCTTTTGGGGGACGTGGTGTTCTTCTTGGAGGAGTGACTGGCGTTCTTCCAGCAAATGTTTTGGTACTTGGTGGTGCAGGAGTTGTTGGTCGTAATGCTGTCGCTATGGCTGTTGGGCTTCATGCTAATGTTACTGCAGTCGATGTGAATTTAGATGCCTTAACTGAGCTTGATAAGCTCTATCAAGGGCGTGTAAACACGGTTTACAGCACTGATCATACGGTAAAAGATCTGATTTCTAAAGCAGACTTAGTGATTGGAGCTGCGCTTATCCCTGGTGCAGCTACACCACAGCTTATTCGCCGTGAACATTTACCATTGATGAAAAAAGGTGCAGTTATTGTCGATGTGGCAATTGATCAAGGAGGAACTTGTGAAAGTTCTCATGTGACTTATCATGACAACCCTGTTTTTGAAGAAGAAGGTGTTATCCACTATTGTGTTGGTAATATGCCTGGTGCTGTTCCTGTAACTTCGACAGCAGCTTTAAATAATGCCACTCTCGCAAATGGTTTAGCTATAGCAAACAAAGGTTATAAAGAAGCCTTGAGAGCTAACTCAGGTCTGAAAGAGGGACTAAATGCAGACCATGGTAAGTTGACATGTAAACCTGTTGCTGATTTCTATAACATGGTTTACACAGACATTGATGAAGTTATAAGTAATTAAATAAAAAAGCGCTGCCTGAGCAGCGTTTTTTTATAGAGGAAGAACCATGTTGTACCATGTTTCTCCTGCAAGTTGTGAGTCAGAAATTCCTTTTGAAACGAATCCATAACGTTCGTAGTAAGGAATAAGGCTTTCTACACAAGTCAAGCTGATGCCTTGACGGCTTTCCTCAGCTGCAGCTTCTTTCATCAAATCCAGTAATGAAGTAGCAATACCAAGTCCTTGGTATTCACTATCTACAGCGAGGCTAACGATAATTTGAAAGCGGTCAGTCGGAAGACTTGCTTCTGTTTTTTCAAACATATCGTCTGTCAGATAACATTTATCAGAAGTTGGGCCCACAAGAATGCCGACCACTTTACCTTCTTCATTTCGAGCGACGAAAAAGCGCTCAGGAATGACTTGGATACGTTCTAACATTGAAGCGCGTGAGAGTACCTCATCCGCTGGGAAAGAAGTCTCTTCAATGTGCATCACATCATCAATGTCTGTGATTTTTGCTTTGTCATATGTAATTTTAGTCATATCTCTATTCTAACATGGTCCTCCTTGTCGAGTCAATGAAGCTTATGTTTCTTTAATTACAGTATGATTTTATAATGACTCACTGTTAGAAACATTGCTCATAATATGATAAAATAAAAAGGATCGAAACTAACAGGAGAAAATTATGTCTAATAACATTCGTGTGCGCTATGCGCCATCACCAACTGGGCTTTTACATATCGGTAATGCCCGTACTGCACTTTTTAACTATCTTTTTGCGCGTCATTATGATGGAGATTTCATCATTCGTATCGAAGATACAGACCGCGAACGTCATGTGGAAGATGGGGAACGTTCTCAACTTGAAAACTTACGTTGGTTGGGGATTGACTGGGATGAAAGTCCTGAAACACATGAAAACTATCGCCAATCTGAACGGTTGGAACTTTACCAAAAATATATTAATCAACTTTTGAGTGAAGGAAAGGCTTATTACTCTTACAAAACGCCAGAAGAGCTTGAAGCTGATCATGAAGCACAAGAAGCAGCAGGTGTTGCACCTCATTATGTCAATGAATATGCTGGGATGTCAGAGGCTGAGAAAGAAGCTTACATCGCTGAACGCAAAGCTGCAGGAATTACACCGGTTGTTCGTATTTCTGTAAATGAAACAGCCATTTATAAATGGACAGATATGGTTAAAGGCGATATCGAATTTGAAGGTGGGAACATCGGCGGTGATTGGGTTATTCAAAAGCGCGACGGTTACCCAACTTACAACTTTGCTGTAGTAGTGGACGACCATGACATGCAAATTTCACACGTTATTCGTGGAGATGACCACATTGCGAATACACCAAAACAGTTAATGGTTTATGAAGCTTTGGGCTGGGAAGCTCCTGTCTTTGGGCACATGACTTTAATTATTAACTCTGAAACAGGGAAAAAGTTGTCTAAACGTGATACCAATACGCTTCAATTTATCGAAGATTACCGTAAAAAAGGTTTCATGGCTGATGCTATTTTCAACTTTATCGCACTCTTAGGTTGGAACCCAGGCGGGGAACAAGAAAAATTCAGCCCGGAAGAACTTGTGAAACTTTTTGATGAAAAACGTTTGAGTAAATCTCCGGCAGCCTTTGACCAAAAGAAATTGGAATGGATGGACAACGAGTACATCAAGCATGCAGAGTTTGAGCCTGTCTTTGAATTGACAAAACCTTTCCTTGAAGAAGCTGGACGCTTTGATGAGCGTGCTGAAGAACTGGTTAAGCTCTACAAACCACAAATGAAATATGCTGAAGAAATTCTGGAGTTAACAGACCTCTTCTTTGGTGAATTCCCAGAACTCACAGACGAAGCCCGTCAAATGATGGAATTGGAAACTTCACCAGTTGCGGTAGGCGCTTTCCGCGCGAAACTTGAAAACTTAGAAGATTTTACTGCTGAAAACATCTTCCCGCTTTTCAAAGAAACGCAAAAAGAAACAGGAGTTAAAGGAAAAAATCTTTGGATGCCAATCCGTATAGCTGCTTCTGGTAGCATGCACGGTCCAGAATTACCTGAAACAATCGCTCTTTTAGGCAAAGAAAAAGTCCTTGAACATATGGCACAGTTTTTATAAAAAGCCACAAATAATAAACGCACGAGTTATAGCTCGTGCGTTTTTTGTATGAATGAAATTAACCGTTTGTTTTTTTGCGGATATTTTAAAGACGAGATGAGCTGGTCATAAGGGATGATTTCCACGGCTTGGTTGAGGAGTAAACGTCTATCAGCAACCAAGTTAGCCAGAGTCTGCATGATTTTTTGCCACTCTTCGGGACTGAGTTTAGCATTCCAATGCCGCAGATGAAAGATACCGATGTCAATAGGTAGTTCGGCTATTTTCCCCCAGTTGACCTGTTCGCCCGAAAGGAGCCCAAGAGCTTGAAACTTTCCACCCGATCGGACACAAGCAGCTAAATCTGTCCCATCCTGTCCACCGACACAATCAATGGCAGCATCTACTTCGAGATCAACCAAGTCTGTACGTAATTCCTGAGCACCGCGCTCCTTTAGGAGGTGGTGCTTTTTACTGTCGCGTGTAATAGCGATAAAGTCAAATCCCAGTATCTGTGAAAGCTGGGCAAATATTTGACCAATAGTAGAACCAGCAGCATTTACAGCAAGTTTTTGACCAGGTTTTAATGCAAGAACTTCTGTACATAGAAGCCAAGCTGTCAAAGGGTTGATGTAAAGCTGACTAGCGGAAATCAAATCAAGAGTATCAGGAACAAAAAATGCATGAGATATAGGGCATTTGACAAAAGTTTGCCAAGTCCCTTCCCCTTCCAAGGGTAAAACACGTTGACCGATAAGTTTGCGCGAAAGTGCGCAGCCAACATCTGCGACAAGACCAACCCCTTCATAGCCTGCAGTAGCAGGAAGGCTTATCCTGTGCGCATATGCACCGGTCATTGGGATTAAATCTGAAGGATTGACCGGAGCATAAAGCATTTTTACAAGAAGTTCTTGGGGCTGTAAACTTGGTTGACACTTTTCTTTAAGCCTTAAGACTTGATGAGGCAATCCATAGCTCTCGTAACTGAATGATGAGTACATGGCTTTATTATAGCAAACTTATAAATTCTAAGACACGGCTATCATTTTCCTTCAAAAATTGACCTCAGCGTAAAATTGCAGAAAGATTACAATAAAGTTTATTCGCTTCTTTTTAGTAATCAAAGAAAAAACTTTGACAAAAAGTAAACTTATGTTAAACTTAATGTGTATAATGTGTCTTTTAGGTTAAAAATGTGTAAAAATTATCCTATAGGCGTTGAGAAAATATTAAGAAGGAGTAAAGTTGGATGAAGAGTAAAAGACTCTACAAAGTCGTACGCTTACTTATGATCGTCTCTCTTGTGGTTCAAGCCTTGCTACCAGCATTAGCTATCGCAGAAACCATAGACAAGGAAGAAAAAAACGGTCGCACGACTTTGAACAAGGCGCAGTGGGAAGATGAAAAGGATCTTCAAACTGTTATTGTAGAAGGAAAGGTTGAAAAGGGTACTGCGGAAGATAATCAACCTGAAACCATCGTTTTGAAAGGCGCAGACTTTGAGAACGTCACAACAGAAGAAAAAATCTCCGGCCTCACAGACGGTAGCTATAAGTTGGAAGACAATAAAGTGCTTTTAAACTTAACGGAGCAGAGCGAGGGAAATTTCGCTTTGAAACTTCACGTTGTGAAAGATTCTTTAGTCAATGGCAAAGAGATTGAAGTCACTCTAGGGGATCAAGTGCTCACTCTTCCGATTAAGATTGAAGAAACAGATAAAGAAAAACCAACAGATGATGAGAAAACATCTGATAAGGAAGCCGAAACCAAACCTGAAAAGGAAACAAAGCCTGAACAAGAAAGCTCAACTTCTAAGAAGCAAGTTGGCAATATCGCAGATAAAGATCGCGGTTTACCCTTTGGGACAACACAAACTTTGGCTAATGGTGTTCCTTGGAACTTCGTAAAAGACAGTAAAGTGTCAGATCCTGACACAGATGCAGACATGGGCTTCTCTGATGTTCCTGGAAATCATGATGGACGTATCTGGACAGACAAAACAGTCCGTCATGATTTAGGAAGTTTGGAAGATGACCAGTTTGAGGTGACACTTTCAGCCTTGGCACAAAGTGCACCGAGACGTACCGGTTATCAAATCCCTGCGGATACGGTCTTTACTATTGACGTTTCGGGAAGTATGACTAGGGTTGATTCAGGTGAGCAACGTTCACGTATCGCCTTGCTCATCGATGCGCTTAATGAAGCCATCAGTATCCTACAAGAAGCTAATCCCCTCAACCGTGTCGCTGTTGTGGCTTACGGTGGTCGTGCAGGTGGTCATGCCCGTGTTCAAGATGTGTTGACACTGGGACGTTACAAGACAAATAACAACGGTGTCTTCTTCACTATGTCGAGCAGCACCCAAGTCAGTACTGTAGCAACTCCTGTAGAAGGTTCAGGGGTAGAAGCATCAACCCCTGCAGTTAAAGCAACAACCTTTGCCGTAAATGGTTCAACACCGACACAATGGGGAATTCTTCGCTCTAGTCAAATTCTGGAAAGTGTAGTAGACCAACAAGTTGCCGTTCCAGAAACAAATGAAGAGGGCAATGTAGAACGGGCCGTCCAGACTTCGCCGTTGACGAGCTAACGCCAGTTGAGCTTGGCCCAAATGGTAGCCTTCTCGGAGAACCTGGTGAATTTTAAGGAAATGGAAGCAACGGAGAGCAAGGTCTAGCTGTAATGACCGCCTTGACTGCCGCCTATCGTGGCAAAACAGTCCTTAATCACTACTTCCCAAATGGAAATGTTGCAGGTACTCCAGATGTAGACCAGCCTGCTGCTGATGTCGGTTTCTTTAGTATCTCCCTAGGGAAACAAACAGAGGCTGCTCAAAACTTGATCAGCGCAACTTTGAATCCTATCCCAGAGAACACAGAAAAGGTTGCTCCTAATATCTGGCAGGCCACAGGCATGGACTCGTATCCAGGAGCTCCAACCGCAGCGACTCCGACTATGAAAGACCTCTTTAATAACTTTGTTAATAATGGCTCAACTGGTAATTTCTCTGCACTATTTAGACGTTCTTGGAACAATTACCAATGGAGCAATACGGTTAACATCAGAAGTAGCGAGACTGCAGCACTGACATCAGAAGAAATCGCCTATGCGGATGAGTTTTTCAAGGCGGATGACTTACAAACCTTGCGCGAGGCTTTTCTCTCGATTACCAACAGCATTCAAGAAACAGGGAACGAATCAATCTTTGATGGAAATGGTGACGGATCAGACTTAGGTTCTGGCATGCTTGACTTCTCTGATGTCTTAGGCAAATACATGACCTTTGACGGATTGACCAGCATTGAGTTCCCTGCACCAGATGGTGGAACATTTACCTATGACATTGCAAATGTTGACGCACACAAAGCTGACTTTGTTAAAACATTGACAGCTCAAATCCGTCAAGTTGATGGTGTTACCCCTATTGATGCTACAACAGCAGAAGCTATACTGGCTAACCGCCCTGACGGTGTCATTACTTACTACTCAGATGATCATGGCCGCTTTGTCGGTCTTACTGATCCAGGGGATGCAGCGACAAAAGTACAACTTTACCCTGTCTGGGGAGGCATCCAAAACCAAGTTGACCCAGCAGCAAACAATGTCAGCGGACTCCTCTTTAGCGTACATACGGCGCTCAGAGATATTACTTTCACCTCAGACTATGGTTCAATCGAGCATGTGTCAGGTTACAGAAAACTCGAGGCCAAGGATCAGTTTGTGCATTGGAGCATTCCTGCCAATCTTATCCCTGAACGTACCGTTCAGCAAACAGAAGATGGCACGCTCAGCATCACCGGGAATACTTCGCCTATCCGTGCAAGATTCAATGTCGGTTTAGATGAACCCAGATTAGAAGAAGACTTCAGAGCAGGCGTAAATGTGCCAACAAACTTCTTCTCCAACTACTGGGATAACGAGGCGAACAGCTCTTTTGCAACATTTGAGCCAGCCAATGAAAATCCTTTCTATCATCTTGACGGTGCAAGAATTGTGCCGAAAGCACAAAACCCTACAGGCACAAAACCTTATGTCAGCAAACAAATCGTAGAAGCTGACCAAACAGGAGATGCAGATGAACGTATCGTGACCAATCTCTTGGGGAATAACGGTACATTTGCCCTCGAATATTATGGACAAATTCGACTGGAAAAAGAATTCATCTTTCTTGATGAAAACGGCAACCGCGTGAATACTGCTGGTGAAATACCTGATAGCGTTACACTCCAACCGCTGACCTTTACCATCACAGGTCCAAGAGATTTCAAGCAGACGGTTACTTTTGCCCCAGATAAGTTTGAGTTGGTAAATGGCAAATGGCAATTTGACTTGCCAGCAGATCTTCCAGCAGGAGTTTACACGGTAAAAGAAGCAGGTGGAGATGTTGAAGCGAGCGTTCCAGGCTATACACATATGCCGGGAGAGTTTGACCAAACTGTTACAGTAACACCGGGTGGTACAGGCACAGCCAGCTTTGTCAATGTTTACGTGTCACCTGCCCTGGGTTCACCATCTTTACGTATCATGAAATTCTTCCATGGATTGCCAGAGGGAGTTTATCCGGAAGACTTTGAAATTCTTATCCAAGGACCGCATGCGGTTGAGGGAGTTCCAGTAAACCCACAACCAGAGCTTTCTGATGTATGGACACTTAATCCAGACACTAACCGTTATGAAGCACGTGTGAGTTTAGAAGAAGCTATTGCCGGAACATCCTTCATCGGTGTAGCCAAAGGGACTTATACAATCACAGAGAACAATGCGGATGCTATGCAAAACACAGGCTATATCCTCTCCAACAGCGCTTGGGCTTATCGCCAACTTGGTGAAGGAAATCCAGATAACTTTGGTAGCGGACAAGGATTAGAACCTGTAGATGTGACGATTGGAGAGATAGATGATGTGAGCTTTAGGTTTGATAATATCTATCAAAAGTTGGGCTCATTGGATTTGACAAAAAACTTTGAAAATATCCCGCTTGATCGTATTCCGGAGAACTTCGAAATTGTTGTGACTAACGACGATACTGGTGACGAAGTAGGAAAACTAACTAAAACAGATATTCTTAGTGGCCAAAAGACAATTCATGCAGATGAGCTACCACCAGGTTCTTACACTATCACAGAAGCTAACTTCAAGATTGACGGTTGGGACCATATAGGTACAGCCAATATTGATGGGGCAATGCAACTTGGTACGGGTGATCCCATCAAGTATCATTTCGATATTCCCGGACTCATAGGTAATAGTGATGTTGTGGTGAATATGTATAACATTTACTCGACAACGGCTATAACGCCACCGATTCCTCCCGTTTATCCGCTCCAAATGACCAAGGTGGACCAGTACGACAACCATGTCGCTGGTGCAGAGTTTGATCTGGAAGTCTTCGATACCTCATTAAATGGAGGTGCAGGTGATTGGAGAATCCTTGTCAAAGGTCTTCAGTCAAATAGTGATGGTTTAGTATGTTATGAGGTCACTGAACCAGGACGCTATCGTTTCCATGAAACGCAAGCTCCTGGAGGTTACCAACTCCCAGAGAATCCTTATAGCGAGGAGCGAGAAGTGGTTGATGGGAACACAGAAACTCTTTACTTTGATGATATGGTCAACATACTTACTGCCCGTATCCAACTACACAAGACAGATGTAGAGGGAGAAGGCTTAGCCGGTGCCGTTTTCAAGGTCGAATATAGAGCAACCGAGACTGATAACTGGTCACTTTACATGGACAATATGACAACTGGGGCCGGTGGCTATCTTGGTATTAATGTTGTAAACGACGGTTACTATCGTTTCATCGAAACGCAAGCACCAGATGGTTTTGTCTTAGATAATACACCACGTGAAGTTCATGTTAATGCAGGAGATACAGGAGATACCATCTTTAATGTTGATGGTGTGGTTAACCGACCATACGCAAGCATTCAACTGCGTAAGACAGATATGGAAGGTCAAAACCTCGCAGGTGCGGTCTTCAAGGTTGAATTCAGTGAAAACGAAAATGGACCTTGGGAAACTGTTGCAGAAAACTTAACTTCTGGTGATGATGGTCTTGTCAAGCTTGAAGATATCGAAAAAGACGGTTTCTACCGCTTTATTGAAACAGAAGCACCAGACGGCTTTGTCTTAGACAGCGAACCACGTCAAGTCCATGTAACCGCAGGTGTAGGCGGACAAGTCCTCTTCTCTGCTGGCGATATGGCAAACCGACCAATCGCAAGTATTCAACTGCGTAAGACCGATGCAGAGGGTCAAAACCTCGCAGGCGCCGTCTTCAAGGTTGAGTTCAGTACAGACGGCAATGAACCTTGGGAAACTGTTGCGGAAGACTTAACTTCTGGCGATGACGGTCTTGTCAAACTTGATGTTGAAAAAGACGGCTACTATCGTTTTGTTGAAACGCAAGCGCCATCCGGCTTTGTCACCGATGGTAGCCCACGCCAAGTTTATGTTAATGTTGGCGAGACAGGGGAAACAAGCTTTGATGCTGGAACGATGATTAACCATGAGAAAGAAGCACCTATTTCACGTATCCAACTGCGTAAGACAGATGAAGCCGGTCAAAATCTAGCAGGTGCCGTCTTCAAGGTTGAATACAGTGAAAACGTGGATGGTCCATGGGAAACTTACAGAGAAGATTTAGAATCTAAAGCAGATGGTCTTGTGAGTACTGATGTAGACAAAGCAGGTTTCTACCGCTTTATCGAAACAGAAGCACCAGACGGCTTTATCTTAGATAGTGAGCCACGTCAAGTGCCACAAGAGGTAACAATGGGAGGCGAAGAACAAGGCTTCTTCAATGCTGGAACGATGGAAAATAAACCAGTCGATCCAGAAACTCCAATGCCCCCAACACCGCCAACTCGACACTATGCTATCCAACTTCTGAAAGTTAATGAACAAGATAATCCACTCCAAGGTGCTGTCTTTAAGGTAGAAACCGAAGATGGAGAAATTGTAGCACAAAATGTGAAGTCAAACGCAGACGGATTGGTAACAGTTACTGTACCTGGTCCAGGTAAATACCGCTTTGTCGAAATCCAAGCGCCATCCGGCTACAAGCTAGATAAGACACCGCAATATGTCACTATTGCAGAAGAAGATAGCTCAGGTGTCTTTGCTGCCGGTAAGTTGGTTAATAAACCAAAACCACGTCTTCCGATTGTCGGAGATAACTTAAGGCTATGGCTCTTGACTTCTGGTCTAATCTTCCTTCTTGGTGCAGGTTTTGTATTATACAAGAAGAAAAAAGTAAAATTTAAGAAAGTCTTTGAAGCAAGGGATTTCCTAAAACAAAAAAATACTCAAGTTATTTAAACTTGAGTATTTTTCTTTTATTTGTTGCTTACAGGAAGAATAATCTTAGACGAACCAAGGTCTACTTCATAAGTCATCTCACGATTATCTCGCACGGTATGTTCGAAGTCTGTACTGTAAAGCAAGAGACGGAGCTTGTCACCTTTTTCCAGCTGATGAATCGTCGGCTGGAGTTTAAGATTTACGGCCAGCCACTCGTTTTCCTCGACAGGACTGATTGTAAGCAAATCCTCACGGTTTTGCAGATTGAGGAAGCCTTTAGTCATAAGTTGATAAGGACTCTCCACCAGAGGGATTTCCATCAGATTTTCCAGCATAAAATTACGGCCACGGTCCAGAGTTTTCAAGTCCAGAAGTTGTGCGTTTTCTGAGAGACGTTTCTTGTTACCAAAGTCAAGAAGTTGCGCAGAGAGAAGGGCTTTACTGTCATTGACTTTGATTTTGAGGCTCAGCTCGACTTGACCGTTCACCATCATGTTTTCTGCTACTTCTAAGTCAACCACAGCTGCTTGAGCTTTGCCTTCATACAAATCTTTTTTGAAAGTATGGAAATCTTTGCTGTAAGCCTTAAAAATCTCTTCATCGTAATGATTGTCAAATTTTAGGATAGAAGCTGCTATTTTGGCAAGTGGCAATTTAACCGTTTCTGCACTGCCCCAATCGGCTACCCCTGTCCAACTTTGGGCTTTGCCATTTTCTTGTAAAACAAGAGGAGGTAAGTTCAAAGTCAATTTGCGATCTAAGAGCTTAGCGGTGAAATAACTGTTGATGGTTTCGCTAAAGTCGATGGATTGCCAATTGTTCATATAAATATGGGCGCCGCGGTGTAAGAAGGCGTGTTTAACCGTTTCTTTTGGCAGAGCTTGCCAAAAATGGTAGGCTTGATCTGGTGTAACATTCCAGTCTTGTAAACCATGCACAATCAAAACATCTGCCTTAGTATTTTTTGCCTGTGGCAAATAGTTTCTATCGTGCCAATATTGGTTATAATCGCCGGTGGAGCGCTCAAGAGACTCAAGCATTTGAGAAAGGTGAGCTTCATATTGCGTATTATGCGCAAGGAAGTCAGCACCTTGAAGATTACGCGAATAAGTCAATGCTGCTAAAACATCTAAATCTTCACCGGGATAGCCGCCTGGTGAGCGGACCAAGCCATTTTCACGGTAATAAGAGTACCAAGAGGTAATACCGGCTTCAGCTAAAATCACTTCTAGACCATCAATGCCGGTAGTTGCTGCACCATAAGCCATTGTACCCAAGTAGGATTTACCAGTCATCGCGACTTTGCCGTTGGCCCAATCTGCAGTCACTTCTTGTGTTTTCTTGCGGGAAGTGAAAGCACGCGCTCGACCATTGAGCCAGTCAATTGCAGCAGTCATACTATAAATTTGTTGGTAATCACCTGAAGTTTGGAAACCATCTGAATCTAAAGTTCCGACACCGGCAACATAGAGTGAGGCAAAACCACGCGCTAAGAAATAATCGTTCAGTGAATAAGTCCAACCGTGCGTGAACTTTTGAGTGGCTGTTTCAGGAGTAGCTTCTAGAGCAGGTTCTTTTTCGTAGTCTGGAAGAGTAGGAAGTTGTGTTGTAACCTTGATTTTTCCAGGCGCTTTTTCTTCTAAAGATACATTCATGTCGTGCAATTGTTTGTCATTGGCGATTTCATTTATCCCCAGATGGTAAGGACTTGCGGTCATGACTGCTGGCAATTGCCCCTCGAATACGGGACGAATAATCTGTACTTTAATCAAATCATTTTTTCCAGTACGATAAGTATCGACTTTAGATTCGACCCAGACTGTTTCCCGTATCAGATTTGCAGTATCAAAAGTAGCGAGCGATTTGTCATTGAAAAAATGGTAGGTATTGCTTAAAGGAAGCAAACCTTCAGATACCCAATGTTCAACCAATGTCATCCCGTTTTTGCGACGACTACAAAGAAGGAGGTAAAGCGCGCTGATGAGGTTTTCACTGTGGAGTGCTTCCTCATCGATCATCGGTAGATTTACAGATTTTGCAAAAGCTTCTGCTTGGTCCACTTGAAACTCAAAATTAGGTACAAATCCCAACAATTGCAAACTCACCGTCCAAAAGATATTCCATGTGAGTGCTTCATCTGAAGTTAGGAATTCTTGGAAAGAGGCTGTCGGTGTCGCTTGAATGCTTTCACTGTCGACAGGTGCAACCATTAAAAAGTTTTTAAGGATTTTCTTTTCTTCCCAAAAAACAGACCAAGTAAAGCCGAGATGATCCAGCTCAATAAGCTGTTCATCAAAGGTTTTTTCAACGATGGAAAAGTGATTAAATTTCATGCAATATCTTCCTTTCGATACACTATTATAGCCATTATATCAGAAAAGAGCCTTTGCTGCTTTGGCACATATCTTACGTGAAGAAGCAAAAAAGAAAAAGGCTTTACTTGAGCAGTAGATAAAAAGAGTGCTATAATGAAGGAGTAAAGAAGAACAAAACAGAGAGGAGAATAATTATGAAATTCAAATTCAGTGGGATTTCTTCATATGAGGAAAAAGCAACACCAAACTTTATGGGGGAAGCAAATTCACACAGTATTATAAAAGAGTTCGACAGCATGGATCAAGCCATTCAGCATGTTGTGGATAATAATGGTTTTATGGTGACAGACAATGGCAAATTTGCCTTCCATGTCCGTACAATTACACAAGTGGACGAATAAAATGTTAAAGGCATGCCAGAGTGCATGTTTTTTATTATCATTCTTTTTGCTTTAGCAAATTAGAATGATAATACGCAGGGAGCGAAGCGAGTTGTGAACAACCTTAAATTCTTTTTGCTTTAGCAAATTAGAATGATAATACGCAGGGAGCGAAGGAGCTAGAAAAATTCTGCCTCAGACAAAGAGTAACAAATGTTAGCGACAAAGTATGTACATTTTTTTAAAATAAGTAAGGAGAGTAGAAAAACTTTAATATAAAATTGAAGCCATTATTTTAATAAACAAGTTTAAATGGTGGTATAATAACTGTTGTATTAAAGGAGTAGATGAATAAAAAAGGAAGATGACAAAAGAATTTATAGAATATTTACTGCGATTACTGGAAGAAAAAGAAGTAAATGTTGTGACTCAAAGACGGCATAGCTACGTGATGTATCAGGGAATTGAGTCAGATTATGTGTATATACTTAAAGAAGGTGTAGCTAAAATCAGCAATATTATGAGGGATGGACGTGAGTTTAATATTGCTTATGTAACAGAACCGGATTTTGTTTCCTTGCTCGAAGAAAAGCAAGAAAATGGTATCTCAGCTCTTTTCAATGTACGGGTCGAATCAGAAGAAGCAAGTTTTTATCGCGTGCAACGTCAAGAATTTTGGAAATGGGTAATGAGTGATCTGACCTTGTTCCGCATCGTTGATGATTTTTATCAAAGAAGATTAGCCATGAACTTAGAACTCTTGCAAAAGATGACAATCAATGGGAAAAAAGGTGCAGTTTGCGCCTGTATCAATAGCTTAATCAACGAATTTGGGATAAAGAAAAGAAACGGTATTCTGATTGATTTTCCAGTAACAAATGAAGACATTGCCGGTTTTTGTGGCATATCAACACGCAATAGCGTAAATCGTATCATCCGAGATCTTAAAACGGAAGAAATTATTGATATTATTGATAACAGGATTATGGTTTACAACTCAGAATATTTTGAGGATTATATCAGCTAAAAAGACTGGATTCAGTCTTTTTTTCTTTATAAAATATTGTTATTTTTAATTTCAAATACAAGAGCAATCGCTTACATGAAGCCGTTTCTCCCCTTTTCACTCGTCAAACAAATTTTCTGTTCAAGAATTCACATCTTTTTAGCCAAAATAAAAAAAACGTGCTATAATGTCTATGTATAACAAAAGAGTTTAACATTAGTTAATCTCGTTTTTATTTTGTCATTAATTTTTATTACTTGGAGGAATTCATGGACTATTCATGGACAGTGAAATATCTCACTGAATTTATTGGTACTGCCCTTTTGCTTATCTTGGGTAATGGTGCCGTAGCGAACGTTGAACTTAAAGGTACAAAAGCCTTTGGTCAATCTTGGTTGATTATCGCTTGGGGTTACGGACTTGGTGTAATGTTACCAGCCGTAGCTTTAGGTAATGTCACAGCTCAAATCAACCCAGCCTTTACACTTGGACTTGCAGCATCAGGATTTTTCCCTTGGGCACAAGTGCCATTCTATATTCTTGCTCAACTTCTTGGAGCGATGTTTGGTCAGTTGATCGTCGTAATGGTTTATCGCCCTTACTATCTCAAAACAGAAAATCCAAATGCTATTTTAGGAACTTTCTCAACAATCGATAACGTTGATGATGGCACAATCACTACACATACAGGTGCCTTGGTTAATGGTTTCTTGAACGAGTTTGTTGGATCATTCGTCCTCTTCTTTGGAGCGATGGGCTTGACAAAACTTTATCGTGGTGTTGAATCAATCAACTGGATGACAAACTACGCATCGCAACAAGGTGCAGATGTAACAAGTGCTGATGTTACTGGACAAATCGCAGCATCAGTATCAGGTGCAGCTTCATCAGCAGCAATCAGCCACGTTGTCCTTGGTTTCCTCGTGCTCGTATTGGTTGCTTCACTTGGAGGACCTACAGGTCCTGGTTTGAACCCAGCACGTGACCTTGGTCCACGTATCTTGCACTCACTTTTACCAAAATCAATTTTAGGTGAAAACAAAGGGGACAGTAAATGGTGGTATTCATGGGTACCTGTTACAGCACCTATCCTTGCAGCACTTGCCGCTGTCGCTTTGTTCAAAATCATGTATCTATAATCTTAATACGCCTAGGAAAGTTCCAACAGGACTTTCCGTCAAACAGTTAGGGCTTTAGCCACAAATGTTAATAGCGGATTATGACCGATTAACCCTCATCTTTGGATGAGGGTTTTATTATTTTAAAAGTGGACATTAAAAATTTGTAAAGCTAACCGAAAATAAATTTGATAGAATAAATTCATAGTCAAAAAGCAAAGAAAGCGACTAGGAGAGTAAAAGCGAAAGTTAGCACAGGGAGCTTGCAGCTAGTGAGAGCAAGACTAACGGAAGCTTTGAAAATGGCCTAGAAATCGCGTAACAGTGAGTTTACTTTCTAAATAAACTGTTAACGGAGTGGTTCTCGTTATTGAACACATTATTTTTGGGGCAGTCTTGCTTGTCACCAAAGATAATTAGCAAGACGTAAGACATCCTTTTTTGGTATTTTACGTGAAATTAGAATGGTACCACGATAATTCGTTTCTATTTATAGAGGCGGATTATTTTTTTTGTTTTTGACTATACTGTTATTATTATTGTTAATAAAGGGGAGACTTATTATGAAAAAGAAAACAAGAAACAAAATTATTGCTGTTGTAGCGCTCGTCGTTGTCGTACTTATCGGCTACTTCTCATTCTTCAAGAAGGATGTTGCTGAGGATAAAACCGTTAAGGTCGGTATTATGTCAGGTTCAAAGGAGAGTACGGAGATTTGGGATTCGGTAGCGAAGACGGCAAAAGATGAATACGGTATTAATCTCAAATTTGTCCGCTTCACGGACTATAACCAACCCAATACAGCCTTGGTAAACGGTGATGTGGACATTAATGCATTCCAACATTATGCTTTCCTTAAAGAATGGAATGATGCCAATAATGCTGATTTACAACCCATTGGCGATATCTTAGTTTCACCAATTCGTCTTTACTCGAAGAAACATACAGATGTGAAGGAGATTCCTAATAAAGGAACAATTGCGGTACCTAATGATACCTCTAACGAAAGTCGTGCCCTTTACGTTTTAGAAAGTGCTGGCTTGATTAAGTTAGATACAAAGGCTGGAGCTTTAGCCACAGTTAAAGATATTACTGAAAATCCAAAAGATTTGACGATCAAAGAATTGGACGGGTCGCAAACAGCTTCAGCCCTGTCTTCAGTTGATGCAGCAGTTGTAAATAATGACTTTTCAGTTCCTGCAGGTTTGACAAACAAGGAAGTTATTGCAACAGAACCTTTAAATGAAAATTCAAAACAATGGATTAACATTATTGTGGCACGAAAAGACGATAAAGACAATCAACTTTACAAAGATGTCGTTAAAGCCTATCAAACCAAAGAAACAGAAGAATTATTTGCAAAATTGTACCCTGAAAAAGGAACAATTCCTGCTTGGAATTTGAAATTGAAATAATCATAAATAGTGGAGAAGAAGATGGCAATTATTGAACTAAATAATATCAGAGTTTCCTATGAGACCAAGAAAAGTAAGGTGGATGCAGTCAAAGATACAACAATCCATATCGAAAAAGGCGATATTTTTGGAATTATCGGCTACTCAGGTGCTGGCAAGTCAACGATTGTCCGTACGATTAATCTTCTGCAAAAACCAAGTGCTGGTGAGGTGAAATTCAATGGCAAGGTTCTTTTTAAAGCGGGAGCTGATGGTAAGGATCAAGCTAAAATTAAGACGGCAGAGCTCCGTAAAGAACGTCAAAAAATCGGAATGATTTTCCAACATTTCAACCTCCTTAATGAAAAAACGGTTTTTGAAAATATCGAATTTGCGCTTTTACATAGCCCTTTATCTGATAAACAGAAGGAAGAAAAAATTCGTGAATTGCTTAATCTTGTCAGTTTGTCAGAGTTTGAAGAAAAGTACCCAGCCCAATTATCAGGTGGACAAAAGCAACGTGTAGCTATTGCGCGTGCCTTGGCGAATGATCCCGAAATTTTGATTTCTGATGAAGGAACATCTGCTTTGGACCCAAAAACAACTAATCAAATTTTGGACTTGTTGAAGGATCTCCAAAAACGTTTGGGTCTCACTATCGTTTTAATTACTCATGAAATGCATGTCGTGAAAGAAATCGCCAATAAAGTTGCAGTTATGCAGAATGGTGAAGTGATTGAGCAAAATAATCTTTTAGAAATCTTTGCCCATCCTCAAGAGCAACTGACACAACAATTCATCGATACCACATCGAATGTCTCTCGTTTTATTCATTCATTGACTGAAAATGATACATTCAGTGATCTGGCAGACGATGAAGAACTGATCTATTTGTCTTATTATGGCAATCAATCAGGAGAACCAGCTATGTCGGAAATTACCCGCAAATTTGATGTTTCAACGAATATCTTCTATGGGAATGTTGAGGTTCTACAAAATACACGTTTTGGTTCTTTAGTCGTGTCTCTAAAAGGAACAGAAGAAAATCGTTTGGCTGCTAAAGAATATTTGGCAGGCCAAAATATTGAGTTTACAGTATTGAAAGCGCAGGTGAAATAGATGACAGCATGGTTTACAGAACATTTTCCAAATGTTGTAGCCTTAGGTTTACACGGAGATACAGGTTGGGTGACTTCAATCATAGAAACACTCTTTATGGTTTTTTGGTCAGGGCTTTTTGGTGGGCTTCTTGGACTGGTATTTGGTGTCGTTCTTGTTGTGACTAACGAAGGAGGGATTACGCCTCATCGTGCACTTTACTCTTTTTTGGATAAGTTTACATCAATTTTCCGTGCGGTACCCTTTATCGTTTTACTTGCTATTATTGCTCCTGTCACTCAAAAAATTGTGGGTACACAGATTGGAACAACAGCAGCTTTGGTCCCTTTGACACTTGGTGTCTTTCCTTTTTATGCACGTCAAGTTCAAGTTGCTTTAGAAAGTGTAAATAAAGGGACGGTCGAAGCAGCACAGACTGTAGGCGCTAATTTCTGGGATATCGTCTTTACAGTTTATCTTCGTGAAGAACTTGGTAGTTTGATTCGGGTATCTACCGTTACGATTATTTCCTTGATTGGTTTAACAGCTATGGCGGGTGCGATTGGAGCAGGAGGATTAGGAAACACAGCCATCGCATATGGCTACAATCGCTTTTCTAATGATGTGACCTTCTTGGCAACCTTACTTATCCTGATTTTGGTTCTTTTGGTTCAGGTTATTGGCGATACATGGGCAAAGAGCGTGACCCATAAATGATGTAAACTGGGGGACAGTGCATGACGATTGATTTTAAAAGTGAAGTAGAAAAACGTAAAGAGGTCTTTTTGCAAGACTTAATTGCGTTACTAAAAATAAACTCTGAGCGGAATGATGAAGAGGCTAACGGAGAATTTCCTTTTGGTCCAGGACCGAGTCTTGCTATGCTGGAGTTTCTAAAGATTGCCCACAAAGATGGTTTCAAAACAGCAAATTTTGAGAATTATGTTGGAGAAGTACATTATGGTCAAGGAGAAGAAACATTGGGGATTTTTGTTCATGCTGATGTTGTTCCAGCAGGTCAAGGCTGGACAAATCCTCCTTACGAACCAACACTTAGAGAAGGACGATTGTATGCTCGTGGTGTTCTAGATAATAAAGGACCTGCACTGGCCACCTATTATGCTTTGAAAATTTTGAAAGAGGCTGGTGTACCTTTCTATAAAAAAGTAAACTTTATTATTGGAACTGATGAAGAGAGTGGATGGAAGGATATGGCTTATTACCTTCCCAAAGTACAATTGCCAGATTTTGGCTTCTCACCAGATGCACGCTTTCCGGTAGTTAATGGTGAAAAAAGTAATCTTACCGAGTATCTGCACTTTGGACATAAAAATGACGGTGACTTTATTCTCCATGATTTTAGGAGTGGCATACAAGAAAATTGTGTGCCAGAAGAGGCTAAGACTTTGATTACGAGTCCTCTCGACTTGAAAGTCGATTTTGAAAAATACCTGCAGAAGAACAGGCTGGAAGGAAGATTTGCGAAAACAGGAGCAAAAACTTCCTTACAAATTAAAGGGAAATCAGCACACAGTTCCACACCAGAAATTGGAGAAAATGCTGCAACATATTTAGCCAAGTTCCTTGCTGCATATGATTTTGGAGCAGATGCACAAAAGTTTCTAGAAGTGGCTGGTCAGAAGCTTCACCAAGATTTTGAAGGAAAGAATATTGGAATTGCTTATGAAGATGAGGACATGGGTAAACTGTCGGTCAATCCTTCTGTCTTTCACTTTGCAGAGGATGGACAGGAAAATAAGATTGCACTCAATATCCGTCACCCGAAAGGTTTGACAGAGCAAGATATCCAAGAACGACTTAGTAAGCATTTGACTGCTTTTATCCAGAAAGTAAGCATTAGTGCGCTTATTAACTACCAACCGCACTATCTTTCACCAGAAGATCCGTTAGTGCAAGTGCTTTTGAGTACTTATCGCGAACACACGGGTGATGACAGTCCACCACAAACAGTAGGTGGTGGAACATATGGGCGATTAATGAAACGCGGTGTAGCTTATGGGGCTCTTTTCCCTGATTCTGCATTTACTATGCACCAAACAGATGAGCATATAAAGCTTGAAGAACTTTATAAAGCTATTGAAATCTACACAGATGCCATTTATCGTTTGGTTTGTGTAAAAGACGAGAAAAACGCTTAGGAATCAGTGACTTTTGGGAAAAAATATTGCAAAAAGCCTCAAAAGATGATTAAATAGTAAAAGTAACACAGATTTAACAAAATCATCAGGAGGAAGCATGGAAAACAGAATTCGTGAATTTAGACAAGCTCAAAAACTTTCTCAGGAAGATTTGGCGCGCATCGCTCACGTGAGTCGACAAACCGTCAATGCTATCGAAAATGATAAATACGATCCCGAACTTCTGCTAGCTTTTAAATTAGCAGAGATTCTGGGAACTAAAGTCGACGACCTCTTTACTTTTCAGCTTAGTCATGTGAAGAAAAAAGAAGAAGATGTCTTCTGGTGTGAAAAATATCAATGTGTCCTTTGGAAACGTGCAGATGTCGAAAAAAGAGCAAACTAAGTTATAAAATAAAATAAAAAGCCTAGTCAATAGTGTATAATTGAACTATAGGCTTTTTTTAATGTTGCGGCGGGTTTCACCCTTAGTGCGAAACCAAAAAGGGAGAGTGAAAAGAGTTCCCGGGAATAGTATTTATTAATTAATGCTAAAGAAATATCAAGGAGTGCAAAAATGAACATCAAACAGCTTCGTTATGTTGTGGCTATCGCTAACAGTGGAACCTTTCGTGAGGCGAGTGAGCAGCTCTTTGTGAGTCAGCCATCTATGTCAATTGCGGTTAAGGATTTGGAGCAAGAGCTTAATTTCCAAATTTTTGAACGGACAAACACGGGAGCCAGCTTGACGATTGAAGGTGAACGTTTCTATGAGCAAGCGCAAGCGATTTTACGAGACTTTGAAGCTTTTGAGTCGAAATATGCAAAGCCGAAAGAAGCCGAACGACATTTTTCAGTTGCAAGCCAGCACTATGATTTTCTTGCTCCTGTAGGTGTTGAATTTTCAAAGAAAAATCCTGAAATCAAGAATTTTCGTGTCTTTGAATCAACGACTTATAATATTTTACAAGAAGTGGCTCAAGGGCATAGCGAGCTTGGTGTTGTGTACTTGAATAAGCATAATCGTTCTGGTATTCTCCGTATGCTGGATAAGCTGGAGCTAGATTATGAAGAGCTTTTTATTTCACAAACACATATTTATTTACGTAAAAATCATCCTTTGACACGTAAGAAAAGCATCAAAACAAGTGATTTGAAAGCTTTAGACCGTGTTCGCTTCACTCAAGAAAATGAACAATTTCTTTACTACTCGGAAGACCTTGTGGAAACTTTTGAAAATACTTTTATTTATAATGTGACCGACCGTGCAACCTTAAATGGTATCTTGGAGCGTACAGATGCCTATGCGACAGGTTTAGGATTTATTGATAAGGAAAGTGTACACAATGTCACGGTTATTCCAATGGATGGAGATAATGTAAACAGCTTGATTTTGGTTAAACAAAAAGGTCAACTTTTAACAGATGCAGCCAAGTCTTACAAGCGCAGTTTAGAAGTTTATTTTGAAAATTATAAGTTTTAGCCAGCCTAGAGTCTAGGCTAGAAAAAATATGAAAATTAGTGTAAAATAGAGCAGTATACAAATTTTGTAAAACATTTAACATAGGAGAACTCACATAATGGTAAAATTAGTTTTTGCACGTCACGGTGAATCAGAATGGAACTTGGCTAACCTTTTCACAGGTTGGGCTGACGTGGACCTTTCAGAAAACGGAACACAACAAGCAATTGATGCAGGTAAACTCATCAAAGCTGCAGGTATCGAATTTGATATCGCGTACACTTCTGTATTGAAACGTGCGATCAAAACTACAAACTATGCACTTGAATACTCTGACCAACTTTGGGTACCAGTTGTAAAAACTTGGCGCTTGAACGAACGTCACTACGGTGGCTTGACTGGCTTGAACAAAGCTGACGCTGCTGCAAAACACGGTGATGAGCAAGTTCACATCTGGCGTCGTTCATATGATGTATTGCCACCAGCAATGCCACGTGATGATGAGTACTCAGCACATGCTGACCGTCGTTATGCTAACCTTGAAGATAGCCTTATCCCTGATGCTGAAAACCTCAAAGTTACACTTGAACGTTCATTGCCATTCTGGGAAGATCAAATCGCTCCGGCATTGAAAGATGGTAAAAACGTATTCGTTGGTGCGCACGGTAACTCAATCCGCGCATTGGTAAAACATATCAAACAGCTTTCAGATGATGAAATCATGGATGTTGAAATCCCTAACTTCCCACCACTCGTGTTCGAATTTGATGATAATTTGAACCTTGTTAAGGAATACTACCTTGCACCAAAACAAGCATAAATAATACGATAAGACCTGCATCAAGCAGGTTTTTTCTTTTCTTTAAAAAATGTAAGGTAAAATACAGCTTATTGTGGTAAAATGTTTAGGTATAAATATGACGAGTTAAAATTAGGATAGGGTTCCATGTCTGAGAAAAGAAAAACACGAAACGAATTAAACGGAAAAAAAGATAAAACACGTAAGTTATTAAAAAACCCAACCATGTTGGCATCTGGGCGCGTTAAGCTTCTCTTTTTTGTCATCACGGTTCTCTTTTTAGTTTTGATTGGTAAGCTGTACCACATGCAAATCATGAATCAGAGCTTTTATGAAAGTAAACAAGCAGGTGGCGCAGGCTCGCTACAAATCGTTCAAGGCGCACCTCGTGGGAATATTTATGACGCGAAAGGTGTTCCTTTAGCGACAACAGAACCTGTTGAAGCGATCGAGTACACGCGCGGGCAAAATACGACAGCAGATGATATGCGTAAAATTGCGGACCGTCTTGCTGGCATCTTAACTTTAGACAATGATTTTAAACAAATTACCGAGCGAGATAAAAAGGATTATTTTTTGGCTGATGCCAACAACTTGGAGAAAATTGCTAAAAGTCTGACTAAGGACGAAAAAACAGATGAGAAGGGGAATTCGCTTTCAGGTTCTGAAATTTATAATGTCCAACTCAGTAAGGTAACCGAGGCGGATATTAACTTTAATGAGCAGCAAATGTTTGCAGTCAAGCTCTTTAAAGAAATGAATTCAACAACAATCTTTAATACAACGATTATTACTACAAGTAACCTTACGGCAGAACAGCAAGCTTATATTGGAGAACATGAGGGCGAACTGCAGGGGATTTCTGTAGGAACTAGCTGGAACCGCAAATATGCGGATACAGCGCTTAAGCCTATATTAGGTACGGTAACGACTCAGAAACAAGGGGTTCCAGAAGAATTGCTGGATGAGTATCTTAAAGAAGGTTTCCAACGCAATGACCGTGTCGGGACTGCCTTTTTAGAAAAGGGCTATGAAAAGTACTTGCAAGGGACACATACGATTAGTAACGTATTGACCGATAAGCAAGGCAATGTCACTGGAACGGAAGTGAAACAAAAAGGGAGCAAGGGAGATAATCTCAAACTTACGATCGATTTGAAATTCCAAGATGCTGTTGATAAGATTTTGGAAACCGAAATGAACAATATGATCGCGGATGGTTTTGGGACTTATTCGCAGGGCGCATATGCTGTTGTGTTGGACTCTAAGACGGGCGCGGTTTTAGCCTTGTCGGGACTTAAACGCGACGAAACAACAGGGGCAATGCAAAGTAACACTAACGGCACCTTCCAAGATGCTTTTGTTCCTGGTTCGGTAGTTAAGCCAGCAACGCTGACAGCTGGCTGGAATGCCAATGTTATTGCCGGTAATCAAATTCTCAATGATATGCCTATCCAGATAGCAGGGTCAAGTTTGATCGAATCATGGTTTACCAATGGCATCCTTCCCATTAATGCTGTCCAAGCCCTAGAATATTCTTCTAATACATATATGGTTCAAATAGCACTCAAGTTGCTAGGTCAACCTTACGTTCCTAACATGGCTGTTGATGGTACAGACCGTGTAGCTGCCTTCAAAAAGCTACGTGAAGCCTTTGCTTCCTATGGAATGGGAACCTCAACAGGCTTTGACATTCCTGGAGAAACACAAGGCTACATCAAAGATGCAAATAACATAACAGTTTCTGACTTGCTCATGGAATCTTTCGGTCAGTTTGATACCTATACACCACTTCAACTTGCAACATACGGTATGACCTTGGCAAATAATGGTGAGCGTTTAGCACCGCATATTGTGGATGGTATCTATGAAACCAACTCTGAAGGAGGCATGGGTAAACTCGTTAAAAATATCACGCCGAAAATCATGGACAAAGTAAATATCACTCCAGAAAACATGGATGTCCTACATAATGGTATGTATCAAGTCGTTCACGGGAATGACTTTGTAAATGGGCAAATCGGTGCTACAGGTTACTACATGCGCCCTTCACAAGGTGCTGAAGTTTCTATTTCTGCTAAAACAGGTACTGCCGAAGTAACATATGTGGCCCCAGATGGCACAAGTGTACCCGTAACAGTAAACAATGTTGTCGCTTATGCACCAACCGAAAACCCACAAATTTCTATCGGTGTTATGGTTCCGCAAACTACAGTTAAAGAAGGTGGTGTGACCTCGAAGATTGGTCAAAATATCACACGTGAGATTACTAACCTCTATAACTCTATGTATCATTTTAAATAAAATAAAAAAACCAGCTCAATGAGAGTTGGTTTTAATTTAAGCTTTTTTGACTAAAAAGTAGCTATAACGAATCAAAACGTAAGTAACTGCGAAGAAGGCAATTACAAGTTCTATCACGGAGAGAGGAGTAAGTAAGGCTGTGAAGGCCGGATAACTTTGAGCCATAAGATGAACCGCAGTAGCAGAAATAACCAAAGGGAAGGTAAAGGCAGCGTAGCTTGGGTAAAAAGGTAGACGGAGCAAAGGAATAACGAGGACCACAGTTGCAAGATAAATCAACTGTGAAAGCAGGAATAAACAGAAAACAAAAAGATTTGACTTGCTTTCTGTCACAGTGAGGTAGGCTGCTAAACAGAGAGAACCTGGAGCTGTAAGGATGGTGATGAGTGGAAGCGTCGACTCATGCATTTTTTTGAAAATAAAGATACGATGTGTAATAATCGGGAGCAATATAAAGTAGAAGAGGAGCGCAGGCCAAAGTACGATACGGCCGATTTCTAGATTAAATACTGTTGCTGTATTGGGGATAACACCTAAGCCTACAAAGGTAATAAACCAGCTCGGATAGACATGGACCATTCCGACTTTTTGCGGCAAGATGTGAAGAGCAACAAAATAAGCCATCAAGAGAAAATGTAGGAAGATAGCAAGCAGCCAAATGAAGTAAACCAGACTTGAGTGGGGGAAAATCCTATTGAGAAAGACACAAATGACCATCCAAGCCATAGTGAAAGTTGGGGAAACTGAGCCAACGATAGGATCCTTAAGAGCTTCCAGCAGATGGCGCATCGTAAAAATAAGTTTCAACATGATCAGAAACATAAAAAAGAGACCAACAAGGTCAAAAGTATTTCCTAGAAAGGTGAATCCTTTGGAATAAAGTAGATTTCCCAAGGAGACCATACCTAAAATTAGACCGCAAATAGGGATAGGGATTTTTTTCAAAAAATTTAAAAACATTTGTTTCATCGAGAACTCCTAGTATTTACATGATTATTGAGTATGAACTTTAGTGAAACTAACAGTTCAAGCACTGCTTTAAGTATAAAACACTTGATTTAATTTGTAAAATGAATTATTGTAATTATAGTAATAGAAAAAAGTAATAAAAAAATAAAGGAGATATAATGTTTTCACTGTTTGAAACCTTCATCGCCATATATGAAACGCGGAGTTTTACCAAAGCAGGGCAGTACTTGTTTATTTCCCAACCCACAGTGACGGTCAGGATAAAGAAATTAGAAGAAGAAGTGGGCAATTCGCTTTTCATTCGCGGAAAGAACCGCGAAGTCATTCCTACAGAAGCAGCAAAATTGCTGTATAAGAAAGCAGTCCAGTATGTTCAAGACTGGGAAAACTTACAATCTGAACTCAATCAGACGACACTTGCCAAGAAACCTTTTAAAATTGGGATATCACAGAGTGCAGCCATCGGAATTATGCCTTTGCTATACCCTAAACTTGTTCCTTACTTGGATCAGATTGATTTAAAAATATCTATGTATGATTCAGAAAAAGTTTTTAATAAGGTTGAAAATCATGATTTGCATTTTGGCATTATCGAAAAACCTTTGGCAAGTGAGCAGGTAGAAGCCTTTCCACTGTTTAAAGATGAATTAGTTCTTGCAGGTAACTTAGAGAGCGAAACTTTTTTTACAAGAGAAATTGGTTCAGGTGTAGGGCATTACATCAAGAAATATCTCCAAGAAGAAAGCTTTAAACCACGTTACTTGGTAAGAATGAACAATAATGACATGATTATTGCCCATATTCAAGCTGGCTTAGGTGTGTCTTTAATTTCAAAACGCTTTATTTCAGAAGGAATGCCTTATCAAAGTTTAGGCAACAAATATCAGCGGAGCTTTACCAGTATTACTTATGCAGAAGAAAAAGACCCTCTTATGCTAGAAATTGTGCAGCATATCAGAGAATCTATTGTGGGAGATGTCGCATTAACCAATCGCCAATAGTGTGGTAGACCTCTTCATATTCTGTCTCAAAGAGAATCTCATGACGTAATTCAGGAAAAAGCTGGAGTTTGAGGTGTTTAAAACCTGCTTTTTGGAGTTTCTGATAAACTTTTTGCGGTCCTTTGCCCCAGTCGCCGACTGGATCAGCAGCACCGCTGATAATTAGAATTGGCAAGTCCGCGGGCATATTATACATCCAGTTTTTTTGGTTGGCTCTATGGACTAGTGAGAAAAGTGTCGCAAAACCATTACGTGTAAACGTAAAGCCAAGTAGAGGATCATTTTCATAGGAAGAGACATTACTTTGATTTTTCGAAAGCCAGTTAAAATTCCCTTTTTCAGGGAATTTTTTGCTATAGCTACCAAAAGCAAGCTTATCTATCAAAGGAGCGACAACTTTTGGTTTTTTTTGACTTATTTTCTTAATGAAGGGCAGGAAGAAATTCAAATGGAGAGGACTTGTCCCCGTTCCCATAAATATCACCCCCTGAATATCAACAGGATAATCTTGCAGAACGTTACGCAAAGCAAAAGAACCCATACTGTGTCCCATCATGAAATAAGGCAGTGTGGGGAGCTTTTTCTTTGCCCAAGTTTTGACTTTATAAATATCAGAGATGATATTCTGGGGACCAGCGGTACCAAAGTAACCGTAAAGGGGCTCTTTCTGCTGTACAGAATGCCCATGTCCTAAGTGGTCATGACCGACCACTGCGAACCCCAAACTATTGAGGTAGAGGGCAAAAGCATGGTAGCGTTCAATGTTTTCTGCCATGCCATGAATGAGTTGGATTACCGCCTTTGGATGTTCCAGCGGCCAGTAAAGCAGATGTAGCTCAGTTTGCTCATCGCTAGATTGTAGGGTGTATTGTTCAACCATATCGGAAAGTCCTCTTTCAGTAAATCATTATCAGGTTGAAATTTATTATAACAAAAAAAAGGACAAGCTGCTGCTGCCTTGAGAGTCATCGTTGCTCTTTGAAAGCACATTAGGCTTAAATGTACAGAAATTTAAGTTATGGTATAATACACAATATCTCACATTCGCAGAGTAGAATAGTTCCACAGAATATGAGGGATAATTCTCTGAGCGAAAGGTGTGGTATAATAGTTATGACTTTATCACACAGAAAGAAGAAAGGAACACATGGTCTATTATCCTGAACCAATCGCTAAACTTATAGAAAGCTTTAGCAAACTGCCCGGTATCGGGCAAAAAACAGCAACACGTCTCGCCTTTCACACGATTGGTATGGATGATCAAGATGTTAATGAATTTGCCCGAAACCTTATTTCGGCAAAACGTGATTTACGTTTTTGCTCGGTTTGCGGTAATCTGACAGAGAGTGATCCCTGTGCTATCTGTGAAGACCCTCTGCGTGATCGCACAACCATATTGGTTGTAGAGGAAAGTAAAGATGTCTTAGCAATGGAGAAAATCCGCGAATACAGAGGGCTGTATCATGTTTTGCACGGAACGATTAGTCCAATGAATGGTATCGGACCGGACGAAATTAACGTGAAAAGTCTCTTAACTCGTCTCATGGGAGACAGCGAAGTAGAAGAAGTTATTCTCGCGACAAATGCAACATCTGATGGTGAAGCAACGGCGATGTATCTTTCACGGATGATTAAACCCGCTGGAATCAAAGTGACCCGCTTAGCGCGTGGCCTTGCAGTTGGCTCAGATATTGAGTATGCGGATGAAGTTACCCTATCCAAAGCAGTTGAAAATCGTATGGAAATTTAAGTGGAGAAAATTATGTCAAAAGAAACATTGATTTTATTATATGGTGGTCGAAGTGCAGAACGAGAAGTTTCCGTTCTTTCAGCTGAAAGCGTAATGCGTGCAGTAAACTATGACAAGTTTAGAGTGAAGACTTACTTTATCAGTCAAGCTGGTGATTTTATCAAAACACAAGAATTCACTGAAACACCCGCAGAAAATGAAAAATTAATGACCAATGAGACGGTCAAGCCAGAACAAAAAGTTGCACCATCGGATATTTATGAAAAAGATGCAGTGGTTTTCCCTGTTTTACATGGGCCAATGGGCGAAGATGGCTCAATTCAAGGCTTCTTAGAAATTATGCGTCTAGCTTATGTTGGTCCCAATATTTTATCGGCCAGCAGTACAATGGATAAACTTTTAGCTAAGCATGTATTTAGTGCTGTAGGTGTACCGCAAGTTCCTTATGTTGCGGCATATGCTGATGAAAATCAAGAAAAAATTCATGCAGAAGTTCAAGAGAAATTGACTTTCCCTGTTTTTGTCAAACCGGCCAATATGGGTTCAAGCGTTGGCATTTCTAAAGTCAGCAGCTTGGAAGAGCTAGAAGCAGGTCTTGCAGAAGCTTATAAATATGATAATCGTGTGGTGATTGAACAAGGGGTTAATGCACGAGAAATCGAATGTGCTGTTTTAGGAAATGGGGGCAAAGTGCGTTCAACACTGCCTGGCGAAGTCGTTAAAGACGTTGATTTTTATGACTACCGTTCAAAATACATCGATAATAAAATCGAAATGGCAATTCCAGCAGATATTCCAGCAGAAGTCGCACAGAAAATGCGTAACTATGCAGAGAAAGCTTATCAAGCAATGAATGGTGCGGGACTCTCACGTTGTGACTTTTTCTATGATGAACAAGGAGATAGCTATCTCAATGAAATTAATGCCATTCCAGGATTCACACAATGGTCAATGTACCCATTGCTCTGGGAAAATATGGGACTTTCATACAGTGAGTTGATTGAAGAACTTGTTTCTCTGGCTCAAGAAGCCTTCGAAATTCGTGAAAGTCATCTCTTATAAAAATAGAACAACTTCAGGCCACGAACCTGAAGTTTTTATTATCATTCTTTCTGCTTTAGCAGAATAGAATGATAATACGCAAGGAGCGAAGCGAGTGGTGAACCCTTAGCTATTCTTTCTGCTTTAGCAGAATAGAATGATAATACGCAAGAAGTGTATGGGCTGAGCACACTCTTTTTGACAAATTATGAGGCGCCCTATATAATGAGAGGAAAGAGGAGATACACATGGGAACAATTTACGACAGCAAGACCAAAAATAGATTGAAAAGAGCTGATGGTCAACTGCAAGGCGTGTTGCGCATGCTAGAAGAAGAAAAAGATTGTGATGCTGTAGTGACACAACTTAAAGCAGTACGTTCAAGTTTAGACAGTTTGATCGGTCTGATTGTAGCTGAAAATTTACAAAACTGCCTTCTACTATTAGAAGGTGACGATGAAAAAGAACGTGAGAAGAAAATAAGTCAAGCCATAAAAATGATTATTAAAAAGTAATTGTTTTTGAACAGAAGGTTATAGGCTACCGTTGACAACCGTACGCTGTATCTTTAGGGCGAATCGGTGCGTTATGAAAGGACTTTTGATATAATAAACTCATCATGAAACTAACACTACACGAAATAGCCCGCATTGTCGGTGCAACAAATAATTGGTCAGAACTGGCAGATACAGAAATTCATAATATTGAGTTTGACAGCCGCAAAATCCAAGAAGGTGATCTTTTCTTGCCACTTAAAGGTGCAAGAGATGGTCACGCATTTATTGAGACAGCCTTTGCACAAGGTGCTCTTGCGACATTCGCTGAACAAGAAGTAGCCCAGCCCCATTTACGTGTTGAGGATTGTCTAGAGGCTTTCCAAAAATTAGCCCAGTATTATCTAGAAAAAACAGCAGTAGAAGTTATCGCTGTGACGGGATCAAACGGGAAAACCACAACCAAAGATATGATTCAGGCTGTACTTTCGGAAAAATATAAGACCTATAAGACACAAGGCAATTATAATAACGAAATTGGAATGCCTTATACCGTTCTTCATATGCCTGATGACACTGAAAAAATCGTGTTGGAGATGGGCATGGATCGTCTGGGGGATATTGACCTTCTATCTAAAATAGCCAAGCCTAAAATTGCTCTTGTTACGCTTATTGGTGAATCACATTTGGAATTTTTCGGTACACGCGATAAAATTGCTGAAGGAAAGCTTGGAATTAAAGCGGGCTTGCGCCCAGATGGTGAACTTATTGTGCCTGCAGATAAGATTATTAATAAGTATTTACCAGCAGACACAAAAATTACCCGTTTTGGACCAGATGAGGATATTTTTGTCACACAGCTTATCGAACACAAGGATCAACTCAGTTTCACAACAAACTTCTTAGACGAAGAAATTACAATTCCAGTGCCGGGTAAATTTAATGCAACTAACGCAATGCTTGCGGCTTATGTGGGTAAGTTGCTTGACATTGATGAGGCCAAAATCAAGCACGCTCTGTCTCATGTTGCCTTGACACGTAACCGTACAGAGTGGAAGAAGGCAAGTAATGGCGCAGATATTCTTAGTGATGTTTACAATGCTAACCCAACGGCTATGAAACTTATTTTGGAAACCTTCCAAGCCATACCTAAAAATGAAAGTGGACGGAAACTCACTGTTCTTGCTGATATGCTCGAACTAGGTGATCAAGCTCCAGAACTTCACGCAGGAATTGCCGCAGCAATTGATTTCTCGAAAATAGATCACGTTTATCTCTATGGTGACTTGATGAAATATTTGCAAGCAGAATTACCAGAAGATAAAGTATCGTACTTTACCGACCTTAACCAATTGACGGAGACACTCCAAAACACGCTTCAACCTCAAGATCAACTTTTACTCAAAGGATCTAACAGCATGAAATTAGGAACAATCGTTGAAGAGTTACAAAACTAAGCACGCAAGGAGCGGAGCGAGTGGTGAATCATTAGCCATTCTTTCCGCTTTAGCAGAATAGAATGATAATACGCGAGGAGAATTAGCCTCGCTTTTTTTCTTTTTCAAAAGAAGTATTGTGCTAAGAGCAAAATTATATTGTGAAAATGTCAGATAATGTTCGGAAATGACGTATAAAAAAATTAAATGGCAAAAATTTAGAAAAAATATGTAGAAAAGTCTTTACAATTCAGATTGAATTAAGTATAATAGAGAACATAATAAATTTTCAGACAATAATAAACAAATGCAAATTGTCGGATAAGTCAAACAGAAAGAGGATGTTACATGGATAATTGGAAAAAAGTATCATTAGGAACACTTGCCCTGGCTTCGGTCGGGCTCTTGGCAGCATGTGGAAATGGCGGAGGTGGCTCTAAGACAGCTAACCCACAACTTTCCGTTCCGACAAATATTGCTACATTGGATTCGGGCTTGGCTACAGACACTTACTCAAACCTCTTCATCGGGAATACCCAAGAAGGATTGACACGTGTAGATGATAAGGGTGTGGCGCAAAACGCGATGGCATCAGATATTAAAGTCTCTGATGATGGCTTAACATATACCATCACTTTGCGTGATGACTTGAAATGGTCAAACGGCGATGAATTGACAGCAAAAGACTTCCTTTATTCATGGCAACGTGCTGTAAACCCTGCAACAGGTTCACAGTACGCTTACTTGCTTGGTAACATCAAGAATGCCAATGAAATTAACACAGGTAAGATTAAAGACCTCAATCAGTTGGGTGTAAAAGCTAATGGCGACCATGAGTTGGTGATTACTTTGACACAACCAACACCATACTTTAAATTCCTCTTGGCAAACAGCGTTTACTACCCTGTAAACAAATCAGCTGTTGAAGAATTTGGTAAACAATATGGAACTTCATCTGATAAAGTCGTTTACTCTGGACCATTCATCTTCAAAAAAGATGCTGGTTGGACAGGGACAAACAACAGTTATTCTCTTGTGAAAAACCCAGATTACTATGACAAAGACAATGTAAAATCAGACGAAATTGATTACACTGTTCAATCTAACCCGAATACAGCGGTTCAACTCTTCAAACAAGGAAAATTGGACCAAGCCAGCTTAGGTACGATGGACTTATACAACGCCAATAAAGGTTACAATGATGGTAAAGATCTTGTTGTCTTGAAAGAAGCAACTACAGCTTACCTTCAATATAACCAATCAGGTGGTGGTACAACAAGCCCAGAAGTTGCTAAAGCATTGCAAAATAAAAATATCCGTGATGCTTTGAATCTTGCGACTGACCGTAAGAGTATCGTTGATCAATTCATTCCAGCGGGTACAGTAGCACAAACATTCACACCAGCAGGTATGTCTGTCACAGCAGATGGTAAAGACTTTGCTGAATTTGCAAAACAAGATTACAACTTCAATGCTGCAAAAGCTAAAGAACTTTGGGAAAAAGGTCTGAAAGAAATTGGTGTTACATCACTGAACATTCAGTACACAACCGATGCTGATGCACCTGTATCAAAATCAGTCGCTGACTTCTTGCAAGCTTCACTTTCTAAAACATTGCCAGGCTTGACACTTACTCAAAAAATCGTACCTTTCCAACAACGTTTGAAAGATTCACAAAACCAAAACTTTGATATCGTTCTTTCACTCTGGGGTGGTGACTACGCTGAACCATCAACATTCTTACAACTCTTTGCAGATGGCTCAGGTTATAACGATGGTAAATTTGTAAATCCTGCATATCAAGCAGCTTGGACAAAAGCATCAACATTGCCAGTAGTCTTGGATGACAAAGCACGTGATGCAGCATATAAAGATGCTGAAGCAGCACTCTTTAATGAATCAAGCATCAACCCATTGTATTACCGTGCAACACCAGCGCTCCGTAACCAACACCTTAAAGGTTTGCAATTCAACTCAACAGGTTTGTCTTACGATCTCAAAGGTGTTTACATCGAAAAATAGTAGGCACTAACATCAAACGAATAAGTAGGGCTTATGAGGCCTACTTTTCGTGTTTTTATTAAGGAATTTTTATATGTTAGCTAAATATCTTGTAAAACGTATCTTATTGATGCTCTTAACATTATTTGTAGTTATTACAGCGACTTTCTTCCTGATGCAGGTAATGCCAGGAACACCCTTTAATAACCCCAAATTAACCCCAGAGCAAATTCAACAATTAAATGTGGCATATGGTTTAGATAAACCTCTTATTGTGCAGTACTTCATTTATCTCCAAAATGCTTTCACGGGTAACTTCGGTACATCATTTACCTTTGCCAACCAACCTGTAAGCACAATGATCGCACAACGTCTTCCGGTTTCAGCACAACTTGGTTTCCAAGCCTTGATTATCGGTGTCGTTGTCGGAACATTCTTTGGTGTTGTTGCTGCCCGCTTTAAAAATACATGGGTCGATGGACTTTTGAGTGTCATTTCTACAGTCTTCTTCTCAGTACCTTCCTTCATTGTAGGTACTTTACTCCTCCTTTACTTTGGTTACACTTGGGAACTTCTTCCAGTATCAGGCTGGGGAACGTTTGCGCAGACTATCTTACCGTCGCTTGCGCTCTCCTTTGCTCCAATGTCACAGGTCATGAGTTTTGTCCGTGCACAGATGATTGAGTCGCTTTCATCAGACTATATCCTCTTGGCACGTGCCAAAGGTTTATCTGATCGTGAAGTCTTATGGAAACATGCGATCCGTAACTCATTGATTCCAATGCTGACACTTATTGGCCCAATGAGTGCCGGGCTCTTGACAGGTTCTGTCCTTATCGAGTCAATTTTCTCGATTCCTGGGATCGGTCAACAGTTTGTACAGTCGATTCCTTCAAAGGACTTCCCTGTCATCATGGGTACTACAGTTGTCTATGCTGTAATGTTGATGGCGATGATTTTGATCACCGATATTATTACAGCGTTTGTTGATCCACGTGTACGTTTGGACTAGAAAGGAGGGGAGAAAATGGAAAATATTAACAGCAAATTTAAACTTGTAACAAACCGTGATTTTGAAGCGAGTGAAATGATCGCAAAACCTGCCCTCACTTTTTGGCAAGATGCATGGCGACGTTTTAAGAAAAATAAAGTAGCAATGGTAGCGATGGTTGTCGTTATCTTCACCCTGTTGTTCTCTGTGGTTTCAACATTTTTTGTCCCACAATCAGCAGCCAATAACTTTGATCCGAATGCGGTTCAAACCTATAAAAACTTACCTCCTAAGCTAGGAAATGTAAATATTCCTGGTTGGAACGGTAATTTTGCAGCACCAGGAAGCACAATCGCAGAAGACCTGTACCAAGTACAAAATGTACCAGAAGGTGAATCTTTTATCTTTGGTACAGACTCTTTAGGACGTTCGATTGCTAAACGTACAATCGTTGGTTTGCGTATTTCCTTGATTATCGCTTTTGCCTCTATCGTCTTTGACGTACTGATCGGGATTACCTATGGTTTAATCTCCGGTTGGATTGGCGGAAAAGTGGACACGGTCATGCAACGTATCATTGAGATCATCAGCTCTATTCCAAGTTTGGTTATTGTAACCATGTTCGGTCTCCTACTTGGGCAAGGTATTGTTTCAATCGTCCTTGCTATTGGTCTCTTTATCTGGACAGGTATCGCCCGACAGGTAAGGAATATGACCCTGTCTCTTAAGGAACGTGAGTTTGTTCTTGCTGCGAAGACCTTAGGGGCCAGCCCGTTCAAAATCATGGTTAAACACCTTATTCCAAACATGTTAGGTGTTATTATCGTACAAATTATGTTTGATATTCCATCGGTAATTTTCTTTGAAGCGGTTCTTTCGGCGATTAACTTGGGGGTTAAACCACCAACAGCATCGCTAGGTTCATTGATTTCAGATGGTATTCAAAGCTTGCAATTCTATCCATTCCAAGTTGCAGTACCTGCAGTAGTCTTGTCTCTCCTGTCACTCGCCTTCTTCCTCTTTGGTTACGGCTTACGTGACGCTTTCGATCCAAAATCAGGCCAAGACTAAGAAATGAGGAAGTAAAATGACTGAAAAAGAAGAAAAAGTACTTGAAGTAAAAAATCTGCATGTTCATTTCAAAACATATGCTGGGAAGGTCAAAGCCATCCGTGATGTTTCGTTTGATTTGAAAAAAGGGGAAACCTTAGCTATCGTTGGTGAATCAGGTTCTGGTAAATCTGTCACTACGAAAACGCTTATGGGCCTCAATGCAGCAAATGCCGAAATCCCTCAAGGAGAGATTCTCTTTAAAGGGCGTAATCTCTTAGACATCAAAGAAGAAGATTGGCAAAAGATTCGCGGCAATGAAATCTCGATGATTTTCCAAGATCCGATGACTTCGCTTGATCCAACCATGCGTATTGGTAACCAAATTGCTGAGCCGTTGATCAAGCACAGAGGAATGAAGAAGAAAGAAGCTTTAGTGAAAGCTTTGGAATTGATGAAGGCTGTAGGGATTCCCCAAAGTGAGCAGCACATTAATGACTATCCACACCAATGGTCGGGTGGGATGCGTCAACGTGCAGTTATTGCCATCGCGCTTGCAGCTGATCCAGAAATTCTTATCGCAGATGAACCAACGACAGCTTTGGACGTTACTATTCAAGCGCAAATCATGCAAATGATGTCAGAGCTTCAACAGCGTATCGAATCATCAATTATCTTTATCACCCATGATTTGGGTGTAGTGGCTGGTTTTGCTGATCGTGTGGCCGTGATGTATGCAGGCGAGATTGTGGAGTATGGAACAGTAGAAGAAATCTTCTATAACCCACAACATCCTTATACATGGGGACTTCTCGATTCTATGCCAACGGTGGATACTGATGTTGAACGTTTGGTTTCCATTCCAGGGACACCTCCAGACTTGCTCAATCCCCCTAAAGGCGATGCTTTTGCCTTGCGTAACCAACACGCTCTCGAAATCGACTTTGAAGAAGAACCACCTTATTTTGAAGTGTCACCAACACATCAAGTAAAATCATGGCTCTTAGATGAACGCTCACCAAAAGTTCTGCCATCTGAAAATATCCAACAACGCTGGACCCGTTGGGAAAAAATGAAAATGAAGGGAAATGCTGAATAATGACTGAAGAAAGAAAAAAACTTGTCGAATTCAAAGGTGTTGACCTGGTTTTCAACAAAGGAAAAAAGAATGTTAATAAAGCCATTAATGACGTTTCCTTTCATATCTATGAGGGAGAAACCTTTGGCCTTGTAGGTGAATCTGGTTCAGGTAAAACAACAATCGGCCGTGCTATCATGAAGCTTTACGACATCAATAAAGGAGAAATCCACTTTAACGGTAATGATGTCAGCAAGATTAAAGGTGCTGAGCTGAAAAAATTCCGTGAAAAAGTACAAATGATTTTCCAAGATCCACAAGCCTCACTGAATGGCAGAATGCGGGTCAAAGACATCATCGCTGAAGGTATTGATGTAAACGGGTTGGCTAAGAATAACGAAGACCGTACAGAAAAGGTCAAAGAACTTCTTAAACTCGTTGGTCTTAACCAAGACCACATGACACGTTATCCTCATGAATTCTCAGGAGGACAACGTCAACGTATCGGTATCGCCCGTGCCTTGGCGGTAAACCCTAAATTCATCGTGGCTGATGAGCCAATCTCAGCTTTGGATGTCTCTATTCAGGCACAGGTTGTTAATTTGATGCGTGATATTCAGGAAAAAGAAGGCTTGACTTATCTGTTCATCGCCCATGATTTATCTATGGTAAAATACATCTCTGACCGAATCGGAGTGATGCACTGGGGTAAAATTCTGGAAATCGGAACATCTGATCAGGTTTACAATGATGCATTACACCCTTATACGCAATCTTTGTTGAGTGCCATTCCTGCGCCGGATCCTATCTCAGAGCGTAGCCGTGTCCCACAAGCTTATGATCCAACAACAGAGTTGGATGGTCAGCCACGTGAATTGCGTGAGATTACGCCAGGACACTTTGTTCTTTCGACAGAAGAAGAAGCCGAAGAATACAGAAAAATTGCAATGGTATAAAAATAACTGCACCTTGAAAGG
>NZ_KQ968939.1:1311584-1333260 GCF_001578715.1 Lactococcus sp. DD01 | reverse complement strand
TCCCTTGAAAGGTGTAGTTTTTTTATCAACCCCAGAAAAGCATCTGGGGACTATTTTATTATTGAATTTACCTTAAATGGTATAAAATGAAGTTAAGGTGAGTCACAGTATTTTTATAAATGAAAGAGGAAAGAGGAAGGATGATGAACTTTTTTACTGAAATTATAAGTAACCAAATTTTAATCACGGCCATCGTGGGATGGTTTGCTGCACAAATCATCAAAATTATTGTCGATATCTTTCGCTATCGTAAACTGGATTGGCGATTGCTTTTCGCGACAGGCGGTATGCCGAGCTCGCACAGTGCTTTAGTGGTTTCTATGACAACAGCGACAGGTCTTTCGCAAGGTTTTGACTCCGCTGTATTTGCTGTTGCTACTGTTTTTGCATTCGTCGTGATGTATGATGCGCAAGGAATAAGGCGTCAAGCAGGGACACATGCTTATATTTTAAATATCATTATCAAAACAATCGAAAACCCTAAGATAAATGCAGAAAAAGCCTTGAAAGAACTTCTAGGTCATACACCTTTTCAAGTCTTGGGTGGAGCAATTTTAGGAATTATTGTGGCCCTTTTAATGAATTAAAGAGATAACAAACCTCCTAAAAGCCGTATAGCAATTGATAAAGAACAGTTTCCCTGTTTTTTTGCTATAATAATAAGGCATATATTTTGATAAGAATAGGTTAAAAAATGAATAGAGCAGAAGAAATAAAAAAACGCCGTACCTTTGCCATCATCAGTCACCCGGATGCTGGTAAAACAACAATAACAGAACAACTCCTTAAATTTGGTGGAGCAATCCGTGAGGCCGGAACGGTCAAAGCACGTAAAACAGGAAATTTTGCAAAATCGGACTGGATGGACATTGAAAAAGAACGTGGGATTTCCGTGACTTCATCAGTTATGCAGTTTGATTATGCTGGCAAGCGCGTGAACATCTTGGATACACCAGGGCACGAGGACTTCTCTGAGGATACCTACCGTACTTTGATGGCCGTTGATGCTGCGGTCATGGTTATTGATAGCGCCAAAGGTATCGAGGCCCAAACCAAAAAACTTTTCCAAGTTGTAAAACGCCGTGGCATTCCTGTATTTACCTTTATTAATAAATTGGACCGTGATGGTCGTGAACCGCTAGACTTACTGAGCGAATTAGAAGATATTTTGGGTATCGCTTCTGTGCCTATGAACTGGCCAATCGGTATGGGGAAAAACTTCCAAGGGCTCTATGACTTTTATAACAAACGTATCGAAGTTTATCAACCTGAAAATGGCGAGCGCTTCATTGAGTTTGGGGAAAATGGTGAAATTGATGCCAGCCATCCACTGACAAGTAATCCTTTCTATGCGCAAGCTATGGAAGATGCCGAGCTCTTACTTGATGCCGGGAATGAATTTGACGAAAAAGAAGTGCTTGCTGGTCAGTTGACACCTGTCTTCTTTGGTTCGGCCTTGACAGACTTTGGGGTCGAAACCTTCTTGGATACTTTCTTAACTTATGCGCCAGAGCCAAATGGACATAAGACTGTTGAGGATGAAATTATCGATCCATTACGTGAAGAATTCTCTGGTTTTGTCTTTAAGATTCAAGCCAACATGGATATTCGTCACCGCGACCGTATTGCCTTTGTGCGGATTGTGTCGGGTGAATTTGAGCGAGGAATGGGCGTAAAACTCCTTCGGACAGGGAAACAAGTCAAACTTTCAAATGTGACTCAGTTTATGGCAGAATCTCGTGAAAATGTCGAAAATGCGGTAGCAGGTGACATCATTGGGGTTTACGATACAGGAACTTACCAGGTTGGTGACACGCTGACCACAGGTAAACTTAAAACACCTTTTGAACCACTACCAACTTTTACACCAGAACTCTTTATGCGCGTGACTGCTAAAAATGTCATGAAGCAAAAATCATTCCAAAAAGGGATTGAGCAGTTGGTGCAAGAAGGGGCGATACAGCTCTACAAAACCTATACGACAGGGGAAATCATGCTTGGTGCGGTTGGTCAACTGCAATTTGAAGTTTTCAAACACCGGATGGAGAATGAGTACAATTCAGAAATTATCATGACACCAATGGGCAGCAAAACAGTCCGCTGGATTAAACCCGAAGATTTAGATGAAAAAATGTCGTCAAGCCGTAATATCTTAGCACGAGATCGCTTCGATCATCCACTCTTCCTCTTTGAAAATGACTTTGCCATGCGATGGTTTAAAGATAAATACCCTGATGTGGAGTTGATGGAGCAATTTTCTGTTTAATATTCTGACAAATTACTTGAAAAGTCCCTAATGGACTTTTTTTATTTTAAAGATGAGTATTTCCCAAAATTATATCAGAGGAGAAAGTTCAGTGTTAGTCTTTTTATAAGAAAAAGGCTTGTATATCAGTGGTTTTTAAGTTGTTTAATATGCTATAATGAAACTTATGCAAAAGTATAGTAATATAATAAAAAAGAAGAGAATATTGCAAATAATTTCGATAATTTTCTTATTTATAGGCTTATCCAGTGTAAACTTTGCTAATGTTTTACCTGAGGAGGTAACTTACTCAACCCCAGTTACTTTTTTACTTTTAGCCTATCGTATTGTTGGATTTTTCGGTCTTGCTTATCTGGCGCTTGTTTTTGTAAAGAATAAAGATATCTGGATGATGCAAGTCACGAGACGTTCGAGGAGAAAAAACAAGCTATTGGACTGGAAAAGGATCCTTGCCGTTCCTTGTATTTTAATTGCGTATTATCTTTTTCATCTTTCGATGATTCTGGTTGAGAATATAAATAATGCAGCTTTTAGCATAGATTATATTTCCTTAAATTTAAATCTTCTTGTCGAGCGGTACTTTCCATTAGCTTTTGTGATTCTTTTAGCTATCGGACTGGTCACACATATACCTGACAGTAAGAAATTACAAAAAGTCTCCAATATTGCGGCAGATATTAAAGTCGAGCATTTTTATATGGCTTTACTGACGAGTGTGGCTTTTCTTGATAATATGACACGACGCTTAGTTTGGAACACAGGCTTCGGACCAGTAAATTCTGCAGGGAATCTACGCTTGGTTTATGTCGCAAATAATATCGTAGGACGTGATGACTTTTTACGTCTTTTCGGAAATTTTCTTTTTGCCTTTATAGTTATTTGTATTCTAAGCTATTTTATTGTTAAAGGGATTCAAGCGTTTAAAGCCAACAAAGTGAACTTTTCATTGGCATTGACAAGCAGTTTACTTTTGGCTATGGTATTCAACTATTTTATCCAAGCATCAATGAAAGTTGAATCAGGACCTATGTTCTATGGTTACGTTGTTGCAGGGATGAGCCTCTTCCAAATCTTAGTTTTAACTTTGATTTTTATGGCTATCTATTTACTACTTAATCGTTACATGATTGCTACAGCAGTTATTATCCTTATCTTTGGAAGTTTCACTGTCGGAAATGCAATAAAATTTTCTGAACGACAAGAACCTGTCTATGTTTCAGAACTTTCATGGTTAATGAATCTTAAGTCTCTGCTCTCTTTTGTTGATTTAAAATTAGTAGCAGTAGCTGCGGCAATACTTTTAGTTCTTGCAGCTCTTGTCATTTTATTAAGCCGAAAATTTTTCAAGGGTAAGATAATGTCTTGGAAAGAAAGAGGATTGACAGCGATTATTCTTATCGTTCTTGCTTTCCCTTTGGTTCAAAACTTCCGAAATTTTACTTCGCCAGATAAACAGATAAATGTGCCGGTATTAACACAATATATTAAAGTTTCAAATGGAGATATTTTATGGAAAGGCTCACCAAATATTGCGCGTGCCAAGTCCCTTTCCTATGTTTGGGTGAAGCAAATATTTGGTAAAGCGATGGATGAGCCAGAAGGTTACAGTCAAGCCAAAATACAAGAGATTGTTGAAAAGTATAGCGATGAAGCGGAGAAAATCAATAAAAATCGCTCCTCGCACATCACGGATCAAACGGTTATTTATCTTTTAAGTGAATCCTTATCAAATCCCAACCGTGTCCAAGGCGCAACTTTATCAGAAAATCCGTTGAAAAATATTGATGAAATTAAGGCAAATGCAACCGGTGGTTTGATGTATTCAAATGGATTTGCTGGTGGAACTGCCAATATGGAAGCACAAACTTTAAGTGGACTTCCGAAAGTTAATTTTTCAAGTAATATTTCTACGATTAATTCTGATGTTTTTCCAAGCATGCCGTTTATTCCTTCTATTTCGAATTACTTCCCAAATAAGATTGCGCTTCATCCAGAAAATGCAACCAATTATAATCGTAATTCAATCTATAGTAAACTTGGTTTCGATCATTTCTATGCGCTCTCGGGCACAGACAAAGCTGATTTATTAACTAACCAAGAAACACTCGATGGCAAGGTTTCAGATGCTCAAACTTATAGAGATGTTTTAGAGAAAATTGATCCCTCTAAATCACAATTCTTTAGTGTTTTGACCATGCAAAATCATATGCCATATACGAGCTATTCTGGTTCCTCTACTATCACAGCTTCAGGCGAAGGTTATTCCGAAGCTCAAAATAAACTTCTGGAGAATTATGTTCGTAAGATTTCGGATACAGATAAGGAAACCAAAGAATTCTTGACAGAACTTGAGAAGATTGATAAAAAAATTACTCTGGTTTTCTATGGCGACCATTTGTCAAATGTCTTTCCTTCTGACTATGCTGGCTTCAAAGAGGATCCACTAAATGCTTATAAGACAGATTACTTCATCTGGACCAACAAAGGAAACACTACCAATAAACAAGTGGACTTAAGTTCAGCAACCTTTACGCCAGCTTTATTTGAAGCAACAGGCTCCAAAGTTTCACCTTACTATGCTCTCTTGTCAGATGTGATGTGGGAAGTTCCGGCAGCTTATAACTCGCCTCTATCTTCAACAGTAACCTTGACAGAAGAGCAAAGCAAACGTATGGAAGATTTGAAGTTGGTACAATATGACTTAACCTCTGGTAAACATTATTTGAAAGAAGATTCTCCTTTCTTCAAATTGGAAAAATAAAAAGCGCTTCAAGGAGTGCTTTTTTATTGGTTCTTTTGATGCTAAAAAAAATTTTTAAAAAATAAAAAAGGTAAGCATTTACATCTTTAAAAGTATGATATAATAGTCAAGTTATATATTCAGGCGAGTTAAGACAAAGATTTTTTCGCCTGTAACTGAGCTTTCGAGCTTGGTCGTCATATTTGCCAGTGGCAAATTTAGAAAATTATAGGTGAAACAATTGAAATTCAACGAACTCGGCCTTTCAGAAGGCATTGTCGAGACGCTTACAGCTATCGGTTATGAGCAACCAACGCCAATCCAAGAGCAAACGATTCAACTCGCGCTCTCAGGACGTGACGTTCTTGGACAAGCTCAAACAGGTACTGGTAAAACAGCCGCTTTTGGCCTTCCAACAATCGAAAAAATTAATCCAGAAAATAAAGCGATTCAAGCTCTTGTAATCGCCCCAACACGTGAACTTGCAGTTCAAGGACAAGAAGAACTTTTCCGCTTTGGTAAATCTAAAGGGCTTAAAGTCCGCACTGTTTTTGGTGGTTCAAGCATCGAAAAACAAATCAAAGCTTTGCGCTCAGGTGCTCATATCGTTGTGGGTACACCGGGACGTATGGTTGACTTGCTCAAACGTAAAGCGCTTGACCTTTCACATCTTGAAACATTGATTCTTGATGAAGCAGATGAAATGCTTAACATGGGCTTTCTTGAGGATATCGAATTCATCATCGGCAAAACACCAGCAGAACGTCAAACATTGCTCTTCTCAGCAACTATGCCAAATGACATCAAAAAAATCGGTGTCAAATTCATGAAAAACCCAGAGCATATCAAAGTTGCGGCTAAAGAAATGACTGCTGATCGTATCGATCAATACTTTATCAAGACAAAAGAATTTGAAAAATTTGATGTCTTGACACGTTTGCTTGATGTTGAACGTCCAGAACTCGCTATTGTCTTTGGACGTACAAAACGCCGTGTGGATGAAATCACACGTGGTTTGAAATTACGTGGTTATCGTGCCGAAGGTATTCACGGTGACTTGGACCAAAACAAACGTTTACGCGTTTTACGCGATTTCAAAGGTGGCCACTTGGATATCTTGGTTGCTACTGACGTTGCAGCCCGTGGACTTGACATCTCAGGTGTAACCCACGTTTACAACTACGACATTACCCAAGACCAAGAAAGCTATGTTCACCGTATCGGTCGTACAGGTCGTGCCGGTAAGTCAGGTCGTTCTGTAACCTTCGTTAGTTACAATGAAATGGGTTATCTCCGTGCCATTGAAAAATTGACCAAGAAAGAAATGAAGGGCATGCGTCCACCAACAAAAGAAGATGCTTATCAAGCCAGTCTTTCTGTTGCCATGGATGAAATCAAACGTGACCTCCAAGACGGTAGCCTTAAAGGCAAGTTGACAAAATTTGATGCTGATGCAGAACAGCTCATGGCAGAATACGATGTCAAAGAATTGGTTGCTATGCTTATCCAAAGCCGTGTGAAAGACCCTGACACAATGCCAGAAGTCCAAATCACAGCAGAACGCCCATTGCCATTTAATGGTGAAGGCAAAGGCTTCAAGGGCAAAGGTAAAGGCGGCAACAAAGGTGGCGGCCGTTATGGACGTGATCGTAACAACAACCGCGGCGGCCGTGGTGGCGATCGTGATGGCAAGGGCGGTTACCGTGGCAAAGGTGGTGACCGTGACCGCGACGACAAGAAACGCAACTGGCGTGATCGTGACGATAAAAAACGTGACTACTATAAAAAAGACCGTAAACCAAAAACACAAGGCAGCGAAAAACAAGCTGGCTTCGTGATGCGTAACCGCGGCGATAAATAAATAGAAAAAACGCTCAAAACGGCATTTGAATAGCTGTCTTGAGCGTTTTTTTTAGAACGAATATGAAAAAAGGAAAATTAAAGCAGCATTTGAGGATATGTCATGACAATGTTATAATAATGTCGTAGTCAAGTGAGCTTAATTACCTCGTTTGGCTTGTAAGTCTGCTTAACTGGAACAAATAGCGTGCCTTCACACAATCCAAGACATGGGAGGTTAACACTATGAGGGAAAGGAAAGCATGGGATGCTTGTTATCTATGTTGCTCTTGCGATATCGATAGTTCTTAGGGCTTGGGGTCGTTTCAAAATTGACTCATCAATAGCTGATAGAATTAAAAAAACGTCTCGCAGGAGACGTTAAAGACAAGAGTTCCAAGACTTACGCTGGGAGCTACGGCAATAGCTCTCAGCTTTTATTTTAGTATATCAAAACGTGTAAATAAAGTCAATAAGAGCAGCTACAACTGTGGCAGAGAGAACATTTCCAACTCATAGAGAAGTACCCGAAAACAAAAACGCAAATTTATGAGAGCCAAAAAAGGCTCTCATTTTTTTTTTTTTCATAAACCTCACATATCTTTTTTATTTTCAATGTTAATTTTATATAATTGTTATGTAACTAAAATGTAACTATATAAATATTAGAAATGTCATATATATATATATCTGTAACTCAAAATTTATATGAAGAGAGAAATCATACTTTGGATAGAAAGGAGGAAAGGAATGGACAAGACACCCTACCCGCTCGATACGCTGAAAAGTTGGGACCTGAGTGGTGGCGGCAAGTTTACCTTGGATGCCCCATCAGAATCAGCCCAATCAGAAATCTTGCGCAACAAAAGTCCGGCAGTTGTGCCAGATGTTACCGGCACAGCTCAGGACCAGACGTTTACAGCTACAGCGATAGAAAAGGATGTGGCGCAGGTTGAGCCCGAAAAGCCTTACCATTGTTACACCGCCTTTCCCCAAGAGGCAAGGCGCTATCCGACATTGGTCGTCAGTCAAATGACGGTATCGCCGGCGGCGCGCTCGGAGTTTTATCATCGGCACAGTCCGCAGCTGGCTTTTGAGGACTATGGCAGTAACCATCCGGCAAAATCCAAATCCAAAGGCGTCAGCCTTGTGAGCAATGCTTTCTTCTACCTCATCATCATCGTGCTTTTGGTCTTTGTCGAATCACGCTTGATCTTGCAGGATGAAGCCAGCAAGCCCATCAATATCGGTGGCTTTTCACCCATGACTGTATTGTCTAACTCTATGCGCAGCGTTTATCCACGGAATACCTTTCTCCTGACTCGACAGGTGGATGCCAATACACTAGATATCGGCGATGATATTACCTTTATCACCGAGTCCGATCGTGTGGTGACCCACCGTATCACAGGCATTGAGGAAAATCATCTGCGTACCCGCGAGCGCGGTTTCACGACCCAAGGGACGGATAACCAGCGCGAAGACGCCGACATGGTCCATGCTAGCAACATCATCGGGCAGGTTATCTTCTCCAGCTATCCGCTAGGGCGCGCCATTCACTTTATCCGGAATAATATCATCGTGTCTGTAATCGTCATGCTGATTGCAACCTTGTTACTCCATGAGATTATCAACTATACCCTTTTGGCAATTAAGCAGCGCAAGCTCAAAAAGAAAAAAAGTGGACGACAGGCGCGCGATGTGACAGAAAGTGAGGTGCGGACACATGAAACAGCGCACTAGGCTTTGGGTCAAAACGGCTTTGCACAAGCGTACTCTCGCCGGCAAAGCCTGTCCGAAAAGCCTGCGCTTTCTGCGGCGCTACAAGAAAAGGCATATCATCTCCGTCCTTCTCCTGCTGGCATTAAGTCTTAGTGTGAGCGGTACTTTCGCCTTTGCCAACTTTGGCCAGTCGGTGCTGGGGATAACCTCTCATCAAGCACCGCCCGGTGCGCGCCCCCAGCTCTTGGGCGATCGTCAAACCCGAGCGCGATAGCAACTCTGCGTTAGCCGACTATGTCACGCTCCATCTGGGCGATGATAATAGATATCTGAAAATCTTCATGCCAACCTTTAACCAAAACAATCACAGTGCCGACTCCAATACCACAGGTCAAGGCCGTGAAGGGCAGTCAGGAGCGCTCAATACCGACTTAGGGATAACCATGCCCGGCACGCACGACCAGTGGACCGAAGGACAAAAGCATACGTCCACCTTACGCACTTGGGACAAGGCAACAGAGGAGGAAGTGTTGATACCTGATGTGACCCATGTGGCACAGGCAACGGTCCAGTCTCAGCATGGCGGCTACATGACCATGACGGACTGGCATAACGCAGGCGAGCCGACAGGCAACTTCTGGGTGCATGATGCTAACGGCTGGCTTTACTGGGCGACCGTTGGCGAGTGGTCGAGCATGACAGCTTTGATGCGGGCTTCAGCCAGCAGAGTATTGAGTATGGCACAGGAAGCGTGGAGCAGGGGCATCTCGACCGCAATGTCTATGTCCGCCAGACTAACCGCTATCTCCGCTCAAGCCTTTCCCTTTCAGGACAAAAGACTTGGGAAAAACCTGACAGTGTGCAAGTGCCTGAGCAAATCACGGTGCAGCTCCTACAAGACGATAGGGTCGTCCGTCAGACCGATGTGACCGGTCCAGAGTGGACTTACCGCTTCGAAAATTTGCCCAAGTTTGACGAGGCGGGCGAGGAGATAGACTATCGTATTCGCGAAGTGCCGATCTCTGGCTGGCAAACCAAAACTAAGGCGGGGTCTATCGATCTGCATAACACATGGATACCGCCAGTTAAGGCGCAGTTAGAGATTGAAAAACGCCTGACAGGCGATCCTGCACCACAGGACGAACGCTTCAGCTTTATCATGAATCCGGGTGGGCAGACGGTGCATATCACCAATAGCGGGCGCGTTTCTTTTCCTCAGGTTTCTTTGGACCGAGCGGGAACTTTTGAGTTTATGGTCCATGAAAAACGTGGAAATACGTTGGGCTGGACCTATGACAATGCAGAGTATATCTGGCATGTACAAGTGGAGCAAGCTCTAGATGGCAAGCTGAGCTTAGGTAAGCAATGGCTGAGCAAAAACGGGCAAGCTTTTGAGGGCTTACGGCCGGTCTTTACCAACCATTTTGACAAGCGCGCCTTGCTGGGTGAAAGCTTGGATATTCCTGTGAAAAAAGTTTGGGAACATAAGGAACTCACGCCTGACTTGCAACCGCAGTCCATCATTATTCAGCTCTTTGCAGGTCAGGAGGAAGTCAGCCGGAAACAGCTCAGTCAAGCGAGCGACTGGCAGGCGGTTTTCCAAGATGTACCACGCTTTGATGCAGACGGCAAGGAGATTGTCTATCAGGTTAAAGAGCTGGCTGTCAATGGCTATGAGACAAAGATAAGCGGCAATGCACGGAAGGGTTTCACCATTCGCAACACTTATGTGGGCATGAAGCAACCGCCAAGCCAAGCGCCTCCAGCAGACAAACCACCGACCACCGAGCGCTTGCCAGATGTTGGCGATACGCTGGCAGTTGGTGCGGTACTCCTAGGACTTATCTTCCTACGGGTTGCTTACCAACTCTATAAGAGGAGCAACAGCTAAAAATAAAAAATGGACCAAGTGAGGACTTGATCCGTTTTTTAATGGTGTGCCAAATATGGCTTACTGACTGCCAAGTTTTTAGAGCGGTAAAATTCCGTGGAGACAGGCTTTGCAGGGCTTCCCGAGGGGAATAGAAGTTCAAGTGAAAAGGAGAAGCGCTCTTTTTAAGGCGCAACGTCTATGCTATAATGAAGCTGAGAGAGTTTTAAGCGGTTGGCTTAGTATAGAAAGAGGGATGATGCCGATGATACAGGGCAATTCCCTATCAAACTAGAAAGGCTAGATTTTTTGAGTATTTCCGACAGCTTAAGCTTGATGCTCGCCTTTGCGGGCTTCATCCTGATGCTGCTCCATCTCATTATCGAGATAATAAAGAATACAAAAAAATAGACCGCTAACTTTTGGAGAGTTCGGTCTATTTTTGACTAACTAATGCCAACCGTCTTAAGCGGTCTCATTGGAGCTTGTTAGTAGCAAGCTCCTTTTCTTATTTTTATTATAACATTAGCCATACCTTATATCAAGAGAGTTGAAAACAAGTTTTAAAACATTAAAGGACTAGATGGGCATATCTGCCCATAGCTAAAGCAGACAACTTAGATTTAAGATTTCCCTATGCTAGAATGATAGGGTAGAAGTAAAAAGACGGTAGCCTGATTGGAGGTGATGCCATGGTTTTGGTAATCTCTCATAAAACATGAAAGGCGAAAGGTTTGTCAATATTTGAGACTTTAATGTTTGCTCTTGCATTTGCAACGCTGATGTTAAAAATCAACGATAGAAACAAAAAATAACTGTCATTATACTTTTAGCTGAGTATGACAGTTATTTAAACTAAATATTGGCTACCGTTCTTAAAACGGCTACAGGGGACTTGTTAGCGCAAGTCCTTTTCTTATTTTTATTATAGCATGAGCTATACTTAATATCAAGGCACTGAAAACTTTCTCTTTTCCCTCAAGAAAGTATAGAAGAGGGAGAATATAAGGCTAAAATATGGTAGAATAGCACTATGACAAATAATACTTTTAAATCAGGATTTGTAGCCATTTTAGGCCGTCCCAATGTTGGAAAATCAACATTTCTAAATCATGTGATGGGCCAAAAGATAGCGATTATGAGCGACAAGCCGCAAACGACACGGAATAAAATTCAAGGAATTTATACGACAGATAAGGAACAAATTATCTTTATCGATACACCGGGTATCCATAAACCGCATAATGCTTTGGGCGATTTTATGGTGCAGTCTGCCTATTCTACGCTTCGTGAGTGTGACATGGTCCTTTTCATGGTTGCTGCTGACGAGCCGCGCTCGACGGGTGAAAACATGATTATTGAACGCCTGAAAACAGCAGATGTTCCTGTTATTTTGGTGGTCAACAAGATTGATAAAGTTCATCCAGATGCCCTTTTTGAAACTGTTTCAGACTATACTTCGCAAATGGACTTTGCCGAAGTTGTGCCAATTTCGGCACTTCAAGGTAATAACACGGAGCGTTTGCTGGAAACATTGAGTAGCAAGCTTGAAGAAGGTCCTCAGTATTTCCCAGAAGACATGGTGACCGATCATCCGGAACGCTTCTTGGTTAGCGAAATGATTCGTGAAAAAATTCTTCTTTTGACACGTGAAGAAGTACCGCACAGTATTGCTGTAACGACAGATTCGATGAAACGTGATGAAGAAACAGGGAAAATTCATATTATGGCAACAATCATTGTCGAACGTAAGAGCCAAAAAGGAATAATCCTCGGTAAAGGCGGCGATATGATTCGTAAGATTGGAAAATTGGCCCGCCGTGATATTGAGTTGATGCTGGGTGATAAAGTTTATCTTGAAACATGGGTCAAGATTAAAAATGACTGGCGCGACCGTAAGATGGATTTATCCGACTTTGGTTACAAGAAAGAAGATTATATGTAAAAGTTGGCTCGTTTGAGCTGCTTTTTTATTATATCGAAAAAACCAATATAATCTATTGATTTTAATAAAGAAATAGACTATAATATTGATGGGTTCAATATTTGATGGGTGGGAAGAGCTCCGGCTTTTGCATGAGTGTGCTGTACTCTCCATTGATTAGACCCAATAATTAGGATAGGATGGCAAACAGATGCCAGAGTTACCAGAAGTCGAAAATGTACGCCGAGGCTTGGAAAAGCTGGTGAGAAATAAAAAAATATTGGAGATTGAAAGTTCATATCCACGAATGGTTTTAACAGGATTCGAGGAGTTAAAAAAAGAACTTGAAGGTCAAGTCATCAAAGATATCCAGCGCCGTGGCAAGTACTTGCTTTTTGATTTTGGTCAGTGGATCTTGATTTCCCATTTACGTATGGAGGGGAAATACCGGGTAGAACCGCTGGAGTTTGTCAAGCAAAAGCACGATCATCTCTTTGTCAAGTTTTCAGATGCGACACTTGTTTATGCTGATGTCCGCAAGTTTGGCACTTGGGAATTATTGAAAAGTCAGGATGTTGAACGTTATTTCCTTTCGAAAAAGATTGGCCCAGAGCCAAGTTTTGAAACCTTTGATGAGAAGATTTTTGCTGAAAAACTAAAGAAATCGAAAAAGAAGATAAAACCTTATCTTTTAGACCAGACTTTAGTTGCTGGGCTAGGAAACATCTATGTTGATGAGGTACTTTGGCGCTCACAAGTGCATCCTGAAATGCTGGCTTCAGCCTTGAGCGATGTTCAAATTCACCGCCTTCACGATTATACGATTGAAGTCCTCCAAACGGCAGTTGAACGTGGGGGATCCAGCATTCGGACGTATAAAAATGCGATGGGTAAAGAAGGAAGTATGCAGGAGTTACTTATGGTTTATGGTAAGCAAGGACAGCTTTGTCCACATTGCCAGCAAGCAGTGATTGAAAAGATAAAGGTCGCAGGACGCGGTTCACATTTTTGCCCATATTGTCAAAAGTAGAGTGAAAACTTCAATTTTTTACGTACTAAAATATGCGGTGCAATCAGTTTCAAACAAAATTAAAAATGCTATAATATAAAGAGCAAGAGATTAACGGAGAAAATAATGGCTACAAAGAAAAAGAAAAAATTAGAAGATATCACAAAAAAATATGGTGCAGAACGTGAAAAAGCCTTAAAAGATGCGCTTGACCTTATCGAAAAAGATTTTGGTAAAGGTTCTTTGATGCGTTTGGGTGAAGCAGCGAGTCAAAAAGTTCAAGTCACAAGTTCAGGAAGTTTGGCTTTGGATATTGCACTTGGTGCCGGTGGTTATCCTAAAGGTCGTATCATCGAAATCTACGGTCCAGAAAGTTCTGGTAAGACTACGGTTGCGCTGCATGCGGTTGCTCAAGTGCAAGCTGAAGGTGGTATTGCTGCCTTTATCGATGCGGAGCACGCTTTGGATCCCGTCTATGCTGCAGCGATTGGTGTCGACATTGACCAACTTCTTTTGTCACAACCTGACTATGGTGAGCAAGGCTTGCAAATTGCTGAGAAATTGATTGAATCTGGTGCAGTGGACCTTGTTGTTGTCGACTCTGTTGCTGCTTTGACACCACGTGCCGAAATTGACGGTGAAATCGGAGATTCGACAGTTGGTTTGCAAGCACGTATGATGAGTCAAGCCATGCGTAAGCTTGCTGCAGGCATCAACAAAACAAAAACAACAGCGATCTTTATCAACCAATTGCGTGAAAAAGTCGGTGTTATGTTTGGTAGCCCAGAAACAACGCCTGGTGGTCGTGCTTTGAAATTCTATGCTTCTGTACGTTTAGACGTTCGTGGTAGCACAAAAATCGAAGAAGGCTCTGGTGACAACAAAACAGCCATTGGTAAGTTGACGAAGATTAAAGTTGTTAAAAACAAAGTTGCGCCACCATTTAAAGTTGCTTTAGTAGATATCATGTTTGGTGAAGGTATTTCTAAAACAGGTGAACTCTTAACAATTGCCGTTGAAGAAGGCATTGTGAAGAAAGCAGGTGCTTGGTTCTCTTATAATGACGAAAAGATCGGTCAAGGTGCGGAGAAAGCGAAAGCCTTCCTTAAAGATAATCCTGAAATTTTCAATGAAATCAACCGTAAAGTACGTCAAAATCACGGTTTGATTGAAAGTGATGAAGAAAATGAAAAAGCAGATGCTAAACCAGCAAAAGCAGATGAAAAAGTAAAGGTTGAAGCTGCTGGAGTGGAAGAAATCGAGCTTGAATTAGAATAAATAAAAAAACTTCTGTATTCAGAAGTTTTTTTATTTATAAGTCAACTGTTTTTTCTTTACGGAGATAAGAAATAATCCCGAAGACGACGATCCAGATTGCTGAACCAATCGCTGGTATACGTGTATCTTTGAAGAAGAAGAGGGAAATAAAGATTAAGCCAAATGCGACGATAGTCACTGGAACTAATACGTTCGGCATTGGAACCTTAAAGCCGTCTTCGAGATACTCACTTGATTTTCTATATTTTGTATAAGCAATCAAGGTCATGATATAAACAATCAAGAAGAGATTAGTCGCAACACTTGTGATAAAGACAAAGCCGTTAGACACACCAGGAATAAGTGAGATAAATGGGGCTAAGAAGATTAGTGCTGCTGTGAAGAAAAGGGCATTTGTTGGGATACCATTTTTCGAAAGTTTTGTGAAGGGCTGTAATGCTTTGTCTCCGTGTAATTTTGAAAGAGAGAAAAGATTACGTGTAGTTGAGAAAAGTGCTGAATTAAGCGCTGAAGCTGCAGAAGTCAAGACGACAAAGTTAATCACTGCTGCTGCCCACTTGAAACCAATAAGGTCAAAGACCATAACGAATGGAGACTGATCTGCAGGAATATCTGTCCAATGATAGATAGACATAATCGCAGTGAGTGCTCCGATATAGAAGATTAAAATACGAATCGGAATTTGATTAATTGCTTTTTTAAGTGTTGGACGTGGATCCAAGGTTTCAGCAGCGGTCATTCCGATAAATTCCATCGCAACAAAGGCAAACATTACCATTTGGAAGCTTCCGATGAAGTTTGTAATGCCATTAGGGAAGAAGGAGAAGTCCTTCGTCACATTGCTAAGGCTAACTGTTGTACCATCTGCTTGAAAGCCACTGAAGGCCATGATGATGGCAGTAACAATCAAACCAACGATAGCAACGATCTTTATCATCCCAAACCAAAACTCTGTTTCACCGAAGAATTTAGCATTGAGTGTGTTTAAAGCAGTTAATGCCAAGAGGATAACGGTTTCGGTAAGCCAGACAGGAACACTTGGTAACCAGAACTGGATGTAGACCCCGACAGCGGTTAACTCAGCCATAGCCATAAAGATAACAACAAGCCAATAAGACCATTGAATAAAATATCCGGCCTTGTTGCCTAGATAGTGACTGACGAAGTTAAGGAAAGAGTGTTGCTCAGGATCCATATAAAGCATTTCACCGATTGCACGGAGCAAGATGAACATCAAGGTACCAATAATGATATAAATCAAAAGAATGGAAGGCCCGGTCATACTGATAGATTGACCTGCTCCTAAGAAAAGACCTGTTCCGATAGTTCCTGCTATTGCAATAAGCTGGATGTGACGATTTTTCAGACCTCTCTGGGTCTGATTGTTTTCATTATTCATAAAAACCTTTCTGTAATTTTATGTACAATTATAGACATTATCAGTTAATTATATCTTTTTTGAATTAATTTGGCAAGATGATGTGCTACATGTTTAGAACAGACTTATAAAAAATGTCATTTATGGTAAATGAAAAAACAGAGAAAGTTTACGGAAGAGGGTTGAGAAAAAGCGGTAAAGTTGGTTTTCTGGTATAATAAGGTTATGTTAATCATAAATGAACAGTTGTTTGAAATTGATGATTTAATCGATGAAGTGGTTAAAGATTTTTTGGAATTACTCGAAGTCGCTACTTATCGTGCTTTAAAAAAGGCTTTTGAAGAAGATGAAGACTTACAATCTAAGCTCCGACTTCTTACGGACAATCAGGAGTATATCGCTTTTAGGCCAGAACTGGCTCAGCTCCGAAAAGAAATCCTGCTTAATGAGAAGGTTTATCAGCTTCGCGTAGCTGAAAATGATTTGCAGGAGCTGTTATCCGAGCTAACAAAAGACATCAGTTCAGTAATTTCAGAACACATTTTTGTAGATGAAAATTTACCTTTGAAAGGAGGAAGCCGTCATGGACGCCATCATTGATAAAGAAATATTGACAAAGAAATCGGAAGATAAGACAGTTCGTCCGCTTGAAATGCAAGGGAGAATTGCACTTTTTGTCTATTGCAACTCTTACAAAGGGAACAGACAACTTAGTCACTATGGGGATCTTGGTTATACAAGCCGCAAAGCACATTATAGCTTGCTTTATGTGAATGAAGAAGATGTTTCCGAGACAATCAAGAAACTTAAAGCACTGAAATTTGTGAAACGAGTACGTCCAAGTCATCTGAAAGATCTCAACCAGAATTTCTCTGAAGCTTTTGCGGAGACAAATGAGGTGATTAAAGGACAACTTGAAGCTGCTTTAGGTAAATTGTAATGGAGACAAGACATTATAGACACAGCCTTTAAGGCTCTGTTCTACAAAAAAACTGCCCTTAGGCAGTTTTTTCAATGTGACGAAGATAATTTTGAATAAGGGCTTGTGAGCAATTTTCGATGTGTAAACATTCAGTGTCGGTATAAATTAAAGTAGAGGGTACTTGGGTAAACTCATTTTTATAAAATTCCTGAGCATTCTTAATCATTTGTTTTTTAGCAAACTGACGATGAGTAATAAAGTCAGCGGTTGTGAGCTTTATTTCGCAGAGAATTTCATGGCGCATTTGATTGTTATAATCCAGTATGCTGAGGTTGTCCAGTCTCTCCTGTAAAGCTAAGATGAATTTTCGCCCATACTTTCGTCCGTGTAGATTTATCGTCAAGAAATCGGAAGAAATTTTTTGGAGGCGGTCAAAGCTCGCGTTGAGATTTTCAATATTTTTGGGAAGTTCACTGTTGTCACGTAATTCTTTAGCTGCAGCAAGTGTAGCTATTGGATAGAGGTACCAGCTGTGCGCATCAAATTCGGAAAATTGATTGAGAATAGGCGTGAAAAAATGATGAATATCATACATGAGAGTTATTGTTTTCCTTGTTAAAATCTTTAATATTATTGTTTATCAGTTGTGTATCCACGTTGTATAGTGTACCAAATTTTATATAGGAGACCAAATTATATGCAAAAAAGTGCTGAAACAGCACTTTTATTGTTTTTTCAGGTGGCGTAAACAGTCCAAGAAGCGTACAACTTTTGATTTTGAAAAACGAAATTCAATATGGTTTTTCTTCAAGAAAGCAAGGAAATCTTTTTTACCTTGTTCACTATCAGTCACTTCTAGCTCCAACTCATAATCAGTATGACCCAGATAGTCATTCTTATCCAGAGCAGCAAGCCCAATAGGGAGATGTTGTTCGTAGCGGATCGTTGTTAAACTACCAATCAGAGTAATGCTCTCTAAATCTACTCCACGCTCAACTAAGATGTCGCAAATTTCACTCAGGTCAGTTTTACCGCAAGTGATACTTTTTTGTGCGAGTAGATATTGTGCTTCTTCAAGTGTAAGGTCGATATTATGTTCGATATTGCCCACTTGTTGAGGGACCTTGAGTGTCATTTCTGCTGAACGATCAAAGGTACGGATACGCAGAGCTAACTTTTTCTTACGCAGTGTAAAATCTTGAGAATCAAGATAGTGATTTGTCTGTCGGACAGGAGTGACGTGTGAAAAAAGTGTTTTCAATCGGTCATACTCCGGCATAGAGAGCATCGTCTTATGCTCAATTTCTAAATTTGTTGACATTTTTATGTATAAAAAGATGCTCTGTTTAGATTACTCTTTACAAGATCTCCAAGAGAGGCATCCTCCCTTCTTATTAAAATGATGATTGATCTATTATCTAAAAGTATATCAAAAGCCTGTATCTAAGTAAAGCCAGAAAAGAAGAGGGAGCTCCTTTCTTACGGTCTATAGTGCTATTAAAACAGCATTTTGCTTCTTTTTTGTAGACGTAAATTAGTCAAGCTGTCTAGTGAATGGGGGCGATATATGGTATAATTGAGAAAGACCTGTAATAAAATACAAAGGAGAATTGACCGAGTGTCAGTTTGGATAAGCATATGACTGAAAGTACAACAACTGAATTTAACTGGGAAGAATTTCTTGATCCTTATGTCCAAACGGTTGGGGAACTGAAAATCAAACTTCGTGGTGTGCGGAAGCAATTTTTAAAGAAAAAACTTTACTCACCGATTGAGTTTGTCACGGGGCGCGTGAAGCGACGTGATTCGATTCGGAAGAAAGCAGCCATGCGAGGCTACACCCAAGAAACAATCCGAGAAATGGAAGATATTGCTGGTGTTCGTGTCATGGTGCAGTTTGTTGATGACGTCTGGGATGTGTTAGAGCTTTTACGAAAACGTAAAGACTTAAAAATTATCGAAGAGCGGGATTATATTCATAACCAAAAAGCAAGCGGTTATCGTTCATATCACGTGGTTATTGAGTATCCGATTGATATGATTGAGGGTGCCCAAGTTGTGCTTGCCGAAATTCAAATCCGGACCTTGGCGATGAATTTTTGGGCAACAATCGAACATTCTTTAAGTTACAAATATGGTGGTGTAATCCCCGAGGAAGTTCGAGAACGCTTGACTGCTGCGGCGCATATGGCTGCGCAGTTGGATAAAGAAATGGGTGCGATTCGCGAAGATATTCAAGAAGCCCAATTGCTTTTCGATGACCCGCAAGCAAGACTGGACTACAAGAAAGAAAACGGAGAAGACAATGAGCTCTGGTAAAAAGATCTGGTTGGTAGGGAATTCAAGTGAAAAATCACAAAAGACGCTGTTAGAATTAACAGCGCTTTTGCAGTCCAAAAATTTCAGGTTTGAAAAGGAAAACCCAGAAATTGTTATTTCAGTCGGGGGAGATGGCACGCTCCTCAAAGCTATGCACCTCTATGAGGACAAGCTGGATAAAATTCGCTTTGTCGGTGTTCATACGGGACATCTGGGCTTTTATACCGACTTTATGAATACAGATCTTGATAAGGTGGCGCTTGCCCTAGAGTCTGAAACTGCTGAGCATGCTGTTCATTATCCCCTATTACGGATACGTGTGAAATTTCAAGATGGTTCAGAAATGCTGCACTACGCACTGAACGAATCAACGATTCGCCGAACGTCTAAGACTTTAGTTGCGGATATCAGGATTTCGGATTTTCTCTTTGAAAAATTTCGAGGCGATGGCTTATCTGTATCCACACCAACAGGTTCAACAGCTTATAATAAATCTATCGGCGGTGCTGTTTTACACCCTCGTGTGGAAGCTATGCAGATGGCCGAAATAGCTAGTCTTAATAATATTGTTTATCGGACATTAGGGGCACCAATGGTTGTTGCTAAGAAAGACAGTATCATTATCTGTCCAGAAGATGTTGAGGATTACAGTGTTACTGTTGACCAGCTGACCTTCAACTACGAAAAAATTGAAGCCATCGAGTACAGCATGGATGGTAAAACTATCGCTTTTGCAAATTGTGCCCATACAAGCTTTTGGGAACGCGTGAAAAATGCGTTTATCGGTGAAGTCGAATAGCGCTGCTCACACTTTTCATTTGTGTGTAGAGTGTTTCTTGACCTAATTATATTTACAGAGCGAGCAAATATGTTATAATAAAGTTCTGTTCTAGGCAAACTCCGACATATGTTGGAGTTTTTAGATGGAGAAAATTCAGCCATAGAGTTGGAGAACACTTCAGCAGTAAGGTACTTGATGTCAAGAGCAGACTTAAAAGGAGAAGTTAAACAGTGGAATTTTCATTTACAAATACAATTGATGGAAGTACGGTAAAGGCCTTACTTAAACGTCATGGCGTTTCCAAACGCTTCCTTTCACATATCAAATTTGACGGTGGTGAAATTTTAGTGAATGGCATGGAGCGTAATGTTCTCTTTCCTTTACAAGTCGATGATGTTGTTACGATAATCACACCTATCGAGCAAGGTACCGATTTATTGATTCCTGAAGATATTGACCCAGAAGTCGTCTTTGAAGACGATCATTATTTGATTGTGAATAAACCTGCAGGACGGACTTCGATTACTGGACGTTTACATCCGACAGGAGCTATGTCTAATATTGTAAAGGGTTATATCGTACGAAAGAAATATGAGGACCAAACGGTACATATCATTACACGCTTGGACCGTGATACGAGTGGCTTGATGATCTTTGCTAAACATAGCTTGGCTCACTCGCTCATCGTGCATCCTAAATATAAGGACAGTGTGACCAAACGCTATTATGCCATTATCCATGCAGATGAGAACTTACCCAAAACAGGTGAAATTAATTTACCTATCGGTCGAGTGGAGACTTCAATCATTGAGCGGCGTGTGCATCCTGAAGGGAAGGAAGCCAGAACAAGTTATGAAGTTGTTGCAGAGAAAAATGGCTTGATGCAGTTAGATGTCGTTTTACATACCGGACGTACACACCAAATTCGTGTTCATTTTTCACATCTAGGGCATATTCTTGTTGGCGACGAACTTTATGGAGGTAATCATGACCTTATTGATCGCCAAGCGCTCCACTGTCATCATTTACAATTTGTCCATCCCTTTACAGACAAATTGATTGATATTGAATTAGAAATGCCTGAAGACATGCAAAAATTGATGCGTGAGTAAAAGCTATGTGCCATTATTGGCCGCACAACAATTTCAAGCTCAAAAGTACGCTATAGAGCCATTTTTCCTAAAAAAACAATAAAATAAAGCTGAATCTTGTAGGGACACAGCTTTTTCTTTTAGATTCATTTTGAGTTTGGACATGTTATAATAACGGAGTAGAAGTTAAAGGACGGTAGCCTAACTGGGAGGTGATGCTTATGACGTTTTGTAGGCTATAACCTCAAAATACAGAAAGGCGACATTTTTTGTCGGTTTATGAAGCTTTGTCACTCATGCTTGCTTTTGCAATGCTGGTGTTGACATTGAATAATAACAACAATAAAAAATAACTGTCCAACTTTAGCCGAGTAATGACAGTTACTTAAACAATAATATTTGGCTACCGTTCTTCATACGGCTACAAAGGGCTTGTTTGCGCAAGCCTTTTTACTTATTTTCATTATATCATCAACATCAGAGGATAGCAAGGCAGATGAAGTTGGGACTAGCGCTAAAAAATCTTCTGCCTACACG
>NZ_KQ968939.1:1274046-1310103 GCF_001578715.1 Lactococcus sp. DD01 | reverse complement strand
TCGCCTACACAGAAGATTTTTTTATTTTTTAAAGTCCCAACCTTTGATAATTTTAACGCCGGTAATTTTTTCTGGATTTACAGGAGATGATTCTTCTTGTGGATTATTTGGGTTAGCTTCCACTTTGCCTGCAGCAATTTTATCAACAACATCTATGCCTGAAATCACTTGTCCAAAGACCGTATATTGTCCATCAAGGAAAGGTGAGCCACCTTTTTTATAAGCATCGATAATCTTTTGAGGATATTTGCTTGTACTTAAACCTTGCTCAGCTGCTTGTGGATTTTGGACAATAAAGAATTGCGAACTGCTTGTCTCGCCAGGACCACTGTTTGCTAAAGAAACTGCACCGCGAATATGATAAAGCTGATTAGAAATCTCAGTCGCAAATGGTTTGTTGTTATTTACTACGGATTTGCTTCCGGTTCCTTTATTACTTGGGTCACCCGTTTGAATCATGAAATCATTAATCACACGGAAGAATTCATTGTTTTTATAGTAACCTTGCTTGGCCAAAGTCAAGAAGTTTTCGACAGCCATTGGTGCCAGTTTAGGGAAGAGCTTAATATTGATGTTCCCAGCTGTTGTTTGAATTTGAACTTCAGCTTCATCCTTGCCCACTTCATTCGACAACTGAGGGAGTTCAACACTTTGCAAATCATTTTTTGCATCGGTCTTGCTGTCAGAACTGTTCGCAAAGTAAAGAAGACCACCAACGATAACAACGATGAGGACTAATAATCCTCCAAAGATAATATTCGTATTTTTTTTGTTTTCCATTCCTATATTTTAACATAAAAGTTTCGAAGACTAAACGACGACAAAAAGTTTATACTTGCAAATTTTAAAATAAAGGACTATACTAAATAAAAAATATCAGGAAGGAGAATCACATATGTTTAAGTTTGACCTACAATCTCAACATCATCATGCGCATAGATAAGAGTTGTGTCATACTTTGGTATAGATGCAACTTTAGAGTACGCTCGAAAGACATCTATGCCGGTGATTCTCAGAAAGACCGGATGGCTAGGCTATACGGTCTTTTCTTTTGGGCAAAATTATGCTGTAAATGAACGAAGAAGTATTAGAGAAAGAAAAAATATGAAAAATGAAAATCAAGTAAAGCGCAATTTAAAACAAAGACACATCACCATGATTGCGCTTGGTGGCACGATAGGAACAGGCTTGTTCCTAACCTCAGGAGCGACGATTAGTCAGGCTGGACCTTTCGGATCGGTACTGGCTTATATCTTTGTCGGGATTATGGTTTATTTTGTAATGACCTCTTTAGGAGAGATGGCCACTTATTTACCCACATCGGGCTCTTTTACAGATTATGGGGCACGCTTTGTGGATCCAGCCTTTGGCTTTGCTTTGGGCTGGAACTATTGGATAAACGGTGCGATTACGATTGCAGTTGATTTGACAACAGCAGGGTTAATCACTCAATTTTGGTTCCCTCAGGTTCCTTCTTGGATATTCTCTGGTGTGGCTACAGTCCTTATTTTTGCAATTAATATCATGGCAGTACGCGCGTTTGGGGAAACAGAATATTGGCTCTCCATTATCAAGCTGATTACAATTATTGTTTTTTTGGTTGTTGGGGTATTAACCATTATTGGAATTTTTGGAAATAATATTGATGTTGTTGGTAATCTCACAGCAGGTAATCATGGCTTTACTGGTGGAGTGACAGGATTTGTTGGTGTTTTACTCATCGCTGGCTTTTCTTTTCAAGGCACAGAACTTCTAGGAGTTACAGCAGGAGAATCAGAAAATCCTGAGAAAAGTATTCCTAAAGCGATGAATTCTATTTTTTGGCGCATTCTTCTTTTCTACATCTTTACGATTATTGTTATTGCAGCTATTATCAATTACCAAGATCCTCGCTTGCTTAACCCTGATTCGACAGCGGTTATGAGTCCTTTTACTATCGTTTTTAAGAATATTGGTTTGGCAGTAGCAGCGAGCTTAATGAATGCCGTGATTTTGACCTCGGTTATCTCGTCAGCAAACTCTGTCATGTATGCTTCAACACGTATCCTCTACTCTTTAGGTAAAAAAGAAGGCGCACCACGCCAGCTCTCCAAAATAGCCAAAAACGGTATTCCTATCAATGCTTTATTGGCAACGACAGCGGTGTGTGTGGTCGCATTTTTAACAGGAATTTTCGGCACACAAATTTATCTTTTGCTTGTGGACCTGTCAAGTTTGACTGGATTTATTGCATGGCTTGGGATATCGATTAGTCACATTCGTTTTCGTCGAGCCTTTTTGGCTCAAGGCGGTGATTTGAGCAGTTTGCCTTACCAAGCAAAATGGTTCCCCTTTGGACCAATCTTGTCCCTGATCATGACGGCCATGATTGTTGTTAATTTAGACCCAGCCATGCTTTTCAGCAGTCACTGGGGCGAAGGCTTAGCCATGTATGCCGCAATACCACTTTTCTTGGCTCTATACTTTGGCTATAAATGGAAGTACAATACAAAATTAGTGCCACTCAAAGCGGTAGATTTGAGCCGAGAGAAATGATAAAATGAAAGCATGAAGAAAATCAAATTCTACCTGCTTCCCTTCCTTCTATTATTTATTTTTATGACTTTGACGGCTTGCGGAGTAAACACGAAGAAAAATACATGGCAAAAGATTGAAGAAAGCAAGACGATTACTATCGGTTATGAGGCAGACTTTGCGCCCCTAACTTCAAAGCAAGAGAGTGGAAAACCTGAAGGTTTCAATATAGCTCTAGCAGAGGCAATCTTTGCTTCTTATAATATAAAGATTGACTGGAAACCATTGGATTGGTCGGCCAAAGAAAAAGCCTTGAAAGAAGGAGAGGTTGATCTGATTTGGGGGCCTTATACAGCAATTAAGACTAGGGAAAAAACTATTTTATTTAGTCAACCTTATCACACGGGAAATTTAGTGTTGCTTGTTCCCAAAGAAGCAGAAATTTATAATATTGGCGATATGCATAATCAAGCAGTAGGCGGGCAAAAAGCTTCAGCAGCTTATGATTTGTTTAGCGATTATCCGCAGATTTTAAAAAATATTGTCAAAGAAAATCTGATGTTTCTCTATAACCAACCGAGCGATGCAATCGCTGCCTTGCAAACAGGAGAAATTCAAGCTACTCTTTTAGATAAGGACTATACTAAAACTTATCTTCGTAATCATCAGCTTGAAGGCTTATATAATATGCTGGATACTCCTTACCCACAAGTTGAATATGCCGTAGCAGCACGAAAGAATGATACTGAATTAATGGATAAAGTCAACCAAGGCTTGCAAGTCCTTCAGCATTCTAGTGAATTTAGCAAGCTCTCTAAGCAGTGGTTTCTATCTTAAGGTGTTAAAATAAAAAGAGCGAAAGCTCTTTTTATTTATAGTGAAGAGGAATAAAGATGAAATTTATTGCAATAGTAGGAACCAATGCCAGCTTTTCTTACAATAGAAAGTTGCTTTGGTATATGAAGAAACATTTTATTAATGAAGCTGAGATTGAAGTTATTGAGATTGCAGGCTTACCCTTGTTTTCGGAAGACAGTATGGACTTGCCTGAGAGAGTTCGCGAAATCGTTGAAGCCATTGAAGCCGCAGATGGTTTGATTATCTCTACTCCGGAGTACGATCATGCCATCACTGCAGCCTTGAAGTCTTTGCTAGAATGGCTCTCTTGGGGAGCTTTGCAACCCATTATCAATACGCCAGTTATGATTGTAGGCGCTTCTCTAGGAAAGCAGGGTTCCGTTTTTGCACAGGAAAACCTTAGACAAATCCTCCAATCACCAGGATTGGAAGCCTTCGTCTTACCGGCTAATCAATTTTTATTGAGTCATGCTGCTGATGCTTTTGATATTTCAGGCAATCTAATAGATAGACAAACAATTTCTTGGTTGGAACATTGCTTCAGAAACTTTTGTCGTTACAGTGCGCATTTGCAACCTCTAAGAACATTGATAGAAACGGATGCCGATACTGGAGCTTCAGAGTATGAGTGATTTTTTGTCTAAAAAATATCGAGGTTTAGGCACATTTATTGAGCTGAGCTTACTTGATGTGGAGAAGTCAAAAACTACAGAAAAAATTGAGCAAGGCTATAAAAAAATTGCTCATTATGAAGATTTGTTTACAGTCAACAGGGCGTTCTCGGAGTTAATAGCAGTCAACCAAGCTGCGGGTGTAAAAGCCGTTGCCTTGTCGGAAGAAGTATATGCTTTAACGAAAAAAGCTGTACAGGTAAGTCAGGAGCATTTTGGTTTTAATGCAAGTATCGGACCCTTGGTTAGGCTTTGGCATATTGGTTTTGCTGATGCCCGTGTTCCTTCCGAGAAAGAAATTCAAAAAATACTTGGTATGGTGAGTCCAGATGATATCGTTCTGGATGACCAGCAAAAGACCGTTTTTCTCCCTCGAAAAGGAATGTCCTTAGACTTAGGAGGCATCGCCAAAGGTTATATTGCCGATAAAGTTGTAGATTTTTGGAAAGAAACAGGTTTTTCCACAGGCATTGTTAACCTTGGAGGAAATATTCGGTTTCTGGGCTTGCCCCTCAAAGGTTATTGGCGTGTCGGAATTCGTAATCCACTTACGCATGGGTCATCTTTGTTACTTCAAGTGCTTACCGCATCCACATCTGTCGTGACTTCTGGAATTGATCAGCGTTATTTAGAGCGAGACGGAAAGAGCTATCATCACATTCTCAATCCTGAAACAGGTTATCCTCATGTGAACAACTTAGCCAGCGTGACAATATTTTCTGAAAAGTCATTAGATGGGGAGATTGAGGCGAAGAGGCTGTTCTTTTCGGAAGAACCTGAAAAAGTCTTTGCGAAAAGACAACACGTGATTCAAGCTGCAGTGCTTATTACCAAAGATAAGGAAATAAAAATCCTTGGACTTAAGCCCAAGGATGTACGTTTGATGGATAAACATTTTAAGATTATAAACTGAGCATTGCTCAGTTTTTTCTTTATTCAGGTCGTGCAAAGGAGGCAATCATTTGCTCGGCACATTTAAGCCCATCAATGGCGGCGGATACAATCCCGCCAGCAAATCCTGCTCCTTCACCAGATGGATAAATACCTTGTGTAGAAATAGATTGGAAACTTTCTTCGTCACGATTGATTCGAACAGGAGAAGAAGAACGTGATTCAACACCGGTCATAATCGCATCGTTCATGGCAAAACCTTGAATTTTTTTGTCGAATCCAAGAAGAGCCTCCTTCATAGAAGAAGTAATATATTCAGGGAAGAGTTGGCTTAAGTCTGTTGGAGTGACACCCAAAGCATAAGAAGGTTTAACTTCACCGATATCAGTAGATGGACGATCTGCAAGAAAATCTCCAACTAATTGCGCAGGGGCTTGATAAGTTTTACCACCGAGGACAAATGCTTTTTCTTCAAGTTTTCGTTGGAATTCAACCCCAGCAAGAGGATGATCTTGGCCAAAATCTTCTGGGAAGACTTGAACCAGTAAACCACTATTGGCATTTTCTTCAGAACGGGCGTGCTCACTCATGCCGTTGGTTACCAAGCGACCTTCTTCCGATGCAGCAGGCACGACAAGTCCTCCAGGGCACATACAGAACGTATAAACACCTCGTCCAGAACTGGCCTTGTGTGTCAAACGATACTCTGCTGCTCCTAAACGAGGATGCTCAGCAAATTCTTTATACTGTGCTTGATTAATCAAGCTCTGAGGATGTTCGATGCGCACTCCAACAGCAAAAGGCTTGGCGGTCATGTTAATTCCCTTGTCGTACAGCTCAGCAAAGGTATCGCGTGCGCTGTGTCCGATGGCTAAAACGGCATGATTGGAGAGGATTTCTTGACCATTTTTGAGAACAATCCCTTGAAGTTTATTTTTGTCGATGATAAATGAAGCGACTTGACTGTCAAAAAGAACTTCTCCGCCCAAAGCAATAATCTGCTCACGAATATTCTTGACAATATCGCGAAGTAAATCTGTTCCTACGTGCGGATGTGCTTTGTAGAGGATATCTTCAGGTGCACCGGCTTTTACAAATTCTTCTAAAACTTTGCGTCCGCGCAAGTCGCGTACACGGGAAGTAAGTTTTCCATCTGAGAAAGTACCTGCACCGCCTTCACCAAACTGGACGTTTGAAGCAGGATTGAGTTTTCCTTTCTTCCAGAAATCATCAATGGATTTCACACGTTCTTCAACTTTTTGGCCACGTTCTAAAACGATAGGACGATAACCCATTTGTGCTAAGAGCAAAGCAGAAAACATGCCAGCAGGACCAAAACCGATGACTAAAGGACGATGTTTCATGGCTTCTGTTCCGATTTGTGGCTCTTTATATTTCAAGTCTGGTGAGGGTGAAACATTTTTTATTTTTTTCTTGAGGAGCTTGGCTTCATTTTTGACTTGGGCATCAACTGTGTAGATAAAGTTGATTTCTCCCCGATGGCGTGCATCAATTGATTCCTTATAAATACGATAGTCAATCAAGTCGGACTCTTGAATTTTTAATTTTTTCAAAAGTAAGCTTTTAACTTTTTCCACAGGCTCATCAATTGAAGTTTTTATTTGAGATATTCTTAACATAGTTTGTTCTCTTATCTAGATAAAGTGTTGCAGATAAAAAATATCGCACACTTCTTGATTGTAAAAACCCAGCCCTGAGAACTGGATTTTTGCTTTTATTTCATTGTTGGGAAGAGCAAGACGTCACGGATAGAAGTTGTACCAGTGAAGAGCATGACTAAGCGGTCGATACCGATACCCAGACCACCAGTTGGTGGCATACCGTGTTCCAATGCTTCAACGTAATCGTAATCTACACCAGTAGCTTCATCATCACCGAGTTCTTTCGCTTTAGCTTGGGCTTCGAAACGTTCGAGCTGATCTATTGGATCATTTAACTCTGAGAAGGCATTGGCATATTCTTTACCATTGATGAAGAGTTCGAAACGGTCAGTAAAACGTGGATCTTCAGCATTCATCTTCGCAAGAGGAGAGATTTCTTTTGGATGTCCAAAAACAAATGTTGGTTGGATCAATGTATCTTCTACGTATTTCTCGAAGAATTCATTGATGATGTGGCCAACGCTTGTGAAGTGGTTTTCCACATAAATATCATGTTCTTTCGCCAAAGCAGCAGCTTCTTCAAAATCCATTTCTTTCCAGAAATCCACGCCTGTTTGCTCTTTAATCGCATCAACCATGTGGATGCGAGCGAACTTACCGCCCACATTGATTTCTTTACCATCGTATTCAACAACATCTTTGCCAAGGACAGAGTGTGCCACGTGTTGGAAAATTCCTTCAGTCAAATCCATGATATCGTCAAAATCAGCATAAGCTTCATAAGATTCCATAGTTGTAAACTCAGGATTGTGTGTCATATCCATTCCTTCGTTACGGAAGACACGGCCAAGCTCATAAACTTTTTCCATACCACCGACGATTAAGCGTTTCAAGTGCAATTCTGTTGCAATACGAAGGGCCATGTCGATGTCTAATGAGTTATGGTGTGTATAGAATGGACGTGCTGCTGCACCACCGGCTTCGTTGTTCAAAACAGGAGTTTCAACTTCAAGATATCCGCGGCCATCCATATAACGACGGATCTCGCTAATAATTTTAGAACGTGTCACGAAACGATTGAAGCTTTCTTTGTTTGAAATCAAATCCAAGTAACGTTTACGATAACGTGTTTCAGTATCTGTCAGGCCGTGGAATTTTTCTGGCAATGGACGAAGTGCTTTAGACAAGAAAGTCAATTTGCTCGCTTTAATAGAAAGCTCGCCCATATCTGTCTTCATGATTTGTCCTTCAACACCAAGGAAATCACCGAGATCAGCCTGTTTGAAAATTTGATAATTTTCTTCGCCAACTTCGTCTTTACGCACGTAAATCTGAATTTGCCCTTCGCGGTCTTGGATATGCGCAAAACCAACTTTACCCTTACCGCGTTTTGTCATCAGACGTCCCGCGATTGTTGCATGCAAGTCTTTTTCGTGTAATTCTTCTTTAGTATTTTCATCGTATTCCGCATGTAATTCTGCAGAGTTGTGTGTACGAGTAAATTTATGTCCGAATGGATCAATGCCTGATTCACGCAGTGTTTCCATTTTTTTACGACGGACTTTCATTTGGTCATTAAGTTCTTCGATAATTTCAGCCAAAATGTTTTTCTCCTATAAAAAAGTTTATATCAACCATATTTTAGCATAATTTTACGGCTTTTGACAGCTTATAATCATGTTTTTGAAAAATCTTATGAAAGAAAAGTTGAACTTTATTTTTAGAAAAATGAAATGACATCATTTACTCTCGTGAAATATTACATTTAACACAAAAAAAGAGAAATATTGGCGAAATATGGAGCTCAGGAAAGCTTATTTTAAAAGACTTTCAAGCACTTTGTCTTTCTGTTGCATTTGTTACTGAAACCAAACATAAAAATACTACTAAAATTAATAAAAAAATGCTACAATAGTTGAGTTATCTTGGAGAGGCCTCTTTATGCTAGGAAAGTCAAGCCTAGACTGAATTAAGCCGGATAAATCCAACTTAAAGATTTTATGATACAGGAGTTACGTTTTGAAAAAAGTCAAAGAGCTTTTAATTGGTAAATCTTTAAAGTCAACAGTAGGAGATTCACACCTGCTGACTAAATTACAGGCCTTAGCCATGTTATCGTCAGATGCCTTGTCATCAATTGCTTATGGACCTGAACAAATTCTTTTGGTATTGGTTGCAGTAGGTGCGGGCGCTTCATGGTATTCGATACCTATTGCCTTAATTATTTTGGTTTTACTGTTTGCGCTGATTGGAAGTTATACACAGGTTATTCATGCCTATCCATCAGGAGGCGGAGCTTATCTGGTTTCAACAGAAAATCTCGGTACAATTCCAGGATTAATATCCGGTGGATCGCTTTTGGTCGACTATATGTTGACGGTTGCTGTATCTACAGCTTCAGGAGCTGATGCTATAACCTCAGCTTTACCTGAACTTCATCAGTACAATTTAGAAATCGCAGTTGCTCTTGCTTTACTGCTTATGCTGATGAATCTCCGAGGTTTGCGAGAATCAGCAGCCTTCCTCATGATTCCTGTCTATACATTTATTGTGACGACAGTTGCCCTCTTAGGTGTCGGGGTATTCCGTATTTTATCTGGAAGTTTACCCTACCAAGCGCCGGCTCATATCGGTACAACCGTAGGAGGAGTTTCACTTATCCTCTTGCTCAAAGCCTTTTCAACAGGTTCTTCATCTCTGACAGGGGTAGAAGCCATTTCGAATGCTGTACCATTCTTTAAACAACCGAAAGAAAAAAATGCAGCCAAGACTTTGGTAATGATGGGGATTATTTTAGCAGTGTTCTTCAGTGGTGTTATCTTCTTTGCTTATTGGCTTGGGTTAACACCACGCGGTGATGTGACCATTATCGCCCAAATGGCGCAACAGATTTTTGGAGACAGTGTTTTTGGGCACGCATTCTTCTTTATCTTCCAAATTGCTACAGCTCTCATTTTGGCAGTAGCAGCAAATACAGGTTATTCCGCCTTTCCAATGCTTGCTTTTAATATGGCGAAGAAGAAATACATGCCTCACTTGTTTACTGCTCGTGGGACACGTTTGAGTTATTCGAATGGGATTATCAGTTTGGCTATTGGTGCGGTCATTCTCTTGTTTATCTTTGATGGACAAACAGATCGCCTTATCCCCCTCTATGCTATTGGTGTCTTTACACCATTTACGTTGGCTCAAATCGGTATGGTTGTCCATTGGCGCAAGAAGCTGGGCAGTAAGTTCCTCTTACGTTCTATCCCTAATATTATTGGGGCAATTATTTCTTTTGTCGTGGTGATGATTTTGCTCATTTTCCGCACAGCTGAAATTTGGCCATTCTTTATTGTTTTACCGATTTTGATATTCTGCTTTATCCGTATCCACAGTCATTATATGAATGTGGCGGAACAATTGCGCTTGCGCAAAGAAACTGCAGAGCATAAGTTTGATGGTAATACAGTTATCGTCTTGGTCGGAAATGTAACAAATGTCGATGTTGGGGCGATTAACTATGCCCGGTCTGTAGGAGACTATCTTATTGCACTTCACGTGTCTACAAAAGAAGATACAGAAAAAGAAGCCGAAATCGAACGTGATTTCAATGAAACCTTCCCAGATATTAAGTTGACCGTTGTACATACCAGCTATCGTAGTATCATCACGCCAGCTGTTCGCTTTATTAATCTCGCTGCAAAACAAGCAAAAGCGCACAACTATACAACTACTGTTTTGATTCCGACTTTTATTCCGTCGAAACCATGGCAAAATATCTTCCACAATCAGACCGGTTTACGCCTCCGTTACTACCTGAACGCTCATGAAGATATCATCCTTTCAAGCTACAACTATCATTTGAAAAAATAAATAATATAAAGTGTTCAAGACAACAAAAAACTGTTGCCTGGAGCGCTTTTTTCTTTACCTTTTTATAAGCAAACAACATCATAGTAAGACGATAAATGAGATGAATGTTATATGTCAATGAATACACAAATTAATTTTTGTTTTTTGTTATAATAGTTGTCATGTTAAATAAGAAGATCATGCCAGGTTTAGGGCTCAGTTTTGTAGTTGCCGTAGTCAGTTACTTTTTAAATCTCTATGTTTTTAAAGGGATGGGTGCAGCCACGATTGCTATTTTATTGGGAATTATTTTGGGGAATGTTTACTTTAAACAACCAGTCCTCTTTGCAGGTACGGCTTGGTCAGAAAAGAAACTTCTTGAATTTTCAGTAATGTTTTTAGGAGCGACCGTTACCTTTCAAACGATACAAAAGCTAGGCTGGAGTGGTATAAGTTTTATTCTTCTACAAATGGTGCTTACAATTGTTTTTGTCATGTTTATTGGAAAGAAACTTGGATTTTCCTCGAAAGTTAATGCGCTAATGGCGTCAGGAAACGCCGTTTGTGGTTCTTCCGCCATTGCGGCAGTTGAGCCAGTCATTGGAGCAGAAGACAAAGACAAGCGGACAGCGATAACTATGGTTAACCTCATGGGGACAGTGTTAATGCTTCTATTACCCGTTTTAGGTACATGGTTCTTTGGAGCAAATGATTTCCTACGTGGTGCTTTGATTGGGGGAACCATTCAGTCTGTGGGACAGGTTGTCGCTTCAGCAACAATGGTGAATGCTGAAACAACAACAATGGCTACCTTGTTTAAAATCATGCGTATCATCATGCTTGTCTTTGTTGTCCTTTATTTTTCTTTCCACACACGTCGCACAGAGAAAGCACCGATAGGGCAGGAAGATCAGCTCAAGATCAAGCGCCAATCCTTTCTTCCTTGGTATGTATTAGGATTTATTATTCTGTGTAGTCTGGATACAGTCTTTCAATTTCCAAAAGTAATTACTGAAACGGCACGTTTTATCAGTAGTTGGTGCGAAATTATCGCTTTAGCCGCTATCGGTTTAAGGCTTAATCTAGTAGAATTTGTTCGCGCGGGAAGAAAGTTAGCAATCTATGGCTTAGCTGTGCTTGTTTTCCAAGTGGGGCTTGCATTGGTTTTGATTCGTCTATTATTAACCTAGAAAAATAGCTAATGTGGTATAATAACCTGTACTGAAATTCTCTCAGGAATAAAAAGATAACCTTATATTAAGTAACAAAGGAAAATAAAATGACTATCGTATACGATGAAATTATGGTTCGCTATGGTGAACTTTCAACAAAAGGAAAAAATCGTGGCTTTTTTATCAATCGTTTGGCCAACAACATCAAAGAAGTTCTTGCTGATTTGACAGACTTGAAGATTACAGCGCAACGAGATCGCGCGCATATCAAGTTAAATGGTACAGACTACGAAGAGGTTTCTCAACGTTTAACTAAAGTTTTTGGGATTCAAAATTTTTCAGCATCCATCAAAGTTGAAAAATCAATCGAAGGTCTAAAAGCAGCAGTTGTTGACTTGATGAAAGAAATTTACCATGAAGGAATGACTTTTAAAATTGCAACACGTCGGGCGGACCATAGCTTTGAACAAGATTCCACAGAGTTAAACATAACTTTAGGTGATGTTGTCTTTGACAATTTTGACTATGCCAAAGTACAAATGAAAAAGCCAGATATCACTCTCCGTGTCGAAATTCGTCTTGAAGGTGCTTATCTTAGTTTCGAAACACTTAAAGGTGCAGGAGGAATGCCTGTAGGAACAGCAGGCCGTGGTCACTTGATGCTTTCAGGTGGGATTGATTCTCCAGTTGCAGGTTACTTGGCTCTTAAACGAGGTGTCGAAATTGAGGCAGTTCACTTTGCTTCACCACCTTATACAAGCCCTGGGGCTTTGAAAAAAGCAAAAGATTTAACAGCAAAATTAACAGCGTTTGGCGGAACAATCACTTTTATTGAAGTTCCGTTTACTGAGATTCAAGAAGAAATCAAAGCCAAAGCGCCACAATCTTATTTGATGACTTTAACTCGCCGTTTTATGATGCGTGTAGTTGACCGCATTCGTGAAGAACGTGGGGGTAAAGTGATTATTAACGGTGAAAGTTTAGGACAAGTCGCTTCGCAAACATTAGGTTCTATGTCTGTGATTAATGAAGTTACAAACACTCCTGTTATTCGCCCCGTAGTCACAATGGATAAGATCGAAATTATCGATATCGCCGAAAAGATTGATACCTTTAATCTTTCAATTCTACCATTTGAAGATTGCTGTACTGTATTTGCCCCACCATCTCCAAAAACAAATCCTAAACTAGAAAATGTTTTAGCCTATGAAAAACGTTTGGACGTTGAAGGTATGGTTGATCGTGCTGTTGAAGGTATTATGATTAGCCGCATCACGGGCGAAAACTGGGACAAAGCAGAAACCAATGAATTTGACGATTTACTTTGATTTTTGAAAACTGTATCATTAGATGCAGTTTTTAGTCTCTTTGTAGGTAAATAGAAAGGAAATAAATGAAAAATAGAACAAAAGTGCTGCTCACCATTGGTTTATTTACACTCATGTCAACTTTAGACGGCTCGATTGTAAATATTGCCTTACCAACAATGGCGCGTGAGCTAAATGTGTCAACTTCACAGATTACGTGGGTGGTCACAATTTATTTGATCGTTATCAGTGCAATCATCCTTATTTTTGGACGACTTGCGGATTTGATTGGGAAAACAACCGTAACAAGATGGGGCTGGACGATTTTTATTGTCGGCTCGTTATTGGCTGGGCTAAACATCGGCTTAGGCTTACCGTTCCTACTCTTTGCACGTGTTGTGCAAGCTATCGGAGCTTCCATGTTTATGGCAACAAGTTTTGGGATTGTGGCGCAGGTTTTTCCTGTTGAAAGTCGAGCGCGTGCGATGTCTATCACTTCCATGTTTGTATCTGTCGGCTCGATCGCAGGACCAGCTTTGGGCGGCTTAATTTTACAAGTTGCCTCTTGGAATTATATCTTTTGGATTAATGTTCCGATAGGGATATTGGCCTGGATTTTTGGAAGTCGGGCTTTACCAGAAGATGAAGGTCAAGGCTCTATAAAAGAAGTTGACTTGTCAGGTGGTTTACAAATGACTGCTGTGATCGTTCTTTTATTCATGGCTTTGAATTTTGGCCAAACTTTAGGATGGAATAATCCGCTCTTACTTCTCGGCGTGGCTCTTGGCTTTATACTTTTTGTTAGCTTTATTTTTACGGAGCGCCGAAAGGAAAAACCTTTACTTGACTTGGGGATTTTTAAAAACAGACTCTTTTCTTTGAGTCTGCTGATGTCACTTTTAAACTTCACTGTTGCGATGTTTGCTAGCATCTTGCTTCCTTTCTATCTGCAAGATTATCGTGATTATGCGCCTGGTGCGGCTGGATTTATCATGATGGCCTATCCAGCTGCCATGCTTATTGTGAGCCCAATAGCAGGTGCACTCGCAGATAAAATAGATAAGGAAGTAATTACCTTTGTGGGGATTTCAGGGATTGTTCTTTCTCAGATTGGTTATCTTTTGATTCGAGCAGATTCGCCACAATGGTGGGTGATTGCGATTCTCTTACTCCAAGGTGCCTCAATGGGGGCTTTCCAAAGTCCTAATAATGCTTTAATCATGGAGACAGTAGAACGTAAGTATTTAGGAATAGCAGGCTCTGTGAATTCTTTGATTCGGAACATGGCTTTTGTTTTAGGAACTTCTGTAGCAACCATTATTTTGTTCCTTTCCATGTCCAGTCAACTTGGTTATACGGTAAGGACTTATTTGCCAGAGCATCCAGACACCTTCTTACAGGGAATGCACATGGCATTCGTATGCTCACTTGTCCTGACAAGTATTTCTTGGATTTTGGCGGGCGTTCGTCTTTTAGGGCGTAAAAAAATAAAAGAACACCTGAGCGAAGGATAAAGCTCGGTGTTTTTTTATTTTCATTTATTTGTTGAAAGTTCATTGTTTGTTGTCTTTTGAACTTTTTTACGTCTCTTTTCAATAAAGTCGTAGAGTAAGGTATGATGATTACTTGCAAGGGAATAATCCTCTAAAGTATTTACATTTTGACGTAAGACTTTTGCCTCGCCGATCGTTAACTCACCACGGGATTCATACTCAAAGATGGTTTTGCGTTCAAGATAGTAAGCACGCATCATCTCTTTCAGATTATTAGGCTGCGCACGATGTAAAATACCAGTAATATAGCCACCGCGGGCAACAAACTCTGCGGAGCGTAAACGTTCTGCTTGTAGATAATGGATTAAACGCTCATCGTAAACTGATTCCAGATTGTCCAAAGCTTGAAGGACTAACTCCGTATTAGAAAAGTAAAGCTCGGTAATTTCACGATGTGTTGTAGCATTATCTGGCCTTGTTTTACGGAAACTGAAATCTAGACGGATAATTCTTGAGAAGAAAAAATGAAGCACACGGATGGAAATGGCCGAAGCAAACTGGATACTTGAAACCAAATTATGCGCAACGGATTGTTCCATCGAATGAAGGTATCGCTGATAAGTTCGATAGGTGTACATGGAAATCTCATTTTGTCTCAAGGCATTTTCCAGTCCCTCAGCTTCAAGACGGACGATAAGCAATTGCAATTCATTAAAGTCAATCGAAGTATTTGAACTTTCTTGCTCGATGATGAGTTTTTGAATGCGGTCTTGATAGCTATCGATAGCAATATTATAACCAAGGCGCGCTTTTTCTTTTGTAACTTGTTTTAGATCATTTTCCAATTCTCGAACGACATCGGCTAAGATAGAAATTTTTACCATTTTGTCAACTTTGACAACTTTTTTGGCAGCGATTAAAGGTAAAACAAATAGTCCAGTTAAAAAACTGAGCGCGGTAACTGCTGCACAGAGAAAGATGATTAAGCTATGCGGGATATCTACTGTCCGTGGCAACAAAAGGACAGTGGCAATGCTGACGGTACCTTTGGAGCCAGCAAAAGTCAGTAACAAGATATCGTTCCAGTAAGCAGAAAAGCTTTGATTGCGACGCAGAGATACATAACGATAATAAACAGCCAACAGGGAAAAGCGAAGGGCAAAAAGACCAATGGTTAAAAGTAAAACCATGAATAAAAGAGAAGTCGTAGAGTAAAGGGGATCAGCAATGAGCGGAAAAACAAGCTGATGTAACTCTATCCCGAGGAAAAGGAAGACTGTTGAATTTAAAACAAAGGTTAGCAAATTCCAGATAGTATTTTTCACTTTTGTGACTTGGGCATCAAAAAGCGTGGTCCTTTTAAGACCGTTGGCTTGCATGACTCCAGCGACAACGACAGCGATGATTCCAGAAACTTCAAGCATATCAGCAATTAAAAATGCAGATAAAGGAAGCATAAGCTCCAAAATAAGGTAACCTGTAACATCTCGGGCATCGACATCCTCAAGAATTCTGAGAATAAAGGACTTCATCCAAACTAGGATGAAACCGACCAGTGCGCCCCCGATTGCAGAGACTACAAGGTCAGCAGAAGCATGAGTCAGGGAAAATTCCCCAGTGACCAGCGCAAGAACCGCAATCTGGAAGGAAATGATACCAGAAGCATCATTCAGCAGGCCTTCACCCGTAAGGATACTCATGACCCGCTTGGGGAAACTAAAACGTTCAGATAAGGCAGCAACAGCGATTGCATCTGTTGGTGCTAATGAAGCCCCTAAGGCAAAACAAGCAGCCAAAGGTACAGATAAATAAAAGAAATGCGTTAAGTAGCCTAAACCAATAGTTGTAATGAAAACTAAGGGGAAGATAAGCATTAATATCGTTCGAGTATGTTTAAAGATATGTTTGACATCTGCCTCTTCACTCTCACGGAAAAGCAAAGGAGCAATGATGAAGCCCAAGAAGAATTCTGGGTCAACCTGCAAAAGTTTTGACGCACCTAAAAAGCCCAAACATAGCCCAATCACGACTTGAATCAGCGGGAGAGCCAACTTTGGGAAAACTTTATTGATGATATTTGAAATAACTAGAGCAAGAAGAAAAATGATGACATAAAAAATAGTATGGAGCACAAATTTTCCTTTCTTTCGTCTATTTTAGAGCAAGAAGCTGCATTAAAAGTACAGCATATTGGTTATAAGGCTAAAAGGTTACTTTATCTTTTTGAAAAGGTCCTTTTTTTGATTAATCTTCTGATCGATTTTGGCACAGCTCTTTTTACTTAAGAGAGCGCGACAGCGTTTGATCTCAAGCTCTGTTAATTGACGTTTAAGCTTCTCTTTTTTAGTGAAGTCTGATTCACCGCTGTCGATATATTCAAGCCTTTGCTGCAGAAGAGATTGTTTATACTTGAGAGCCTCAATTTGATGTTTCAGCTTTGATATTTGTTCATAACTAGCATCTTGCTGATGGAAATCCTTAAGTTTTTGAGACAAGAAAAGTTTCTTCTCTTCGAGAAGATGAAGTGATTCAAGTATTTTGTGTCTTTTTTCCTCTTGTGAAACTGGAGTATAAATCTCACTTTTTTCAGAATCAGAGGGTTCTTCTGTAATTTCTTCTTTTTCTAAATACTGTTCACGTAAATCTCTCAGCATTTGTTCAAAATCTTTATCAGGCATGCTATTATCCTTATAATCTTGTTCTTAAACTCTATTATATCATGATTCAATTAGAAAAATAATGCGTTTGGATTAAAAAAGCAACAGAGAATTCCCTGTTGCTCCTTAAATATTAGACCTTAACTTAATAAGTCAAGATGAAATTTTTCTTTTTACCACGGCGAACAACAGTAAGTTGATTGTCGATTTTATCTCCATCAGAGAAGGTGTAATCCAAATCTTGGATACGTTCACCATTGATGTAAATCGCACCGTTTGTTACATCTTCACGTGCTTGACGTTTTGAATTTTCGATTCCGGCAGAAATCAAGAGTTCAATAATATTGAGGTTATCGTCTGCTTTCACTTGATATGTTGGTACATCTTTTAAGCCAGAAAGGATTGACTTGGCATCAAGAGCTTTCAAATCACCGCCACCAAATAAAGTTTCCGTGATTTTTACAGCTTGCTCGTAAGCGGCTTGTCCATGAACAAGAGTTACAACTTCGCGGGCAAGTACTTTTTGAGCTAAGCGTTCGTGACGTGCAGCCTCAAATTTCTCACCGATTTCAGCAATTTCTTCAAGAGATAAGAAAGTGAAAATTTTGAGCATTTTTACAGCATCATCATCGTTAACATTCAGCCAAAATTGATACATTTCAAACGGAGACGTTTTATCTGCATCAAGCCAAATGGCATTTCCTTCAGATTTACCAAATTTTTTACCTGTTGAGTCTGTAATCAATGGAATAGTGATGACATGTCCAGTTTTTCCAGCCTTACGACGGAGCAGTTCTGTGCCGGCAGTCATATTGCCCCATTGGTCAGAACCACCGAGTTGTAATGTAATACCATGACGTTGGTTGAGCTCGTAGAAATCGTAACCTTGCATAATTTGGTAAGCAAACTCGGTGTAAGAGATACCTGATTCGATACGACTCTTCACTGAATCTTTACTCATCATGTAGTTAATCGTGTAATATTTACCGACATCACGAAGGAAATCAATAAAAGATAAATTTTCGAACCAATTGTAGTTGTTTTCCATCTGAGCTTTATTTTCGCCATTTTCAAAGTCAAGGAAACGTTCCAACTGAGCACGAATTTTATCAGCCCAAGCTACAACAGTATCTTTCGTTTGTAAGCCACGTTCGGCATCTTTGAAAGATGGATCGCCAACAAGTCCAGTAGCGCCCCCAACCAATGGATAAGGTTTGTGCCCAGCCATTTGTAGACGCTTCATTGTAAGAATTAAGACCAGATTACCAAGGTGTAAACTATCAGCAGTAGGATCGTAACCAACATAATAACTTACCATGCCCTCAGTTAAAGCTTCGCGAAGAGCTTTTTCATCAGTGGTTTGGAAAATCAGACCACGTTCTTTTAGTTCGTCAAAAATATTCATGTTACCTCCTAAATTTAGTTAATACTGACAGTTTTGTTATAGTTTCTCTCAGTAATTAGATTAACGTTCTCATTATATCAAAAAAAAGGAAAAATAGGGGCGAAAAAAGAGCCTAAGTTTGGTATAATATGTATTATGAAAAAAGATCAAGAACAGTCGAAGGAACGTGCACAGGCACGTTTGCAGGCTAAAATGGAGAAAAAGCGTGCCAGCAAAACGCAGGAAAGTCGTAAAAATTCTCCGAAAAAGCCTCAAAAACCTAAAAAAGTTCAAGCAGATGTAGAAGAAGGGAAGACAACACTTCAGACTATTTTTTCAGTCGTGCGTGGAGTAGTTGTCATTTTTGGTGTGCTTTTTCTTTTAGTTGGTGTATTTGGCGCTGCGGCAGGTGTGGGATATTTTGCTCGCCTTGTTGAAAATACCAAAGTTCCAAGCAAGGAGCAACTTCTCGAGCAGGTTAATAATATTCACGGTGTTTCAGTCATGAAATACAGTAATGGTGAAAATATTTCTGATATTTCCAGTGATTTGGTAAGGATTAATGTAGCAAGCAACCAAATTTCAGAAAATGTGAAAAAAGCTCTGATTGCGACAGAAGATGAAACCTTTAAGACGAACAGTGGTGTTGTGCCCAAAGCAGTAATTCGAGGCGTTCTGGGTGCCGTAGGTGGCGGTACAAGCTCTGGTGGTTCAACGATTACGCAACAGTTGGTAAAACAGCAGTCTCTTGGAGACAGTGTCACTTTCCAACGCAAGGCCAGCGAGATTGTTTATGCACTGCAGCTTAATCAATATTTAAGTAAAGATGAAATTTTAACGGATTATCTCAATGTCTCACCATTTGGGCGAAATAATCAAGGGAAAAATATTGCGGGTGTCCAAGCCGCTGCCCAAGGGATTTTTGGTAAGTCTGCTAAAGATTTAACCGTGCCAGAAGCAGCGTTTATTGCTGGATTACCACAAAGTCCAATTGTTTACTCTCCTTATAATGTGGATGGTTCGCTCAAATCAAAAGAGCTACTCTCTTATGGCTTAGCTCGTCAACAAAATGTCCTGTTTAACATGTATCGTGCAGGATATTTGACTCAAAAAGATTACGAAAAATACAGTGCTGTGGATATCTCGCAAGCGTTTCTGCCTTCACAACCACAAGATTCTGTAGCACATGGTTATCTTTATAATGTTGTGTACAGTGAAGCCCTTAATCACGTCTATGATTATCTGATTAAGAGGGACAAGGTTTCGGCAACAGAACAAGGAAATGATAGCACCAAGCAAAAATATCGTGAATTAGCCGCACAAGCCTTACAAACTGGTGGTTATACTATCACAACAACAATAAATCGTGGTGTGTATGATGCCATGCAAAATGCAGTAGCGCAGTATGGCGGTATTTTACAGGACGGTACAGGTGAAGTTCAAGCCGGAAATGTACTCATGGATAATAAAACAGGAGCAGTACTTGGCTTTATTGGTGGTTTAGATTATGCAACCAATCAAAACAATCATGCCTTTGATACGAAGCGTAGTCCAGGTTCTTCGATTAAACCAATCTTAGCTTATGCACCAGCAATTGATTTGGGATTGATTGGGTCAGCAAGTATGCTGAGTAACTATCCAGCAAGTTTCTCTGACGGTACTCCAATCTTGCACGTTGGCGAAACAGGAACCGGAATGGTAAGTCTTAATGAAGCTTTAGGCGTGTCATGGAATATCCCTGCGCATTGGACCTATCAAGCCATTCTTGATTCTGGCAATAGCGTGGAACCTTACATGAAGAAGATGGGCTATTATGTGCCAGACTACAGTGTGGAATCTCTTCCACTCGGTGGTGGTATTGAGCCAACTGTGGTGCAACATACCAATGGCTACCAAGCCTTAGCTAATGGCGGGGTTTATGAGCCACACTATGTTGTCCAAAGCATAAAAGACGACTCCGGTAAAGATATCTACGAACATAAGAGTCAAGCAGAGAGAGTCTTTTCACAAGCAACATCAACAATTACTGAGGATCTTTTACGTAATGTTTTGACCTATGATGTCAGTCGTCGTACAACAAACTTTTTACAAGATTTACAGGCCATTAATCCAACACTTGCAAGTAGCGTGGATTGGACAGGCAAGACAGGTACTTCCAATGATTATGTAGACGGTTGGCTCATGCTTTCAACGCCTAAAGTATCCCTTGGAGGTTGGATTGGTCATGATAATAATACGCCGATGGGCAGCAAGACAGCTGCGGTCAATAATGGTACATATATGGCAAACTTGGTCAATGCAATCGCAGCAGCGGATCCAAATGTGTTTGGTCCTGGTGAAAAGTTCCCAGAACCAAGTAAAGATCCAGATGTGATTCAGAGCACTGTTCTTAAGTCGACCGGTCAAAAACCAGGCACTGTAACCGGAGGGAATCTTAAAAATGTTAAAGTCTCCGGTGAAACAACCACAAGTTATTGGGCTAAAAACGGAGCACCTGTGACACAATTCAAGTTTGGAATTGGTGGTACAGAGGCGAATTATAATGACGCGTGGAACAGAATTTTAGGAACTAGAAAATAGTAAAAAAGAGAGGGTATTCGCTCTCTTTTTTTGCTCTGAGGTAGTTTCTGGGTGAGAGAACTATGTTATAATAAGGACATGAAGAAGCGCCTCTATAAAAACTATATTGACACACCTATTGGTCAAATGATAAGTATCAGTGATGCGCAGTTTCTTTATCGCTTAGGCTTTACAGAGCATAAGAATTTACAGGCGAAGATTGCAAGACAGAATGCTATTATATTGGAACATCCAACTCCGATTTCATGTCAACTTGAAGAAGAGTTGCAAGAGTATTTTGCAAGAAAAAGAAAAAGTTTTAAACTCCCTTTAGCTGTGCAAGGTACAGAGTTTCAGCAAAAAGTCTGGAAAAAAGTTGAAGACATTCCGTTTGGGCAAACAAGAACCTATAAAGAAATCGCACAAGGACTCGCGCATCCGCAAGCCAGTATTGCAGTAGGGGCAGCAAATGCAGCCAACCCCTTTGCAATCGTGATTCCATGTCATCGATTGAAAAAAAGCTCCGGGCAACTGGCAGGTTATGCTGGAGGACTATGGCGTAAAGAATGGCTGTTGGATTTTGAGGAGAATAATACCTATGTTGAATGAGAATATTCCACTCTCTGTAGAGCGCAATGCTAAGGGGGAGATTACCCAGGTTTTTTTCGATGACCAACATGAAAAGACGACTTACGAAGCACTTAATAAGAACCAGAACTTTATATTGACCACAGGAACAGCATTTCAACAAGCTGTTTGGTTAGAACTTTCCAAAATTCCAGCGGGAACGACTATAAGTTATCAGGAAATGGCTGCGCGTGTCGGAAGTCCTAAAGCACAACAAGCTGTGGGGCAGGCATTAGCACGTAATCCTTTGCCTGTCATTTTACCATGTCATCGTGTCACGCGTAAAGATGGCAGCTTGGGCGGTTTTATGGGTCAAGAAGCAGCAGTAGATATTAAGCAAAAGATACTCAACTATGAAAAAAAGCTTGACATATAGTCAAAGCTTTTTAGCTTTAATCAGCTTTTCTCATGCTTTTAGGTATATAAGGTTGAGGTTTTTCTGAGTTTTTATAATGAAGATAAGTTGGATAAGTGAGGCAGATGACTGAAAGCCCCCAAAGTAAGCCGCCTAAAGTATCCGAAGGATAATGTACCCCAAGAAGTACACGTGAAAACATTGTTAAAAAAATTAACCCCACAGCGACAAAACCAACTAATGTTTTGCTCCATACAGAAGAGAGATAGTGTAAGAGGATAAAAAAGAGACAGCCAAAGAGTACTACAGCAAAAGTTGTATGTCCACTGGCAAAACTTTTTCCTGGCTCATCTGTAAAGGCGGCAATACGATGAATGTCAGGGCGATCACGGCCAATAACTAATTTAATCAAGGTATTTCCCCCCACAGCAATTCCGGCTACCAGAGCTAACCATATTGCTGAAACCTTATCTTTGATAAAAATAATAGCAGCAATAACAAGACCAATTATAGCGCCCATTGTGTCACCTAGAAATTTAGCAATTACACTTGAAATTTGAACCAAAAATTCATTGTTTTGAAGATGCCAAGCCACTGTCTGTAAATGCGAATCAATGCTTGGAATAGGTGCGTGTGTATAAGAAAGTTTTACAATGGCAGTCAGTGTGATAAAACTTACCAGAGTAAGTAAACCAGTAGTATAGTATAGTTTTTTATTCATAAATTTCCCTAAAATTCATATTTGGTGCTTTATGATTTTACTTTTTCTTTCTGAAATAAAACTGAATGACTAAAAAAAGAGGCTCAGGACCTCTTTTTTTACTTTTTTATTAGTAGTTTTTAATGGCTGCTACTTTTTCTTGGTTTAGACTCGTAACGATAGCCCGGATAAAGTTTTGCGCTTCTGTGAAATCATCCATGTTGAAGATAGTTTGGTGACTATGGATATAACGGGCACACACACCAATAGTTGTTGAAGGTACACCTTCGTTTTGCAAGTGTGCTGCACCAGCATCAGTTCCACCTTTTGAGATATAAGCTTGTGTTTTGATACCATTAACTTCTGCTGTGTTGAGGAGGAAGTCCTTCATACCAGGCAGCATGATATGACCTGGGTCGTAATAACGAAGAAGCGAGCCTTCGCCAAGACGACCATTGTCGTTTCCAAAAGTATCCGTTGCAGGAGAACAGTCAACAGCAAAGAAAACTTCAGGTTTAAATTTAGTTGTTGAAACATGGGCACCGCGAAGGCCAACTTCTTCCTGAACATTTGCACCGATAATCAAGGTTACTGGCAATTCTTTGTCTTTAAGGTAGTCCAAAAGTTCTAAGACCATAAGACACCCGTAGCGATTATCCCAAGCTTTACTGATGACATTTTTACCATTAGCAGTTAAAATTGTTTCAGATTCAGGAACGATGACGTCACCTTGACGAATCCCAAATTCTAAAACTTCTTCTTTGCTCATAAAACCACCGTCAAAGATGATATCTTCCACTTGTGGCATAGCAGGTGCGCCCGCTGCTCCACGTAAAAGATGTGGTGGCAGGCCACCAGTCACAACAGGTATTTTTTTACCATCACGTGTGAATAGCGTAAAGCGTTGTGCACTAACAACTAAAGGATTCCAACCACCCAGAGTGACTACACGTAAAGTACCATCTGCCTTAATTGACGACACCATGAAGCCGACTTCATCCATGTGAGCTGCAACCATAACACGAGGCGCATTTTCTGTTTTACTTTCTTTAGTGACAAAGATTCCGCCCAGACCATCAGTTTCAGGTGTGTAGCCGAGGTCCACCATACGGGCACGAAGATAGTCACGCATTGGTGCTTCGTAACCACTTGTTGCTTGAATTTCAGTTATTTCTTTAATTTTGTTAAATAGAGTCATCTCGTCTCCTTTGATTTTTTATACTCCCTTATTGTAGCATTTAAAAGCCGTATATAATAGTATTGTCCTAATGCTATTTAATAACTATAATTTTTAAAGACGGATAAGTTTTAGGGGATTTATAGAAAAGCGGAACTGATCTGAGGGGAAACAGTAATTATAAGTATTAATATACTCAAATTTATGTTAAAATTTTTTATATGAAAAAATATTTGAAAGTTGGTTTAGGGCTGCTGGCTGGTGTAGCTGGTGCGCGAGTGCTCTATCAGAGTTATAAACACGTTGAAGAAAATTTGCGGGCAGAGGTTATTCAAGCAGTACGTGAAGCTTTTGCTGACCAAGATATTCAAACAGTATGGATCTTTGAGGAGGCAGATCGCGGAGCTATTTATAAAGGTGGCGTGATTGTTGGAGCAAACCAAAACATCAATTTTGAAATTGATGGAGAAACCTTAGAAATTACAGAATTAGGAGAGGAGTATTTATGATTATTCCAAAAAATTATGAGGAACTAGCTGAAATTGTAAAATCAGAAGGTAAACATGTCTTGTTTTTCACTGCAGGATGGTGCCCAGACTGTACTTTTATCAAACCAAAAATGCCAGAATTAGAAGCTGAATTTTCAGAATTTGACTTTGTAGAAGTTGACCGTGACGAATTCATGGACTTGGCTATTGAATGGGGAATCATGGGTATTCCTAGCTTTGTGACACTTGAAAATGGTAAAGAAACAGGACGCTTAGTGAATAAGCTACGTAAAACTAAAGAAGAAGTTAGTGAATTTTTGAAGGGTGTAGATAAATAAAATGATTGCAACGTATAATAAAAATGTTGGTGATGTCCTCATGCTGATTGTGGCAAACAATGAGGGCGCAGAAGTAACTTACGAACGTAAGGCGGATGTTGCGCGTATCTTCCGTGAAGATACAGGACAAACAGTGGGCTGGAACATTTTCGATATAAAAAAAGACTGGCCAGATTTGGCTCAAGGACAGAATGATTTATCTGAGCATCAAGTAACGGAACTTAATGTAAAACTTAAGGCAGCTGGCTTTGACGAGCAGCTTACATATGATGGCCAACCTAAATTTGTAGTCGCTGAGATTTTAACGATGGAGGATCATGCAGACAGCGATCATTTACATGTGTGCCAAGTAGAAGTTGGTCTAGATGCACCAGTTCAAATCGTTTGTGGTGCTCCTAATGCCGTTGTTGGTATGAAAACAGTAGCGGCTTTACCTGGTGCAATGATGCCTTCTGGTTCTTTAATCTGGCCAGGTGCTTTGCGTGGTGTACCTTCTTATGGCATGCTGTGCTCGGCACGAGAGCTTGACTTACCAAATGCACCACAAGTTCGTGGTATCATCGAATTGAATGCAGATTTAGAAGCTGGATCAGCTTTTGATGCAACAAGCATGTGGCAAGCCTAAATATAAAATAATAAAGACCTTAGTGAAAGCTGAGGTCTTTTTTCGTACAAAAAGTAAGGAGGTGTCAAAATGAATAAAACGTTACTTGTTGGCCGACTCGTTGCAGATCCAGAACTCACTAAAACATCTAATGGGAAAAGCCTATTGAGAATAAATCTTGCTGTCAAACGACGCTATAAAAATGCTTCAGGTGAAAAAGATACAGACTTTGTCGCTTTGGTCTTTTGGGAGAAACAGGCGGAACACTGTACATCCTATGCTAAAAAAGGCGCCCTACTTGTTGTGGAAGGGGAGATACGAACCAGGAATTATGTGGACAAGCAGGAACAAAAACGCTATGTGACAGAAGTGTTGGTAAAAACTTTTGACCTTTTGGAAAGTCGCGCGACAGTTGCCATGCGACAAGATTCTATAGAAAATAGTGCTCTTAATTTAAAAGAAGATGAATTACCGTTTTAAATTGAAAAAAGCGTTTTCTTTTGATAGGATGAGAACAGGAAAGTGAGGAGGGAAAAATGGTAAAGGCAAAAACGAAAAAAGAGTTGATTTCCTTTTCAGAAGAAAACTGGAAAAAGCTGTGTCATTTGGTTGACGCACTACCTTTAGAGGCACAAACAGCAACTTTTGGCTTTGGCCAAGAGAAGGGAAAAGAGGCACATTGGGGGCGAGATAAGTGTATGCCCATCTTTATGAGTGGCAAGTACTTTTACAAAATTTTGTAAAAAGTAACGTTTCAGGAAACTTTCAAAGCTTTTTACCCACACCCTATACTTGGAAAAACTATGCGACAATGAATCAAGAAATCTGGGAAAAGCATCAAGCTACTCCTTATGAAGAAATAAAGGAAAAACTTGCTACAAGCCACTTAAGAACTATCCAGTTATTGCAACATTTTTCAGATGAAGAGCTTTATACGAAGCAATATTATCCTTGGACTGGGACAACATCCTTAGCGCAGTATTTTCAGTCATCATTGGCTTCACATTACGAGTGGGCCTTGAAGAAACTCAGGCTTCATAAGAAAACGATTTAAAAAATAAAAAAGAAGTTTTTTTCTTGACTAATTTTGACCTTCGCGGTAAAATAAGATATATAAATTAGCACTCCAACTTAAAGAGTGCTAAAATAACATAAAATGGAGGAATAACATGTTGAAACCCTTAGCGGATCGCGTTGTATTGCGTATAAAAGAGGAAGAAGAAAAATCTTTAGGTGGGATCGTCTTGGCCTCAGCAGCACAAGAGAAACCACAAGTTGCAGAAGTTGTGGCAGTAGGCCCAGGTAAAACAACTCCTCATGGTACAGTTATTGCACCAACAGTACAAGTTGGTGATGCAGTTCTCTTTGAAAAGTTTGCCGGTACAAATGTAAAATTTGAAGGCGAAGATTTCTTGATTATCAAAGAATCTGAAATTCTTGCGATTGTTTAAGGAAAATAAAGACAGGAGATAATAAAAAATGGCAAAAGATATTAAATTTTCATCAGATGCTCGTTCAGCAATGGTTCGTGGTATTGATATTTTAGCAGATACAGTAAAAACAACACTTGGTCCTAAAGGTCGCAATGTTGTTCTGGAAAAATCATATGGTAGTCCACTTATCACGAATGATGGTGTAACTATCGCAAAAGAAATTGAATTAGAAGATCACTTTGAAAATATGGGGGCAAAATTAGTCAGTGAAGTGGCCTCAAAAACAAATGATGTTGCGGGTGATGGTACTACAACAGCGACTGTTTTAACACAAGCGATTGTTCGTGAAGGTTTGAAGAACGTAACTGCCGGAGCTAATCCAGTGGGCATTCGTCGTGGTATTGAGTTGGCAACTGAAACAGCAGTAAAAGCACTCAAGGAATTATCTATTCCAGTATCTGGTAAAGAAGCTATTGCACAAGTTGCCTCTGTTTCTTCTCGTTCAGAAAAGGTTGGAGAGTATATCTCAAATGCCATGGAAAAAGTTGGTAACGATGGTGTTATTACTATTGAAGAATCAAAAGGTATGCAAACTGAACTTGAAGTTGTAGAAGGTATGCAGTTTGATCGTGGTTACTTGTCACAATATATGGTGACAGACAATGAAAAAATGGTGGCCAACCTTGATAACCCATATATCTTGATCACAGATAAGAAGATTTCAAATATTCAAGAAATCTTACCATTACTTGAACAAATCTTGAAAACAAATCGTCCTTTACTTATTGTGGCAGATGATGTTGATGGTGAAGCATTACCAACCCTCGTGTTGAACAAAATCCGTGGTACTTTCAATGTTGTAGCGGTTAAGGCTCCAGGCTTTGGTGACCGCCGCAAGGCCCAACTTGAAGATTTAGCAATCCTCACAGGTGGTACAGTAATTACGGAAGAGCTTGGTTTAGAACTTAAAGATGCAAGCTTAGATGCACTTGGTCAAGCCAATAAAGTAACTGTTGATAAAGAACATACGACAATCGTTGAAGGTGCTGGTTCAGCAGATGCTATTGCTACTCGTGTAGCAACAATTAAAGCTCAAGTTGAACAAACTACTTCAGAATTTGATCGTGAAAAACTTCAAGAACGTTTAGCTAAACTTTCTGGTGGAGTCGCTGTGATTAAAGTCGGTGCCGCTACAGAAACTGAACTTAAAGCGCAAAAACTTTTGATTGAAGACGCACTTAATGCAACACGCGCAGCCGTCGAAGAAGGTATCGTTGCTGGTGGAGGTACTGCCCTTGTTACAGTTATCTCTGCCCTTGACAGTCTTGAAGAAGAAGGGGACGTGCAAACAGGTATCACAATTGTACGTCGCGCATTAGAAGAACCAGTACGACAAATCGCGGCTAATGCAGGTTACGAAGGTTCAATCATTATTGATAAACTTAAATCAGCAGAAAAAGGTATTGGTTTCAATGCCGCAACTGGTGAATGGGTTGAAATGATTGAGACAGGTATTGTGGATCCGGCTAAAGTAACACGTTCAGCCCTCCAAAATGCGGCCTCAGTAGCAGGACTTATCTTGACGACTGAAGCAGTCGTTGCTGATAAACCAGAACCAGCTGCACCAGCAGCTCCAGCTATGGATCCATCAATGATGGGTGGTATGATGTAACAATAAAAAGACACGAATTCGTGTCTTTTTTTATTGCTGTAAATACTGTCTAAATATCATAGAGTTTACTTGCATGCTCATGGCTAGTGTCAATAATATGAACGTCACGTTTGGTATCAACATCATGTTGCGCCAGAAAACCGTCCATGGTCATATGTGCAAGCTCTTGAATATTGTTATTCAGGCTAAGGTGACCGAGGAAGATGCGTTTCGTTTTATTTCCTAAAACATTAAAAGCAGCTTCGGCACCATCTTCGTTAGATAAATGGCCTTGGTCGCTGAGAATACGTTGTTTTGTTTTCCAAGGGTAGCCCCCCATACGGAGGATCTCAATATCGTGATTACTTTCCATAAGATAGCCGTCGGCATTTTCGATTGTACCACGCATACGGTCACTTACATAACCTGTATCTGTAAGTAATACGAAGGATTTATTATCTTTCATAAAACGATAAAATTGGGGCGCGATAGCATCATGACTCACACCAAAACTTTCGACATCGATATCGCCAAAAGTTTTAGTTTTGCCCATTTCAAAGATATGTTTTTGCTCACTCGCAATTTTTCCTAGTGAGTTTTTACTTTCCAGTTCTTGCCAGGTTAATTCATTGGCGTAAAGCTGAATACCGTGTTTTCGGGCAAGAACACCAATTCCTTTGATATGGTCGCTATGCTCATGAGTAATCAGGAGTGCATCGATATCTTTGATGTCTCGGTCAATCTCTCCTAATAAACTCTCGATTTTTTTTCCAGATAATCCAGCATCTACCAGAATTTTCTTTTCAGGTGTTTCCAAGTAAAAAGAATTTCCAGTACTTCCTGATGCTAAAATTGAATATTTAAATGCTGATTCAGTGCTCATTCAGCAAAATCCTCCCAGTCGTTATTTTCTTGATTAATTTCATCACTGTAAGGGAAAGACAGGGTGAAAGTTGAACCAGTTTTACCATCAGAAGTGACTACTATATCACCTTTGTGGAGTTTCATAATATCATAGGCAATAGATAAGCCTAAGCCTGTACCACCGATTTGGCTATTTCTTGAAGCATTATTGACACGATAAAAACGGTCAAAAACTTTGGCTAAAGCAGGTTTTGGAATTCCCATACCTTGGTCGGCAATAGAAGTAAATGCTTTGTTGTTTTCACACCAGACGCTTACGGTAATTGTTCCACCTTTTGGAGAATACTTAAAGGCATTATTGATGATATTGTCAATAACCTGCGAAAGCTTGTCGGTATCGATTTCAAGCCAAATCTCTTGTTGAGGTATTTGACGAATAATCTTAAAGTTATTGTAATTTTTTTCGATAATTTGATCAAAACGATCCAGGATATAGTTGATAAAATCGACATAGTTGATAATTTCAGTATGAAGTTTAACTTTATCTTGGTCCATACGAGAGAGTTCTAAAAGCTCCCCAATCATCCGAATCATTCGGTCTGTTTCGTTAAGTGAAACATCCACGAAGTGACTAGCAACCTCGGGTTCAGCTAGGGCCCCATCATTGAGCGCTTCTAAGTAAGCTTTGACAGAAGTCAAAGGGGTGCGCAACTCATGCGAGACATTGGACACAAAAAGTCGGCGATCTCTTTCTGTTTTTTCTTGTTCCGTTGTATCGTGAAGAACAGCAATAATCCCAGAAATGTACCCTGATTCGCTACGGAAGAGCATAAAGTTTACGCGGAGGATAACAGCTGCACCTTCACAATTGATGGCATTGAGTGTGAGTTCGGGCTCTTTTTGTAGTAAATCATGAAAAGAATATTTGTCGGAGATATTTAGAATATCAATCAAATCTTTACCAATGATTAACTCGTTTGACTGATCAAGAAGAGTCAGTGCTGCGTGATTAGCAAGATTAATCTTCCCATGCCTATCTGTAGTGATGACACCATCGGCAAGGTAGGTTAAAATACTCTCCAGTTGGTTGCGCTGATTCTCTAAATGTTCTTGCCGATCTTCGATTTCATGTCCAAGTAATAACAATTTATTGTAAGCTACTGAGAGCTCATTATTTTCTTTAGAAATTTGGCGATTTTCATAGTTATCATGCAAAAAATCATCCACTTGATGAGATATTTTATTTGCCGTTTGCGCCAAGCGACTGAGATACCAAATAAGAAGACTTAAGGTGACCAGATAAAAGATGAAAAACTGTAAGAGTGCAGTAGTGTGTGTGAGGAAGTATGGACTATTTACTATCTCAAAAATGCCAAAAAGAAGTAGATGAATCACTACTCCTTTAAGTACTATTGAATTAAAAAATTTATTCATGAGGTTCGCTCATATAGTATCCAACGCCACGACGTGTAGATACGTATTGAGGACGGCTTGGAGTATCTTCAACTTTTTCGCGAAGGCGACGAACAGTTACGTCAACAGTACGAACATCACCGAAGTAATCGTAGCCCCAAACAGTTTCAAGCAAAGTTTCACGTGTGATAACTTCACCCAGATGTTGTGCAAGATAATAGAGTAATTCAAATTCGCGGTGTGTCAAGTCAAGCTGTGTTTCATTTTTATATGCGGCATAATGTGTCGGGTTGATACGTAAGTTACCAATTACCAATTCTTTTTTAGAATCTTTTGGTTGTTCAACAGGAACGTTTGTCATGCGGCGTAAGTTTGATTTAATACGAGCAAGTAGTTCACGGTTTGAAAATGGTTTTGTGATGTAATCATCTGCACCGAGTTCAAGGCCGATAACTTTATCAAACTCTGTATCTTTAGCAGAAACCATCAAAATAGGGACTTCAGAAGTTTTACGGATTTGACGTGTAACTTCAAGGCCATCAATTTTTGGAAGCATCAAATCAAGATAGATAAGATCGGGTTTTTCTGATTCAAAGAGTTCAAGAGCTTCTTCACCATCAAAAGCAGTGACTACTTCATACCCTTCTTTGACGAGATTAAATTTTACAATATCTGAAATTGGTTTTTCGTCGTCAACAACAAGAATTTTTTTCATGATAATCCTTTCGCTTAGATGTATATAATATTAATTGCTTTTCTCATTATACAATTATTACAGTAGTATAGCAAGGTAAAGCCTTCCATAATATAGAATTTTACAAAAGTGAAATCATTTGTAAAATAAGAAACTTATATAGTAAACAATATTTATAAAAGAACATTTTTCCCATATTTTTTCTTTTTATTTTTGCTATAATATAAGATATGAATGGAATATTAATTAGTTTGGAAGGGCCAGATGGGGCCGGTAAAACAACCGTTTTACAAAATATTCTTCCCGAACTAGAAAAATCGTCTTATAAAGTCCTTCCGACACGTGAACCTGGAGGTGTACGTGTGGCAGAAGAGATTCGAAATATAATTTTAAGTACAGAAAATACAGAAATTGACAGTAAGACAGAGCTGATGCTGTTTGCTGCGGCACGTCGTCTACACATGCAAACAAAAATGCTTCCAGCGCTAGCTGCAGGCGAGATGGTAATTGTTGACCGTTTTATTGATTCATCGGTTGCTTATCAAGGTTACGGACGTGAACTTGGTGTTGAACCTGTAAACTGGCTTAATGAATTTGCAACAGATGGTCTTAAACCGGATTTGACATTATATTTCGATATTGATACAGATGTTGCACTTGAACGAATTATGAAAAATAGAGCAGATGAAGTCAATAGACTTGATCTCGAACGTGCTGAGATGCATCGTAAAGTCAGACAAGGTTACTTAGAAATTGTTAAGAATGAGCCTGAGCGCTTTGTCACGATTGATGCCAGTCAAGAACTTGACAAAGTTGTTGCAGACACGTTAACAGTCATCAAAAAGAAATTTTGTTTGTAATAAAATTTCAAACTAAGGAGTTTTCATGAAAATTGCAGATATTCAACCCGCACTTTTTGAACGCTTTAAGCATATCTTACGTGTGAATAAACTGAGCCATGCTTATCTCTTTAGTGGGGGTTTTGGTAGTTTGGATATGGCTATTTGGCTGAGTCAGGCTATTTTTTGTGAAAATTTACAGGACAATTTACCTTGTGAGAACTGTCGTCACTGTCGTTTAGTTGCTAGGGATGAATTTAGCGATTTACACATTATTCGTCCGGAAGGTCAAACTATAAAAACAGGACAAATTCGGGATTTGTCGGAAGTTTTTAGTCAGTCAGGATTTGAAGGCGCTCAGAAAGTGGTCATTATCACTGAAGCTGAAAAAATGCACAGCAATGCGGCAAATGCTTTACTTAAGTCCATTGAAGAACCTGATAATGCAACACATGTTTTTTTGCTCACAGAAAATGATAATCTCATGTTACCCACCATTAAATCACGGACACAAGTTTTTAGCTTCCCCAAAAATAGTGCCTACATGCAAGAAACGTTGGAACAAAATGGTGTCTTAAAAACACAGGCAGAATTACTGAGTCGGGTTTGTAACTCGGTAGAAGAAGCCCAGGATTTAAGTGGAGCCACTTGGTTTAATGATACATTGAAGAAACTCCAACAATTGCTGAAATTAGTTAAGACGGATCGACGGGAAGCATTTCTTTATCTAACAAATGTTGCAGAAAATATTGAGGATAAGGAGAAACAAACTTTAGTATTTTCTCTGCTCTTGGAGCTTTTTAATCAAGAAAAGATGTCCAAATGGGTTCAAAAAACCTTTCAAGCAGAAAAAATGTGGAAAAGTAATGTGCGCTTTGGATCTTGTTTGGAATATATAGTGCTGAAATAGGAAGAAGATAATATGATTTACGAAGTAGAGTTTACACATGGAGAACAAAATACCTTTGTAAGTGGTCATGAAACATTTGCACCAAGAACGCAAGTCATTATTCAAAACGAAAAAGGCAAGACTTATGGTCGAGTAATGAAGCAACTCCCACAAGATAAAAATGTTGATACATCCGGAGAAATTGTTCGTGCAGCAACAGAAGCAGATGAAGAGTTGATTTGTACGACAGAGCAGCTCTCGCAACAAGCCTGCACGAAGATTCGCCAAATTGTTGCAGATTGTGGGATTGACATGAAGGTTACAAATGCAGCTTATAATTTAAACCAAAGTCAGCTTTTTGTGTCCTTTACATCGGAAAATAGAGTGGATTTTCGAGCTTTACTTAAAGAATTAGCTGCGACTTTTCGTACGCGAATTGAGCTTCGTCAGATTGGAGCGCGTGATGCTGCAAAAATGTATGGCGGTGTTGGTCCTTGTGGACGACCGCTTTGTTGTTCGGAGTTTATTTACGAATTTCCGAATGTCTCTATTAAGATGGCAAAAAATCAGTCGCTCTCTTTAAAACAAAGCAAACTGAATGGTCTTTGTGGTCGTTTAATGTGCTGTTTGTCTTATGAAGATGAGTTTTATAGGGAAGCACGTAAAAATTTTCCTGATTTTGGTGAACATATTACGACTGTAGATGGTGAGGGGAAAGTTATTGGTCTTAATATTTTGAATAACAAAATTAAGCTTCGCTTAGAGCATACAATAAAAGAGTTTGATATTTCAGAGGTAAATCTTTAAGAAGAATTGACATAGAGGTAAGTTATGGGGGAAATGATGATCGATAAAAATGAGATTTATGTGCAACTGGGGCTGTTGGAGGAAAGTTTGGCTTATACACTGGGCCAAATTTCAACGGTACGGGATGCACTGGATGAATCCTTAAAAGAAAATGCAACGATTCGCATGGAAAATGAAAAATTACGCGAACGTTTGGCGCATATTGAGAAAAAAGAAGAAAAAGCTAGCTCAAAGTCAAAAGATGAACCTAATCCAAATCTGATTCAAATTTTTAATGAAGGCTTTCATGTGTGTCATTTACATTATGCAGAGCGTTTGCAAGATGGTGAAAATTGCTTGGACTGCTTGGAGCTTTTGTACAGATGATGAATATACAACGAAGCTTTAAAGGTGAAAAAAGCGCAGGTAAGCTTTACTTAGTGCCAACACCTATCGGCAACATGCAGGATATGACACTACGTGCTTTGGAAACCCTAAGAACCGTGGATTTGGTAGCAAGTGAAGATACACGCAACACTCAAAAATTACTTAATCATTTTGAAATCAAGGTGGCTCAAGAGTCTTTTCATGAGCATAACTCCTTTGATAAAATTCCGAAGCTTTTAGATTTTCTTATGTCAGGAAAATCGCTAGCACAAGTCTCAGATGCAGGTATGCCTTCAATTTCTGATCCAGGTCATGATTTAGTTGTGGAAGCCATTAAGCGAAATATCGATGTAGTAGCCCTACCAGGCGCTTCAGCTGGAATAACAGGTCTTATCGCTTCTGGATTAGTCCCACAGCCTCATATTTTTTACGGCTTTTTACCTCGTAAAAAAGGTGAACAGAAGAAGTTTTTGGAAACTAAAATGACCTATCCTGAAACGCAGATTTTTTATGAGTCTCCTTATCGTGTCGCAGAAACTTTAGAAAATATGGCTCAGATCTATGGGAATCGAGACGTTACCTTAATACGCGAATTAACCAAAATTTATGAAGAATATCGTCGAGGTAAAATTTCAGAAGTTTTACTTTCTTTAAAAGAGCAACCGATTAAGGGAGAATGTTTAATTATCGTTGCTGGCTTCAATGGAGAAGTTGAGGATAATTCAGAGGATGAGACTACAGCATTAGAAGCTGTTCAACTTCTGGTTGCATCGGGAATAAAACCTAACTTAGCCATCAAGCAAGTGGCGAAAGAGCGTGAGCTGGTGCGGCAGGATCTTTATGCACAGTATCATGATTTATAAAATAGAAAGAGCAACTTTAGGTTGTTTTTTTATTTTATCAATGTAGCACTTATTTATAAGCGTAGAAAAAAGGAAATTGTTTAGTTTATGTTAAAATCAAAACGTAAGTAAAAAGGAAGTGGAGATATAATGAAAAGAAATAAAGTTATAACCTTATTGGCTTTGAGTGCAGCTGGTGTTACTCTACTAGCAGCGTGCTCGAATTCGAATAAAAGTACAACCGCCGGTCAAGAAAAAACGACCACAGTCAATGTGGCAATCTCTGGATCATCAAATCCTTACGAGTATACGAAGGATGGGCAGCTGACAGGTTATGAATATGATATTCTCAAAAAAGCAGATGAAAATTTGCCTCAATATAAATTTGACTTTAAAACATACGATGACAGTGCTATTCTTGCAGCTCTAGATGCAGGACGTGCAGATATCGGTGTGAATATTTATGGTAAAACAAAGGCGCGTGAGGAAAAGTATCTCTTTAGTTTCCCCACAACGCAAGGCATTAATGCGATTTTCTCTAATGATAAAGATAAAATCACAACCATTGAAGGGCTTGTAGGGAAGAAAACCGAGATTCCAACAGGGACCAACTATGGTGACATTATGGATCAGTGGAATAGTGCACATCCTGATAAAAAAATTACCGTAGATTATTCAAAACGCGGCTTGGCAGAACGTTTACAAGCTCTTTCTGATGGACAAATGGACTTTATCTTTGCTTCAAAATCTGCTGCGGAAAATCTGGTTAAAGAACATGCTGTAACAGGTGTATCTGATACAGTACCTACAGATCTTGAAAAATATCCTGAATTCAAGACCTATACTTACTATATCCTTGACAATAGTCAAACACAACTTCAAAAAGATCTTAACCAAGAGATTAAAAAAATGGCTGAAGATGGATACTTGAAAGAACTTTCTCAAAAATATTTTGGGGGAGATCAGGTACCCGGAATGGAGCAATACAAATAAAAAGTGCTAGAA
>NZ_KQ968939.1:1270159-1274026 GCF_001578715.1 Lactococcus sp. DD01 | reverse complement strand
TTTCATTAACCCAATGTTGCTCTTGTTCATCAAAGATTCTTAGATGAGGATTTTCATGGATAAAATCAAGTATCACTTTTCTGCTTAACCCACTATATTTAACTGCAGCATCGACAGTGACAATATCCATTTTTTCAATTGCTTTGCGTAGATTGTCCATGTTTTTATTATAACTTTTTTGACACAATACCAGAAGAGAAAGGACAGATTTATCCTATTTATCTAGATATTATGGGCAAAAAAAGAATTGCTACTTGATTTTCACTCTCAAATTTTATAAAATTGTCAAGTACCTTTGCGTACTTTAATGGAGAATTTATAGTTATGACTACAAATAAAATGGGCACAGGAACCGCTCATTCCAAATTAATTTTGATTGGAGAGCATTCGGTTGTTTATGGGCAGCCTGCAATTGCGTTACCTGTTACTATTCTGAAGACAACCGTTACAATTTCTTCTATCAAATACGGACAATATATTGAAAATAATGAATCGCGGCGCAGATTGGATGTGTTAGGAGACGAATTTGAGGGGGTACGCCAACTCATCCTACGTCTTTTAGAAAAATTCCATTCCGTAAAACTTCCATTTTCTCTGGAAATTGATTCGAATATTCCTTTGGGACGGGGATTGGGAGCATCAGCAGCTCTAGCAACAGCAATCACACGTGCCTTTTATGATTTTTTTGATGCAGAGCTAACAGATGAAATGCTCTTATCTTTTGCTAACTTCTCGGAGAATATTACGCATGGCCGCTCATCAGGAATTGATGTCGCAACCGTTAATTCGGAGTTACCGCTTTGGTTTATTAAAGGTCAAACTGCCGAATCTTTTGATATCAATCTATCTGGTTACCTGGTTATTGGAGATTCAGGTGTACATGGCTTTACTAGTCAAGCGATTAGCATAGTCAGGGAAAAATTATCAGAGAATAAGGCCAAAGCACAAGGCCATATTGAAAAGTTAGGTCAACTCTCAAAAGCTTCAAAAGATTTTCTCATGACAAATAAATTAAAAGATTTGGGGCAAGTGATGAACCAAGCGCATGAAAATCTTTCTTCACTTGGAGTTTCACACCCGCGCTTAGATACCTTAGTGGACACAGCGCTGAGAAATGGTGCTCTGGGAGCCAAGCTTACAGGCTCAGGTCTAGGTGGGGTAATGGTCGCTCTAGCAGCTAATGAAAAAGATGCAATCCGCATTAGTCAAAAGCTTTTGAAAAATGGCGCCAAGAATACCTGGATTTACTCTATATAAAATAAATAATAATCTAAAACCCTTGCAGTCATTGGCTTTCTGAGGGTTTTTATTTTACCTAAAAATCAATTAACAGAGCTTTTAACAGAGTTTCACTCAGAAATTAGCATATTTCGAGAATAATTCTAGCTCTTGATTTTTCTTCTCAGGTTCTAAGTGAGAGTATAGATCCATTGTCATTTGTAAAGTTGAGTGTCCTAATCGCTCCTGTATAACTTTATAGCTCATACCAGCGTTTAAACATAAACTTGCATGAGAATGTCTAAAGCCGTGAAATGATAGTATAGGTAATCCAGCAGCAGCCTCATAGGCTTTTAGGCGCTGTGTGAGGTGGCTATAATCCATTACTGTACCTTTTGCAGTTGGGAAAACTTGTGCTTGCTGTGGGTATCCAAGAGCCATGAAGTGGCGTTTCTGAAATAAATACCAGCGTTTAAGAGTAGAAGTAGCTTTATTGTCGATTGTAATTGTTCGATTACTTCGGTTACTCTTTGGCGTATCTTGAACTATTTTACGTTGGACAGTCGTTTTACTGATTGTAATTGTCTGCTTATCTAAGTCGACATCATTCCAAGTCAGAGCCATAGCCTCGCCGATACGTATACCAGAAGCCACAAGCACGCGCAGCAGTGCTTTAAAATACTCACTAGACCATTTATTAAGAGGCAGATTATCAACGTAAGAGAAGAGGTCTGACAGCTCAGATTTAGTGTAGAATTTGATACTTTTTTCTGCTTTTTCGATTTTTACATTTGGAACTAATACCGATTGACACGGATTATTTTCCACGATCCCCAGAGAAAGTGCATGCTGAAAGATACGACTAACGACATTAAGCTGCAGCTTGTAGTCCTTACCTTTTCCCGCATGGCGCTTTTTAATACCGTTCAATGGCTGTGCTGCACTTTTAGCCCATTCAATGACTTTTTTCTGTATCTGTGCCGTTGTAATTTTGCTGATTTTCTTTTTACCAAAAGCAGGCAAAGCATAATTATCTAAGTTTGATCGCATTTGGTCGATTGAACCGATTTTACGTTGCAGCTTGTAAAGCTCGAAGAAGCTCTCAGCAACTTCTGCAAAGGTTTCAAGCGACTGCTTACCTCTGGTGTTACCATTCTTTTTAAAATCTGATTTAAGGCGTTCAAGTTCATTCTTGACGCCTGTTTTTGTGCGCCCACGGACGTCCGTTTTAATTTGCTTACCTGTAAGCCTATCAGTGCCAATATAAGCACCACGGAGGATATAACGTACTTCTCCAGCTTTGGTCTTATATTCTTTAATATTCAATTTATTCATGTTGTTATCCTTCTATCGCTGCCAGGCAAAAGTTAAAACATGAAATTATGGGGTGTGAAAATATTTACACCCTAGTTGTCTTTATTTTTTGGGATGATATATCCTTTTTTTGCTAATACAAATTCTGAATACTCGACTATGTCTTCTCTTTCATCATTAGATAGTAGAAGAAAGTTATAAATTATTTTTTCAAATACTTGTTTGTCTTCGGGCGGTATATTAAAAGCATTATCAATAACTTCTCTAGTTTCTTGATATAACTCATTACTAGAAACTGGAAGAGACTTATCACTTTTAACATTAATGCCTAAAAATGAAGTCAACTCTTTCCCTATATCAACAGCTTCGTTTAGTAATTCAAGATCATTTTCAAAATTAGAAAATCCCAGTAAATATTTTTCTGAAACATTAAAAGCTTGAGATAATTTTTTTATTTTATCTCTCCGTGGAGCTGTTATGCCTTCTTCCCATTTTTGAATAGTTGTTTTTGAAACTTCAATTTCACGGGATAATTCGGCTCGACTCATACCTGATTTTACCCTTGATTTATGAATTCTATCTGATGTAATTGTCATAATTTATCCTACCTTTCTAACATGATTATATCAAAAACTATAAAAAACAGTAACTTTAAAGTTGACAATAAACATAAAGTTTACTATACTTATTAAGTAAACTGAAAGTTTACACGAAAGGAGGGCTACTAATATGCTTTTAACTACAGAAAGCAAACGAGCTTTAAGACGTTTGAGAGGTGAGCAAAATATCACTTGTGAAGATATAGCTAATGCCACTGGACTTCACGGCAATACCGTTAGAAAAATTATCAAAAATCCAGACGGCGAAGAAGTGAAAAATAAAACGTATGTGAAGATTATGGATTACATATCCAAAAACTACTAATTAAAGAATATGCTGCCAGGCAAAAATTAGAATATGAACAAATTAGAAAAAGCAATCTCACAAAATCCAAATGCGAAGCCTTATTATCGAAAAATCATTCTTGATTTATTGGTACAGCTCACAACGGCAAAATATCGCAGTCTGACGGCTTTTAAGAAGTCAGGCGAAGAATTGACCCAAGTGCAAAAAGAAAAGCTCAGAGCGTACACAGACAGCGTTGTCTGCATGCTTCAAGCTGGATTGGCATTTCATGAGATTAAAGAATTTTTGAAAAAATCAAATGCTCGCGCATGAAGCGATAGAAATTAAGGAAAACTAACAATGTTATTTAAAAAAACAGAAAAACAAGATGTCGAAGCAACTGAAACAGTCGAAACTCCAGAGCCATTAACACACATGGACAGCACTACG
>NZ_KQ968939.1:1191398-1269473 GCF_001578715.1 Lactococcus sp. DD01 | reverse complement strand
AACAATAGACGCATTATATCCCACTCATGGAACGCAAAGAGTCGAACAAGCACAGTTTAACCCATACACTAATACATGGACGGTGTGGACGAACCTAGGCACTTGTCGCACATTTAATACAGTAACAGCATTTGCTAGATATATGAATGAGGGGTAAGGATATGACAAAACCAGATTATATTGACATCGTAAAGAAAAATGAAGCCGTCGCAAAGCACCGCAGATTTATTACAACAAAAAACGGAAAAATTAGAGGATTTCTGCAAGAAAATATTATTCTACTTTCTACTTCTGAAAGTGGGTTTAAAATGAATAAATTGGGATTTCCTGTAAAAATGACCGTTAGCAATGGCTTTGTGGAGCGTTGCCAAGTTAAGCAAGAAATCAAACGAGTACATAAAAGTTTAAGTGCACCAGAAGGAGTACGTTTATTATCTGAACTCGTTGAAAAAGATATTCGAGAAATAAAACCTAATTCGCCATGGGACGAATGGTACAGGGTTTTTGCTTATGAAAACATCTATCAAATTGCCTTTAGTCGAGGAGTAAAGCAGGAACGTCAACGTAGAAAGCAGCGTGACAATATCGGAGCATTGACTGGCAATGATATGAACGACTTAGCCAAAGCTCTAGGGATAAGTGAAAATAAGCTCATAAGCGCGTGCCTAGAGCTTTCAGTAAAACGGAAAGGCGGTGTAGCATGAGGTCACGATATACTCTCAAAGATTTACGCAATCTCGACTGCCTAAGTATCGAAGAACTGTCTTGCAAAACTCTTATACCAAGCAAAACATTGGCAGAACTTGAAATTGATAGTTCAGATATTGATTATAGGACATTAAAAACACTGGTACAGTTTTATTGCATATCTTTTGACTATATTTTTCTAGGTAAACAGTCTGAGTTTGAAGCACAACAACTTGATGAAATGATACGGCACACCCCACTATCAAGACGAATTTCTGCATTAGAGGTCTTAAAACTTGAAAAGAAATTGGGATTGAATGCTACTTCTCTTTACCAAGCAATATTAGAATTATCCAAGGAGGGCAGCAATGAGTTTACTATCTGAACAAGCTGAGCAGGAACTCACTCAATCAGTATTAAGTCGATTAGACAAGATGATTGATATTAAGCTGCAACAAGCAGACAAAATCAAGTATAAGAAAAAAGCTGACTTGAAGCGGAAATTAAAAATCAACGAAAATTACTATCAGAAGCTGGTTAAAGCTGGTCTACGTGAAGTTATCCTTGAAGACGGCGATAGAACTATCTGGAACTCAGAAGAACAATTTAACCAGCTCATGGATCAATTAGCAGAATAAAGGGAGAGACACAATGAAATTAAAAGATTTTCCAAAGATTGACCAATCTATTATCACGGCTATGAAGTCACATATTGGCATTGATAGAGCCATTAAATTAAATACCTTAGCCCAACAGCTTAAACTCACAGAGCGAGCTTTACAGGGGCGTATTGAGGTGCTACAAGGTATGGGGTGCGCCATTGGCTCAATTGATAACGGTTATTTTATCCCCACGACTGAGGAAGAAAGACGACTAGGGATCATCAAGAAAATGCGCACAGGGAGCAGCATATCTCGCGCAGTGGACGGTTATAACCTTGCTGAGTTGAACTGGCTTGACGAGTTGGAGGGGGTAGAATGACGCAGGAACTAGAACAACAACGTATAGCATGGGAAAAGTTAGAAAAAAACTTAAAAATTACTATTGATTTACCATGGGAGGATTTCGATAGTCCCGATAGTGGAAAAATACCGAAAGAATTAGACAAAGTTCATGTTTTACACCGTGATGTCTATAAATATCCCATTATCATTAGTAAAAATACTGATGTTGATAATGGAAGAATGAAGCACCCCAGCTTATATCTTAATAATGGATTAACTGCTTTAGCTGTTGGATATGGCACACTGACTTCTAAAAAAGTGAGTGGCGAAACCGAGGAAGAATCTGAAAGGAAAGAGGCAGCAATCAAAGACGAAAGCGCCCCACGGTTCGTTAGTGCTATCCTCGACTACCTACATGGCACTATTGCTTTTAAAGATGACGAACTTTTTGCAATCAATGGCCAGCAACTTATTAGATTGTCAATTACTGCACTGGGTAAACGATATAGGACAAGTCAACGCAGTTTGTTCCAGGCTGATGATGTTATGAATATTTTAAAATTTATTCATTCAAAATTAGATATTAAGCCTGTTAAAGTCATAAAAACGGCAGTAGTCGCTGCTGCTGATTTCCAAATTGATTTCACTCAAAAGAAGCTTTATCAAAATACATTTCCCAAGGCGGATGAGTGTTACTTTAAATATTTTGAAGGACAAAACTACAATCACATTAGTAATTTGACGATTAAATATGCGGAGTTTTTATCAGAAGTAACCGACGACTACGACAGTTTGCACAATGCCAATTTACAGCCTGTATATCAAATGCTGGTTGCTTGTGGATTGATGAAAAAAGATAAGTTTTTTGTCTCAAAATCAAGAGAACGTACAGGAAAAGGACTTAGAAACGGTATTATATCTTCGCTTTTTGACACAAAGACAGTCAATCTTAACGAGTTGGCAAATAAAGCAACGGGAGCAATGGCTTGGGCGAACTTAGACGGCAAAGAGATGTATTTAGCTACCGAAAGCGCAGGGCTTGATCGTCAACTTGAAATTATGCTTAAGATAATTGCAACCGAAACTGTGGCACAGGGTCGGAAGCAAGGGCATGATTATGCTGAAGTTGATTTAAGCGGTGTGCTTTCAATCGATACTAATGAAAAAGTTCTCTTTTCTTCTGGTATGAAAAGCAGGGCGGTAAACATTGCCTTTAAAGACAGACCAGCAGACGAAACAGACGAAGAACGAAAGGCGTGGTTTGACCCATACGCTAAACCATTGACAGAAGATAAAATCGCAGGCGGTTTGGCTGCATTACTCCATTCTTTTCTCTTTTGGAAGTCTCAGACTTTCAGATTTAATTTTAAACACGTAGAAATGAATAACTTTACTGGAGACGACGCCGAATTTGATGACGTTCAAGTTTACGTTATGGATAAGATGATTGCGGGTGATGAGATTGTTTTGATTACAAATAATGAGGAACTCAAGCAACTGCTTAAAGAAACTTATGTAGGGAAGACGAAACAAGTCGACAGAAAAAATGCACTTGATGAAATTGGAACAGCAGAACGGAAAGGGCCTATTTTCCACCCTAGCAACCCTGAACGGAAAAGCATTAGACATATCAGAAAAAATAATCCCAAACGCTTTCAAAGAGCCAGTACTGCTTATATGGAACAGACAATGGAAGAAGCGAAGTTTATCAATAACCCGTAAACGTACCCGCATTTTACCCGCATTTAAAAAATTGTAGAACCGCACTATTAAAGGAGTTACCCTCAATTACCCGTATTACCCGCATTTCTCTTATAGGAGTTATTTATATATAAATATATTATATATTTTAAGAACTATACCAATTTATAAGAAAAAATAATTTTTGTTTTAACTCTTGTAAGGAAAATCTAAGTTTTTGGGTAAATGCGGGTAATGCCTTGATATGACTGAATAGTTCACGGGTAAAGAAACGGGTAATTACCCGCAAAGTTTCGGGGTAATGCTGATAAAATACCCAAAAGAAAACAAAATATAAAAATTGGTATAGTTGAAACCACGCGCTACCGTTACCCAAACTAGAAAGGCATACTCATGAGAGACCGCGACCCAACAAGAAAGGTGTCCCCAAAAGTGGGGCGAGTTGAAAAGAATACGTTGAAAATAGAAAAGGATACCAAAAAATGACAGATATTATTAAATTTAAGCAAGAACACACAGAGCAACCACAGGAAAACATAAAATCAATTATCAAAGATTTGCAAGACATGACTTTTAAAGCTCACGAACTTTCAGCAGGAGATCTCGAAGTATTCGGCTCATTGGTAAGTGAAGAGCTTGACCGTCTTTTTGAACTCTTAGGAATGACAGAGTTAAGTATCACTGCAGAAGTTAAGGAAGCATTGCCAGCAACCACAATTAAAGAACAGCTACAAGATATTTATAGCTTGAATGACTCCATGATTACAGGCAATCCGTACCATATTCCTACTTATGATGACGGTACAGTGATTAAACAGTCAGATTTGGCAGACATGAATATGAATGCTTTAGACTTAATTGCTGAGATGTTAGGCTTTGAATTAGAAGAGGGTGCAACACCTTGGATGCGTCAAGAAAGTAACAATGTTGACGAGGTTTCTCCAGATAATGAAGCCCAACTCACTAATCTATTGTGCTTTAAAAATGTGAAAGAGTATATTTTATCAACAAATCCAAGCCAACAAATGCAAGTCGAGTTAGAACATGCTTTCTCAATTATTGAAATGAGTTTGGGCATGGTTGGAACAATCAAAGAGTAGTACTAGGAGAGAATACAACAATGGCAATTACAAAAGAAATGAAAACAAAAATGGAAAAACTCAAAGCTGAAAACAAAGCGTTAAAAAAGCAAAAATCTGAACAACAAAAAGCGAAAGCTGAATCGAAAAAAATTCCTGCATTCATGGATTTCAAATCAAAATATTAAGGAGACATTCTAATGATAATTTTTAAACACAAGAACGGCGGTATTGCAATCCCAATTCAAGAGTTCCACAAAATCCAACAGAAAAATCTTATCGAAATTAAAGAAAACGGACGCTGCATTAAAGACTTTGACAAACTATCTGCGTATTATCCAGAAATTCGTTTCAAAAACGTTTATCGCGCTAATGAAGACGGAACAATAGATATTATAATAGATTCAAATATAGCTACTGAGATATCATCTGGATTCTTAGGTAGACATTATTATAAAGTACTACGTATCAAAAAAGAAAAAGGGTTCTTAGGTTCTGAAAAATGGAAATATATTGAAACTGTACAACTGCCAGAACGTGAGATTATTCAGAACTTCTATGATTCTTTACCAATTTCAGATATTGAAGATATTTTTGAAATGCTGATTCAAAATAAAAATTCTTACTTAACCAATATGGAAGTAAGTTAAAGATTCTCTAAGAATCAATAACCCGGTCTTCTGACTGGGTTTTATAGCTTAATCGGCAGCAAATGACCGAAAATAACATAAAATGACATAGATTAGGGGGATTTATCCAATGAAAAGGAAGAATTTACTGAAACAGGCAAGCAAGAAATTTGTTACGAATGACAATGACGAAAGCAAAACTAATCGCACTTGGATATGGGTACATGATTACTCCGTATCCCGAGGCGGCAAGCGGTTCAATTTTAAAAATATCACTACTCAAAAGCAATGGGACGAAGCTAAGCGTAAGGCAGGGTTAGGGACACAACCTTTTAAATATCCGTATATTATTAACCTAGGCTGTGATACCAAAGAGGAAGACGAACGAATTAAGAAGCTTTTTGACAAGCTGATTTTATAGAAAGGAGGTAATCCACGTGGCAGGAAATACTAAAAAAGAAAAGTTCATGCAGTACCTGCTGACTGAAAGCACACGACAGAATGCAATAAAAAAAGCTAATATCTCAGATTCTACTGCTTATCGTTGGTTAAAAGACCCAGAATTTAACCAGCAGCTCTTAGAATTACGGCGCAGTATGATGTCAGAAGTGACAACCAGCTTACAGAGGAAAGCAATGGAAGCCGTCAACGTCCTATCTGAAATCATGAGTGATCAAGAAGCGCCAGATTATGCGCGTATTACTGCAGCAAAGTCTATACTCGACAATGCTTACAAGGGGCTTGATTTGGAAGATACTCAAGTTAGGTTAGATGTCATTGAGGAGGCAATGCAGGAGGCTGAGAAAGGCCAGTAGCACGCGCTTTTGATGTTATAGTACAAATCCTATCTAAAATACAATAGAATGCTCACAGCACGAAACTGTGGGCTTTTTTTGATGATTTCGCTCTTTAAACAGTTAGGATGTTATATAATATTATTTGTTAATTATTATATAAAGGAGTTACAAAAATGAAACAATTAAAAAAAGAGATTAAGAGAATTTTACCAGTGTTTGTTGAATTATTAATATTTTTAGCTTATGTTTCCACTCTAAGCCTATTCCACACTCAATTATTATGGGGAATAATAACAGCAGTATCTATATTATTATTAATTATTGTATTAATATATGTCATAAAGTCTAACCGAGCAGAAGATATAAAGAAAAGATTGATTACTCATGCAATATTAAACTTAATTTTTTTGATTTCTCTACTTATCACACTAATTTTTTTCAGTAATAGCGCTTTCTACAACACTTATTTCTTTGGAATAGCTTTAAATTTGGGTATAGAAGTTGAATTTATTTTTTATTTGGGTATATCTGAGTTATTCTCTTCTTGGCTTAGTACGGTATTGTCTTTCGCTTCTATAATAGTATTAGTTATCACATCTTTTATCATAGGAACGGTAACTAAGGATAACTGGATTATTATTGGTTTATTCGGAGCTTTTTTAAATCATATATTAAGTCCATATAACTTACTAGCTGCTCAAAATAAAGATGATAAAGAAATAAAAGCCATAATAACGGAGTACAAACTCAACAATAAATTTTGGATATTAAAAGGGATCGGGCTTTCTATTATTCTATCGTGGGCTGGTTCAATATTTATGTTTAATGGTCTTTCTTATCACGACAAACCAATTCCGCAAGTATTAGTTATATTTATTGGTATTTATATTTGTATGATATTAGCTTTTATTATCCATTTTATATTTAGTAAAATTATTATTGAAATTGGAGAAAAACAACAAAAATAGAACAGAAAGATAATCAAAAGAAGAAAAATAAATAAAAAGCACTATTGAAGTGCTATTCATGTTCTCAATTTTGCCTGGACGGTGTGAATTTTTGACAGAGTTTTTAACAGCGTTTCAAAGCTCTGTTATATGTTTATATGTAATCTTAATTATATAAAATAGTTAAATTTATTGTATAAATGCGCGTGCGTATCCCCATGGTTAAGCGATTTTATAATACCTGGATTTACTCTGTTTAAAAATGAAGTATAAGGAAACCTTAAGTGTATAAGTCACTTAAGGTTTTTTGGTTTTACGAAGTCATCTTTGACTGCTTATTTTTAATGCATGCTGCTTTTATTTATTATTAGAAAGCATTATAATATAGGCAAAGCAAGGAAGGAGAAATCTTGATGAATTACAAAAATATTTTGGTTCCCATTGATGGTTCAGACAACTCTTATAAAGCACTCCAAGAGGCAATGGAAATCGCACGTTTAAACGATGTAGAACTCTCGGTCCTAACGGTCCAAGATGACGGAAAATTATATGGGCATGCCCTGCCGATTCTTAAGCACAATTATACAAAAGCTTCCGAGATGATCTTGCAAGAAGCAGTAACTATTGTAAAAGACAATGTCAAAGTTCAAACCTTTGTGGTAGTAGGTATTCCTAAGAAGCAAATTGTTGAATTTGCAACGGAGCAGAAGTGTGATCTCATTGTGATGGGGGCAACAGGTTCTAATTACTTTGAGCGTATGACTTTGGGTTCTACAACAGCCTATGTTGTAAACCATGCACCTTGCAATGTTACTGTTGTGAAGTAAGTAGTGTATGGAGCTTCTCTTTTCTTCTTTCAGGAAATATGTATAAAAGTAACCACCTTTTCAGGTGGTTTTTTGTGAGACCTTAACGATATGGAGGAATAAATTTCAAAAACGACAAATGGCTAAATTACGCCACCTTTGTTATAATAGGAGAGATTAATCGACAAGAGGAAAAAATATAAATGAATGAATTTACTGTTAGAGCACATACGAATATTGCCTTGATTAAATATTGGGGGAAGGCGGATGTGGCGCTGAATATTCCTACGACAAGTTCCTTATCAATGACTTTGGATCAATTTTATACAACGACATCTGTTGCTTTTACTGACCAGGATCAACTGATTTTAAATGGGGTGAACACCGATGCTACTCGTGTGCATCAATTTTTAGAAATGCTTCGTGCAAAGCATGGTTCTTTTCCAGGTGTTTTAGTCACTTCTGAAAATCATGTGCCAACTGCTGCCGGACTGGCTTCCTCAGCCTCAAGCTTTGCCGCATTGACAGGTGCCATGTTTGGACTCCTCGAATTACCAGCCGATTTGACAGAAATGTCAAGAATTGCACGGCGTGGCTCTGGTTCAGCTTCGCGTTCAGTCTTTGGTAACTTTGCTGTTTGGAACAAGGGTGAAGACGACGTTTCCTCTTATGCTGAGAGCTTTTATGATGAGGATATCCACTTGTCCATGATTGTTGCTGAAATATCAAGTGCCCAAAAGAAAATGTCTTCAACACGGGGGATGCAACTTGCTCAAACTGCTCCGACCTACAACGCTTGGGTAGAAAAGTCAGCACGTCAGCTTGAAGAAATGAAAAGTGCGATTCGTCAGGCAGATATTGAAAAGATCGGTTTACTCGCAGAAAATAATGCTTTGGGTATGCATGAACAGAATCGCCTCTGTGTGGAACCTTTTGATTACTTTACTGAAGATACTAAACGGATTATTGCCTTTACGCAAGAATGCTATAAAGCAGGACTCTTGGCTTTTGTTACCATCGATGCTGGGCCAAACGTTAAAATTATTACAGACAGAGCGACAGAGAAAGTACTTCTAACAAAACTACGGGAAAATTTTCCAAATATTAATTTTGATATTGCACATGCGGGGGGCGGACTTGAGTACTTATAAAATAGATGTTCCTGCAAAACTTTTTATTGCAGGAGAATATGCGGTTACTCGTCTAGGAGGTTTAGCTCTGGTAACGAGTCTTGAGAGTGATTTCCAAGTGGTTATTTCAGAAGTAGAGGGCCACAGTCTTTTAGAAACGAATGTGGCAATGCCTGCTCATGCCTTCTCAGTAAAGGAAATTAAACCTGAGCACAGCGGGCCTTGGAATTTTGTCATGACGGCTATCAAGTATATGAGTAAAGAAGTTGAATTGACCCGGGAATTTCACTTGGAAATCAAGAGTGGACTGGGTTTTGGCGAAAACAAGAAGGGTTATGGCTCATCAGCTTGTGTCGTTGTCGGCGTTGTGAATGCACTCAATCTTTTTTTTCAGCTCAATCTTCCCTTGAAAAAACGCTTTGAAATTGCGGCCCAAGCACATTATGATGTGCAAGGGAGCGGTTCTCGTGGCGATGTTGCTGCAATTATGTATGGTGGCAGTATTTTCTATGAAAATCATCAGCGAGTCCTTCCGCTAACGATTCCTTGGCAGCCTTATGTTGTCCAAACTGCTCAATCTGCGAAGACAGTAGAAAAATTGAAACATCAACTTTCTGAGGCATTTTATGTTAAAAGTGATGAACTTGTTATTGAAATAAGTACAGCTATTGATATGCAGGATTTCGCTCTTTTTAAAGAGAAACTCCTCGAAAATCAACTTTTACTTATTGAGCACCAAGCAAAAGGCTATATGACTGATCAACTGGCTTTAGCTCTGAATATTGTGAATAGCCAACCCGAATTTGCTGGAAAGATTTCAGGTGCGGGGTTTGGTGAAAATATTATTCTTTTTGCAGAGCGTGAAGACAAGATAGTCGAGTTAAGGAGCGCTCTTGAAGCAGAAGGAATGAAGCTTGAGAAAATAAGAATAGGAAAACAAAATGAGTAAAGAAATCCACGGACATCGGAAGGATGAACACTTATCACTTGGCTTAAAGTACTGGCGCGAAGGCCGAAATCGCTCAGAGTTTTCTGCTGCATTACGGGTTGTTCCCAATGGCTTGCCAGAAATTTCTACACAAGAAGTTGACTTATCGGTTACTCTTTTGGAACATAAGTTTGATTTTCCTTTTTACATAGAAGCGATGACTGGGGGATCTAAAAAAGGTGATAAGGTTAATTTAGAGTTAGTGGAGATTGCGGCCCACCATCATATATCAATGGCCGTCGGCTCGCAGTCGATTGCTTTGAAATATCCCGAATTGGCGGAAGGTTTCCGTCAAGTGCGTCAACATAATCCAAAGGGTTTCATTTTTGCAAATATGGGAGCAGGACACTCTTTAGAAAATGCACAAAAGGCTGTCGAAATGCTCTCTGCTGATGCTTTAGAAATTCATATTAATACCGGACAAGAGTTAGTCATGAAGGATAGTGAAGGGGATCGTTCTTTTTACTGGCTTGAAAATATTAATCGTATCGCTGAAAATTTAGATGTTCCTGTTGTAGTCAAAGAAGTCGGCTTTGGTATGAGTCAAAAAATGTTTAAGCAGCTTAGCCAAACAGCCATCGCTGGCATTAATGTTGGTGGTAAAGGTGGCACAAATTTTGCATGGATTGAGAGTGGACGGGGGCACAGCACCTTAGACTTAAATGATTTTGGCTTTACAGGACCCGAGAGCCTCATTGAAGCTCAATTGGCGCAAAATACTAAACCTCTGATTGCTACGGGAGGTATTGCATCAGCTACAGATATCTTGCATGCTCAACTTTTGGGTGCGCCTTTAGCCAGCTCGGCGGGGCATGTTTTATCCATCCTACATACCCAAGGACCTCAAGCCTTGGATGAAATGTTTAGCCACTGGAAAGATGATTTAACAAAGCTCTATACTTTGGTTGGTGCACGGGAGTATGATGATTTAACAGGGGTTGAATTTATCTATGACCGAGATTTGAAGTATTTTCGTGAAGAGCGAAAAGATAAGCAGATAATTTTGTAAACGGTTCTTATTTCTTTATAATAATAGTATATTAAAATTTAAGGAGAATACTATGGCTTATACACTTCCAGAATTACCTTATGCATACGACGCTTTGGAACCTTTCTTTGATGAAGAAACAATGCATTTGCACCATGACAAACATCACCAAACCTATGTAAATAATCTTAATGCAGCGATTGAAAAACACCCAGAATTCTTTGATAAAACTGTTGAAGAATTAGTGGCTTATTTGGACCGTTTGCCAGAAGATATCCGCGTTGCGGTACGTAACAACGGTGGTGGACATTTGAACCACACAATGTTCTGGGAATGGCTTGCTCCAAACGCAGGTGGTGCACCAACAGGTGACATCGCTGCAGCCATCGATGAAGCTTTTGGTTCATTTGACGACTTCAAAGCTGAGTTTAAAGCAGCTGCTACAGGACGTTTTGGTTCAGGTTGGGCTTGGTTAGTTCTCGATTACGGTAAACTTAAAGTTGTTTCTACAGCTAACCAAGATAACCCAATTTCTGATGGACAAATTCCAGTACTTGGTCTTGACGTTTGGGAACATGCTTATTATTTGAAATATCGCAATGTTCGTCCAGATTACATCGAAGCTTTCTTTAGCTTGATTAACTGGGATAAAGTAAACGAACTTTACGCTAAAGCTAAATAACATAAAAAAGAGCACCTTGGAGGTGCTTTTTTTGCTTTTCTGCTTTTTTCAATAAGAATTGGAATTAAAAAGGCGAACCCTGTTTTATAAATGCACTATTCATGCTATAATAGGAGCTATGAAATTTACAGAATTTAACTTTAAGAATTATATCAATGAAACGCTTGAGGCAATCAAGTTCGTTTCGCCAACCCCCGTTCAGGAAAAACTGATTCCTGTCGTATTATCAGGCCGTGATTTGGTAGGGGAATCAAAAACAGGTTCAGGAAAGACACATACTTTCTTGCTCCCTATTTTCCAACAATTGAACACAGAGCTTGATGAAGTCCAAGCCGTAATCACTGCACCATCTCGTGAACTTGCCACACAGATTTATCATGCAGCTCAAGAATTTGTCAAATTTAATGATGCAATCCGCGTGGTCAACTATGTGGGTGGAACAGATAAAGTGCGTCAAATTAAGAAACTTGAGTCTTCACAACCTCATATCGTGATTGGGACACCAGGGCGTATCCAAGATTTACTTAAATCGGGAGCTTTGATTATTCATACGGCATCGATTTTTGTTGTAGATGAAGCGGACATGACTTTGGATATGGGCTTCTTGACAGATGTGGATAAAATTGCAGCCAGCTTTGGTAAAAAAGTACAGATGTTGGTCTTCTCTGCAACTATTCCACAAAAGTTACAGCCTTTCCTTAAAAAATATTTGAATAATCCTGTCATGGAAAAAATTGCGAATAAGACTGTGATTTCAGACACGATTGAAAACTGGCTGATCTCAACTAAAGGCGCATCACATAACCAAATTTTACTGCAACTTTCGAAGGCAACCAATCCTTATATGGCAATGATTTTTGCCAATACAAAGGGACGCGTTGATGATATTCATCATTTCTTAGTCAACAATGGTGTCAAAGCAGCGAAAATTCATGGTGATATCCCACCACGTGAACGGAAACGTATCATGGCAAGCATCAAGAACTTAGATTATCAGTTTGTTGTAGCAACGGATATTGCAGCACGTGGGATTGATATCGAAGGTGTAAGTCATGTTATCAATGATGAACTTCCTCGTGATCTTTCCTTCTTTGTACACCGTGTAGGACGCTCAGGACGTAATGGTTTGTCGGGAACGGCGATTACACTTTACAGTCCTTCTGATGATTCAGCCATTCGTGAAATTGAAAAAATGGGTGTAACATTCCAACCTAAAGCTGTGAAAAATGGTGAGATTGTTGATTCTTATGATCGTGATCGCCGTGAAAAACGTACAGCCAAGACTGGAGAGTTGTCTAACAAAATGCGTGGTCAGTTGGCTAAGAGTAAGAAAAAAGTCAAACCAGGCTATAAACGTGCCTTGAAATGGGCGATTGAAGAAGAAAATACGAAAAAACGTCGTGCAGAGCACAATAAAAATGCACGTAAGCAACGTGAAGCCCGCAAACAAAAATTCTAATGAAAAAATTCTTTCGAGTTTTAGGGTTAATCTTTGCTTTGGGAACGGCCTATGGCCTTTTCTGTTTCTTTTTGATACGGAGTGATGCCGCTCATCAAGGAGACACAGCACAAGATTTTAAGACGATACTAGTTTTAGGCAGTAAGATTGAGCCAGATGGTCAGCCTGCATCTACTACGAAGAGCCGTCTTGATACTGCTTTAACACTTGCTAAGAGCAATCCTCAAGCTAGAGTTATTGTCACAGGTTATCGAAGTTCCGCTTCTCCTGTATCTGAAGCTGAGGGAATGGCCACATACCTCAAAGCACATGGTTTAAACTCTAGCCGAATCATTGAAGAAAAGAAAGCGCGAAATACTGTCGAGAATTTCGCGCTTTCTCAAAAGTATGTGCAAGGGAAGACACTACTTGTGACGAGCGACTTTCATCTTTATCGTAGCCTTTATTTGGCTTCCAAATTAGGCTATAAAAATGTGCAAGGTTATGCAGCGGAAAGTAAAACCCCTGCTTGGCAGACTATGAGCAATTACGCTAGAGAGTGTTTAGCTCTGGGTTACTATTTGATCAAATATACACTATTTTAAGCTAGATAAAGGAGTTTTTATGTTTCAACCTGAACAAATAAGCAAGCTTAATGAGCTCGAAACCTTGGTCCTTGATTTTATCATCAAATCTCCAGATAAGGTTCAAAAAGCAACGATTCGGAGCTTAGCTAGCCAGCTTCATGTTTCTACTACAACAATCGTAAGAATGAGTACAAAGTTGGGCTTTAATGGTTGGGCAGAATTAAAATTTTTTCTAAAAAATCAAAGCAAACCTAAAACGGCGGAAGAGCAGCATTATGACAATATGCTAGAATTTGATATGTTTTTACGCCGTATGAATTCTGAAAGTTATCAAAAGCGACTGACCGAAGCTGCCAAGATGATTGCTAAAGCAGATTATACCGTTTTTATGGGAATTGGGAACTCAGGTTCTTTAGCTGATTATGCGTGTAAATATTTTGTGAATGCAGGTTTGCGTGCCTTTGTTATTAATGATCCTTTTCAAGCTATCCAAATTAATGGCACAGGTAATGTCATTGCATTGATTTTATCGGCCTCAGGAGAAACGATTCAAATCATTAATAAGGAGTTGGAATTCAAACAAGAAGGTGCACAAATTATTTCATTGACAAATAATGAAGACAGTACAGTTGGCCGGCTGGCTGACTTGCAACTCTTTTACAATCTCACGCCGGAATGGTCTAAACTTTATCCGCTAGGAAATTTAACGACACAACTTCCTGTTGTTGCAGTTCTTGAAGTTCTGGCTCATAAAACGCTCCATTTTTTAGAGGAATAGTGCTCAATTTGTTCCAAAATGTGAAACATGTTTTAAAAAACTTGCAGTTTTTGCAAGTTTTTTTGTATTTATTGCAAAAATTTAAGCCACAAATCCTTAATTTAAGCCATTTTCTATTTGTTTCAATACAGGAAAGGTATTTCATATTATTGTTTGAAAGCCCTTTCAGAAAACGCTATAATATTCTTGAGCTCAAAAGAATAAGGAGAAAAAAATGGCAGAAAAGGTTATTGCACTGGCATGTGCAGCAGGTATGTCAACATCATTGCTGGTAACGAAGATGCAACAAGCAGCAAAAGAAGCTGGAAAAGATTATGAAATTTTTGCTAAGTCAGTAGCAGAGATTGATAACATGTTAGCAGGCTCTGGTTCGAACAAACCAGATGTGCTCTTATTAGGTCCTCAAGTTTCTTATATGAAAGCAGAAGTCACTAAGAAAGCGAATGCCGCAGGAGTTCCTTGTGATGTGATTAAGATGCAAGACTATGGCATGATGAATGGCAAAAATGTAGTGGCAGCTGCAGATGCCCTAATGAATTAAAAATAAAATTTTTGGAGTAAAAATATGAATAAATTTATCAACGAGAAATTAATGCCTCCGATGATGAAATTTTTGAACACAAAAGCCGTTACAGCAATTAAAAACGGTATGTTGTATCCAATACCTTTCATTATTATTGGAGCAATCTTCCTCATCTTAGCAAACTTCCCTCAACAAAATGTTGCGGACTGGATTGCACAAATTGGTTGGGCCCCTATTTTTAATCAAGCCTATGCTGCTTCATTTGGTATTATGGCCCTCTTTGCAGCTTTTGGTATTGCTTATTCTTGGGTGAAGAGCGAAGGCTATGAAGGCGCCTCTGCTGGTTTGACTTCTATTATTGTCATGGTTATGCTTCAACCAAGCACTATTTCAACAGTGACTAAAATTGCTGATGGTTCTGCTGTCGTGGGAGAGTATCAAGTAAGTGGTGTTATCGATGCAGCTTGGCTTGGTGGGAAAGGAATGATCCTCGCTATGCTTGCTGGTTTATTGGTCGGTTGGTCTTACTCATGGTTCATGAAAAAAGATATCCGTATCAAACTTCCTGAACAAGTGCCTGCAAATGTATCAGATTCCTTTGGTGCTCTTGTGCCAGCTTTCGTTATTACTTTTGTAGCAATGCTTATCTATGCTCTATCTGTATTGACAACGGATCAAACACCGATTGAATGGATTTATACTTTAATTCAAACACCTTTGCAACATGCTACAGACGGACCACTTGGTGTCTTCTTAATTGCATTCTTACCTGTATTTATCTGGTGGTTTGGGGTGCATGGTGCCACAGTTATTGGCGGTATCATGACTCCATTGCTCCTGGCTAACAATGCCGATAATCTCAAATTGTTCCAAGAGGGTAACTTATCACTTGATCATGGGGCACATATTGTTACGCAAGCCTTTATGGATCAGTTTATTACGGTTACAGGTTCAGGAATGACTTTCGGTTTCGTTATCTTTATGATTTATCGTGCGCGTTCTGTTCAAATGAAAACTATTGGTAAATTAACATTGGCACCCGCCTTCTTCAATATCAACGAGCCTGTACTCTTTGGTATGCCGATTGTTTTAAACCCAATCTTGGCTTTCCCATTCTTGATTGCCCCTCTCGTTTCAGGATTTGGAACTTATGCAGCTATTGCGCTGGGAATTATCCCTCCGTTTAATGGTATCTTCGTCCCATGGACAACACCGCCAATCCTTTCAGGTTTGATTGTCGGAGGTTGGCAAGGTGCAGCATGGCAAGCCTTGATGATTTTTGTGACAGGTGCCATATACTGGCCATTTGCTAAAAAATATGATGCGATTCTTGTACAACAAGAAAAAGAAGCATATGAAGCAGAGCAAGCTGAACAAGCATAATAGTGAGATGAGATTAAGCATTGACTTAATCTCTCTTCTATAAATGTAAACTCATCAAGAGCTGGGAGAGTTTACATTTATAGAGGGGAACTGAGCGTTTAAAAAAAGGGGAGGATGTTAAGAACTGAAGTATACGCAAGTTCAAACCTTGTAAAAGATTTAAAGTTAAATCAACAGAATTAGAGGAAAGAGAGAAGAAAAATGACTTTAAGAAAAGATTTCCTATGGGGCGGTGCAGTTGCTGCTCATCAACTTGAAGGCGGCTGGAATGCAGGAGGCAAAGGAGTTTCTGTGGCCGACGTTATGACTGCTGGAGCAAATGGTGTTGAGCGCCGGATTACAGATGGTGTCTTACCTGGTGAAAATTATCCAAACCATGAAGCCATTGACTTCTACCATCGCTATAAAGATGATGTCAGACTTTTTGCAGAGTTAGGTGTGAACTGTTTCCGTACATCCATTGCTTGGACACGTATTTTTCCAAATGGAGATGAAAGTGAGCCAAATGAGGAAGGTCTTCAATTTTACGATGATTTGTTTGATGAATGTTTGAAAAACGGTATTGAGCCAGTCATCACGCTTTCCCACTTTGAAATGCCTTATCACTTGGTTACCGAGTATGGTGGCTGGCGTAATCGCCGCTTGATTGACTTTTTTGTAAGATTTGCTGAAGTAGTAATGACCCGCTATAAAGATAAAGTTAAATACTGGATGACATTTAACGAGATAAATAATCAAGCAAATTTTGATCTGGATTTTGCACCCTTCACTAACTCTGGTTTGAAGTTCGTGGAAGGCGAGAACCGTGAAAAGATTATGTACCAAGCAGCCCACTATGAATTAGTTGCTTCTGCTAAAGTTGTAGATCTAGGACATAAGATTAACCCTGATTTCCAAATTGGTTGCATGATTGCGATGTGTCCTATTTATCCTGCAACATGCAAACCCGAAGACATGATGGCAGCACAGGTTGCCATGCAACGGCGTTTATGGTTTACCGATGTCCATGCGCGTGGTCACTATCCAAGCTATATGCTCAAATATTTTGAACGTAAAGCCTTTGATTTGGACATTACTTCAGAAGATATTGAAGATTTATCCAAAGGCGAAGTAGATTATATCGGCTTTAGTTATTATATGAGTTTTGCTATTAAAGATCAGGCTGAAAAGATTGATCCAAGTCTTAAGCTAAATTATATGCCAAGTACAGCTGAAAAAATGGAGAATCAAGAGAACCTGGGAGCGCCAACTTTTGATTATATTGAAAACCGAGATTTGGTAAAAAATCAATATGTCGAAGCATCAGAATGGGGTTGGCAAATTGATCCATTAGGTCTGCGTTATAGCATGAATTGGTTCAATGAGCGTTATGAAAAACCACTCTTTATTGTAGAAAATGGTTTTGGTGCTGTGGATAAAGTAGAAGAAGATGGTAGCATTCATGATCCATACCGTGTGGAATATCTAAAAGCACATATTGAAGCAATGAAAGATGCTGTCGAATACGATGGGGTAGACTTAATGGGTTATACACCATGGGGCTTTATTGATCTTGTTTCTGCAGGAACTGGGGAGATGAAAAAACGCTATGGTTTTATCTATGTAGATAAAGACAATGAAGGAAATGGCAGCTTGGAACGCTCGAAGAAAGATTCCTTTGAGTGGTACAGTCAAGTCATAGCCTCAAATGGAGAAAAATTATAATGGAACATACAAAACTAAAAGCTTTCCCCGATAACTTTTTATGGGGCTCGGCCTCGGCAGCTTATCAGGTTGAAGGTGCGCATGACGAAGACGGAAAAGGTCCATCAGTTTGGGATAATTTTGTCCGCATACCAGGAAAAACTTTTAAGGAGACAACAGGAGACATTGCTGTTGATCACTACCATCGCTACAAAGAAGATGTAGCACTTATGGCTGAAATGGGGTTAAAATCCTATCGTTTTTCGATTGCTTGGACACGTATTTTTCCTGAAGGTCGGGGCGAAATTAATCAACAAGGCTTACAATTTTATATGGATTTGGTTGATGAATTGATTGCTAATCATATCGAACCGGTAGTTACGCTCTATCATTGGGATTTACCGCAAGCTCTTGAAGAAGAATATCAAGGTTGGGAAAGTCGCCAGATTATTGAGGATTTTGTGCATTATGCGCAAACACTATTTACAGCTTTTAAAGGAAAAGTGAAGTATTGGGTATCCTTGAATGAACAAAACATCTTTACACAACATGGTTGGATTCTGGCAACGCACCCACCTGGAAAGGTAGATATGAAGCTGTTTTATCAAGTCAATCACCATGCAAATTTGGCTAATGCAGCTGTAATCAATGCTTTTCATGAAATGGATATGCCCGGTCAAATCGGTCCTTCCTTTGCTTATACACCAAACTACGCGATTGATTCTAATCCCCTTAATGTCTTGGCAGCTGAAAACGCAGAGGAAATGTTTGCTCATTTTTGGATGGATGTCTATTGCTATGGTGAATATCCTATTGTGGCTTTGAATTATCTTAAAGAAAATGATCTGATGTTTGAAACCGAGGAGGGTGATTTTGAACTCTTAAAATCAGCCCGACCAGACTTTTTAGGGATTAATTATTATCAAACTGCTGCCAATGCTTGGAATCCGCGCGAAGGTGGAGTCACACTTGGTAAAATGAATACTACCGGAGTTAAGGGCTCAGGAGGCGACCAAGGCATTCCGGGCTTGTACAAACGTGTAACTAATCCTGCTGTTGAACGTACAAACTGGGATTGGGAAATTGATCCAATGGGATTGCGTATCGCCTTACGTCGAATTACCAGTCGCTACCGCATACCTGTGATGATTACCGAAAATGGTCTAGGAGAGTACGACAAGCTTGAGGCAGGGCAAATTCATGATGATTACCGCATTAAATATCTGGAAAGTCATGTTAAAGCTATAAAAGAAGCCTTAACCGATGGTGTTCAAGTGATTGGCTATCATACATGGTCTTACACTGACTTACTCAGTTGGTTGAACGGTTATCAGAAACGCTATGGCTTTGTCTACGTGGATCAGGACGAAAGTATGGAAGGAAGTCTCAAGCGAATACCCAAGGATTCTTACTATTGGTATCAAGCGCTCATTAAAGAGAATGGGGATAGTATCTAAAGTCGTTCTCTGTCAGTATGAAAACACTTGCAAAAAATCAATGAAAGCGGTATACTTAAGACTATAAAAAGAAAAAGAAGGAAAAATAATTATGGCTGATAAAATAATCGCTTTAGCTTGCGCAGCAGGCATGTCAACATCACTTTTAGTTTCTAAAATGCAAAAAGCAGCAGCAGATAAAGGATTGGACTACGAAATTTTCGCAAAATCAACAGCAGACATCGATAACATGCTTGCTGCTACCCCTAAACCTGATGTCCTTCTCTTAGGACCTCAAGTAGGCTTCATGAAGGCAGAGGTACAAAAGAAAGCACAAGCTGCTGATGTACCAATGGATGTGATAAAAATGCAAGACTACGGTATGATGCGTGGCGATAAAGTCCTTGAAGCAGCAGAAGCTTTAATGAAGTAAAAGAACTCAAGACGACGAAATAAAAGGGGATGTAATGAACGAAGAAAGAATGGAAATTGTGATGGGAATCATCATGCATGGTGGAAATGCCAAAGGTTTAGCCTTTCAAGCAATCCAACAAGCAAAAGAAGGAGATTTTGAAGCAGCAGAAAAATCACTTCAGGAGTCGAACCAAGAGTTGCTCCAAGCCCATGACGTTCAAACAGATATGCTGACAAAAGAAGCACAAGGTATTCATACAGAAATCGATCTCTATATGGTACATGCGCAAGACCATCTGATGAACGCAATTACCTTCAAAGATTTGGCTACAGAAATTATTAGCCAGGAAAAACGTATTCAAGCTTTAGAAAAAGCGGCAAATTGATATCGATAACACTTTGAGAAAAAAGAAAAGTTCTAAGAGAAATTGCTTAGGGCTTTTTCTTAACCCTTGAGGGGTGAAATTTGAGAAGCTGTAAAAGTTCTTGCTTTTATCCTTAAATTTCGATATAATGATTAATGTTGTGGCGGCATAGCCAAGTGGTAAGGCATGGCTCTGCAAAAGCTTGATCGTCGGTTCAAATCCGTCTGCCGCCTTTCGCAATAGATTGTATAATATAAAAAACTGCTGAATTCAGCAGTTTTTTTTGTTTTACCTGAAACAATTTAAAATTAGGGCTTACAATTATAAATGTGATCGGCAATAAAGCAAAACTTGGTCGCCATCTTCAAGCAGAAAAATTAGCTTTATAGAGGTCGGTTTTCCAACCTGGAATAAATGAAAATTCGGTCATATAATTAAATCAGGCTTCAAAATGGCAAGTCTATAAGAGACGGTTGGTTCGATTCCAACTTGAAGTCATTCCTAAAAAATGCAGCTGTATGTTAGGTAGAACAATCGGTAAGTCGACGGGTTTATTAGAATTGTATAAAAAAAAGGAGGAAAATAAACTGGGACAACAAGAAACAGCAAAACAAATCTGGGACTATCTTACGTCACGCGGATGGACAAAACAGTCAGTATCTGCTCTCCTAGGTAATATGCAGAGTGAGAGCGGTATTATTGCCGATCGCTGGGAAAGTGATAGAGTTGGTAATATGAATGGTGGTTATGGGCTTGTTCAATGGACACCAGCGACAAAATATATTGACTGGGCAAAATCAAAAGGTTTAGCTTATCAAGATGTTTTCTCTCAATGCAAGCGTATTGAGTGGGAAGTTGCAAACAATCAACAGTTTTATCACCCAAGTATGACTTTTGCACAATTTACTAAGAGTACGGCATCTCCTGAAACATTGGCGGATATTTTTATTCGATATTATGAACGGCCGTTAAATCCAAATCAACCTGCTCGAGGTACACAGGCACGTTATTGGTATAACCTTTTCCAAGGTTCAACTCCAAGTAATCGTAGAAAAGTAGTTGATTGGTTCAATACACATCGTAATCAAATTACCTACTCCATGACAGGCTCTCGTATTGGTACAGATGGAACAGCAGACTGTTCGGGCAGTATTGTTATAGCCCTTAAAGAAGCGACAGGAGTTGCTTATGATTATGTTTATAATACCGTAACCTTAGGTGGCTATCTCTCAAAGTGTGGCTATACGAGAATTCTAACAGGAAATATGTCAGGTTCTAATCTGAATCAAATGCAGGATGAAGATATTATTCTACTATCTGCTGGAAATTCAATGGCGGAATCAGGAGGCGCAGGAGGCCATACAGGTGTAATTACTGGAGGTGGCAAAATTATTACCTCGACTTGCTATTATACTAATGGTCAAGCTAATACAGCAATACAAGATTTACCAATTAATAGTACATATTTAAGTAGCAACAGTTTTAAGTACTATGAAGTATGGCGCAAAGCCGGTGAATCAGAAATAGATGAAGGAGAAATTGAAATGATTTTATATAAAGTAAACGACAAAAATTCTAAAATGAATGGTTCAATCTGGATGTTCAATGGTGAACAACTCACACGCTTAGATGGTGTATCAGCAGCGAAGTTTGCAAAAAACTTTAAGACTACAGATGTCAATCAAGCCGAAATGAGTTCATTTAAAAATATTGGATTCCGTACTGTAGGTGAATTTAAATATTAAAAATTATTCCAACCTTATGGGTTGGTTTTTTATCCCAAAATAATTAGTTTTATTGTTGACAAAACTAATTAAAAGTTTTATAATCGATTTTGTTAGTTTGGTTAAAATAAAAACTAAGTAATTAAAGGAGATAAAAATGGAAAAAGAAATAAAAGCCAATAAAATAAAAAGTAAGGATTTTTTGAAACTCATTGCCAAGAGTAAACCAAAATACTCCTATTTTGCCATTGGGATGTTGTCAGGGATTGTGGGAGCGGTACTACAGCTCATTGTACCTCAAATGATACAGCCGCTTATTTCAGGATTTGCACAAGGGATTGATTATGGTCTTTTAGGAAATGTAGTTCTGGTTTACATCCTTTCGGCCTTACTTGGTGCAATTGGCGCCTCAGTGCTTGGATTTTTTGGAGAAAATGTAGTAAAAAGATTACGTTTAACAGTGTGGAATAAGATGGTTCACCTACCTGTAAAGTACTTTGATGAAGTCAAAACAGGAGAAATTGGAAGCCGCTTGGTCAACGATACAACACAAGTGAAAGATCTTTTAGCTAATACTGTACCTCAAACCTTAACAAGCCTTTTGCTTCTTGTGGGTTCAATTTTTATGATGTTTCGTATGGATTGGCAGATGACTGTAGCAATGGTGATAGCTGTTCCTATTGCGACATTGATTACTATGCCCTTGGCCACTTTTGGCCGAAAATTTGGAATCCAGCGTCAAGATGCTCTTGCAGGGTTTTCTGGCACAGCAAGTGAAGTGCTTAGCGAAATTCGTTTGGTCAAATCTTCCAATGCGGAGGTACAAGCGACACATTCAGCTGAAAAAAACATCAATAAGCTTTATAAAATCGGGCTTCGTGAAGCAATTTTTGATGGTTCCATGCAACCAATTATGATGTTGTTAATGATGTCAACAATCTTTGGATTGCTGCTTTATGGAATTCATCGTGTTGCCGTAGGAGCAATGACGATGGCCACTTTGATGAGCTTCTTGATGTATCTTATGAACATGATTGGTTCTGTTCCTACTCTAGCACTTTTCTTTACCGCAAGCTCTAAAGCCTCAGGAGCCACAGCCCGTCTGAATGAAGTTTTAGAAGAAGAACAAGAGCAGTTAAGTCTTGGAGAAAACCTAGATATTGAAGGCCAAGTTTTACGTGCAGAAAATATTAGTTTTTCATATGATGACTCTGAAGAAATATTGAAAAATATTACTTTCGAAGCGAAACCAAATACTATTGTTGCCTTTGCAGGTCCTTCTGGGGGCGGAAAATCAACTATTTTCTCTATTTTGGAACGCTTCTACAAACCAACAGGAGGAAAACTAACAATGGGGAATCATGATATTGAAAACTTAGCCCTCAAAGATTGGCGTAGCCAAATTGGGTTTGTTTCACAAGATTCAGCGATTATGGCAGGAACAATTCGTGACAACTTGACTTATGGTTTAGACGGTACATACAGTGATGCACAATTATGGGAAGTGCTAGACTTAGCCTTTGCACGCGGTTTTGTCGAAAATATGCCCGACCAATTGGACACACAAGTAGGGGAACGTGGAGTGAAGATATCAGGTGGGCAACGTCAGCGTTTAGCTATTGCACGTGCCTTCTTGCGCAATCCGAAAATTCTCATGCTCGATGAAGCCACAGCTAGTCTAGATTCAGAGTCAGAAGCAATGGTTCAAAAAGCTTTGGATAGCCTGATGAAAGGTAGAACAACATTAGTTATTGCTCATCGTTTATCCACAATTGTTGATGCAGATAACATTTACTTTATTGAAAAGGGAGCAATTACAGGAGCAGGTAAACACAGTAATCTTGTAAAATCACACCCACTTTATGCACAGTATGTTCAAGAACAACTGACCGTTGCATCATAAATAAAAAAGCTGCTTGCAATCAGCTTTTTTATTATAAAGAACTTAGTTCTTAGCACCATATACGGAGTCAGCATCTAAGAGCTTGTCTTGACGGTGCATTTGATAAAATTCTTCTAAACCGGGAGTAACACTTGGAGCAACAGCATCAAAGGCTTTAGCTTGCTGGATAGCTTGGGTCGTTGGTGGCTCAGTAAGCTGGGGCAGCTCTGGTAATAGAGGTTCATGGGACATCGCTGTGCCTGAGTAACTAAATGGCGGCACATTTCTGCCTTGATTCATATATCTGATGGTGTTGTTCAAAAGATAGACACGCATATTGTTTTCTTGTTCAATAGGCGCAGCTGGCACATAATATTTCCCACTCATATCTGGGCTTCCAACCCATACAGCGGTTGAAACACCTGTAGAGGTAGCAGCCATCCAAGCATCAGGAGCACCTTGACTACGGGCCGGTTCTGTGGCAGTATCGGGGAAATTAGAGAGCCCGGACTTAGTGGCGAAAGCATTCGGCCATTGCGGCTGAGCAGCTAAAGGCTCGGAACCATTGGGCTGTGTAACATTTTGCATGAGATTAACAAGCGAGCGAGCTGTTGAAGAACTCATGGCGCGTTGTGATTCAGGCTGAGTAAGTGGCAGTTCTTGACCATTTACCGTGACAGAAGCCACAGCAGTAGGGGTAACGCGAACGCCATCATTACCAATCGCAGAATATGCAGATGCAGACTGTAAAGGAGACAAATTATAGTCAATAGACATGGATTCTTGGTCATATTTGACAGAAGCAATACCAAGTGGCTGCATAATACTGTTTTTTTGCTCATTATTGGTCATGTTAAAGGTTTGCAGGGCTGCAGAGTTCAAGGAGTTACCAAGGGCAAAACCGACAGGAACAGGGCCATAATTATTCCCACCGTAATTCATCAGCGGTGTGCCATCAGCGTAAGTTGTAGCATTACCATTCAAGGTACTGTTTTCATTGATATAGCCATATTCAAGTGCGGGCGCATAATCGAGTAATGGTTTAATCGTTGAACCTGAAGAACGGCCAGAGGAAATTGGCAATTGTGGATTGTCCGAATTTGTATTTAAAGCTAAGATATGACCTGTTTGGGTATCAACCACAGATATTGCAGTTAAAGTACCTTCTGGCAGATTATTACGTGGAATATTTGAGACATCGGGTGCGGTATGATTTGCAACGCTCTCTAGATAATCCAAGTGTGCTTTCGTAGCATATGTTTTGACGACAACCTTAGCGTTTCTTGGTAAAGCAATCTGACCAAGCTCTTTTTGTACTTGTGCAATATAGGCTTGATAAGCATGGGGGATGCCTTGTGTATAACTTGGCTTAAGTGCGAGTTCTTTTTTCACAGCTTCGGCGCTGTCTTTGTATTCTTGGTCAGAGATAATTTTGTTGGACTTCATCACCGAAAGAACAGTCAAGGCACGTTGTTTCCCTGCGCCTTCAAAATCTTGAACATAGGTTGAAGGTGCTTGACCCAGCCCCGCTAAATAAGCAATTTGAGCAATATAGAGTGGTGTTTTCTCTGAGGTAATCATCGGTGTAGAGAAAAGGTTGTTCCAAGCAGCACCAGGGCCAATGGTTTCAGGTGTCAAACGCAAGGTGTCGAGATAACTGGTGAGAATTTCTTCTCGAGAATAGCGTTCAGCAAGGCTATGCGCATCAATCAATTCGACGATTTTTCGGGACAATGATTTATCGGCAGTAAAACCACCATGCGCAAGATTTTTTGCTAATTGTTGATCAAGGGTTGAGCCACCACGTGCACCGTTTGCGAGATGTAATTTCGTAAGTACTTCTGATAAGACGGCATTAGTTACCCCTTTGATAGAATAACCTTTAGTTTTACGGGAATAGAAGTCACTATCCTCAACTGCGACTAAAGCTTTTGTGTATAGTTCAGGAATATTTTTATCTTTGCCTGAGAGCTGTGCTGGAATGTACTTATAGATATTTGAGGAATCCTGAAGTGCTTCCCCATTAATATCCGTAATAGTAAAGGATTGGGAGATGGCTTGTGGGGAAGGCTTAAGCTCGATCGTATGTGCCTGGTGTGATTCTTTATCCAGGAGATAGACAGCACCAACAGCACCAACAGCGCCTACAAACAAGAAGAGTAGAAAAAGAACGGCAAGGGTGCGGAGAATTATTTTTTTAGCCATTATTCATCTCCTTTCTTTTTATCTTTAGTGTCCTCTTTTTTGGAGGCTTCTGTTTTTTCTTTGTCTTTTTTGGCAGAATCAGAAGAAGCTTTCTTTTCTTCAACTTTTTTCTGTGTTTGAACCGTAATTGTTTGACCTTTTAGAATACGAGTATACTGAGAAGAATCAGGTTTTTGTTGAGTTACAATCGCTGTATCTTTGTCCTCATAGTTTGGCTCCACTTCAATTTTATAATCGATGCCTGCTTGTTTTCTTATGGCCGCAAGTGTTTGACCTTTGAGATTAGGCATTTCTATGCTTGAACTTTTTAACTGTTCTGATTTTTCGACTTTTTGTTGGAAATCTGTTAATTCTTTGATACGAGCTTCTACGGTTTCCTTCTGGCTGAGATAAGCATTTACCTTGTTAAATACAGGGAGAAAGTCTACCATGAGTGAATTATTGGTAGAAATTTTATCAAATTGAAGTTGTGTGATAGCTGTGTAATTATTGGTATAGTTTACAAACTGTGTAAAGTTACTAAGGAGAGAGTTTGCATCATTGAGGGCTTGAACCGAAGCAGAAATCGTCGATTTAGAAACAGCATTATTATCTTCAATATAAGATTGAATGCTCTTCTCAGTCTGTTGTGCCAATTGGTTTGCATCTTGAATAAACTGAGGCAACTGCTCAGCTTTTAAAGTTTTTGTTTCTGCTTGGAGCTGATCAATGGAACGATTAAGGCGGGCATTCTCATAAGTTTGAGCAAGTTGCGTCATTTGCTCATCACTTGCGCCCAGCGCTTGTTGTAATTCGTCCTGATTTTGTGAAAACTGTTGTTCGGGAAGTTCGCCATTGACAATACTGTTGACGCGTTTTTCGTTCTCCTCTAACTTTTCCGCGAGTTCACTGGAAGCATTACTTAGGTAAACGTCAAGCGCATTATTTTTTAATTTTTTAATATAGTCGTTATCCTCAGGTAGGATATTCGTTGTTTCGACAATCTCTTTTTGGGACATTGACTGGAAAACAGGATAATCACGAAAAAGTATCTGTCGACCAATAATACCAGCTGTTATGATGATGATACCGAGCAAGACCGCCAGTATCATCACAATCTTATTAAAAATCTTTTTCTTCATTAAAAACCTCATAAAAATTAAGCTTAACATAAGCTATTGAACTTCTCCATTATAACAACTTTCTTACTCCGAGGAAACCGAAAAATATGATAAAATTATTAGTATGAATATCGAGTCAAAGATCAAAGATTTAACGGAGTTATTAAATAAGTACGCTCACGAATACTATACCTTGGATATGCCCTCGGTTGAAGATGCGGAGTATGATCGCCTTTATCGTGAGTTAGAAACTCTAGAACACGATAACCCACATTTGATACGCGCTGATTCACCGACCCATCGTACGGGCGATGTTGTGCTATCAGGATTTGAAAAATATACTCATGAATACAATCTCTACAGCCTAGCAGATGCTTTTTCACGTGAAGAGCTGGAAGACTTTGATGAACGTGTACGTAAAGTCATTCCAAAGCCTGAATACATTTGTGAGTTAAAAATTGATGGTCTCTCACTTTCTCTTAAATATACAGCAGGTAAACTTGTCGTAGCTGCGACACGTGGAGATGGCAGTGTAGGGGAAAACATTACAGAAAATGTTAAACGCATCAAAGACGTCCCACTGGTATTAAAAGAACCTATTGACATTGTGGTGCGAGGTGAAGCTTATTTGCCACGCAAAAATTTCGTCAAACTCAATAAGGAACGCGAACTTGAAGGTAAACCTTCCTTTGCCAACCCGCGTAATGCAGCAGCCGGAACTTTACGACAGTTAGATACGAAAGAGGTGACCAAGCGTGGCTTGGCAACCTTCCTTTATCAAGAAGCGAGTCCTGCGACAAATGACACTCAAGAAGAAGTTTTGGAGTACTTAGAAAAGCTTGGACTTGTCGTCAACAAAGAACGTGTTTTTGCGCGAAATATTGATGAAGTCTGGGCCTTCATTGAGCGCGTGGCTTCTCTTCGGGATGACTTAGACTATGATATTGATGGTGTTGTCATCAAAGTTAATAATCTAGCCGAACAAGAAGAGTTAGGCTTTACAGTCAAGGCTCCACGTTGGGCCATCGCTTATAAATTTCCAGCTGAGCTGGCAGAAACAGAAATCCTATCTGTGGATTGGACAGTAGGGCGTACAGGGGTCGTTACACCAACAGCGAATATGGTTCCTGTGACCTTAGCGCAGACGACAGTATCACGCGCCACACTGCATAATGTTGACTACATTAAGGAGAAGGATATCCGTCTTAAAGACAAAGTCATGATCTATAAGGCAGGGGATATCATTCCAGCAGTTCAACGTGTTTTGTTTGAGAAACGTCCAGCAGATTCTGTAGAAATGGCAATCCCTCAATATTGTCCGGAATGTTCATCTGAACTTTTGCATTTCGAAGATGAAGTAGCCTTACGCTGTATCAATCCGCTTTGTCCAGCACAAAATCGTGAAAAACTTATTCACTTTGCCAGTCGTGGTGCAATGAATATTTCTGGTTTGGGGCAATCGATAGTTACGCAACTTTTCAAAAATAACTTAATCAAAGATGTGGCAGATATCTATAAGTTGCAGCTTGACGAATTAGTGGCACTGGATAAGATTCAAGAAAAATCAGCAACCAAGTTATTAAATGCCATTGAAGCCTCAAAAGAAAACTCCGCAGAAAAGCTCCTTTTTGGCTTGGGTATTCGTCATGTAGGATCGAAAGCTGCTAAACTATTAATGGAGCGTTTTGGTAATCTTCGGGCCTTGTCGCAAGCAAGCTTAGAAGAAATTGCTGAAATTCCAAGCTTAGGTTCAGTTATTGCCAAAGCTGTAACCAGCTACTTTGCCACAGAAGGTGCGCAAGTCTTGCTTCAAGAATTGGCAGAAGCGGGAGTCAACTTCGACTATCTTGGTCTTAAGCCCAAGACAGACAGTGTGTTATCAGGGAAAACCGTTGTTTTAACAGGGAAATTAACAGCTATGACACGAACTGAGGCAAAAGAAAAATTAGAAGCTTTAGGTGCAAATGTCTCAGGCTCAGTTTCTAAAAAGACAGATTTAGTTATAGCTGGAGCAGATGCTGGGTCAAAACTGGCTAAAGCACAGGATTTGGGCATTGAAGTTTGGTCAGAAGAGGAGTTGCTGAAATTATGAAAGCAAGATTGATTTACAACCCAAGTAGTGGGCAAGAAATCATTAAAAAAAATGTCGCGGATATTTTGGATAAGTTAGAAAGTTTCGGCTATGAAGCCTCTGCTTTTCAGACAACACCAGAACCACAGTCTGCTCAAAAAGAAGCTGCACGTGCTACTGAAGCAGGGTTTGATCTCATTGTAGCAGCTGGCGGTGATGGCACTATCAACGAAATAGTAAGTGGAATGTCTCCATTTGATAAAAGGCCGAAGTTAGCCATTATCCCCACAGGGACAACTAATGATTTTGCGCGTGCACTTAAAATCCCACGCAATAAGCCCTTAGCAGCTGTTGAAATGATTGGGAAAAATCAGACTTTGAATATTGATGTGGGTCAAGTGAATGATGCCGAGTATTTTATCAATATTGCTGCTGGTGGAAGCTTAACAGAGCTGACTTATAGTGTACCAAGTCGTTTGAAAACAGCTTTTGGCTACTTGGCTTATCTTGCCAAAGGTGTTGATTTACTGCCCCAAATTCGTAAACGCAAAGTCAAGGTTACGCATGATGATGGCGTGTTTGAAGGTGAGATTTCCATGTTTTTTGCGGCCTTAACCAACTCTGTTGGAGGATTTGAAAAAATCGCACCAGATGCCAAACTAGATGATGGTCTGTTTACTCTTATCTTGGTGAAGACAGATAATTTATTCGAGTTACTGGCTTTGATTTCCATGGTGATTAAAGGCAGTCACGTGGATGATGTCAATATTGAATACCTAAAATCAAGCCAAATCAAAGTCGAGCCCCTCACAGATAAAAAAATGATGATTAATGTGGATGGCGAGTATGGAGGCGATGCACCAGTAACTTTCAGAAATCTCCATGGGCACATCGAAATTTTTGTCAACCTCGATGAAATCAATAATGACCATTATCTGGGAGATGAGGAAGAAGAAGATCTCGAAGCCGTTGCTCAGAAATTTGCTGAGGAAGCGGAACAACTCAAAGAAGAAGTAAAATAGAGTTAGAGCATCTTCAAAGTTATTGTTATTGATGCTGTGCAAGTTGAATTTAATCTGGAAGGGTTCCGATAGTACCCTAACTCCATTGCTCATAAAGAAACAAAATATAAAACTGTACATCATGTACAGTTTTTTTGTGCATCTTAGATATTGTCTAAAGGAAGCGTTTGCATTAGAATAAAGATAGCTTAAATACAGCAAGATGAAGGAGAAGCAATGACAACACTTAAATTAGACAAGGTTTATAAAAAATATCCGAATGCCACACAATACTCGGTGGAAGATTTTAATTTAGATGTCAAAGATAAAGAATTTATCGTCTTTGTTGGACCATCAGGTTGTGGGAAATCAACAACTTTGCGCATGATTGCAGGTCTTGAAGATATTACAGAAGGCGAATTTACTATCGATGGTAAACTGATGAATGACGTTGCACCTAAAGATCGTGATATAGCCATGGTTTTCCAAAACTATGCCCTATATCCTCATATGACGGTTTTTGACAATATGGCTTTTGGACTTAAACTGCGTAAGCATAAAAAAGATGATATCAAGCAACGTGTAGAAAATGCAGCGAAGATTCTTGGACTGACTGATCTACTTGATCGTAAACCTGCCGATATGTCTGGTGGACAACGTCAACGTGTAGCTATGGGACGTGCCATTGTTCGTGATGCTAAAGTTTTCCTTATGGATGAGCCTTTGTCAAACTTGGATGCTAAGCTTCGTGTTTCTATGCGTACAGAAATCGCTAAAATTCACCGTCGCATTGGAGCTACAACCATTTATGTCACTCACGACCAAACTGAAGCGATGACCCTCGCAGATCGTATTGTCATTATGAGTTCAACACCGAACGCGGACAAATCAGGTACTGTTGGACGCATTGAGCAGATCGGCACACCTCAAGAACTTTATAATGAACCAGCGACAAAATTCGTTGCGGGCTTCATCGGTAGCCCAGCGATGAACTTCTTAAATCTCAAAATTGAAGGCAACAAACTCATCGGTGAAGGCATCAGCTTAACACTTCCAGAAGGCCAACACAAGCTTCTTAAAGAAAAAGGTTATTCTTCAAAAGAAGTCATCATGGGGATACGTCCAGAAGATATCTCAGCCTCAATTCTTGCAGAAGAAGCTTATCCTGAAGCACAAATTGAAGCTGAAGTCACTGTCTCAGAACTTTTGGGAGCTGAAACGATGCTCTATCTGAAGGCAGGAGATGCAGAACTCGTGTCACGTGTAGAAGCAAGAGACTTCCGTCAGCCTGGCGAAAAAATCACTGTCACACTTAATCTTAATAAAGCACATTTCTTTGATAAAGATACCGAAGTACGTATTAAGGAAGGTTAAATCAAATTTATTTACAAGAAGTAAAAGCTTAGAATGCCTAGAGATAGGCATTTTTCTTGTCAAATAAAAAAACGTTTTAGTTCTTGATAGTACGTATGAAAAATGCTATGATGAAAACAGTTTGTACGAGGAGAAAGATGAAAAAAATAACTATTAAAGATGTGGCAAAAGCTGCAGGTGTGTCCATTAGTGCTGTTTCTCGTGTTTTTAATGGCTACGAGGATATTAGTGAAGAAACTCAGAAAAAAGTTTTTGCTGCGGCTGAGAAACTAGAGTACACCCCTAATAGTGCAGCGCGACACTTATCCACCAAAAAAAAGAAAATCATTGCCCTCGTTTTGAATGAAATAAATGTAACACGCGGTGTTGCGATGCCTCTCGAAATATTAGGTGGAGTCATTGATAGTGTTGACCAAACCGATTATGAATTTATGTTTATTCCGACAGACCGAAAAAAGCAGGAAAAAAAGTCGCTCTTGCAGCTGGCTCGAGAATATGATCTTTCAGGAATCATCATCCAAGGCTTACGGACATCAGATCCTTATTATGAAGAATTGTCGGGCTTACCCTTGCCAATCGTAGGAATCGATCTGGCCTTGGATGATTTGAATATCGGATCGGTAGCTGTCGATAACTATGGGGCTTCGATTGAAGTGACAGAGCGCTTAATTCATGCGGGCTATAAGAAGATTCTTTTTGTAAATGGCTCTAAAGAAGCCGTCGTTTCGCAAACACGTGAAGCCGGATATCGAAAAGGCTTAGGGCAATGTGAGCCACATGTTCTTTATGCTGATTATCAAGAACAAAAAGCATTTGATTTAATTCGGGAATATCCTGATGTGGCACAATTTGACGCTATTTATGCAGCCAGTGATTTGATGGCAATTGGGATTATTAAAGCATTAATTCAACGCCAGATGATAAATGAGATTGCTGTTGTGGGTTTTGATGACATCACTTTGGCCTCATACATTACCCCAACTTTAAGTACGGTAAGACAGAATATTAGTGAAATTACAAAAAATGCCGTTTCGGATGTGATTGAGCAGATAGAAGAAGGACGCGTACGAAAACGACTGATTCCATATGAAATTATTGTGAGAGAAAGTGCACGATTTTAGTGAGTGCACTTTTTTTGTGATATAAAATAAAAGTAAAAAAACATCAGAAGCACTTGACAAATGATAACGATTACATTACACTATAACTAGCTAAAACGTTTTAGGAGATTGAAATGAAATTCTTACTAATGATTCAACGTCTTTTAGCCAGTATGATTGATCTCATCGTTGTCTATTTGCCAGTCTTACTGATAAGCAGTAGCTTATTTCCAAGGCTGGGGAGTTTTAATCAACTTATAGCAGCTTTTCTCTTCATTGCTTACAATGCTCTAGCAGTGGCGAGTTTTGAGGGCAAAACCATTGGTAAATATTTTGCCAAGCTACGTGTAGAAGCTTTTTCAAAAAATTTAGCAGATGTCGCACAAAGGGAGGGAATTAAGATTTTATATTTAATACCACTCGCTGGTTGGTTCTTTATTGGTGTGAGTCTTGTCACCTATGGTTTAAGAGGTCAATTTTTGCACGACTGGCTCGGGAAAGGAAAGGTAATTATAGATGGTAGATAACTTATCCACTTGGTCTTTACTTTCACCCTTGGTCATGACAGTATTGGTAAGCTATGCTATTGCATGGTATTATCGTGAAAATTATGATCCGAAATACTATTTAAGAGCTTATATAGTTTATACGATTGCGTTTTTAATAACGAGTCCGGTATGGCATATTCCTCTTATCTTGATTTTAGGTATCATCCTTTTAGGAGCAGTCGTACTTATTTTCAGAAACCAACACTATTTTGATAAATAATTTTTTTAACTAAAACTAAAACGTTTTAGTGATAAGGAGTAATAAATAAATGAGCGCAAGAATGAGTTATGGAGATTGGACAATTAGTCAAGAAGGCTTTGATGTACGTTATCTTGGAAAAACAGAAAGTGTGATGAGCTTAGGGAACGGGTATATCGGCTCACGCGCGGCAGAAGAAGAATCTTATATCGGTCAAAGCAGGGATACATTTGTTTCAGGAACCTTCAACTATTTTGATATAAATGAAGTCACTGAGTTGCCAAATGTCCCCGATGTTTGGGGCATGGATTTTCAAATTAATGGTCAGCCATTTTCTCTTTTGACAGGAAAAATTGAAACTTACAAAAAAACGCTTAACTTAAAAAGTGGTCTCCTCACGCGAGAAGTGAGGTGGTCTAAAGACGATGTGTCCCTAAAAATGACTTTTAAACGTTTTATCTCCAAAAAACGGCGGCATATTATGGCTGCGCAAGTTCATATCGAAAATCTTGGTTCTCCTGTTTCCATTAGCATCAAAACAGGTATCAATGGCCAAATATCAAATGAGGGAAGTCAGCATTTTACGGAAGGTGAAAAGGGCCTCATTGATGGTAAGATTTTACAAATGTGTCCACAAACCACACACCGTAAACTGGATTTTGTTATTTCAGTTTGCCATGAGTTGAAAAAGGTTCAAGCCACATCCCGTCCGGAAATTGGGCGGCGCAGTTTCTCTATGAACTTTGATTTTAAACTTGCAGAAAATGAGCAAGTCACCTTAGAAAAGCGTGCTTCTGTTTATACCAGTATTGATAATGATATCAACGATTCCAGTATTCAAAACATGCGCCATGTGGCAGTAAGTGAACTTCAGGACTTGGAAAGTCAAAGTTTTGAAGAGCTGCTTGCTGAATCTACTCAGGCTTGGGCGGAGATCTGGCAAAAGCATCCTATAAAGATAAAATCTGAAGATCCACGTGACCAACTGGCGATTCGTTTTGCTAAATATCATTTACATAGCATGGTACCTGCCCACGATGAGAGAATGAATATCGGGGCTAAAGGCTTATCTGGCCAAGGTTATAAAGGCCATACCTTTTGGGATACAGAAGTTTTCATGTTGCCTTATTTTACTTTTACGCATCCAGAAATTGCCGAGAAATTGTTGACTTACCGTTATTTAGGATTAGCTGGTGCACACAAGAAGGCCATTGACAATGGCTATGAAGGTGCGCAGTATCCTTGGGAAGCCGCTTGGCCTACAGATGGTGAAGTGACACCGGTTTGGGGAGCAGCGGATATCGTAACAGGAAAGGCCATGAAAATCTTGTCTGGCTTTATTGAACAACATATCACCTCGGATGTAGCTTTTGGGGTAAAACAATATCTCGATGTCACAGGAAATCAAGCTTTCGCAAATGAAAAAGCTTATGAAATATTAGTAGATACTGCTAAATTCTGGGCTTCCAGATTAGAATTTGATACCTCTAGTGCTCAATATGTCATTACAAATGTTATGGGACCCGATGAATATAAAGAAGAAATTAACAATAATGCTTATACGAACTACACGGCACACTGGAACATTTCTTATGTTATTGATTTGATTGAACATTTGAAAGCTAAAAAACCAGAAGTGTACGCTAGATTAGATGAGAAATTTAACTTAGAGGCGCTACAGGCTGATCTTAAAGCGAAGGTTGATAAAATTTTCTTGCCTCAACCTACAAATGCTGGCATTATTCCGCAAGATGATAGCTATTTAAGCAAGCCTGAACTTGATTTGACCAAGTATAAATCAGCAGATGGCGTTGATGGCCTCTTCCATGACTATAATTTGCACCAAGTAAATGGTTTCCAAGTGACGAAACAAGCTGACGTATTGTTACTCATGCTGTTGTTTGAAGGATTGTTTGAAAAGGAATTAAAACTTAAAAACTTTGATTACTATGAGCCAAAAACGACACACGATAGCTCCTTGTCGCTCTCGACGCACGCTATTTTATCTGCAGACTTAGGTAAGCTCGATCAATCCTATGACTTTTTTAAGCAAGCTATGAATATTGATATGGGAGAATACATGAAATCTTCTGATCCTGGCATTCATGCGGCATCTTTAGGAGGAATATGGCAAATGGTGGTATTTGGTTATGGTGGCGTACGTATGATTGAAGGTAAGCTCCGCATTGAACCCAATCTACCTCAAGCTTGGTCTCATTTATCGTATGGTTTCGACTACCAAGGACAAGCTATTTCTGTTGAAATTGGTAAAGGAAAAATGGTTCTGACAAAAGCAGAAGGTCCTGCTCTACAATTTATCCATAAAGATCAAATCATGAATCTTGAAGACACATTAACAATTACACTATAAATTGGGCATTTCTGCCTCTAAAATAAAGGAGTTTTTCAAATGAAAAATTGGAAAAAAGTAACAATTTTCGGCACAGCAGCCTTGGCTGCTTTAACATTGGCGGCTTGTGGTCAGGGAACGTCCTCTGCAGAAGATGGTAAAAAGCTAACTATTGGTTATTGGAAAGGGTCTGATACCGAAAATGCAACCCTTGATAAAATGATTAAACAATTTGAAGAAGAAAATGATGTGGATGTTGTCCCTAAAGTTTATACAGATATCACCACACAGTTACCAACAGATCTGTCGGGCGGTACAGCACCGGATGCTTTCTATATTGACTCGGCGTTCTTTCCCTACTTACAGGAGCAAGGTGTGTTGAATGATCTGTCAGACGTTATTAATCAAGAGGATTTCTATCCAACGATTTCAAGTGCTTTTGAAGCAGATGGAAAGCCTTATGCTGCTGCAAAAGATGTTTCTACACTGGCAATTTATATTAATAAAGACATCTTTGAAAAAGCAGGGATTGATCAAGCCAGTATTCCAAAATCCTATGAAGAACTGGTCAAATGGGCACCTGAAGCTCAGGCTAAGATTGATGCAGCATATGGCAAAGGCAAGGTTTATCTGATTAACCAAAATGCTGATTTGGCACGTACATGGCCGTTCCAAATGGCAAGAGGAACGTCACCAATTACGGAGGAGGGTAAGTCTGATCTGGCTAATCCAGATTCGATAGCAGGTCTTAAAACGATTGTTGACTTGTTTAATGCGGGTGCAGCAGCAACTCCACAACAGGTTGGTGCTGGCGATGAAGGTGCAGGCTTTGCGACAGGAAAATTTGCAATGACTCTGACCGGAAACTGGAATTATAAGGTTTATTTGGATGAATATAAAGACTTGAACTTTGATATCATCCCTAACCTGACATATCAAGGGAAGCCGATGACCATGCAATTTACTGTCGGGTGGGGCGAGTATAAGAATACTAAATCAAAAGACTTAGCAGATAAATGGATTAAGTTTGTAACCGGTAAGGAAGGAATGACAACATGGACAAATGGTGTGGGTACCTTAGCAACTCGTCCAGATGTAGCTGAAGGATCAGCATTCTTGAAAGAAAATCCACGCTTGCAAGTTCATCAAGATTCGATTAAATTTGCGACATCATGGCAGTCCGGTACTAACTTAACGACCGTTCAGAATGCTTTTGGAAACTTTATACCAACAGCTTTTAAACAAGGTGCAACTGCAGATGATTTAAAAGCAGCAATGGAAAAAGCAGATAAAGAAGCCAACAGTAAAATTGGAAATTAATTAATATTTGGACAGTCAGTAAAAAATTTGAGAGTATCAGAGTTCTGGTACTTTCATAAGAGTTACTGACTGGAGGAAAAACTATGGAAAAACAAAAACGTACCAAGAGCCAGATTTCAGAAATGATTCAAGGCTATGGATTCATCACACCTGCATTGTTAATCATTTTAGTCTTCTTTGTTTTAGCGATTCTTTTCGCTGTATATTTATCCTTCAATGATGTTAATCTCATCATGCATACTTACGAGTGGAATGGATTTAGAAATTATCAAAATTTATTTCAAGACAAGCAGCTACTTCGTGCCTTGCAAAATACGGGTTTCTTTGCTCTTGTTGTTGTGCCTGTGCAAACGATTATCGCCTTAGTCATTGCTTACATTTTAGCTTCCAAGGGGATTAAAGCTAAGAAAATGTTTCGACTCATTTATTTCTTACCCACTTTGACTTCAAGTGCCGCTTTGACATTGATTTTCATGTTTGTCTTTAACCTTAATGGGCCAATCAATGGCTTTCTTGAAAGCATCCATTTGATTGATGGACCGATTAACTTTATCAATGATACAGACTGGACGTTGAAAGTAATTATGGTGATGAATATTTGGTCTACTGTACCTTACTTTATGACCATCTACCTTGCTTCGTTGGTTGATTTACCAGATGCCATGTATGAAGCAGCTGAAATCGATGGGGCGAATGCTTTTCAAAAATTGCGTTATATCACGATTCCTTATTTGCGTCCGATTACAACTTTTGTTTTGCTCACAGGTATTATTGGGACATTCCAAATGTTTGACCAAGCCTATATCTTTTCTGGAGGAACGGGAGGACCTGAAAATTCAACCTTGACAGTCAGTCTCTTGATTTTCCAATATGCTTTTGGTCAACAAAATCAAATGGGGTATGCAGCGGTCATTGCGATTATGCTTGCGATAATCATCTTCGTAGTCTCACGCATTGCTGAAAAATTGAATGGAGGAAATGGGCATGAGAAAAACTAAAAAGCAAAAAGCCTTGAAAATCTTACTTTATATTATCCTGATCATCTATGCTTTCGTCACTTTCTATCCTTTCATGTGGGCAGTAGCAGCATCATTTAAACCCTTAGCCGAAATTACATCAGGAAATTTATCACTCTGGTCTGATAACTTTACCTTGGAGCAATATCGCTATCTCTTTGATCCTGTTTCAGGCTCTCTTTTCCCACAGTGGTTGATGAACTCTATTATTATTTCTGTCATTGGTACAACTGTGAATATTTTCTTAAATACAATGGCTGGTTATGCCTTAGCTCGTCTCCAGTTTCCTGGACGCCAACGCATTTATTATGGCATTTTAGCGATGATGATGGTTCCCACTCAGGTTCTTCTCATCCCCAACTATTTGATTATCCAAAACTTGGGCATGATGGATTCCTTTGCTGCATTGATTTTACCTATGGCAATCAACATTTCAAATATTTTTATGATGCGTCAATTTTTCTTAAACTTCCCTAAGGACGTTGAGGAAGCCGCACGTATTGATGGCTTATCACGGGTAGGAACCTTCTTTCGTATTGTGATGCCCTTGGCTAAACCATCCATTGCAACACAGGGTGTTTTCGTCTTCATGGGCTTTTGGAATAATTTCCTCTCGCCCATGCTTTATTTGAAAACACAGAGTAAATTTACGCTGACTGTAGGTCTTCAAATGTTGCAATCAGCTGACCAAGGAGGACAGATGTGGAACCGCGTGATGGCAGCTTCAATCCTCACGATCTTACCTATCATCGTTCTCTACATCATCTTTAACCGTTACTTCTTACAAGGTGTACGTATGGATGGAGAGAAATAAAAACGAGGATGAATAAATAATGAAAAATTTTGAATTACGACTTGAGGACTTAGGCAACCATTCTTCAGGAAATATTGAAACTCTCTTTGCCCAAGCTAATGGTTTTATGGGGATACGTGCCAGTGAGCCAATAGCCACAGCACAAGCTACGCCGGGTGTATTTGTAAATGGATTTTATGAAAAACATGAAATTATTTATGGAGAAAATGCTTATGGTTATGCGAAACATCATGAAACAATGATAAAACTGTTTGATTTACGACGAATCGATATCGAAATAGATGGTGAAGTGCTTGAAGTCTTAAAAAATCAAGAGCGCTGTCTAGATATGCAAACAGGTTTACTTCATGAAAAGTTTGTTTATGAAACAGTTTCAGGGAAACAAATTATGCTGAGTTTAGAATCCTTTGCAAGTCATGCAGATCGGCAAGTGTATGCCCAATACTGGACAATATCAGCACTGAATTTCTCTGGTCAAGCTAAGATTACGAAAAAGGCACGGTTAATTCAGCCGCAACCTAAGAAAGCATTTGACCCACGGGTGCGTGAAGCCAGCACACAAATGCACCAAGAAGGAAATTGCTACCAAACTTTAAATAGTCAGTTGAAAATTTATGTTAAGTTCGATGCTTTTGAAGGGACAATTGATTTGAGAGAAGGTCAGGATGTTAGCCTGACACAGCTTTACCAAATATCGAAGGCCAATCATTTTGAGACACATTCTTATGAAGCATTGAAAAAGCAACAAATTGATATTTTTAAGGCCTTCTGGGAGAGTTCCGATATCGAAATCAACGGGGATGATGTGCTGCAAAAAGGTATTCGAGTAAATCTTTTTCATCTGTTCAACTCTGCTGGTCGAGATGGAAAGACGAACTTTGGAGCGAAAGGTCTGACAGGTGAGGGATACGAAGGACATTATTTCTGGGATACTGAAATGTACTTATTACCTTTCTTTATTCACACGCAGCCAGAACTGGCTAAGCAACTCCTAACCTATCGTATACATATTTTACCTGCCGCACAAGCGCGAGCAGCAGAGCTTGATTTTAAAGGTGCTTTATATCCTTGGCGGACAATTTCAGGCCAAGAAACCTCAGCCTACTTTCCAGCAGGCACAGGACAAGTTCATATAAATGCAGACATTGCACATGCTTTTAGACTTTATCATAAAGTCACAGGTGATGATGTCTTTATGGAAACAGCCAAATCAGTTATTTATGAAACGGCCAATTTTTGGTTATCTTACGGTTTCTTTTCAAAACGAGGTTTTGAGATTCACGAAGTCACTGGACCAGATGAGTATACAGCTTTGGTTAATAATAATTACTATACGAATAAAATGGCCCAACAAAACTTGAAATACGCTGCCGAACTTGCTCAACAATTTGGTGATAAAGATGAGAAGAGTAAATTATGGGCTGAAGCGGCTCAGAAAATGTATTTTGTACCTGTCAATGAAGCTGGTATTACGCCGCAAGATGAATCTTTCTTGACGAAAGAAGTCTGGCATTTTGAAGATACACCTTCAGAAAATTATCCCTTACTGCTTAATTATCATCCCATGAAAATTTATAAACATCAGGTTTTAAAGCAAGCGGATACTTTACTTGGGCATATGATTTTCGCCGATGAAACAAAGCGTGAACAAATGGGGCGGGACTTTGATTATTATGAACCAATGACCACCCATGACAGTAGCTTGTCACGTGCGGTTTATGGTGTTGTCGCGAGCCATTTAGGACGTCATGATTTAGCTTATGAATTCTTTAAAGATGCGGCTACAATGGACCTGACTGACCTGCAAGGGAATGCCAGCCATGGCATTCACGCGGCCAATATGGGAGGCTCTTGGCTAGGATTAATCTACGGCTTTGCAGGTTTACATCTTACAGCTGATGGCTTTGCTGTCAAAAATAATCTCCCAAAGGAGATAAAAGGGCTTAGATTTAAGATTAAGTTCAAAGGACAAACTAAAATATTTGAAATTGGAGAAATTGAGCATGTTTAAAGCAGTTTTATTTGATCTTGACGGGGTGATTGCAGATACCGCAGAATACCATTATCAGGCGTGGCGAATTTTAGCAGAGGAACTAGGAATTGAGGGAGTCGATCGTACATTTAATGAACAACTCAAAGGCGTTTCACGAGAGGATTCTTTGAGGAAAATATTATCTTTAGGAAACCGAGAAAATGATTTTTCTATGGAAGAATTTGCCACACTAACAAAACGGAAAAATGACAATTATTTACAGATGATTCAAAAAGTCAGTCCAGCAGACGTTTATCCAGGGATTTTAGAGTTGCTGCAAGAATTAAAGGGCTGTGATATTAAAATTGCTTTGGCTTCAGCTTCTAAAAATGGTCCGATACTTTTGGAGCGTATGGCATTAACCCCTTATTTTGATTTTATAGCAAATCCAGAAAAGGTTGCAGCCTCAAAACCAGCACCAGATATTTTCCAAGCGGCAGCAGCAGGAGTTGGTATTTCTCCAGAAGAAGCCATTGGAATTGAAGATGCACAGGCAGGAATTACAGCTATTAAAGCTGCGGGAAGTTTACCTGTTGGAGTAGGGCGTGCGGAAGACTTGGGCTCCGACATTACTTTAGTGCCTCAGACGGACTGCCTAACTTTAAATTATTTGACAGAAATTTGGGAGAAAAATAAAGGTGCTTATTAAAAGTACCTTTTTATTATTATGTGTTGGCTTTTACCTATGAAAATGAGGCTAGGAAAGTTGTGGTTTACTTACAGTGAACACTCTTTTTGTCAAAAGTGTTTGACACTCATCACTCATGGAGCCTATAATTAAAAGTGCTAAAATAGAAGTAGTCAAAAATTTAAGCGTAAGAGCTCTTGGATTTTCAGGAATATTTCCACAGAAAAAACAAATGACACCGTTTTTTCTGATGAAAAACCAAATAAATGCTTTTACATAAGGACTTTATCATGAAAAAAACTATGGATGGAAATATGGCAGCCGCACATGTTGCGTATGCTTTCTCTGAAATTGCAATGATTTACCCCATTACGCCAAGTTCACCAATGGCTGATTATACAGATGCTTGGTCGATTTCGGGCCGCAAAAATATTTGGGGACAACCTGTTAAACTGAGCGAGATGCAATCAGAAGCAGGTGCTGCTGGAGCTTTGCATGGTGCCATAAAAGCTGGAGCTCTAGCAACAACATTTACCTCATCTCAGGGGCTTTTACTGATGTTGCCCAATATGTATAAGATGGCAGGCGAACTTCTTCCTGGGGTTATCCACGTGGCAGCACGTGCTATTGCAACAGGTGCACTGAATATCTCAGGCGATCATTCGGATGTTATGGCAGCGCGTTCCACAGGTTTTGCCATGTTAGCAGCATCTAGCGTCCAAGAAGTTATGGACTTGTCAGCTGTATCCCACCTGACAACAATTGAAGCATCGGTGCCCTTTTTAAACTTCTTTGATGGTTTTCGCACCTCACATGAAATCCAAAAAATTGATGTTCTGGATTACGAAGACCTAGCAAAATTGATTAATCAAGAGAAATTAAGTGCTTTCCGTCAACGTGCGATGAATCCAGACCATCCAACTGTGTCAGGAACCAATCAGAATGCTGATATCTATTTCCAACAGCGTGAAACGGTCAATCCATATTATGAGAAACTTCCTCAACTCGTGCAAAAATACATGCGGGAAATAAATCACTTGCGTGGGACGGACTATGATCTGGTAGATTACTATGGAGCACCAGATGCCGAAGAAGTTATTGTAAGTATGGGATCTGTTGCCGGAACAGTTAAACAAACTGTTGATTACCTGAATCATCAAGGGCGCAAAGTAGGCTTTTTGAATATCCATCTTTACCGTCCATTTCCCTCAGAAAATTTTCTTGAAAAATTACCTAAAACGGTGACTTCACTTGCCGTACTTGACCGGACAAAAGAAGCAGGAAGTAATGCTGAGCCTCTTTTACTCGATATTAAAGATTTGCTGTTTGAGCAAAATATTTCTGTTATTGGTGGACGTTACGGTATAGGTGGTAAAGATACGCGACCAGAGCACATCGTGGCAGTTTTCGAGCAGCTGAAAAATAAATCTGTGAAGAAAAGCTTTACTATCGGTATAGATGATGATCAGACTCATCTTTCCTTACCGCTTGCAGGGAACTTGGATCTCACTTCAGCAGATACTTATCAAGCAAAATTTTGGGGCTTTGGTTCAGATGGGACCGTGGGTGCAAATAAAGCTGCTATCAAAATCATTGGTGACCATACGGACAAATATGTTCAAGGTGCCTTTGAGTACGATTCGAAAAAATCAGGTGGACTGACCGTAAGTCATTTGCGCTTTGGTGACAGTCCTATTCAGTCGGAGTATATGATTTCGCATCCTGACTTTGTAGCCTGCCATAATACAACTTATGTGCGCCAATATGATTTAACAAAAGGCTTGCGCCCTGGAGGGATTTTCCTCCTCAATACAAGCTGGACAGATGAACAACTTGATCGAAATTTACCTGCCCAGCTTAAAAAGTATATTGCGAAAAATGCGATTCGTTTCTACACAATCGATGCTGCTAAAATTGCACAAACCACTGGTTTGGGACGACGCATTAATACCATCATGCAAGTTGCTTTCTTTAAGTTGACCAACATTATGCCCTTTGATAAGGTCTATGCGATTCTTAAAGAGGATGCACAGAAGTATGCCCGTAAATCGCCAAAGATTGTAGAGCAAAATTTACAAGCTATGGAAGCAGCTCTGCATCATTTACATGAAGTAAAAGTACCTACCTCATGGGCTGACACAGAAGAAAAAGTTACCAAAGCCGCTCCGGCAGATACAGCCCGTAAACGCTATGTTTTCAACTTTTTAGATAAGGTCAATGCCTTTGAAGGTGATCAATTAACTGTTCAGGATGTGGCTACCAATGTAGCAGCAGGAAGTAGTCCGCTAGGGATTTCTGCCTTTGAAAAACGAGGCATTGCTTTGGAAGTTCCCGAATGGAATGGCGCTGCTTGTACGCAATGTAACGAATGTTCTTTTGTCTGTCCACATGCTGCCATTCGTCCTTTCCTCGCAGATGAAGATGAATGGAATGTGGCGCCAGAAGGCTTCAGTGTGATGGATTACCGTGGCAAAGACGGTCTGAAGTACCGGATTCAAGTTTCCGTAGAGGATTGTACAGGCTGTGGACTCTGCGTGGAAGCTTGTCCGAAAAAAGGGCAAGCCCTAAAAATGGTACCTTATGAAAGTCAAAAAACTCAAGCCATCAACTGGGCTTTTGGGATGACACTTAAGCAAAAAGAAAATCCAGCACGCTCTGGTACAGTCGCTGCTACACAGTTTAACCAACCACTCTTTGAGTTTTCTGGTGCGTGTTCTGGCTGTGGGGAAACGCCTTATATCAAACTGCTTACACAGATGTTTGGTGATCGTATGATGATCTCCAATGCCACAGGGTGTTCTTCTATTTATGGGGGGACACAGGCTGCCCCTTATGCCACAAATAATGTTGGGCAAGGTCCAGCATGGTCAAATTCGCTCTTTGAAGATAATGCTGAATACGGTTATGGTATGTGGTTTGCGAGTCAAACAAGACGGCAAAAACTTGCAGCACAGGTTAAGGTAGCCCTACCTGAAATGTCGGATACCTTAGCACAGTTAGCTGAGGATTGGCTGGAGCACCTGGAAGATTCTGAAGGTACAAGAGCACGTGCTGAAAAGTTCAAAGCCGTGCTTAAAGAGGAAAAAGAAAATTCAGCTCTGCTACAAGAAATATATAATGAAAAAGACCAATTTGTAAAACCTACACAGTGGATTTTTGGTGGCGATGGCTGGGCCTATGATATTGGATTTGGTGGATTGGATCACGTTATTGCCAGCGGTGCAGATGTAAATATCCTCGTTATGGATAACGAAGTTTATGCCAATACAGGTGGACAGGTTTCCAAAGGTACACCGGCAAGTGCGATTGCGCAGTTTGCTTCTGGCGGAAAGGTTGCTGCGAAGAAAGATCTTGGCTTTATGGCTATGACTTACGGCAATGTTTATGTCGCTCAAATCGCAAGTGGTGCAAACATGATGCAAACAATCAAAGCCTTTGATGAAGCGGAAAAACATAAGGGCCCTTCTCTAATTATTGCCTATACACCATGTATTACACATGGAAACTATGAGGGAATGAGCAAGGTGCTTGATGAAGCAAAAGCTGCAGTAAACAGTGGATATTGGCAACTTTACCGCTACAATCCAGCACTTGAAGAAGTTGGAAAAAATCCTCTGACATTAGATTTTAAACGTCCAGATTTTGGACAAGTCAGAGAATTGTTGGTGAAACAGTCTCGCTTTGCCAATCTTATGAAGGTCAATGCAGAGCAAGCAGAATTGCTTTATGCAAAAGCTGCGGCAGATGCGAAGAAAAAATTCTTACGGTATGCCCGAATGTCAGGGGATTACGAAAAATTTATTGCTCGTGAAGCAAAAGCTTCGGATAAAAAAGCTGCGCAGCCAGTTCGTGAAAAAAGAGAAAGAAAAGAACGCCCAGTAGATCCTGAGCGTGAGGCAAGACGAGCTGCACGAAAAGCTGCACGTCAAGCAAAATAAAAAAGAGAAAAGCGGCAACTTAGTGTAGGTCGCTTTTTCTTTATGTGGGAGATAACATAAAGAAATGTATTTTTGGTATAATAGTAAAGAATAAGTCAGTGAGGAGGGCAGTATGTGAGTGATTTTAGTCAAATTTTTAATCTTGACTTCTGGCAAAAAATATTGGAGTTAAACCAATCGCCTTGGCGTGTGTTCATTTCAATCATCGATATCGCTATTGTAAGCTTTTTTCTTTATTTAGCTATGCGTTTTGTACAAGGCACAAAGCTGGTCAGCTTAGTACGTGGTGTTATTATTTTTGTTCTCATAAGAATAGTTGCTGGTTTGATCGGGTTGACCACTTTAGAGTGGCTACTCAATCAAGTAATTACCTATGGTGCGATTGCCGGTGTTATTATCTTTCAACCAGAAATACGTAGAGCTTTGGAAGGGTTAGGTCGGACGACCAATCGGTTATCCGGTGGACGCAATCGGTCTATCAATAGCTATATTGAGGCATATGAAAAATCTTTTGCCTATATGTCTGAGCGTAAAATTGGAGCACTCATTGCTATTGAGCGAACACAAACTCTGAGTGAGTATGCTTCAACAGGGATAAGATTAGATGCAGATATCTCCAGTGAGTTAATCATCAATATCTTTATCCCGAATACGCCTTTACATGATGGGGCAGTGATTATTCAAGATGATAAAATTGCTGTAACCAGTGCCTACCTTCCTTTAACTGAGAAAACGGGAATATCCAAAGAGTTTGGGACACGACATCGTGCAGCTATTGGTTTATCAGAATCTTCAGATGCTTTAGTTCTTGTTGTTTCGGAAGAAACAGGAGGAATATCTATCGCTTATAATGGTGAGTTGTACGCGGATATTTCAAAAGAAGTGTTCCATGAAAAACTTATCGCTATTTTGGGACCAGAAGAAACAGGAGGCAAAAAATAATGAGAAATAATTTTTTCGCTTCAAAACTTTTTACAATCTTAGCTTCTATTTTCTTTGCAGTAATTTTATTCTTTAATGCAAGCTCTGCTGCGTTGAGAAATCAAGGTAACTCAACAACTGGAGAAGTTTATACGACAACTATTTCCAATGTACCAATTGAAATTAAGTATAATTCTGATGAATATTTTGCCAGTGGTTATAATAATACTGCTAATGTCTACCTGACAAGTTACAATCGTGTTCAGATTAATACAGAAGAAAACCCGGATTCTCGGAACTTTTATCTTGTGGTGGATTTATCCAATGCAAAAGAAGGAACAGTGACGATGCCCGTACGTATCCAACAACTTCCTAATGGCATAAATGCACAAATTGAACCTACAACCTTGACCGTTCGCTTAGAAAAGAAAGCCAGTGCTGAATTTAATGTAACACCCTTGATTGAACAAGCGCAGCTACCAGATGGTTTCAAAGTTAATGACATCAAGCTGAGTCAAGAAAAAGTCAAAGTAACAGCAGGTGAAACAAGCATCAAACAAATCCATGCCATCCAAGCGGCCTTACCAAGTGATGCATACTTAAATGATGATTACTCTGGTACGGTTACCTTGCATGCAGTTGATGCTGACGGAAAATTACTTCCCGCACAAATCAGTCCGGCGACAGTGCAAATGAAAGTGAGTGTGGAAAAGCCGTCAAAAACAGTTCCAGTTAATGTGAAGAAAACGGGAACACTTGACCAAAGTCTTTCAGACATGAAGACGTCTCTCTCTCAGAAGACAGTCACCATTTCAGGAGAACAAAGTGCTCTAGATAAGATTAATAGTGTTGATGCGACGGTAAATATATCTAATATTACGGAAAAAGAGACTGTAAATGTCGATATACAGGCAGATGGAGCAAGTGTGAAACCTAGTCAAGTAGAAGTAACAATGACTCCAGTAAAAAAAATAAATAAGTAAAAAAAGAAAAGAGAAGAATAAAATGGGTAAATATTTTGGAACAGATGGCGTTCGTGGAGAGGCAAATGTAGAGTTAACGCCAGAAATGGCATTTAAACTTGGGCGCTTTGGTGGCTATGTTCTTAGCCAACATGAAATCGGAACACCAAAAGTGTATGTAGCACGTGATCCACGTATTTCGGGTCAGATGCTTTCAACAAGCCTTATTTCAGGTCTGTTATCAGTAGGGATTGAGGTTTATGATTTGGGTGTTATTGCTACACCAGGAGTGGCTTATTTGGTCCGTAAAGAAGAAGCCTCTGCAGGGGTTATGATTTCTGCCAGCCATAATCCAGCCTTGGATAACGGAATTAAGTTCTTCGGAGCAGATGGTTTTAAACTTGACGATGATAAAGAGTTAGAAATCGAAGCTTTGATTGATGCTGAAGAAGATAAATTACCACGACCTTCTGCTGAAGGTTTGGGAATTTTACACGATTATAATGAAGCTGTACGTAAATATCAAGCATTTTTGAAAACAACAGCTGAAGGCGATTTTGAAGGTTACAAAATTGTACTCGATACAGCCAATGGTGCTTCATATACATCTGCTCGTGCTGTGTTTGCTGATTTAAATGCCGAACTCACAGTGATTGGTGAAAATCCAAATGGACTTAATATTAATGACGGTGTTGGTTCAACACACCCAGAGAAAACAGCAGATACGGTTGTAGAAACTGGAAGCGACATTGGTCTGGCTTTCGATGGTGATGCGGATCGTCTTATCGCAGTAGATGAAAATGGCAATATCGTTGATGGTGACAAAATTATGTTCATCGTTGGGAAGTATCTCCTTGAGCAAGGGAAATTAGCAAAAGATACCGTAGTTACAACTGTAATGTCTAATCTTGGTTTTCATTTAGCATTGGAAGAAGCAGGTATGAATTCCGTAGTAACGGCTGTAGGTGACCGCTATGTTGTGGAAGAAATGCGTAAAAATAATTACAATTTTGGTGGTGAACAGTCAGGTCATATGGTCTTCTTGGACTACAATACGACCGGTGATGGACAACTCTCAGCTATCCAACTTGTAAAAGTCATGCGTGAAACAGGTAAAAAATTATCAGAACTAGCAGCTGAAGTCACAATTTATCCTCAAAAACTTGTAAATGTTCGTGTAGCAAATAACGCTGCTAAAGAAGGGGCAATGGATATTCCAGCTATACGTGAAGTTATTACGGCCATGGAAGAAAAAATGAACGGCAAAGGCCGCATCCTTGTCCGCCCAAGTGGAACAGAACCCCTTCTCCGTGTTATGGCTGAAGCACCAACAGATGAAGAAGTAAATGAAGTTGTTGACACAATAGTTGACGTAGTCAAAGAAGAAATTGGCGTAAAACTATAAAAGAAAAAGATTCGTAAGGAATCTTTTTTTGTTCCCAGACATACTGCATGAAAGAGGGAAGTAGTCAATGGCCAAAGACAAGACTCCTTTAGACTTTGCTAGAGTCACACAAGACTTAGCGAAAAACAATCATTTCCGCTTTCCGGGATTTAATTACTAAAGTTCACGTGTTGAGTTGTGCTATAATAAGGCTATGAAATTAAAAGTTAATGAAGAAAAGATGCTCACATTTGCAGAGCGTCTAGGTGGCCTTCTTCAAGCACAAGATATTGTTGTTTTGACAGGAGAACTTGGTGCAGGTAAAACAACCTTTGTGAAGGGTTTAGCTGTGGGCTTAGGAATTTCGCAGATGATCAAGAGCCCAACTTACACCATTGTACGAGAATACGAGGAAGGAAAGCTCCCTTTATATCATATGGATGTTTACCGTGCAGGAGATGATCCTGACAGCTTTGACCTTGACGATTATCTTTTTGGTGAAGGCGTTTCTGTTATTGAATGGGGCGAGCTACTGGGAGAAAGTCTACCTGAAGCCTACTTAGAAGTGAAATTTGATAAATACGCGGACGGCTTTGCAACGGATGCTGAACGTGTCTTAGAACTTCTTCCACATGGACAACGCTATGAGGCACTACTAGGAGAATTATGAGCACAGAGTTACTGATTCGTGAAGCAACTCCTGAAGATAGCATAAAGCTTATTGCTTTTCTTAATCAGGTAGGAAAAGAAAGTCATTTTTTGACTTTAGATGAGGCGGGGATTCTTATGTCGCCCACGCAGATGCAAGATTACTTGACACAGATTCTTACGAAGGACAACAACGCTTATTTTCTAGCCTTTATTGGTCAAGAAATTGCTGGTGTTCTACATATTACGGCAGATTTTCACTATCGCATACGCCATATTGGGGATATTTTTATTGCTGTAAGTTCACAATTTCAAGGTTATGGTATTGCTTCTTTTTTATTTGAGGATGCCCTTGAATGGATTGAGGAGATGGACGTGATAAAGCGACTTGAATTAACTGTTCAAAAACGCAACAAAGCAGCTATCCATTTATATGAAAAGTTTGGTTTTGAGCTTGAAACAGTCCAAAAATATGGCGCACGCGATGAACATGGACAATTGATAGATGTGTATCAAATGGTCAAATTTTTCTAAGTGAAATAAGAGTGATCAGATAGAAAAAAAGAAGCCTATCTGGTTGCTTTTTTCATTTCCTGTTGTTTATTTGTAGAAATTTGATATAATTTTACTATGAAACTTTGGAAAAAATCGCTGTTGATGATCGTTGGGATCATCGCCTTAACGGCTGGAGCAGCCACTGTCTATGTTTCGACAGTTTTAGATAGCACAACAAAAGCATTTTCGAAAACCTATGCGGAAGTTGGAAGCACAGATGCGGGAAAAATTATCAAAGCGACTGAGCCATTAACAATTTTACTCATGGGTGTCGATACTGGAGGAGCTGACCGCGGAGGATCAACCAGCTGGGATGGTAACTCTGACTCACAGATCGTTATGACCCTTAATCCCAAAACGAACACAACAACGATGGTTTCTCTTGAGCGAGATGTCATGTCAAACATTTTGGATAATAAGGGTAATACTGTTTCGACACAGAAGATGAATGCCGCTTATCCGATGGGGTATAATGCAGGAGGGCTGGAAACAGGTGTCCAATATGCCATGAAGACAATCGGAGAACAGGCTGGTATTAATGTTGATAACTTCCTCATGATTAACTTTGATGGTTTGGTTAACTTGGTCAATGATGTGGGTGGTATTGATATTGACAATACAACTGGGCAGACTCTTTATATCTCTGACACAGAGCCGGAGTACACTGCGAAAGTTCCACCAGGTAAACAACACATTAATGGAGACCAAGCGCTGGTTTATTCGCGTGATCGCCATCACTTACCTAATGGAGACTATGGTCGTGCAGCACACCAGCGTGAAGTTATTTCAGCAGTTGTGACGAAGCTCTTGGCATTGAACAATATCACTCAATATCAAAAATTCTTGGACGATATTAGTGAAGACATCAAAACAAATATTCCAATCAATGGCTCAACTTTAACTTCTTTATTAGGTTATAGAGATTGTTTTAATAAAGTAGTTTCGATTCAATATCAAGGGATTGATTATATGAATCCAGGAGATGGTGGTTCTTATCAGCTGTTGTCTACAAATACGACTTTAGCCGTTCAAAACGCTTTACGAAACTCTCTGAAAAAAGAGACAGGCAATAGTTTAAGTAATAATTTAATTACATACGAAACATTAACTGGTAATATACCTGATGCCTATTTCATGCCTTCAGCAACAGTAACAGAAAATGGCAAGTCAACTGTTTATGGTATTGATGTCAATGGTTCTTTTGTAAATCTTGACAGCAGCAATTCTGCTACCTATGTTGCGACAGATGGTAGCGCAGCGACAAGTGATAAGCCAACTTCATCGGATAAAACAAAATCTTCTGAAGAAAGTCAGGCTGATGCAACTACCCCAGATCCTTATGGGGCTTCTGTAAACGATGGCGCAGCATATGGAACGACTGACCCAGGAATGGGAGGTGCGAGTGCAGATGGTACAACCACTTATGTTGATCCTTATACAGGACAATAATTGCTTCAATTAGAAAAATATGATAGACTAGACAAGTAGTGTAAAAATCTACTTGTCTATTTTGGTCCGATAGCTCAGCTGGATAGAGCATTCGCCTTCTAAGCGAACGGTCGAGGGTTCGAATCCCCCTCGGATCATGGTGCCAAACCTCGCTCCGCCTTCGTGGCGGGGCATTTTTTGTTCTAAAAGTAAAGCTTAAAAGATGGCTTTTTAAATTAAAAAAATAAAGCACTTCATGGGAAGTGCTTTATTTTATACTATATATCGAAAGGCGTACTCCGCATTAGTTCAAAGTTAGCACGCGTAATCCAACTTTAAAATCTTTTTAAAAATTTCGACGGCAGCATCATAATCCTCATAAGGCAAATTATAGGCTTCAAGAAATTGATAAGTATTGATTTGCTCAACAACATCAAAGTGTGAGATGTAGTCAATCACACATTCTTTGAGCGACATCGTGCTAAAATCTTTCGTTCGGCTGTCTGATTTGTTTAATGCGTGTATCACTTCCTCGTTCACTTTACAGAGTAGCGCAAAAGAAGTGTCACATGGACAACCAGAAATTTCGATAAATTTTTGGAAGAGTTCAAAATTTCCGCCTTCGGACACAAAGATATCCCAGAGGAAGAGGATAGCTTCTTTATTTGTTCGTTTCTCCTGAGGGCTGGTTGTATCACATTCTCCAAGACGATAGCGATCATTATTCTTAATGTGCATTAACTCATGGCACAACTTAAAGGCCTTGACCGTTTTCGGATTAAAAATAGTAATCTTTTTTCTGTTATGTGTGACAGCATCCAATGGAAAATAGTTGTCCCCGATAACTTCAATTCCATATTTTTCTATCTCAAGGATTATACGCTCTATTAGTTCCTGTTCGTTCATAGAGCCCCCACTTAGTCTTCAAGACGCTTACCTAAAATAAGTTTTAATGCCGTTTTGACTTCATCAGTAAGTGGTTTGCCATCAAAAGACACCCATTCGTCCCAGTCAACCTTACTCTCGTCTACTAAAGGAGCAAGGTCGATAGGTTCTTGATGATTGCTTTTTTCTTGGTGACCAAGGAGATAATCAACACTGACATTAAAGTATTTGGCGACTGCTGTTACTTTATCAACACCAGGTGTTTGTTTACTCCAGCGGCGTATTGTTCCATTACCATAGCCCAGATGTTCTTCAATTTGTCTGATGGATACATGCTTTTGGGCCGCTAACTCTTTTATTTTTTCGTATAAATCCAAATTTATTAACCTTTCAGAATAGCTTTATCTATTTATAGCATATTGGTATATTCTAGCTTGACAATTTATACCAATGTGCTATAATATTTCTTGTAAAGAAGATTTGCAACTTTTATAAAGAAGTCCTATAAGGTATGTGTGAGTAAGAATATACACACCAATCAATAGGTTTTTCATTCTACATTAATTGTAGCTTATTAGTATACAAAAGTCAAATTGAGATAGACAAAAGTTCTATAAAAGGTGTGAGTTGAAAAAAGGTACAGAAAGGAAAAAGATATGACAATAATCCAAACAAAAGTCTCTAGGGCTAAAGAAAGAGTTAAAATATCGCAAAGGAAAAGCAAGCAGGAAGAATTAGCCTTTGAGGAGGAACTGCTCAAGCTAGAAATAGAGCGACGCAAGCATGAAAGTAAGGAGAAACGTAGAATGCGGCGCAAGATGCAAAGAGAAAAAATGCTTGCCAACTTGCATCAAAATGATTAAGGAGGAAGACGATGAAAAAGTTATATGCGGTTTATAGAGGAGAAGCATTTTTAGATTGTGGAACAGCCAGTGAACTTGCAGCACGTTTTGATACTAATCTAGAAAATGTCTATTCAAAAGTTAGTAAAGAACGCAAAGCAAGAAGTAGGGGCCAGTCTTTTTCAGACAATACCTTGCATTGGTATAGCTTTGATGATGGTAATGATGAGAACATCTGGCTTTCTTAGCAAAATTTTCCTTTGGATGAATCAAAAACGTATGTGAGCATTTTTGGCCTCTATATTGACACATAACATAGTTGTGTAAAAGAGCTTCTAACCTAAATAATGCAAGGTTGGTCGCATTAAAGGGTTTTCAAAATAGAGTAGAAAGTTTGCAGAATAAGGGAAACTCTAAATTAGGTTAGACAAATCTATACTTGATTTTGCTATAATATAAACATGACTAGATATATGGCAACGATTGCTTATGATGGCACAAATTTTGCAGGTTTTCAAACCCAAAATAATCAACGGACTGTACAAGAAGAGATTGAAAAAGTTTTGACAAAATTAAATTCTCACCAGACTGTGATATTGCATGGCTCAGGACGTACAGATTCGGGAGTGCATGCGCATGCTCAACGTATTCATTTTGACTTACAAGGGCAGCGAGATGAGGAACGTTTACGTTTCGCTTTGGACACGCAAACCCCATCAGATATTGCCTTTCGTGAAGTCATACAAGTTGAAGAGGATTTTCATGTTCGCTTTAACAAGCATGAAAAGATTTATGAGTATTTTCTGGAAAACAGTAAAGTTCGGAGTCCTTTTCACCGTTTGTATCGTGCACATTTTCGCTATCAACTTGATGAAGATTTGATGCGACAAGCTCTAGCAGATTTGGTTGGTACACATGACTTTACTGGCTTTACAGCAGCTGGTGCTACAGTTGAAGATAAGATACGAACGATAACTCAAGCTGAGCTTGTAAAACTAGACGATGAAAACTATAAATTTATTTTTCGGGGCAATGGGTTTCTTTATAAACAAGTTCGTAATATGATGGGAACTGTGATTAAAATAGGAAATGGGCGGATGCCTGTCTCGCAAATTAAAAAGATTTTAGAAAGTAAAAATCGCGACCTAGCAGGTCCGACTGCTGCCCCAGAAGGGCTCTATCTCAAGGAGGTAATTTATTTTGACTAAAAATATTGTTGCTGTACATGACATTTCTTGCGTAGGTCGTTGTTCCTCAACAGTGGCGCTTCCGATTATTAGTGCTTATGGCATAGAGTGTCGACTATTGCCCACAGCGCTTTTATCAACACATACAGGTGGTTTTACCAACTTTACTTATCTTGACCTTACAGATGAAATGCGCAACATTATTCAAGCCTGGCAAGAATTAAATCTCCATATGGATGGAATTTATAGTGGCTTTATGGCTTCTGCGGAACAAATTGACGTGCTCAAAGACTTGATTGACATATATAAAGATGCGGACAATCTGGCTATCATTGATCCAGTCATGGCTGATCATGGGGAACTTTATAGTGTTTTCGATATGCACTTTGTAGAAAAAATGGGTGAACTTTTGCCTTATGCAGATGTTCTTTTGCCTAATATCACAGAAGCGTGCCTTTTAACAGGAACACCTTACCAAGAAGGTGTGCAGTCAGAAGCATTTATTGAAATGCTCATTGAAAAATTACAAGCACGTGGGGCAAAAAATGTTGTTTTGACGGGTGTTATGCTTGATGAAAAATATATTGGAGCCGCGGCTGCAAGAAGTACCGGACAGATTGACTATGTTTTGGCAGAAAAATTGCCAGGTGCATATCATGGCACTGGAGATATCTTCGGTTCTGTTTTATCTGCAGAGTTAACTAATGGTAAAACTTTAGCCGCAGCAACACGAGAAGCTGTTGACTTTGTAGTTAAATCAATAAAAAATACACCAAAGTCTGCTGACAAACGTTATGGAGTAGAATTCGAGCAAACTTTGAAAAGTAAAAGAAAGCAGGAGCAATGAAGTACTCAACTAAAAAATTAACCCTGTTGGCTTTGTTAGCTGCCTTGACATTTGTCTTAGGCTATTTCACCAAAATACCTATTCCTGGTGGTTATTTTACCTTGCTTGATGCGGGTATTTTCACGACAGCAATGCTTCTTGGAAAACGTGAAGGTCTAATTGTTGGTGCACTAGCAGGATTTCTCAATGATTTTATTGCAGGATATGCGGCATACGTGTTCTTTACCTTAGTCATTCATGGACTCCAAGGTTATTTAGGTGTTATAACAAAAAATAAAGCACTTAATTACGTGTTGGCTACTGTGGTTATGGTCGGCGGTTATTTTATAGCAGATATGTTTATTGTTGGAAGTTTAGCCGTGGCATTACCAGACATGGCAATCAATGCCGTGCAAACCAGTGTCGGTTTTGTCGTTGCTTTGCTTCTTACAGAAATTCTTAAGAAATCAGGTGCTCTTCATGGACTTAAAACAAATTAAAGAAGAAACAAAAACAATTATTGAAGATGTTATTGCAAAAACAGAGATAAAAGCTGGACAGATTTTTGTCTTGGGCCTATCTAGTTCCGAAGTCAATGGCGGTACAATTGGTAAGAACTCCTCAGCTGAGATCGGCGAAGTGATTGTCGGAACGATTTACGAAGCACTCAAGGCGCGGGATATTTATTTAGCTGTCCAGGCTTGTGAACACCTTAACCGTGCTTTACTTATAGAGCAAGAATTGGCGGACAAAAAAGATTTGGAAATCGTTTCTGTTGTTCCACAGCTTCATGCAGGAGGGAGTGGACAAGTCGCAGCTTATAAGCTGTTTAAGGCACCAGTAGAAGTTGAGCATATCACGGCATATGCTGGACTCGATATTGGCGATACAGCTATTGGAATGCACGTAAAGCATGTCCAAATCCCTGTGCGACCTCTCTTGAAAGAACTTGGCGGAGCGCATGTCACAGCTCTCAAATCACGTCCTAAGCTTATTGGTGGGGAACGTGCAAGTTATGAGTAAGTAAAAGTCTGGATAAGTGCCTCACTGGAAATTTTGCATATGAGTTGGTAATGAAGGCAAAGTGTGAGAAAATGTATTTAACAATAAAGAGGGAGGTGCAGATGACATTTAAAGTCGAAGTAGATGACCTCAGAGGGAAACCAGTTGCTCGCGAGTTCTACTGATATTCACTAATTTCTAAAAGGAGGATAGATGTTCTTATCCTCTTTTTTACTCCAGATAAAATCTAGGACCTTGACAAAAAAATCAAAATCATATAGAATAATATTCGGGCACCGCTTTTTGCGGTAAAGTCAGAAGCTCCCTTACAAGAGGGAGCTTATTTTTTTGTTTCGCTACCATCATTTGTGGCTAAAGCCACTAAATGCTGGATGGCAAGCTCTACGGAGCTTTGCCTAAGCGCCTCATTAGGAAAAATAAAAACAACTATTTTTCCATTATATTTTCCCAGGCTTAATATAGAAAACAGAGGAGATTTCGCATTGGCAACTAAGTATATTTTCGTCACAGGTGGTGGTACATCATCAATGGGTAAGGGTATTGTTGCAGCGTCTTTGGGACGTTTGCTCAAAAACCGTGGCCTTAAAGTAACTGTACAAAAATTTGATCCGTATCTTAATATTGACCCAGGGACAATGAGTCCTTATCAACACGGTGAGGTTTTTGTTACAGACGATGGTGCTGAAACAGACCTTGACCTTGGACACTACGAGCGTTTTATTGATATCAATCTAAATAAATACTCAAATGTAACTTCAGGTAAAGTTTACTCTGAAATTTTACGCAAAGAGCGTAAAGGGGAGTACCTTGGAGCCACAGTTCAAATGGTACCTCACGTTACGGATACGTTAAAAGAAAAAATTAAGCGTGCAGCAACTATGACTGATGCGGATGTTATCATCACTGAGGTGGGTGGTACAGTAGGTGATATGGAATCCCTTCCGTTTATTGAGGCTCTACGTCAAATGAAAGCCGAAGTTGGTTCAGATAATGTGATGTACATTCACACTGTGCCAATCCTCCACTTGCGTGCAGCTGGGGAGTTGAAGACAAAAATTGCACAAAATGCAACAAAAACATTACGTGAGTATGGTATCCAAGCGAATATGTTGGTGCTTCGTACAGAAGTTCCAATCACACGTGAAATGCGTGATAAAGTAGCTATGTACTGTGACGTTGATCCTGAAGCAGTTATCCAGTCTCTAGATGTGGAACATCTTTACCAAATTCCGTTAAACTTGCAAGAGCAAAACATGGATCAAATCGTTTGTGATCACTTGAAACTTGATGCACCTGCAGCTGATATGACAGAGTGGGCAGCAATGGTTGACCATGTGATGAACCTCAAGAAAAAAGTCAAGATTGCCTTGGTTGGGAAATACGTAGAATTACCAGATGCATATATCTCAGTGACAGAAGCATTGAAACATGCCGGATACCCAGCAGACAGCGATATCGAATTGGACTGGGTAAATGCCAATGACTTGGACGATAGCAATGCTGCTGCACGTTTGAAAGATGCACATGGTATTATCGTTCCTGGCGGGTTTGGTGAACGTGGATCAGAAGGTAAAATTTCGGCTATACGTTATGCACGTGAAAACGACGTTCCAATGTTGGGGATCTGTCTGGGTATGCAAATGACATGCGTGGAGTTTGCGCGCAATGTTCTCGGCATGGAAGGGGCACATTCTTACGAATTAAACCCAGAAACACCATATCCAATTATCGATATCATGCGTGACCAAGTTGATGTTGAAGACATGGGAGGAACCTTGCGCTTAGGACTCTACCCATCAAAACTAAAAGCAAACACTAAAGCACGTGCGGCATATAACGATGCGGATGTCGTTCAACGTCGTCACCGTCACCGCTATGAATTTAACAATAAATATCGTGAACAATTTGAAGCGGCAGGCTTTACATTCTCTGGTGTTTCCCCAGACAACCGTTTGGTCGAAATCGTTGAGTTAACCGATAAAAAATTCTTCGTTGCTTGTCAATATCACCCAGAATTACAATCACGTCCAAACCGTCCAGAAGAGCTTTATCAAGCCTTTGTTAAAGCTGCAGTGGAAAACATGTAAAATAAAAATCCCTACTTAAGTTGGGGATTTTTTTAGTGCTTACTTTTTAATATTTTTTCCTATCATAATTTGATATACTGGATGCAATATTGAGAGGAGAAGCCATGTCAGAGTATCAACGTATGATTTCAGGACAACTTTATAGAGCATCTAAGATTGAAAAAGAGTATGATCCACAACCAGGAAGAGTACTTGTCCAAAAGATAAATCAAACCAACCTAATGGATCAAAAAGAAATTATTGCTTTAGAGAAACAATTGTTTGGGAGTACAGGAAAATCTATTTATGTGAATCCGCCACTTCAAGTCGATTATGGTTTTAACACACACATTGGTGAAAATTTTTATGCCAATGTGGATTGTATTTTTTTGGATGTTGCACCAATCACTATTGGAGACGATGTGATGTTTGGACCTCGCGTAAGCCTGATTACACCATTGCATCCTATCGATGCAGCTGTTCGGGTTCGAGGGCTTGAATATGCAAAACCAATCACTATTGGTGATCGTGTATGGCTCGGTGCAGGTGTGATTGTGAATCCAGGTGTTAGTATTGGCGAAGGAACGATTGTAGGGTCAGGAGCAGTAGTTACTAAAGATCTGCCCGCACATGTCATCGCTGTGGGAAATCCGGCACGTATTTTAAGAGAAATTAGTGAGACAGATCAAGAGTATTGGGAGCTACAAGAAAAGGATTATTATGACACAAAAAAAGCAGATTAAAAACCTGCTTTTTTTGATCGGTCTTTGAAAGAGAGATTAATGCTTTGGTTCCACAACTCCGACTTTACTAATGAGTAAAACAAAAAGTCCGAATACCAGTGAGACAACCAAAGTGCTAAACGGCTTGTCAGCTACCCCAGCGAGTGCGGTCATGATGTAACCTACAACTTCGCCGATAACGGCTGACCAGAAAAGAGTTACAAGTACTTTCATAATAATTCTTCTTTCGATTTTTCTTCAAAATAAAGTATAATACTATTAGAGCTAAAATTCAAGAATTATGCGAAAAAAGTATAAAAACAAAGGAGAAAGGGGCCAAATGTTTGCACAACTCAACACCAAAACAGAGTACAGTTTTTTAGATAGTGTTGTCCGAGTAGATGATTATCTGAATGTGGCAGAAAAAATGGGCTATAAACAGCTCGGCATTTGTGATGTCGGAAATTTACATGGTGCTTATCACTTTGCGATTGAAGCACAAAAGAGAAACATACAGCCCATTATTGGGGTTGAGCTTGTTTTTGAGCTGGACAGTTTACCTGTATCCTTTAGTTTTATTGCTAAAAATACTGAGGGGTATAAAAATCTTTTAAAAATCTCTTCCAGTCATAATTACGGTCGTCACCGTTTTTCTGATATTGAGAGTTTTTTAAATGATGTCGTTTTAGTGGTACCAGAGTCTTATGCGAATCTCTCAGCCCTTTCACAGATTCAAGCAGAAGTATATATTGGCATCTTGCCTACAGGTGCTGGAGGAACTTCGCTTCAGTTTCCGTACCTTCCTTTTCAGCCTGTGCGCTACTTGTCACAGGTCGATAATGAAAGCCTTGAAGTTCTACATGCGATTCGTGATTTAATACCTTACAATCAAGAGTTGACTTTGTCAAATGACCAACTTTTGCAGAGACCAGAAATTTACGAAAAATTATATGCTAAGAATTATCCTCAAGCCTTAGATAATCTTGAAAACTTAGTTGCAAATATTGCGTATGACTTTAGTGAGAAGTTAGGCTTGCCTCAGTTTGATAAACAAAGAAATGCAGCAGAGCTTCTTCGTGAAAGAGCAGAAGTCAATCTGCCTGCAGGAGAAGACTATCGTGCACGTCTCAATCATGAACTATCGGTCATCCATCAAATGGGCTTCGATGACTATTTCCTTATCGTTGCCGACTTATTACGCTATGCAAGTGAAAACGACATCTATTGCGGCATGGGGCGTGGCTCTGCTGCTGGGTCATTGGTGGCTTATACCTTAGGTATCACTCATGTTGATCCGGTGGCAAATAATCTCTTCTTTGAACGTTTCCTTAATCCTGAACGTGTAGCAATGCCCGATATCGATATTGATATGCCTGATACCAAACGGTCCGAGTTGCTTGCTTATATGAAGCGGCGTTATGGTAGCGACCATGTGGCGCAGATCGTGACTTTCTCGACCTTAGGTAAACGACAAGCTTTACGTGATGTCGGAAAGGCTTTTGGGATGAACGAAGCTGAGCTTTCTTCTCTCACACGCATGTTGAGACAACGGTTTGGTTCGCTTCGTGATGAGTACGAGGAAAATCCTAAACTTAAGGCTGAAATTTTACGCGACAGTCGATTGCAGAAGGTGTATGAGATAGCTACTCGTATTGAAGGCTTACCGCGTCAAACATCGACACACGCTTCAGGCGTGGTGTTAAGCCAAGAATCCTTGGTCAATTACGTGCCTCTAAAACCATCCGATGATTTGGCCTTGACACAATATGAGGCACCGGATGTTGAAGCAATTGGTCTGTTGAAAATCGACTTTTTGGGTTTACGAAATTTAACGATAATTGAGCGATTATGTGAATTAGTACAAAAACGAAAAAATGTTCACATCGATCCTTTGCACATAGATTTAGAAGATGACAAAACGTTAGCACTTTTCCGGGCTGGAAATACTCTAGGTATTTTTCAATTTGAGAATCCACAGATGAGACGCTTTTTGCGTAATTTAGCTCCAACAAAGTTTGAGGATATTGTTGATGCGACATCTATTTTCCGTCCAGGCCCTTCACAGTTTATTCCCCAATTCGTTGCCCGCCGACATGGACAGGAAAAAGTAGAAGTCATTGACGAGACACTGACAGAAATATTAGCGCCAACCTATGGCATTATGATTTATCAGGAACAGATCATGCAAGTTGCACAACGCTTTGCCGGCTTCTCTTTGGGTAAGGCTGACTTGCTCCGCCGTGCAATCTCAAAGAAAAAAGGAAAAGAATTTGAAGAACTCCAAGCCGAATTTTTAGCAGGAAGCTTAAAGTTGGGGCACACTGAAGCACAAGCGATGGAGATATATCGTCTGATTGAACGTTTTGCTAATTATGGTTTTAATCGTTCTCATGCCTATGCTTATGCTGCTCTAGCTTTTCAAATCGCTTATTTCAAGGCGAATTATCCCGATGAATTTTATGAGGTTCAGCTTCGAGACCGTAAAAGAGAGAGCATGATTCAAGATGCTTTGGATAATGATTTTCAAATGGAGCAACCTTCCATCAATCGGATGCCTTATCATGATAGAGTAGAAAATGGTAAAATCGCCTTGGGCTTAGCAAATGTACGGAGCATTCCACGAGATATGGCATTTTGGATTGTTGAACATAGGCCCTTTAGTGATTTAGCAGATTTGGTGAAAAGTTTACCTCAAAATTTCCAGAAAGAAGATTATTTGCTACCACTTGTACAGATTGGAGCTTTTGATGACCAAGACATGAACAGAGGGAAGCTGGCTCAAAACTTATCAACTCTCATTGATTATAGTCAAAATATTCAACTGGATCTCTTCGGTGCATCTGCCTTAAAATTCTCTTTTCAAGATGCAGAAGATTATCTGCAATCCGAGAAATACGAGTATGAAAAGCAGTTTTTAGGTGTAGGGATTACGCGACACCCCTTGCAAACTTTAGCACTTAAACTGAAAACAAATTTTACAGCACTGACTGATTTGCAAAAAAATAAGCGAGCGACTGTTTTAGTCGAGCTACTTACTGTGCGTACCCATCGTACAAAGACAGGAGAGACAATGGCTTTCCTATCCACAACTGACAGTAAAGAAAATTTTGATATTACACTTTTCCCAGAAAATTATCGGCGGTTTATGGCAAATCTCGAAAAAGGAAAATTTTATTTAATTTCTGGCAAAGTTTCTGAAAGAAATGATGCTTTACAGATGCTAGCTGATCGTGTCATCGAAGTAGAAGAGACAGACCGTAAACTTTGGTTGAATCTTGAAGATGCAAGTCATAATACGCATATTTCTCGAATTTTACGGGAGTTTCCTGGAGGAATACAAGTCATTTTGCATTTTGCTGACACAAAAAAAACCACACAGACTCAAGTCTATGTGGAAGAAAATGATTTACTTTTGAACAAGTTGAAAACCTATGTCTTAAACGCTGTTTATAAATAGCGTTTTTTCTCATGATCCCACATAACCATAGATGGAGAACCACATCAGCATTGCAGCACCAAGAACAAAAAGATGCCAGACCACGTGAGCGAAAGGGAATTTATAACGGTATATAATTGCACCGACAGAGTAAATTACGCCTCCTCCAACGAGAAACCAGAAGCCATAGGCAGGCAGAAGCTGCCAGAGAGGGTAAATGGCAAAGAGGATGACCCATCCCATAACAATATAAAGGACAGTTGAACCTCTAGGCACGGTATTCCATCGTGGAAGGTAGATAGCTGTAACGACTATTCCCAAGATCGCACAAAGCCAAACAAGTGCTAACATTCCCCAGCCTAGCCAATTTCCTAATGTAACGAGGCAATAAGGGGTATAAGTTCCTGCGATGAGTAAAAAGATACCGCTATGATCAAAAACTTGAAAAACTTTTTGAGCGCGTGTAAAGTGTAGGCTGTGTGCCAAAGTTGAAAAGAGAAAAAGTAGTACAAGAGAGGCTCCATAAATTGAGAAAGCAACAATCTGTATCGGTGAATGATTGGCTACTCCTTTAAGTATGAGTAAAACAAGTCCTGTAATAGCAAGACCAGTGCCGACTCCGTGTGTGATGGCATTAAAGACCTGGTCAACAATTTGATAAGCGCGAGAAGCTGGCTTTTCCATTGATCTCCTTCTTTCCATAATAATTTCGCTTTCTAAAATCAAAATATTTATAAATTTGAAAAAGAGGATTAGCGAAATTGCAGTTCATTTGGTATAATATTAATATATATTAACATAGATTGTTTAGAAAAGAAATCGAAGTCTTTTTATTTTGATTTGGAGAAAATATGACAATTAAAATTGTGACAGATTCATCAATAACTATTGAACCAGAATTAGTAGAAGAACTTGATATTACTGTAGTTCCATTGTCGGTAACTATTGACGGGACAACTTACCTTGATTCAGACTTACCCTTGGACTCATTTATGGAAAAAATGAAGGCTTCTAAGGCATTGCCTAAAACAAGCCAACCTCCTGTAGGGGTCTTTGCAGAAAAATATGAAGAAATTGCCAGTGAAGAAGATGCGATTATTTCCATTCACATCACTGAAAGTTTAAGCGGTACAGTACAAGCAGCGCGTCAAGGGGCAATGCTATCTGGCCGTGATGTAACAGTTCTTGATAGTGATTTTACGGACCAAGGTTTGAAATTCCAAGTAGTGGAAGCCGCACGATTGGCTAAAGAAGGTCTTGGAAAAGAAGAAATCTTGAAGAGAATTAATCATGTACGTGAAAATACAGAACTGTTTATTGGGATTTCGACGCTCGAAAACCTGGTTAAAGGCGGACGTATCAGTCGTACAACCGGAATCGTGGGAAGTCTCTTGCATGTACGTATCGTGATGGAACTAAAAAACCGTGAGCTAGGTGTAATGACACGAGGACGTGGGAATAAGACATTTACCAAATGGTTAGATGAAACGGTAGAACACATCGCAAACTCTGGACGTAAAATTCGTGAGATTGGCATTTCACATGTAGAAGGACTTGATTTTTCTAATAAAGCGAAGGAAGCTTTGCAAAAATTTGTTGAAAAACCAATTTCTATCCTCGATACTAACTCTACTATTGCTACTCATACAGGACCGGGTGCTTGGGCTGTAATGATTGATTATGAATAAAAAACTGAAAATTATTCTTGAACTTGCTGGCTTTTTGCTAGCAAGTTTACTTGTATTCTGTTTGCTTTCTTTGATGAGTACTCCAGCTGGCAACCGTTTAAAAGAAGAAGTACAGGATCAAGATAAAATCGTGAATTACGTGGCATTGGGAGACTCATTAACAGAAGGGGTTGGTGATGCAACAGGCCAAGGTGGTTTCGTCCCTCTTTTAGCAAAAGAGGTAGAAAACCAAACCACAGGAAAAGTAGAGTCACAAAACTTTGGTCATGCAGGTGATACAAGTACCCAAATCTATGAAAAAATGCAGGATAGAGAAATCCAAACTGCTATAAAAAATGCAGATTTTATCACTTTGACTGTTGGTGGGAATGATGTTATGAAAGTTATCCGGGATAATGCTGCTCATCTTTCAAAACTTAAAGAAAAAGACTTTGAACAACCTGCGCGTAATTATCAAAATGAGCTGAAAAAAATCTTTGAGACTATTCGGCTAAATAATCCTAAGGCTCATGTCTATGTTTTAGGGATTTATAATCCTTTCTATATGAATTTTCCTAATATAACAGCCTTACAAACAATCATTAATAATTGGAATATCGCAACAGAGGAAACGGTAAAAGAAGAAAAAAATACGAGTTTTATTGCCATTAACGATTTGCTTTACAAAGGAATCGGAGGGGAGAAAGGGATTTCTGAAAGCCAGTCTCAAATCAATGATCTCCTTTATACAGCAGATAGTTTCCACCCCAACAATATTGGCTATCAAATCATGGCTGATGCAGTATTTAAAGAATATCAGGTGATCAATGAAAAATAAAAAAACAATCTGGAAATGGCTCTTCCTTGCTCTATTAGCAATTAATATTGGAACTTTTGCTTTTATTTCGAGCCGTGTATTTAATGTGCGGGACCAACAATCTTTGGGGCAAGTAAGTAAGCCTAAAGAGACGACAGAAGTCGCTAAAATAACGACTAATCGGGACCAGTTAAACCAGCTTATCAATACTTATCTGCAAGATTTTCAGACTTCAGACATGAGTTATAAATTCTATCTATCAAATAGTCAAGCTGTTTTAGAAGCTTCTTACCAACTTTTTGGCCAAAAAATTCCACTCTATATTTACTTTGAGCCTTTGGCTTTAAATGATGGTTCTGTTGCACTTCAGGTGAAGAATGTTTCGGCAGGGTCATTGAACTTACCAACAAGTGCTGTTCTCGCTTATGTGAAGTCAAGCATTAAGCTACCAGGCTTTGTGGAAGTCTTACCGACGAAGGATCAAGTCATATTACATCTGCCACAACTTACTTTAGCAGATAATTTATATTTAAAAGCAAATCAGTTAGATTTAGTCAGTGGAAACTTTACTTTTAATTTGATGATTCAACCTTAAAATCAGCTAAAAACCGCAGAAAAACGCTGTTTAGGCTTGCAAAGGTTCACAACATTTGATAAAATGAAAAGTGCCTAATAAGAACAGGTAAAACAAAATATGGAGGACATTTTTAAAATGGCTAACAAACAAGATCTTATTGCTGAAGTTGCAGCAAAAGCTGGATTGACAAAAAAAGATGCTGAAAAAGCAGTTAACGCTTTCGGTGAATCAGTAACTGAATTCCTCGCAAAAGGAGAAAAAGTTCAACTTATCGGTTTCGGTACTTTCGAAACTCGTGAACGTGCAGCTCGCGAAGGACGCAACCCACAAACTGGTGCAGCTATCCAAATCGCAGCAACTACAGTTCCTGCATTTAAAGCTGGTAAAGCTTTGAAAGACGCTGTTAAATAATCTAGCGTAGAAATACTGATACCGTGGTTAACCATGGTATTTTTTATTGTCTTTGAGTACAAAAATTTGTAGCTCTTGCATGTTTACTTACAGTAAAACAGAATGAAGATAACAGTTGAGTACATAATGATTTTCAAGCTGTAAAAAGCGAGAAAAAAGTGATAGAATGTAAGGATGAAAAAATGCTTCCGCTGCTTAAGCTAAGGAAGTTGCTAAATGTTATTCAGAAATGGGGAAACTAAAATCATTTACTTTGATAATTCAGCCACTACCGCTATAAATCCAGAAGTTTTACGCACATATACAGATGTAGCCACTAAAATCATGGGAAATCCCTCGAGCTTGCACAGTTTAGGAATAACTGCAACACGTCTTTTGGAGGCTTCACGCCGTCAAATCGCGGATCTACTTCATGTTAATGCAGAGGAAATTTTCTTCACGAGTGGTGGAACAGAAGGCGATAACTGGGTCTTAAAAGGTGTGGCATATGAAAAAGAAAGATTTGGGAAGCACATCATTATCTCAGCCATAGAACATCCTGCAGTTAAAAATACTGCAGCATGGTTAGCTACGCAAGGATTTGAAATTGATGAAGCACCTGTTGATGAACGGGGATTTGTTAAAGTTTCAGAGCTTGAGGGATTAATCCGCGAAGATACAATTTTGGTATCTGTCATGGCCGTAAATAACGAGATAGGCTCTATTCAACCAATCAAAGAAATCGCTAAACTCTTGGAAAATCGTCCTACCATTTCTTTCCACATCGATGCTGTCCAAGCCATTGGTAAAATAGCTGTTGAGGACTTTATGTTGGAACGTGTGGACTTTGCAACATTTTCAGCGCACAAATTCCACGGGCCACGTGGTGTCGGTTTTCTTTATATTAAATCAGGGAAACGCTTAGCCCCTCTTTTACATGGCGGTGGTCAGGAAAATAACAGGCGTTCGACGACTGAAAATGTTGCTGGTATCGCTGCTACAGCTAAGGCTCTTCGTCTTGCACTATCTGATTTTGATCATAAAGTTGAGAAAATTCGTCAAATGAAAGCAATCATCTTTGAGGAACTCTCTAAGCAAGAAAAAATTATCCTTTTTTCAGAAATGGATGACTTTGCTCCCAATATATTGACCTTTGGAATTCGTGGAGTTAGAGGAGAAGTTGTTGTTCATGCTTTTGAAAAACATGAGATTTTCATCTCAACAACATCTGCATGTTCTTCGAAGAAAAATGCTGCTGCCGGCACACTTATGGCTATGCATGTCAAACCTGATCTTGCAACCAGCGCTGTACGTGTTAGTCTGGACCATACAAATAATATGTTAGAGATTGAAGCCTTTCTTACAATCTTCCGCAATATTTATCAAGAAATGCTTAAAGTAGCGAATTGATAAAAGAATAAAAGCCCCGATTAAGTGTCGGAGCTTTTTTATCTGTTGTTTAAGTAAAGACGTGGCTAAATTACAACTATTGATGTTTCTCTTAAGTTAAGAGTTTAAGAATTAAAAATCATAGAGTTCTGTAGAGAGGTAGCGCTCGCCATTGTCGGCAGACAAGGTCAATACTTTCTTTCCTTTGCCTAATTTTTTCGCAACTTCAAGAGCAGCCCAAATTGCTGCACCACTTGAAATCCCTACAAGGAAGCCCTGGCTAAAACCAATTTCGCGAGCAGTAGTAAAAGCTTCTTCCACAGGGACATCAATTACTTCATCATAAGAAGAAGTGTCCAAAGCTTTAGGGATAAAAGGAACACCAATCCCTTGAAGTTTATGGGGCTGTGGTTGCCCGCCTGTTAAGACAGGAGAACTTGCAGGTTCTACCGCATAACTTTTGAGCTTAGGATTCGCTTTTTTCAGTACATGAGAAACCCCAGAAATAGTTCCACCGGTTCCCGCACCAGCCACAAAAGCATCCAAACCTGTTTCACCAAAAACGTCCAGTATTTCTACAGCTGTTGTGGCTTCGTGAGCAGCTGGGTTAGCCGGGTTGTCAAATTGAAGTGGAAGGAACCATCCTTTTTCTTCTGCAAGACGTTCTGCTGTAGCAATAGCTTCATTCATTCATTCCTCCAGCAGCTGGAGTTAAAATAAGTTCAGCACCGTAAGCTTGAATTAATTTACGGCGTTCAAGTGAGAAGGTTTCAGGCATGACAATCACAACTTTGTAGCCTAAAGCAGCTCCGACAAAAGCAAGTCCGATTCCAGTATTTCCAGAAGTTGGTTCAATAATAGTCCCACCTTCTTTTAGTAGTCCATCCCGCTCTGCTTGCCGAATCATATTGAGGGCAATACGGTCTTTTACTGATCCTCCAGGATTAAATGCCTCAAGTTTAACGTAAACCTCAGCACTGTCTTCAGGAAGATTGCGAAGCTTGATAACGGGTGTTTGCCCAATGAGTTCAGTAATATTTTCATAAATTTTAGACATAGAGTTCTCCTTTTATCTTTGATGATCCTGCTTCTTATTATAAAACCTACTTTATCAGTTTTACATAAAAAAAGCGAATAAGCGCTATAAAAATATAATATCAAGGATTATATAGTTTTACATTAGATAATAAATAGTATATACTTAGAAATAATGAATATTTTATTTATGGAGTTTTTATAAGATGAATACAAAACACAAATTTTTATTTGGCGCAGCTGCTGTAGCCCTTACAAGTCTTGGGGCTGTGAAAGCACAAGCAATGTCAGTACAAGAGTTGGCTGAAGCAGCAATTCCAGTCGCAAACGAATATGGTCTTTACCCCTCTGTTATGATTGCCCAAGGTATTTTGGAAAGCAGTGCTGGACAAAGTGCACTAGCTGTAAATTATAATAATATTTTCGGTGTGAAATACACTTCAGGAAATCCAGTTTATTTGCCTACACAAGAATTTCTTGACGGACAAATGCATAATGTCGTGGAACCTTTCCAAGCTTATGCTTCAGTTGCAGAGGCTTGTGCTGCACAAGCACGTTTATTACGTGGCTCTTTCTTGTATTCAGGTGTTTGGCGTGAAAATACAAGCTCTTATCAAGATGCAACCGCTTGGTTGCAAGGACGCTATGCTACAGATCCAAATTATGCCTCAAAATTAAATGCTGTTATCGCGCAATATGGTTTAACAGCTTATGATGGCGGAGAAGTCGCTACAACTTCAACAACAAGCTATGTGACAACTACAACTTCTACAGATACAAGTTCATACGGTACACAAACTTATACTGTTCAAGAAGGTGATACAGTCTATGATATTGCAGCACACTATGGTGTATCAATGGATGCAATTCTTTCCCAAAATGGTCTCTCAGCTACAGATCACATCATGCAAGGTCAAGTTCTCCAGATACCAACAGCTGGGACTAGTGCAACGACGACAACTTCAACTACAAGTGCTTCAACGATGGCAACAAGCACCGTTTCTAGTTCTTATACTGTTCAATCAGGTGATACTTTAACATCAATTGCCTCTGTTTATGGAAGAACAGCAGATGAACTTGCCGCAATGAACGGTATTACAGGAAATATCTATCCTGGCCAAACATTATCTGTATAATAAAAACATCTCTATATTAATATAGAGATGTTTTTTTGAGGGAAATTCTGAAAGCTTACTAAGCTTAATATAAAAAAGCCCAATGGGGCTTTTTTATATTAGAAAAATGGATTATAAAGTTTTTCTTTTCCAATCGTTGTGCTTGGACCGTGCCCTGGATAAACCGTATAGTCGTCGGGAAGGCTAAAAAGTTCTGCCTCAATGGACTGTAGTAATTGTGTGTGATTCCCACTTGGAAGATCTGTTCTTCCAATCGCACCAGCAAAAAGTGCATCACCGGAAAAAATAAGCTCCTCTTCTTCGAAAACAAGACTAATCCCCCCAATAGAATGCCCGGGTGTGTAGCGCACGTGGAATTTTAGCCCAGAGAGATTATAAGGTGTATCACAGACATAATATTCATCTATATTAGTCTTACAAGTGACAGGAAAGGGGAGCATTAAAGCTGAAGCATTAAGCTCGGGGTTTTTGAGCCACTCTTTTTCATTTTCATGTAGATAAACTTGAGCATTAGGATAGGCTTGCTTGAGGGTATCAAGCCCCATGATATGGTCAAAATGTGCATGAGTCAAGAGAATAGCAGTTAAAGGCTTGTCAATCTCTTGGAGTTTTGCAATAATTTTTTCTGGTTGACTGCCAGGATCAATAAGTATACTAAAAGCAGAATTGCTCAGGATATAAGCATTTTCCTGAGCAATTTCACTAACGATTTTCTCGATTATCATAAATTAATTTCCTGTTACACTAAGGTCAGAACCTTGTTTTACGACATCGCTTGGCATTTGCCAGTCTGCAACAGATGTTGGATCAGGATATAAATCTGTCATCATTGCTTTGAAAACTTTAGCAGCGATATACATATTTTCGCCATAGACAGGTTGTAGTCTATTTTTATAACCGGTCCATACAGCCATAGAATATTGTGGTGTGTAACCAACAAAGTTTTCGTCTGGTGCCATTGAACCACCTTGGAGCTGAGCTTGCGTGATTCCAGCTGTTTCAAGAGCTTTAGGATATTCAGCATCATCGTAGTTGGAAGTTCCTGTTTTCCCTGCTTCAGGAAGTCCAGGAGTTTGTGCATAAAGACCTGTAGAAAGAGCAGGTATTGTGCCGTCATTTCCTTTGATAACATCTTTGAGGATATCAGTAATAAGATAAGCAGTTGAAGACTTCATCGCACGCGTACGCTCTGGCTCATAAGTTTTTGTCGAGCCATCAGGCATTACAATTTTCGAAACATAGTAAGGTTTTGTGTAGATACCACCGTTCGAAAAAGCAGCATAGGCAGCAGCCATACGTTCAGAACTTGCACCATATTGAGAATCTGTGCTGATTGAATTACTAGAAATACCATTTGAGAAGACCATATTTCCCGGCTCATAGATGGCTTTTCCTTCGCTATCGGTACCAGTTTGTACAGGATACTTAAAGCCAAGTTTATTGGCAAAGGCAGTCGCATTATCTAATCCTACAGCAGCTAAAGTTTTAATAGCCGGGATATTACGTGAAAGAGCTAAAGCTTGTCGTACGGAGATGTTTCCTAGATACTGATTGTCCCAGTTGTTCAGTTGAATATTTTGAGCATCGGGATAGAAGTAAGGACCTGAGTCGGAAATGGTTTGGGCAGTGCTTGTATAAATGCCATTTTCAAAGGCAGGTGCGTAGTCTATGAGTGGCTTCATCGTTGAGCCCCAGTCACGAGTGGGTTCTGTAGCTTGATTTGAGCCAAAAGGAACGATTTCTTGCTTACGTCCACCGATTTGGGCAGCAACGCCACCTGTCTGTGTATCAATCAAAGTTGAAGCAACTTGAAGTTCGTCATCAGTGAATGGTACAGAATCATTGGTATTGACAATGTTGAATAGATTTTCCTGCGCTTTGCTGTCAAGCGTAGTATAAATCTTTAAGCCAGCATTTGGCGCATCTGTTCCTGTTTCTCGATTGGCTTGCTTAATGGCTTCATTGATGAAGTCATTGGCATAGTCGGGGATATTTACACCGCTCTTCAAGTCTTGAAGACCGTCATCGATTGGTGTATTGATGGCTTCATCTCTTTGTTTCTCCGTGATTTTACCATTGCGGTACATCGCATTGATTACCAAATCGCGACGATATTTCGCAGCTTCTGGGTTTTTATAAGGATTATAAGTATTTGGTGCTTGTGGCATACCCGCAAGTAGGGCTAACTGTGCGATAGACAAGTCTGTTAACGGTTTATTATAGTAAGCTTGAGAAGCTGTCCCCATACCGTAATAACCATTCGCCATATTGACTTTATTGACATAAGCAGTAAAGATTTGCTCTTTTGACCATTTTTGGTCCAGCTGTAAGGCAAGCCAAGCTTCTTGAATTTTGACTTTCATGTTTTGGTCAGCTGAGTCAGTAGAGAAGAAAGACAGTTTAATCAACTGCATATCTAAGGTAGAACCACCTTGCATATGTCCACCACGTAAGTTATTGACTAAAGAACCAGCAATACGTATTGGGTCAACACCACGTGTATTGAAAAAGCGACGGTCCTCAATTGAGGTTACAGCATTAACAAGCATGACAGGTATATTATCAGTCTGTACTAAATCACGTTGTTCCGCACCAAGAGTAGCAATTACTTTCTCATCCTTGTCATAAACGACCGTTGATGGGGGTGACTCTAATTTGCTCATATCTAATTTCGGCGCATCTTTTGCGTAATAAATAAAGAGCGCACCAGCAGCAACAAAAGTCAGAATAATTGTTGAAAAAATCAGAATTAAAGCCCATTTCAATGTTGAAATGAGAGATCTTTTAACTGCAGTGTTTTTATTTCGATTCATTTTTGATTTTTTTCGTTTGTTAGTAGGAATTTTAATTCACCTCGCAAAGTTGATTAACGATATCCAAGTAAGGGATTCTAGGAATCTGATTTGATGGGATTTGATAAGCGTGTTGCTTAATATAATCAAGAGGAATAGACTTTAAGCCTTTTTTTTCTTGATAAAAACGAATCAAATTCTCAGATGGCAAGTAGTAAGTTTCGTCCAAAGAGGCAAAGTGTAAGAGCACAAAGGCAATGCCTTTTTGTTCAAGAACTTTGGACATATGGACGATTTGATGCTCATGAAAATTTTTCAGAGGAAAACTTGTCTTCTGATGGGTTTCCTTAGCTTCAAAATCAATATATCTTCCCTGATAGACGCCAGAATAATCTGTAGTTGAAGCCTGTCTAAAGTAGGCTTCGGTAATTTTAGCACGGCTACGTTGGGGATAGTCAACCTTTACAATTTGGATAGGAGTGGGTTTTTTATGAATCACAGCGATATCATGTGCAAGATAATAATCATTAGTCGCATTGATCTCTGCTTCAAAGTTCATACCACGTTTACCAAATTTTACTGCCGATTTAGATTTTACCATATTCGGAGTACTTTTCGCAGCGTTATGCACCACTTTTTTCTCTGTTTGTTTTCCTGAAAAATTTTTTCTTTGTTTATTTAATCCTTGAGGATATTTTAGCATGTGTGTTTTTCCATATATTAAATTGTTACTTCTATTGTATAATGTAATTATAGCAAATTATTTGTCTTTTGGATTATTACAGTTAAAATGGTATCTTATTGTAGAGTTTGCGATTAGTTTCTTTACTTTCAAATTTTAATAATAGCAATAAAAATAGCTCTTTATTTTTGCTTAAGTCGTATAAAAAGTATAAACGAGGAGAAAAGATGTTTTTGGATAATCAAGAAAAGAAAAAATATGATGCCTTATATTGTGCAAGGAAGGACCCGTTATGAAAACATTGCTTATTACAGGTTACACAGCTTTTGATTTAGGGATTTTTGATGAGAAGGATATCAAAATCAAAATTATCAAAAAAGCCTTTAAAAGAAGATTGGAAGCGTATCTGGACAAAGGATTGAAATGGGTTATTTTCACGGGAAATTTAGGCTTTGAATATTGGGCATTACAAGTTTCTAAAGAATTACAAACAGAATACGAGTTCCATATTGCAAGTATTTTTCCCTTTGAAACGCAGGGAAAAAACTGGAACGAGGCGAATCAAGCAAAATTGCGTGAATTTAAAGATGTAGATTATGTTAAATATGCTTACGAAGATTACGAAAATCCAAGTCAATTTCGTCAGTATAACGATTTTTTGCTCGAAAATTCAGATGGTTCTTTAGTTTTATATGACGAAGAAAACGAAACTAGGCTCCATTTTATTACGGATAGGATGCAAAAGACATCAAATTATAATATGGAATTGATTAGATTTGAAGATTTACAAGAAATTTGTGACGATATGAACAATATGTAACATAGACACAAATTCTTACACAATAGTAAAAAAACGCACTTTTTTTAATCTATAATTTTTGGTATAATAAGTAACAAATAATAGCGCTGCTCAAGTTTAATAATTGGTTACAGCCTAGATAGAATGGGGAAAGAAAGTGGTTGATTTATACTTATCGCCTTCATGTACTAGTTGCCGTAAGGCACGTGCATGGTTGGACAAACACAGTGTCCCTTATACGGAGCACAACATTTTGACACAGCCGATGACAAATGATGACTTACGTAAAATTTTGTCAAAAACAGAAAACGGAACGGAAGATATTATTTCAATTCGGTCAAAAATATTTCAAAAGCTTGCTTTGGATCTTGATGAGTTGACCATTAACGAGTTGATTAATCTTGTAACAGAGTATCCAAACCTTTTACGTCGTCCGATTATCACAGATGATCGTTTGTTACAAATTGGTTTTAATGAAGACGAGATTCGTGCTTTCTTACCTCGTCATTATCGTCGTGCGGAAATGAAACGTGCCGTAAACGACTTCTAAATGAATAAGGGAGAGTGGAAATAATGAAAGCTAATTATCAATATCCACTTGATTTAAGTTGGAGTACTGCTGAAATGACTGCAGTGCTCTCTTTTTTCAATCAAGTGGAAAATTTTTATGAGAGTAAAGTGGACAAAGAAGAATTCTTGGAGGCTTATAAAACATTCAAGAAAATTGTACCTTCCAAGATGCAAGAAAAACAGCTGGGGCGAGAATTCGAAGAAAGCAGTGGTTATTCGCTTTATCGTGCCGTCAAGGAGGTACAAGCGAGTGAAAGACAATTTGTTCGCTTTGAAAAAGCTTAAACAAGCAAAAACTTGGGTGAGAGAAGCCGGTGCTTTTCTTCGTGATAATATTCATCAAACTTTGGAAGTTTCGCAAAAAAGTAATTTTAGTGATTTGGTGACAAATTTTGATCAGCAGGTTCAAGAAATCATCATTGAAGAAATTAGAAAGAATTATCCTGAGGATAAAATTTTAGCCGAAGAAGCCGGACGAAATACAGCAGCTTTTGACCGTAGTCAAGACAATTTTTGGGTTTTGGATCCTATTGATGGTACGATAAATTTCGTGGTGCAGCAGGATAACTTTGCTGTGATGCTGGCTTATTATGAAAAAGGGCAGCCCCAATTTGGATTAATTCTTGATGTAATGGCCGACAAACTTTATTGGAATAACGCGCAAGAAGTATATTGCAATGATAGAAGGCTTTTATATAAACCGCAAGCATTTGAAAAAAGTCTACTTTCAATCAATTCAATGATTTATCGTAAAAACTTATATAAACTAACGGACTTTAGTTTAACTACTTTAGGAGTAAGGATGTTAGGCAGCGCAGGAATGGCCTATGCGGACCTTCTTGAAGGAAAAACTGTCGCTTATTTTAGCCTTTTACAACCTTGGGATTATGCCGCAGGAGGTATTTTGACCGAAAAGCTCGGTTTTGTGACCAAAACCTTTGAGGGAGCAAAACCCAATCTTATAGACCGTCAGTACGTTTATAGCTTGCCTGCACATTTAGTTGAACAACTAATACAAAGGACAGACATAATCCTGTAAAGTTGACGAAAAGATTCATTGTGCTATAATTTAGGGTGTCTTTCAGAATAAAGAAATTATAGGAATGTATAAATGGATAAAATAATTGTCAAGGGTGGAAATACCCGCCTTAAAGGAACTGTAGAAATTGAAGGAGCAAAAAATGCTGTTTTGCCTTTGCTTGCAGCGACACTTTTGCCAAGCGAGGGAGAAATTATTCTTCGTAATGTTCCTATCTTGAGCGATGTTTACATGATGAACAATTTAGTGGATCATCTTGGAGTTGACTTAGAGTTTTCAGAAGAAAGCAAGACGGTTCACGCACAAGCAGCTACTAAAGTAAAAACAAAAGCACCCTACGAATTTGTAAGTAAAATGCGTGCCTCTATCGTTGTAATGGGTCCAATTTTAGCTCGAAACGGGCATGCTCGTGTCTCAATGCCCGGCGGTTGCTCAATTGGTTCACGTCCTATCGATCTCCACTTGCGTGGCTTTGAATTGATGGGGGCGGAAATTACTCAAGAAGCGGGTTACATTGAAGCTAAGGCTGAAACACTACGTGGTGCACATATCTATTTGGACTTCCCATCAGTAGGTGCCACACAAAACTTGATGATGGCTGCAACTCTTGCAGAAGGAACAACAATTTTAGAAAATGCAGCACGCGAGCCTGAAATTGTTGACCTTGCAAATTGGCTCAATAAGATGGGTGCAAATGTCAAAGGTGCTGGTACAGATACAATTATTATCAAAGGTGTTGAAAAAATGCATGGTGCTAACCACGCAGTCGTACAAGACCGTATCGAAGCTGGAACCTTCGTGGTAGCAGCGGCAATGACACAAGGCGATGTGTTAATCAAAGATGCGGTTCGTGAGCACAACCGTCCCTTAATTTCTAAATTGATTGAGATGGGTGTGGAGTTTGTCCAAGAAGATGAAGGACTTCGTGTTCTTGGTCCTGAAATCTTAAAAGCAACAAATGTAAAAACTTTACCACATCCTGGTTTCCCAACAGACATGCAATCGCAAATGACTGCGGCTCAAGCTATCGCTAAGGGTGAATCAACAATGATTGAAACGGTTTTTGAAAATCGTTTCCAACATTTAGAAGAAATGCGTCGTATGGGCTTAACGGTCGATATTACACGTAACACAGCCATCATCCAAGGCACACGAAAATTACAAGGTGCACAAGTTAAATCAACAGATTTACGTGCAAGTGCAGCATTAATTTTGCTTGGTATGGTTGCGCAAGGTCAAACTACAGTACGTAAATTAAGTCACCTTGATCGTGGTTATTACCGCTTCCATGAAAAATTAAAATCACTTGGAGCAGATATTGAACGTGTTCCAGAACTTGAGGAAATTGATGATTAAAAAAACGATTAAAGTATTAGGCGTTCGCCTTTCATTAGTCTTTTTAGTTCTTGTACTTGTCCTTATAGCAGGTGCAGCGGGCTTGATGTTAGGCTATGGTGTACTAGGCGGCGGACAAGCGTCCCGTGTTTTTAGTGGCGACCTATGGCAAGAAGTCATGCAACGTTTAAATCCATAAAAGTTTGCTTTTGCAAGCTTTTTTTTTGACTTAAACTCAAAGAAAAGCGCGAAAAATAATTGTTCAAAAAGTTGAATTCACTCAGTTTTTATGCTATTCTAGAAAGGTATGAAATTTCTGAGCTCAAGGCTCATAAATAAGGAGAAATAATTAATGACTGCAAGTTTTGAAAAAACTGGTGTTAACACTGGTACACTCTCATTTTCAATCGACCAAGAAACAATCAAAAACGGTCTTGACAAAGCTTTCAATAAAGTAAAAGGTAATATCTCAGTGCCTGGTTTCCGTAAAGGTAAAATCAGCCGTCAAATGTTTAACCGCATGTATGGTGAAGAAGCTCTTTTCGAAGAAGCTTTGAATGCCGTATTGCCAACTGCTTATGATGCAGCTGTAAAAGAAGCAGGTATTGAACCTGTTGCTCAACCAAAAATTGATGTCACTAAAATGGAAAAAGGTTCTGACTGGGAATTGACAGCTGAAGTAACTGTTAAGCCTGAAGTAGAACTTGGTGACTACAAAAACTTGGAAGTTTCAGTAGAAGCAACTAAAGATGTTGCTGATGAAGAAGTTGAAGCACGTTTGACACAAGAACAAAACAACCTTGCTGAATTGACTGTTAAAGAAGGTAAAGCTGAAAACGGAGATACAGTAGTTATCGATTTTGTTGGTTCTATCGATGGTGTTGAATTTGAAGGCGGAAAAGGTGCGAACCACAGTTTAGAACTTGGTTCAGGTCAATTTATCCCTGGCTTTGAAGAACAACTTGTTGGCACTTCAGCTGGCGAAGAAATCGACGTGAAAGTGACTTTCCCAGAAGACTACCAAGCTACAGATCTTGCAGGTAAAGAAGCAGTATTCGCAACTAAAGTTAACGAAGTTAAAGCAAAAGAAGTTCCAGAACTTGATGATGAATTAGCAAAAGATATTGACGAAGAAGTTGAAACTTTGGATGAGCTCAAAGCTAAATTCCGTAAAGAACTTGAAGATGCTAAAGCTGAAGCTTATAACGATGCTGTTGAAACTGCAGCTATCGAAACAGCTGTAGCAAATGCTGAAATCAAAGAAATTCCTGAAGAAATGATTCACGAAGAAGTTCACCGCGCAATGAACGAATTCCTTGGTGGAATGCAACAACAAGGTATCTCTCCAGAAATGTACTTCCAAATCACAGGTACTACTGAAGAGCAATTGCACGAACAATACCAAGAAGATGCTGGTAAACGTGTGCGTACAAACCTTGTTATTGAAGCAATTGCTAAAGCAGAAAACTTCGAAACTACAGATGAAGAAGTTAAAGCTGAGATTGCTGACTTGGCTGCACAATATAACATGCCTGTTGAACAAGTGGAAAAACTTCTTCCAGTTGACATGCTCCAACACGATATCGCAATGAAGAAAGCTGTTGAAGCAATCACAGATTCAGTTAAAGTTAAATAATTGTTTTATATAAAAATAAAAACTCATAGCCTTTGGTGG